>BNBP01000080.1 GCA_014656015.1 Streptomyces griseoaurantiacus | reverse complement strand
TCGACGGCATCCGCCACCCCCACGGCAACTCGATCAGCAACGAGTCGAGGCTTTCGTGGCACGCGCAATCCCATGCCTGACCAGCGGAATCCGCACACAAGGTTCGGAAAGAGAACGACCTCTAAGTGATGCGCTGAGGGCCCGTCCACGGATTTGCTCACGCCCTGATCCGTGATCGATGTGCCCGGGCGGTCCCGCGGGGGTTGTGTGTCCGAGCGCCGTGCCGTGCACGCATAGGACGGCGGGGCCACGACGAAGACGCTCGGCCGCAGCGGTGCCGCGGAGAGCGGTGGGTCGCGTCCGGGTGCCCGGGCGGAGCGGCCCTCGGTGTCCGTCGAGGAGTATCAGTGATGCGGGATCGGGCTACGGGAGGGCGGCGGCTCCGGCCAGGGTGCCGGATCGATGTCGGACCCCGGCAGTCGGCAGGGCCGACCGGACGGTCCGGGCATGGGCTTCGAGCCGGGCCGCCGGTCTCCGCGTCCTCAGCTCAGTGGCTCGTGGTTGGCCCAGATCGCCTTGTACGGGTGGCGGGCCTGCCAGCGTGCGACGAACTCGCCGACACCGGGCATCGCGAAGCTGGCGTTCAGGGCGTCGAGGTCGGCCACGCCCAGTCGCACGATCGCGTCGGCGACGGCCACCGGGGCGTGGTCGTCGCCCGGGACGCGCAGGTGCGGCCGAACCGCGCACGAGTCGACCAGGCCGGAGCCCGTCACCAGCTCCTCGAACTCCTTCAGATACTGCTCCAGCTCGCTCGGGGGAATCGGACGGTCGAACGCGACGATCATCGTGTGGTGAATCATGAGGTCAGTGAACAGGCGTTTTTCCCGTCCGTCCAAGATCCGTCCGTTCCCGATCCATGCCTAGGGGGAATGGATCGACCGGTAGGCTGGTCCGCATGGCCGAGCTGGAGACCCGCGAGCTGGAGTACTTCGTCGCCGTCGCCGAGGAACTGCACTTCGGCCGTGCCGCGACGCGACTCGCCATCGCCCAGCCCGCCCTGTCCAAGGCGGTACGGCGGTTGGAGTCCCGGCTCGGTACGACGCTGCTGCACCGCTCCAGCAGACAGGTCGCCCTCACCCCCGCGGGCGAGGCGCTCCTGACCCACGGCCGGCACGCGCTCAACGCCGTCGGCGCCGCCGCCGAGAAGGCCCGCCGGGCCGGTGACCGGCAGGGCCGGCTGCGCCTGGTCATCAAGGCCGGCGGCGACGCCAACCTCCTGTCCGGCATCCTGGCCGCCTACGCCCGCAGACCCGACGCCCGCCAGGTAGACGTGCTCTTCGGCGGCGCCACGGATCGCGCGGACCATGTGCGCGACGGCCGCGCGGACGCCGCCCTGCTGTACGTGCCCTTCGACGACACGACCGGGCTGCACCACGAGACGCTGGCGGTCGAGGGACGTGTCGCCATCCTGCCGCCGGGCCACCGGCTCGCCTCCCGCCCCGAGATCACGCTCGCCGACCTCGCCCAGGAGGCACTGCCCCGCTGGAAGGGCGTGCGCTGGACAGGGGCACCCGAGGGCCGGCCGGGTCCCGAGGTCGAGGACGGGGCGGTCCTCCTGGACATGATCAGGCTGGGGCGCACGGTCGCGGTCCTGCCCCGCTCGCTGGCGCTGCCGGCCCGACCCGGCCTCGTCTACCGGCCGGTGGCCGACGCGGCCCGCAGCGCACTGGTCGTCGCCTGGGCGCAGGACGACCGCCGCCCCCTGGTCGCCTCCTTCGTCGCCGCCGCGGTGGAGGCGGCGGAGGAGGCGGACGGGGTGGTGTCCGGGGCTGCGGGTCGTGGCCCGGCAGTGCCGCCGGAGACCGCCGGGCCACCCTGATGAGGCGGTCGAGCCCGCTGCCGACGGTGGCGACCGATGGCAGACGCCCGGCCGGTTCCCCGCTTGCGGGGTCCGCCCTCTGCCGGTGCGCCGCACCCGCGGCCCGAGGCGTCCGCGGCGGCGGGGGAGTCAGGCCGGTGGCTCCGTCCCCGGCACCGTCGGCAGATACACGGTGAGTTCACCGGGTGCCTCCTTCCGTGCCCGTGCGCGGGACCAGAACAGCAGGGCGACGCCGAGGGCGCCGGGGTCGGGGAACCCGACGGCCCGTTGTCCGACGTAGGAGGCGCGGCCGCGGCGGGCGCGCAGGGCGGCGGTGGCGTGGGCGCCCTCAAGGGCGGCGAGGGCCACCTCGCGGGGACCGGACCCCGCTTCGAGGGCGTCCCGGGCGGGAACGAGGGCGTCGACCATGGTGCGGTCCCCGGGCTCGGCCTCGCCGACCCGCTGGATCGCCGCCAGCCCTTCTCCGGTCCCGGCACGCCAGGCGTCCCGTTCGTCGGAGTGGGCCTCGTGCGCGCGGGCCAGTTCCTGGAAGAGCAGCCCGATGAGCGGGCCGCTCGTGCCGCCGACCTCGTCGAGGAAGACGGAGGCGGCGACGGCGTAGGGCGGCCGGTCCGGGTGGGCGTCCAGGGCGGCGGTGACGCGGTCGAGGCCCTCGCGGAGGTTGTCGCCGAAGTCGCCGTCTCCGGAGAGCTGGTCGAGGGCGGTGAGGGTGGCGTGGGCGGTGCGCGCGGCGTCGGCGTAGGTGCGCAGCACCAGGCTCTGGTCGGTGGTCATCGGGCGGACTCCGGTGCGGGAAAGGCGGGGGTGCGGGCGGGGGCGTGCCAGTGGGCGGCCCAGTCCTCGCGTAGCGCGGTGAGGGTGAGGGAGAAGCCGCTCATGTCGAGGGCGGGGACGAACGTGCCGACGAGCCGGCCGGCCACCTCCAGGCCCCGCTTCCCGAGCGTCTCGGACACCCGGGCGTGGATCGCGTACAGCTCCAGCAGGGTGGTCGCGCCCAGGCCGTTGACGAGCAGGAGGACGGAGCCGGTCGTCGCGGGCAGGGCGTCGGCGACCTGCTCGGTCATGCGGTCGACGAGCCGCTCGAAGCCGGGGTGCTCCACGGTGGTGGCGGCGCGTTCGCCGTGGATGCCGACGCCGTACTCCAGGGTGCCGTCCGGCAGCGCGAACGCCTCCCCGCCGCGCGAGGGCGCGGTCTGGGCGCGGGCGGCGACCGCGACGCTGCGCGAGGCGGCGGCGAACTCGGCGCCGAGCGCGGCCAGTTCGTCGAGCCCCGCGCCGGTGTCGGCGGCGCCGCCGAGAAGCTTCTCCACCAGTACGGTGGCTCCGGTGCCACGTCGTCCGGTCGCGGTCTCCTCGCTCTCGGTGGCGAGGTCGTCGTCGACGAGGACGCGCCGGACGGGGATGCCGTCGGCCCGCAGGCGTTCGGCGGCGATGCCGAAGTTGATGCGGTCGCCGGTGTAGTTCTTCACGACGTGCAGGACGCCCTCGGGTCCGGCGACGGCCTTGGACGCCTCGTAGACCTGCCGGTTGTGCGGGGAGGCGAAGATCCGGCCGGGGACGGCGGCGTCCAGCATCCCGGCGCCGACGAAGCCGGTGTGCAGCGGCTCGTGGCCGGAGCCGCCGCCGGAGACGAGGCCGACGCGCCGGGCGGGGTGGCGTTCGCGGGCGGTGACGTAGAGAGGGTCCTCATGCAGGTCCAGCAGCCCGGGGTGGGCGGCGGCCAGGCCGTGCAGGGCCTGCTCGACGGGGGTTTCGGCCGGCAGGAACAGGCGGTTCACGAGACCTGGGTCCTTTCAGGGTGGGGTGCGGCGTCCGTCGCGGGCGCGGTGTGCTCGGGGGCCTCGCCGGCGCGCAGGCGGGTGGCGGCCAGTCCGGACAGGACGGCGACACCGACGCAGTAGGCGATAAGCCAGGACCAGTGGCCGCCGGCCGCGGAGAGCAGGGCGGTGCCGATGAGCGGGGAGAGTCCGCCGCCGAGGGTGGCGCCGATCTGCTGGGTGACGGACAGTCCGGTGTAGCGGACGTTGACCGGGTAGAGGTTGGAGAACAGGGCGCCCTGCGCGCCGTACATCGCGGCGTGTCCGACGCCGAGCCCGAGGGTCATGCCGACGGTGTAGCCCCAGAACTGGCCGGTCTCCATCAGCAGGAAGAACGGCAGCGCGAGGACGGCCTGGAAGGCGGCGCCGAAGATGTACACCTTGCGCCGGCCGATGCGGTCGGAGAGGGCACCGAACCACGGCAGGGTGACGCACTCGACGGCACAGGCGATCAGGACGGCGAGGAGAACAGGTCCCTTGGCCAGGTCGAGTTCGGTGGTGACGTAGGTGATGGCCACCACGTAGTAGATGTTGAACAGACCGCTCTCGGCGATCTTGGCCAGGACGGAGAGGACGACCGTGGCCGGCTGCCGGGTGAGGACCTGCTTGACGGGCAGGCTCTGCACCTCACGGTCCTCGCGCATCCTGACGAACTCGGGGCTCTCGGTGACGTGCAGGCGCATCCAGAGGCCGACGCCGACCAGCAGGATGCTGGCGAGGAACGGCATGCGCCAGGCCCAGGAGTCGTAGGAGCCCGGGGGCAGGGTGGCGTCGAGGATGCTGACCAGGCCGACGGGGATCAGTACACCGGCCGGAGTACCGATGTGCACCAGTGAGGTGAAGAAGCCCTGGCGGGAGCGGGGACTGTACTCCAGGGCCATCAGGACGCCGCCGCCGTACTCGCCGCCCATGCCCAGGCCCTGTATCAGCCGGATGAGGACGAGCAGGACGGGGGCCGCGACGCCGATGCTGTCGTAGGAGGGCAGCAGGCCGATCGCGAACGTGCCGAGACCCATCATCAGCATGGTGATGATCAGGACGTTCTTGCGGCCGAGGCGGTCGCCGAAGTGTCCGAAGAAGATGCCGCCCAGTGGTCGGGCGGCGTAGCCGACGAAGTACGTGGCGAAGGCGGCGAGGGTGCCCACCAGGGGAGAGGCGTCGGGGAAGAACACCTTGTCGAAGACGAGCGCCGCGGTGGTGGCGTACAGGGTGAAGTCGTAGTACTCGACGGTGGTTCCCAGGGCGCTGGCGGTGACGACCTTGCGCAGGGAGGACTCCCGGGAAGCGGGGGTGGCGGCCGGTTGGGGCATGCTCGCTCCATTGCGGTGGCGGCTCGGATGACGCGGTGGGCACTCCCCCAGAGTGGAGGAGGGGGACCGTGTCCGGAAATCGACGGTTCTTATGTCTGGAACCGCGTGCTAGCATCTGATGCATCAGACATTACATCCGCACTGAGGTCGCGGCAATACCCGGGAGACACACGTGAAGGACATCCAGCTCGGCGGCATGATCTCCACCGTCGTCACGCCGTTCGACGAGAACGACCAGGTCGACCTGGTTCTGCTGCGCGGCGAGGTCAAGTACCTCCTCGAACAGGGCGTGACCGCCATCTGCGCCTGCGGCAGCACCGGCGAGGGGCAGACCCTCTCCCTGGAGGAAAGCGCGGCGATCTGTGCCACCGTGGTCGACGAGGTCGGCGGTCGAGTTCCGGTCATCGGGGGAGTCATCCAGAACTCCACCGCCCAGGCCAAGCGGTACTCGCTCGCGCTCAAGGACGCTGGCGTCGACGCGCTCCAGGTCACCCCGGTCCACTACGTCTTCGCGCCCTCACCGGAGGAGACCGTCGCCCACTACCGCGAGATCGGCGAGGCCACCGACCTGCCGATCGTGCTCTACAACGTGGTGCCCTGGGCGCTGGTCCCGGTCGACACCATCGAGCTGCTGCGCGACGTCCCGCAGGTCGTCGCCGTCAAGCAGTCCGGCGGCGACATCCACCTCCTCGCAGACCTGCTGCACCGCATGCGCGACCGGTTCACCGTCCTCGCCGCCCTCGACGACCTGCACTACCCGGCCTTCGTCATGGGCGCCCACGGTGCGCTCGCCGCCATCCCCACCGTCACACCGCGCCTCAGCGTCGAACTCTGGGACGCCGTCCAGGCCGGCGACCACGCCAAGGCCCTCGCACTGCACGAGCGCATCCTCACCGTCTGGCGGGCCATCGACGCCCCCAACCTGCCCGCAACCCTCAAGGCCGCCCTGGAGCTCCAGGGCCGCTCGCCCGGCCTCCCGCGCCGTCCGTTCAAGCCCGCCACGGACGCAGAACGGGGACGCATCCGCGCCGCTCTCGAAGCCGCTAACCTGATCTGATCCATCAGATGCTGTCGACCGGCGCCGGTACCGCGTCGGCCGGTGCCGGCGGGTCCCCCGGAAGCCGGACAAGAAGGGCGATCATGGCCACTCCCTCCGTTCGTAGCCGCGGCGGCGCCGCCCCGCTCGTCGTGGAGTCGATCTCCGAACAGCTCTACTCGATCCTGTGCGACCGGATCACCACCGGCGTCTACGCGCCCGGATCCCGGATCGACCCCCAGGCCATCGCCACCGAGTTCGGCGTGTCGCGCACCCCGGTCCGCGACACGCTGGTGCGCCTGGAGCACGACCGCCTCGTGGAGACCCGGCCCCGCTCGGGCACCTTCGTCACTCGGCCCTCCCGTCAGGACGTCCACGAGGTGTGCCAGCTGCGCAAGGGCCTGGAGTGGCTCGCCACCGGCGTCGCCGCCGAGGCGATGCCCCTGGAGCAGATCGCCGACCTGCGCGAGGAGGCCGTCGCCGCGCTGCGCGCCGCCGAACAGGGCGACTACGAGCCGTTCTTCGCGAGCGACACCCGCATCCACCACGAGATCATCGCCCACACCGACAACAGCCGGCTGATCGCCGCCCGCGAGTCCGTCGAACCGTTCGTCTACTGGCTGCGGGTCCTCGGCGCCACCGGCCCGCACCGCCTCGCCGGCTCCACCCGGCGCCACCTGGAGATCCTGGACGCCATGGCCGCGCGCGACATCGCCGCCGCCCAGGAGGCCGCCGCACTCCATCTGACCGAGGTCGAGGAGTGGACGCTGGCCGACATGGCCTCCCACGACATCGTCACCTGACCCCTTACGAGGTCCTCCACATGCACTCCGCACCACCCGCCACCCTCACCTCCGCCCCCGCCGCGCCACCACTCGACACCGTCCTCGCCAGGGCGACGGCCGCGGCAGAACGAATCCGCACCTCCTCGCCGGCCGACCGCGCCCGGTTGCTGACCGTGCTCGCCGACGCGCTCGACGCCGCCGCGGGCCGACTGATCCCCGTCGCCCACCGCGAGACGCACCTGTCCGAGGCCCGGCTCACCGGCGAGCTCGCCCGCACCACCTTCCAGTGCCGGCTGTTCGCCGACCGCCTCGCCACCGGCGCCCTGGACGACGTCCGCATCGACCACGCCGACCCCGACTGGCCGATGGGCGCCCGGCCCGACATCCGCCGCACCACCGTGCCGCTCGGCCCCGTCCTGGTCTTCGCCGCGGGCAACTTCCCCTTCGCGTTCGGCGTGCTGGGCGGTGACACGGTCAGCGCGCTCGCCGCGGGCTGCTCCGTCGTCGTCAAGGCCCACCCCGGGCATCCCACGCTCTCCCGGCTCACCGCGTCCGTCGCGGCGGCGGCCCTGGCCGACGCGGGAGCCGCCCCCGACCTGCTTCAGCTGATCGAGGGGGAGCGGGACGGTGCCGACGCCGTACGCGACCACCGGATCAAGGCCGTCGGCTTCACGGGTTCCACGCGCGGCGGGCACCAGCTCTTCCAGCTGGCCGCCGGCCGTCCCGACCCCATTCCGTTCTACGGCGAACTCGGCTCCACCAACCCGGTCGTCGTCACCCCCGCAGGGTGGGCCGAACGGGGCGCGGACATCGCCGACGGATTCGCCGCGTCCTTCACCCTCGGCTCGGGGCAGTTCTGCACCCAGCCCGGCGTGGTGTTCGTCCCCGACGTCGACGCCTTCCTCGCGGCCATGCCGCCACTCGTCGCCGGTCCGATGCTCGACGCCCGCACCGCCACCGGCTACGCGACCGCGCTCGACGACCTCGCCGCCCAGGACGGAGTACGCGTCGCCGCGCGCACCCCGGGCGGCGACGGGCTCCCCGACGTCGCGGTGCTGCGGACCACCACCGAGGCCGTGCGCACCACCCCCTCGCTGATCTCCACGGAGGTCTTCGGCCCGGCCTCGCTTCTCGTCGAGTACGGCACCCTGGACGAGGTCGAGGAGGTTCTCGGCGACTTCGAGGGCACCCTGACCGGCACCGTCCAGGGGGGCCACGCCCTCGACGAGGACGGACTGCGCATGCTCGACGCCCTCACCCGGCACGCCGGACGCGTCATCTGGAACGAGTGGCCCACCGGGGTCACCGTCAGCGACGCCCAGCAGCACGGCGGCCCCTGGCCCGCCTCGACGGCGCCCACCACCACCTCCGTCGGCACGGCGGCCGTGCACCGCTTCCGCCGCCCGGTCGCCTTCCAGAACGTCCCCGAGCGCGGCCTGCCCCCCGCCGTCCGGGACCGCCGGTAGTGCTTCGTCGGGCCCGGGCCGTCCGCGGACGCTTCGAGGGCCTGCCGGAGGGGCAGGCCGGTGAGTGGGCTCTCGCGTCCTGTGCCGCCCTGCCACCGGCTCACCGGCTCACCGGCATGCCTCCGCCCCGGCCGACCCACCGGACAACGCCGCCTGTTCGAAGCCCGCCGGCCACCCGGGCGGAACCAGACCCGGGCAGTCCGCGCGGGCTCGTCGGCCGCGCGCAGTGCTGTGTGTGCCGCCTCGATGACTTCCGCGAGCGTGGCCGGCGGGGAGAGGAACGGTGAGTGGGAGGAGTCGATCTCCACGACTCTCGTCGGCCGCGCGGAGACGGCGTCGATCTCCCGGACCATGAGGCGCTGCAGTGCGGGCCGTACCGCGTTGTCCCTCGCTGCGCCGGTTCGACGCCTCTGTGCTGCCCGACGTGCTGGATCGCCCCGATCTCACGCCCCGCGCACCCTTCCTCGCCGCCGTCGACGTCTTTCCCACCACCCCTCCTGCCTCTGCGTCGCCGCCGCCGTTGAACTCCACGACCCCCAGCCCTCCCGTGTCTCGGTGCGCACGCGACTGCAAGAAAGCCGGCGGCGGCCCGGCCCCGCTGCGCCCGAGGACGAGGACTCCGCGGAGATCGCCCTGCGGGCCGTGCTCGCGACCCAGTGCGCCACGGTGCGGCCGTTCCTGTCGCCGCTGGGCGAGTCGAAGGCGCTTGATGCGGTGAGCGCGGGCAAGTGGGCCCTGGGCGAGGTCCGTTGCCTGCCGGTGCCGGTGCCGGCGCGGCGGAAGGCGGGAGCCAAGCCGTTGCTGCCGGGAGGTGGACGACGAGTTCGTGCCGCCGACGTGGCGCAGGGCGGTGTGCGCCAACCCCGGCCTGCCGCAGAGCGCACTGGGCCGGGACGCATATGTGGTGTGCGTGCTGGAGCAGCTGCACCGGGCCTTGAACAACCGCGATGTCTTCGCCTCACCCTCGCACCGCCGGTCCAGCCTGCGTGCCCGCCGCTGGACCGGCCCGACTGGGGCGCGGCCGAGGAGGAGGTCCTGACGGCACTGGGCCGGGACCGCCCGCCGAGAGGAACACCTGGTGGAGCCGGCGCGGGGCCCGGACGCCGCGTGGAAGCAACTCGCCGAGCGCCTTGGAGAAGCGAGGCCGCCCGCGAAGATTCCATCGAGGTGCAGGACGACGGGCGGGTGAAGCTGAACGTCGCTGGGCTCGGCGCGCTCGGCGAGTCGACGTCCCTGACCTGGCTGCGCAAGCGGGTCGAGAAGGCGCTCCCGAAGATCGACCTGCCGGACCTGCCGGACCTGCCACGGCTTCGACGCCTCCGCCCCGGCGGCCCGTGCCCTGCACCCCCTGCGCGACCCGGAGGGCCCGGAACCGGATGAGGAGGACGCAGCGCAGTCCCGGAGGAAGCGGGCCTTAGTTGGTTCCGGCTGTGAGTTCGCTGAACAGCTTGTTCGCCGACTCCGAGGCGAACTGGCGCTGGAGCTCAGCGCGGGCGATCTGCTTCTTGAACTCGCCCTCGCAACCGGTGAATCCGGCGTTGTGCATGGTGTCGGTGATCCACGTGGCGAACGCCTGGTAGTTCCAGATGTGCGGCAGGCAGGTCTGCGAGTAACTCTCGAGGAGGCTCGAGTCGCCCTCGGTGGCATGGCGGATCACCGCGCGGGCGAAGACCTCGGTGTCATGCAGAGCGAGGTGGATGCCCTTGGCGCTCATTGGAGGAACGATGTGCGCGGCGTCGCCCAGGAGGTACAGGTTGCCGTAGCTCATCGGGTCGAACACCACGCTGCGCAGCGGAACGATCTGCTTGGACAGGATCTCGCCGTGTGAGGGCCGCGTGCCGAACCGGGCCTCCAGCTCGCTCCAGATGCGCTCGTCCGGCCACTGTTCGGGGGTGTCGTCGACCGCGCACTGGAGGTAGATGCGGCTGCCTGCGGGGCCGCGGGGGATCATCCCGGCCAGGCCCCGTTCATGGATCGCCATGCCCGAGGGCCTGGTCTCGGTGGCGGCCAGGACGCTGAGCCAGGAGTAGCCGTACTCGTAGGAGTATTCGGTCAGCGCGGAGGCGGGGATGGAGCGGCGGGAGACGCCGTGGAAGCCGTCGCAGCCGGCGACGAAGTCGCAGTCGATGACTCGCGCCGCACCGTCGGCATCTCGGTAGCGCACCACCGGGCGGCCCTGGGCGATGTTCTCCAGGGCGACGTCCGCAGCTTCGTAGCGCAGGTCACCGCCTTCGCGGAGAAAGACCTCGGTGAGGTTGCGCACCAGGACCTGCTGCGGGCAGTACAGGCTCTCGTTGTCGCCCTCGTCCACGTCGATCGGCATCGCTTGGCCGTCGATGTAGAAACCGCCCTCGCTGTGCGGAATCGGGTCGCCCTCCAGAACTTCCTCCAAGCCCCAGTCGCGGAACAGGCGAACCCCGAAGGTGTCGATCGTTCCGGCGCGCTGGCGCTTCTCGACGTAGGCTCGCGGGTGCTTCTCCAACACGAAGCAGTCGACGCCGTTGCGCAGCAGGAAGCTGCCGAGGGTCAGACCGGCGACGCCGGCCCCGATGATGACGACGGACGTGTCGTCGCGTGTCTCAGAGGTCGTTCTCTTTCCGAATCTCGTGTGACGTCTTCGCTGGTCAGGTATGAAGCATGGGCTGCCGCGGGAGTCTGGGCTTGTTGCCGGGCGAGATGTCGTGGAGGTGGCGGATGCCGTCGATGCGGGCGGTTCTGGAGACGCGGCAGAAGGCCGCGGCCGCGCAGGTGAAGGACCTTGAAGCCGAGCTGGAACGGGTGCGGGCGGCTCTGGCGGAGGCGGAAGAGGTGCACCGGCGCCGGGTGATCGGCCTGGAGCAGTATTTGGAGGCGCTGGCCGAGGAGAACGCATCCGCGGACGGGGCCGGTGAGGTGCCGCGGAGGAAGGCGGTTGGGCCTCGCCGGGCGGTGCCGCACCGGCGTCACGCGAGTGAGGTGGCGGAGTTGTCGCCGGACTATCAGGTGTTGATGGCCGCCGCGGTCGATGCGGGAGGCGACGGGCTGGGTGCCCGGCGGGCGGCGGTGGTGCTGGGCTGGGACAGCGCGTCCGCCTCCCGCGTCGAAGGGGCGAGGGCCCGGCTGAAGCGGCTGGTGGAACGGGGCTGGCTGGTCGAGGCGAAACCGGGCAGGTTCATGCCGCCCGCGCCGGAACAGGCCCCTGCCCCCGGGCGGCCAGACGGCGGCCCATGAGCATGGTCATCGACCACAGGATGACCGCTTCGCTGGTGTCGGTGCGGCGTTCGTAGTCCCGGACCAGGCGCCGGCTGCGCAGGCACCAGGCGAAAGACCGTTCCACGACCCAGCGGCGGGGCAGGACCTGGAAACCGCGGATGTCGTCGCTGCGGCGGACGATGTCCAGGACGACGCCGAGCTGCGTGGCACTCCAGTCGACGAGGTGGCCGGTGTAGCCGCCGTCGGCCCACACGCGTGCCAGCCGCCCGAAGCGGCCCCGGGCCGCGGGCAGCAGGAGGCGGGCGGCGTCCCGGTCGGTGGTCGACGCCGGGGCGACCAGCACGGCCAGCAGCAGCCCAAGCGTGTCCGTGAGCAGGTGCCGCTTGCGTCCATTGATCTTCTTGCCCGCGTCGTAGCCCCGCGAGGTGAGGGCGACGGTGGCGTCCGCCTTCACCGACTGCGAATCGATCACCGCCGCAGTCGGCTCCGCATCGCGGCCCTCGGCCTCACGGACCGCCTCGCGCAGCCGGTCGTGCAGCTCGGCCACGAGTCCCGTATCCCGCCAGCGGGCGAAGAAGGCATACACCCGCGGCCAGGGTGGGAAGTCCGACGGCATCGCCCGCCACTTGATGCCGTTGTCGACGAGGTAGCGCACCGCGTCGATCATCTGCCGGTGGCAGTAGCCCTCCGGCCTGCCGCCCCGGCCCGCCAGCCATCCCGGAGCCGGCAGCAGATCCCGCACGAGTGCCCACTCGGCATCGCTCAGGTCCGAGCCGTACCGGGGCCGGCGCCCCGGACGGTCGGCCGCATTCCCGAACCTGTGGGCGAGACAGTCACACCCAGGAGTGGACGGACTGGACCCGGCCACCACGACCACGCGACACTTCGACAACAGGGCCTCTTGCTCCTCGCTGGACTCGACAACCGCGAGCTACCAAGAGGCCCTTCTTTCATGCCCGCGCACCCGACAACTCACCCGATCCAGCACCCTGTTCGAGACCCGACCGACCACTCACACGGATAGAGAACAGCCAGTCAGTCATGTGTTCAGGCCCTTCATGATCCGTACGGTGGTCGATACGCGCCGAACGCGTACATCGCGGCGCCGGCCATGAGGTCGGAGGCCGGTGCCCGCTCGCTGTCCACTGTGGAAGACCGGGCGGGTTGCGAACCACTGGTAGGTCGACACTCGATACCGGAAACCCGCCAAGTCGATTCGGGTGACGCTCGTTGCACACTCGACAGCCCCGAAGCGGACAGGTCGGCTCAGTGGCTAGCGTCCGCGAATGCGGAGCCCGGCCTGGTAACGGCCGGGTGTCTGGCCGACGACCTCGGTGAAGGCATCGATGAAGGTGGACGGGTTGGACCAGCCGCATGCGACCGCGGTTTCCGTCACCGTCATGCCGTCGGTCAGGTGTGCCAGAGCGTGGTGGATGCGCAGGATGGTCCGCCAGCGGTGGAAGCTCATGTTCAGCTCGGTGTGGAACAGGCGGCTGAGCGTACGCTCGCTGGCTCCCACCGCCCGGCCCAGCTCGGCCAGGGTGGAAGGCCGGGCGGGGTCCGCGCGCAGCAGGTCGGTGGCGGCACACAGCCGGTCGTCACTGGCTTCGGGAAGGTGCAGGGAGGTCTCGGCGGCGTCAGCCAGCTCGTCGATGATGACGGCGAGCAGGCGCCGGTGGGCGCCGGCCCTTCGTTCCGGTTCGTCGGTGAGTGCCAAGAGGGCCTCGCGCAGCAGTGGGCTCACCGCGAAGACGCCGGGATGATCGATGAGCTCGGCGCACAGATCAGGCGGTACGGACACCAGCCGCACGTCGGTCTGGCCGTAGAAGCGGCGCGAGTGGGCGAAGCGCGGGGGCGTCCAGGTAATCCGATCCGCCGGAGCAACCCAGGTGCCGCGCTCCGTCGCCGTGGCGAGGGCGCCGGCGGCGGCGTACACCAGCTGGCCCTGAACGTGGCTGTGGGGGGCGAGCTGGAAGCCGTGCGGCAGCCAGGCGCCCCCTTGCGGGATCCCACCGCCTGCATCGGCGGGCGTCGATGATGGTTGACGGGTTCTCGGCATCAGACGTCAGTTTACCGGTGGCGTCGCACGAAGCGTCTCGCCGACAGTGGTCGCATGACCACGATGAAGCTCAAGTCCCGTCCCCGGGGCAGGCAGTGGTGGCCGCCCGGTCCAGCGCCCGTGTGCAAGCGACGGATGCTGTCGTTGACCGTGCGGGGAAGCGAACAGCCCAGTCCACATTTCATGACCGTCACGCTGGACGACGAGGACGTCCAACACCTTCAGCGGTCAGGGCTTCGACCAGTCGGGACGTCCGTTCTTCGCCGACCCCGACGAGGACGCAGAGGTGTTCCTGCCCGGCAGTGAGCGATGGGTTCTCCAGTCCACGCTCCAGGGCGGCAAGCAGCGTCCGCGGGTGCGGACCTACTCGATCCGGCGCTTTCGGCCCGAGGTGTCGGAGTTCGACATCGAGATCTGATCTCGGCTGATCGTGGACAGCTTCCTGGAGTGGTTGGGGGAAGTGGAGCGGCTCCGGGGCGAGTGCTGTCTGCGAGGCTTGATGCTCGACGGCCGGCGCAAGTCCGTCCAGCCGATGGCCGAGCGTCTGCCGGACGGGAACATGCAGGCCCTGCGGCAGTTCGTGAACTCGCCGTGGGATCCGTTACCGGTCAGGCGGCGGATCGCCGAGTGGTTGTGCGAGGCCATCCGCCCTGAGGTGTGGGTGATCGACGACGTGTCGTTCGCCAAGTGCGGCAAGGCGTCGGTCGGGGTGGCCCGCCAGTACTGCGCAGCGGTCGGCAAGCGGGCGAACTGCCAGGTCGCGGTCAGTGTCGATGCCGCCACCGACACCGCCTCGTGCGGCGCGACAGGTTCTCGGCGATTCAGCCTGACGCGGCGGGTTGAGGTTCGTGGAAGGTGCCGTCGCGGAGCACGGCGAACAGGACGCTGATGCGTTGGCGGGCGAGTCGGAGGAGGGCCTGGGCGCGGGTGTTGCCGGGGGCTCGTTGCTTGTCGTAGTAGGCGCGGGAGGCGGGATCGGCGTTCATGCAGGCGAAGGTGGAGAGGAACATGGCGCGTCTGAGCAGGCGGTTGCCGCCGCCTCGGGGTGCGTGTTCGCCGTGGATCGAGGTCCCCGACGACTTCGTGGTCGGGGCGAGTCCGGCGTAGGAGGCCAGGCGGGCGGCGCTCGGGAAGCTGGTGCCGTCGCCGACGGTGACCAGCAGGAGGGCGGCGGTCCTGACGTCGACGCCGGGCATCGACGTCAGGACCGGGGAGGGGGGCCTCCGGCAGGGCGTTGATCTGGGCTTCCAGGGCCCGGCGCTGTTCGTGGACAGCGGCGAGCGAGCGGGCCAGTGCGGGCACGGCGAAGTCGAGGGTGGCGGCCCCCGGGACCACCCTGGTCTGCTCGTCCAACGCCTCGAAGGCATCGTCGATCAGCCGCTGGACCACGTGGTGTTCCCTGGACCCGCTGGGCGCCTTGCGATGGCTTCGGGACCGGCCTAGTGCTGTGACCACATAGGTGCGCCGGGGCGTCGGGGCATGCGCATTCTCCGCTCCTGCTCCCATGCGACATCATCGCGTAGGACCAGAATGTCACTCCGGGGCAGGGCCGGCGGCTGGTGGGGCGGGTTGGGCGAGGATTGCGGTGACGGCCTGGTCGAGGGTGGTGGCTGGGTGACCGAGGACGTGCTGGAGATCGTCGGTCTGTCGTTCCAGTGCGCCGGCACGTACCTGGTCCTCAAGCCAGCCCTGGGCACCGGGCGCGCGGCCGTGCCGGTCTCGGTGGACGACGGGTCTGCCGGAGATACGGCTGAGTGCGTGGGCGAGCCGGCTGTAGGTCCACAGGTTGCCGGTGAAGTCGTAGGCGCGGCCGAGGTGGCAATCCTCGGTGAGGACGTGGGCGGCGGCCTCTGCGAGTTCACTGCGGAAAGCGGTATTGATGCCACGCCCGCCGGTGCCGCTGGCCAGTTCGCCTGAGGTGACGGCGGCACGCAGGCCCGCGTTGAGGAATGCCTCGCTGTAGTAGGGGTGGCGCAACAGCGTGTGGGGCAGCCCGCTGGCGAACAGGTTGCGCTCGGTGGCGTGATGAGCTGCGGTGACACCGTGGGCCTGAGTGTCGGCACCCAGGAAACTGGTGTAGACGATCGCACCGACTCCGGCGGTGCGGGCCGCGTCGATGGCTGCCTGGTGCTGGCCGACGCGGCGGGAGGGTTCCAGCTCCGGAGAGGAGATCAGCAGCAGCCGGTCGGCTCCCTCGAACGCGGTGCGCAGCGTTGCCGGGTCATCGTAGTCACCGAGGCGGACACGGACCCCGCGAGCGGCGAGATCCGCGACCCCTTTGGGATTGCGCACCGCGGCGACGATGCGATCAGCGGGGCACCGGGCCAGCAACTGGTCGATGACCAGTCGGCCGAAAGCTCCCGAAGCGGCCGACACAACAATCATCCACAACTCCCTTACCGTGGTGTAGCCGTCGCCGACGCGGCGATTCGTGGCCGCTCGGTCCAGACGTCCGGCTCACCATCGATGAACAGCGAACCGCGCGTCAAAGCCTTTTCCGAGTCCCAGGATCCTGAGCCTCGACAGCAACCAACCACCTGCTCGTGCTGTGACCGCATCAGGTTCGCCGGGTTGTGTTCAGGCCGCTGGGGTGAGGGGGCATCCGCCCCAGCGGATGCCCTTCTCACTGCGGATGCGGAGACGCTCTCGGCGTTGTGCGGCGAGGACGGCGGGGTGGCGGGCGTTGGCGTTGCCGTTGGGCCAGCGTAGGCAGCGGTGCAGGGCGCGATTCCGTGCGGGGTGGCTGGGGTAGTGGAGTTGGCCAGGGTGGAAAGCCGCAGCGGGCCGAAGTGGCCTCGATCGGGTCGGCCCAGGAGGCGGACGTCGGGGTGATGCACAGTTCGACCTCTCTCTTCTTCGCCCAGCGGCGGATGTCCGCACCGGTGTGGGCTGAGAGTCACGGCATCTTCTGCTTCCCAGAACAGATCGGCGGCGTCGAAGTAGAAGACGTCGTGGTCCTTGATGCCGCTGGTCGGTGGTCTGTCCGTGGCCACGTTCCCCACGGCCTGGAACAGGCATCCCGCGGACACATTCCACCCAGGCAGGCCCAACGTCGCGGTTCGCGCCAGCACCTCCGTCAACACGTCGTCACGCGACAGCACCGCACGCGGGGACTCGAGTTGCTCGTCGAGAGGAAGTCCACTGATCACCATCCCTGCCTGCCAGAACTCGCCCAGGACCACGGCAGATCCACTTCGCGAAGCCCGGACCGGCCGAGGGAGTGATCATCCGGTTCGCCCTTCCGGCGGGTCCCCCTTTTCGGCCCGTGGCGGCGGCGTGCTGGTGGGCGCGGACGAGGGTGGAGTCGATCTGGACCAGCCAGTTGATGTCCCCAACTGCATCCGCCCGGGCCCGCACCTGCTGCAGGGCTCGGGTGAAGATGCCGTCGAGGGCGTAGCGGCGGAAGCGGGTGTAGACCGTCTTCCATGGCCCGTAGCGTTCCGGCAGGTCACGCCAGGAGATCTCGGTCCGGATCTTGTAGACCATGCCGTTGATCACCCGGCGGTCTTCCACCCGCGGACGCCCTGTCGAGGCTCTCGGTATGAGCGGAGCGAGTAACTCCCACTCCTGGTCGGTGAGTTCATGACGGCGCCCCCCACCATGATCCACTATCTAGCGATCTTTGAAGACGGACCCTAGTGGGTGGGCTGAGGCTGGTGGATGTGCTGGAGCCCCAGCGGTGCGGGCGGGGGCAGGGGCTCGGTGGGGGCGGTCCGGAAGGACTGGAGCAGGTAGGCGGTCAGGCGGCGGGACGCGGCCAGCGAGACCTGCTGGGATTCTCCGACGACGCCGCTGTTGGCCAGGACCAGGAGTGTGAGGTCGGCGGGGTGGAAGTCGGCCCGTAGTCGTCCCGTGTCTTTGGCTCGCTGCACCAGTTGGGCGAGGCCTCTCTCCGCGCGGGTGCGGTCGCGCTCGTAGTCGACGGCGTCGGGGAACTGGGAGAGGAAGGCGGCCGTGAAGCCCCGGTCGGTGGCCTGCATGACGCACACCTTCTCGATCACACTGCAGAACCCACGCCAGGGATCAGGGTCGGCCAGCGCGTCGTCGAGGGCAGCGACGCAGTCGGCCATCTGCGCGGCGAAGGCTTCGGTGACGAGCGAGGCCCGGGTGGGGAAGTGCCGGTAGAGGGTGGCTGCGCCGACTCCTGCGCGGCGGGCGATCGCGGTGATGGGTACGTCGATCCCCTGCATCGCGAATGCCTCGCGGGCGGCTTCGAGGATCCGGTCGCGGTTGCGCCGGGCATCGGCGCGCAGCCCGGTGGCTGGCGCGGGCGGCGGAGGTCCTTCGGTGGAAACCGGTAGTGGTCGGCCTGGTTTTCGAGAGCTCCGAGCAGGCATGTCTCCCACTTTAACGGAAGTGGAAGGTGTCGCCCGGTTACGCCGATACGGTGGATGAGCAAGCAGGAGGATCCCCTTCCGCTCGTGCCCCGGCGGTCACTGCCGGCGCGGCCGTCGCCGCGGCGCAGGACGCGACCGCCACCGCTCGAATCCCGGACTCGCGCGAGCTCCCCGAGGGCGCCGCCGTGACCGGGCCCCACCCCCTCGCTCGGCGACCGGCACTGTGCCGGCGCTGACTTCCCGTGCCCATTTCTGAGAGGTGCCCATGCCCCTGAGCCAGTCTCCCCGGACGGCAGCCGTTGCCGCGAGTGACGGTAGCGCGCCGGATGCGCGTCAGCTGCGGACGATCCTGATTGCCGTCTCGGTCGCGCTGATGGCCGTCATCGCTTCGGTGTCGGGGCTGAACGTGGCTCAGACCGACCTGGCCGTCGATTTCGGGGTCTCGCAGAGCACCGTCCTGTGGATCATCAACATCTACACCCTCGCCCTGGCCGCCCTGCTGCTGCCGTTCGGCGCCATCGGTGACCGTCTGGGCCGCAAGCCCATGCTGATCGCCGGGCTGGCCGTCTTCGGTGTCGCGAGCGTCGCGGGCGCCCTGGCGCCGAACGCGGAGGTGATGATCGCCGCGCGGACGGGCGCCGGTGTCGGAGCGGCGATGATCATGCCCGTCACCCTTGCCGTCATCACCTCCACCTTCCCCGAGGAACAGCGTGGGAAGGCCATCGGGGTGTGGACCGGGGTGGGCGGAGGAGGCGGCGTCGTGGGCCTGTTCCTGGCGGCGTTCCTGGTCGACGCCGCGGACTGGCGCTGGCTGTTCGTCCTGCCGCTGGTCCTGGTCGTCGTGGCCATGGCCATGACGCTGAAGTCGGTTCCCAACTCCTTCGAGCGGTCCCGGCATTCCTTCGACACCATCGGCGCGCTGGTGTCCACGGTCGCGGTCGTCGGCCTCATCTTCGTCCTGCAGGAGGGGCCGGAGCGCGGCTGGACCGCCCCGGTGACCCTGATCAGCCTCGCCGTCGGTTCCGTCGCCACCGTCGGTTTCGCGCTCTGGGAGCTGCACCGCCGGGACGCCTCGCTGCTGGACGTGCGGCTGTTCCGTGAGCGCGGCCTGGCCGGCGGTGCGATCACCTTGCTGGTGACCTTCGGTGTCCAGGCGGGTATCACCGTGGTCCTCCTGCCGTTCTTCCAGGCCGTGCTGGGCTGGTCGGCGCTGCTCTCCTCGGTGGCGATGCTGCCGATGGCCGTGGCGCTGATCGTGGCTTCCGGCGTGGCCCCCAGGTCGGCCGCACAGATCGGCGTCCGCTGGACCCTGGCCCTCGGCATCGCGCTGACCGGTGTCGGCCTGGCCCTGTTGGCCCTGTTCGTCTCCGTCGACGGCGGCTATCTGTCCGTCCTGGCCGGCCTGCTCGCCATGGGATTCGGCTCGGGGCTGGCGATGACGCCGTCCACGGAGGCCATCACCAGCTCACTGCCACGCGAGAAGCAGGGCGTCGCCTCCGCCCTCAACGACGTCACCCGGGAGTTCGGCACCGCACTGGGCGTCGCGCTGCTGGGCGCGCTGCTCTCGGCCGGCTACCGCAGTTCCATCGACGGCAAGCTTCAGGGCATCCCGCAGGGCACCGCGGACACCGCACGCGACGGCATCGCCAACGCCCTGGAGACCGCACCCGGCGCAGGCCCGCGCGCGCAGGACCTGGTCCACGCCGCCCAGCAGTCCTTCGTCGACGGATGGCAGCAGGCCATGTGGGTGGGCACCGCCATCATGGGCGCTCTGTTGGTCTACATCGTTCTGCGCGGACCGAAGAACCCGGCCCCCGTGGCCGCGGACGAGGCAGAGGTCACCGAGAGCGTCGCTGCCCGATGATCCCGTAAGAGACCGGACAGACGGGCCCGCCGACGCGACGGTCCTCGACGAGCCCGTCGGATCCAACCTCACCTGGGTGGAGGACGCCTGCATACCCTGGTGCAGCCAGGTATGGCAGCCCTCTACTTCGACGGATGCGGAGGCAGGGTGGTGTCGGGTGCTTCGGGCGGGTCGGCGAGTGGTGTCGTATCGTCCGTGATGTCTTCCGGGACGGGGTAGGAACGGTCGTCCAAGGTGATGGTGACAGGTTCTCCGTCGGCCGCAAGGACGGTCAGCCCGTGATGGATCCGGTGATAGAGGGTGGTGGCCGGCTCCCAGTCACCGTCACCCTCTTCGGCACTGTGCTTGACGTTGTGCAGGCTGATCAAGACGGCGATCAAGGAACGCCCGGAGATGGTGGTGTTGACGCGTTCGTCGCCGTGATCGGTGATCGGTGATCTGTGGCGGGACGCGGAAGTGGGCGTGGCGTCCGGCGTGCGCGGTGATGAACTCCCACATGTCGCGGCGGCAGATCACGATGGCCGAAGAAACACGCGCGGCCTGCTGCAGCAGGCCGCTGTGATCCTCGGTGACATCGGGAGCGCCTGCACCCTGTGCGGACGCGGCCTGTTCGAGCTGCCACTCCTGCAGCGTGGCCGTCAGCGCCGTCAGCGCCGTCAGCTCCTGGCGGATCTCCGTGAGCTGCTGATGCTGTTCGCCGCGGGAGGGGGCCTGCCCGTCCTGCCCGTCCTGCCCGTCCTGGGCGTCGTGGAGACCGGTCAGCATGGTCCGCAGCGTGCCGAGTTCATCGGCAAGAACGGTGCGTACAGCCTGCCGCACCCGCTCGTCGAGGTCAGGCGGCGCAGCTTCGTCCTCCGCCGCAGTGCGTTGAGCGGGGACAGCGGGAAGTGGTCCATCAAGGGGATCAGTGGGGGTTCAGAGCCCTGATCCGGCCATATGCCAGGGGCGCCGACTCGCCCAGGGCGCCGTCGTTTTGGGTACCGATGACGGCGGACTGAGGCGGCCGTGGGGGTGGTCGATGTGGTTGTCGCAGGTACCGCTCGGAGAAATCCCACTGCCGTGGTGTGGCATCTCATCGTCGGTGCCGCTCCGAGCAGCACCGGCCTGGCCTCGCCGACTGAATCCTTGTACCCAGCCAGGAAAGCCCTGGTCATCCGATGCGCGCAGTGTGGTAAGAGTCGACTGGAAGACAGACGGACTGGTTAGGGCGGCCACCCGGCTGTCTCGCCAGGTGCCGTGCGCGCCGGGCCACGGCGGGCCGAGGGGCAGGCGGCGGAACACCCGATGGAGCCAGCGTTCAGGGCAGCGTGCGCTGCGGTGCCTACAGGTTCTGCCACCACGGCTGGTGCTCCAGCCGGTCCAGTTCACGCTCGGCCCAGGGGCCGAAGCTGTTGCTGGTGACGTCCTCCTCGAGTGGCGGGATGTCCCCGCCGACGGCTTCAGCCCACGCGCTGCCACTTTTGGAACGGGCCGTCGAATGCCGCAACAGCAGGCCTTCCTGGACGAGTTGGCGCCCCACCTGTACGGCAGGCCTGCCCTGTGGTGCGTCGCGCACGCGGAAGGACGGGCGGGCGTACGCATCCGCGACGGTGGGCTTGAGTGGAGCGCGCAGCCAGGTCGCACTCGGCGGAGGGTCCTCGCGCAGCACCGCTGGGGCCTTGCGGGGATCATGGACTTTGACGATCATCCCAAGGCGCGCACCCTCGTAGAGGGGAGTGGGCCGGGTGATGACGGCGACATAGGCATGGGTGTAACGGTCAGGGCCGGTAGCGCCCCATTCGGGTATGTCGATCTCGCACACGATGACCTGTCCCACCGCAGTGGCCAGGGGAGCCAGTTGAGCTTGCAGCACGACCGCAGTATCGCAGCCCCCGGTGACCGATCAGCCGGACTGGAGACCGGTACACCCCCTCTCCCCGCATCGCCTGGCGGTAAGTCGGGACTCCAGCGACCGCACCGTGCGCCCGCCATGCCCGGAAGCGGGGGGTGGCAGGCTCCGACACAACCATTTGGGGAAAGGCAGGGAGGACCGATCACCGCAGCAGACACTGCGTTCGTTCCTGAAGGCAGCTTCGGCATCCTCGATAACGGACAGATCCCCGCGCGCACAGCGGACTGGAGCAACGGGATGGTCGCCCCCATGGAGCAGGGCGCTCTCATCGCCACCGGCCGCACGCACGGACGACGCCCGCAGAGCCAGTCCGTGATCGGCCTGCCGAACTGATGCGGGCTCACCCCGGCGAAGGGGGCCGCCCAGGACGGCTCCGATGCCGTGATCACACCAGCCACAGGAACGCGGTGTCATCGCTGTGGCTGGTGTGCGGCGGCCCGGTTGAAGTGGGCCTCGCGAGCCCACCTGAATCAGCAGAACGGTCGGAACTCCTTGAAGCCCGGCGTCGGGCGCGGATCGGGCAGCCGGTAGGCGCCAATCCGCGGCCGACCGCTGTCCGGGTCGGCGGTCCCGTCGGCCAGGGCGCCCGGTATCGGACGCCACCCGAGATTGGCCTCGAAGTACGCCACGGCAGCTTCGACGGAGGGCCACCAGACGTCGTCGAGCAGCACGACGCCGCCAGGACGGACGATTTCGCCTAGGAAGTGGAGGTCGACGAACACGTTGTGGAAGTGGTGGCTGCCGTCGACGAACGCCGCGTCCGCGGTGAAACCCGCGTCGGCCAACCGGGCAAGGAACCGCTGCGATGGTTCGGTCACCAGCTCGGCGATGTCCTCCAGGCCGGCGCTGAGCAGCAGCTCCCACCCGACACCGTCGAACACCGTGTACTGGAACGGGTCGATCAGCACATGCCGCAGGTTCCTTGAACCGGTGCGCAGCAGCGCCTCACTGATCGCTAGCGCCGAGCTGGCATAAGCGAGCCCAATCTCGACGACCGTGCCGACTCGCTCATCCACCAGGAGGTCACGTACCTGGTCACAGTCGCGCTCCGGCAACGTGACGGTGGCGAAGTCCGGAGCGCCATCAGGCCTCCGCGACGGCCCGTGTTCGGTGAGCTCGCGGCGTACGGCGGCCACTCGCTCCCGCCACTCGCCTGCGACTCCGTCCGGTTGCACGATCGAGTTCACCAAGCACACTCCTCGAAGCCGAACGCGGCGGGCTTGCCGGTGTTCAGGCGCAGCACCCTGTGGCCGGCCGTTTTCAGGGCATCCGCGTGCTCGATGACCGGGTCGCGGATCTCGTAACAGACGTCGCTCAGCTTGCTCGACTGCCGGAATTCCATGCGTGTGCCGCCCCTCCGGAATGTGGTGTTGCTTGGTTTTACCAAGTTGCCGCTTGGGAAGCCAACATCTCGTCTGGGCTGCGTCGTATGCCTGGCTGAGGGCACGGGACGTGGCCAACTGTGACACCCAGAGCGGCTGGCCAGAGCGCTCAGTCACATCCAGTGTGTCGGAGCGTCGCCGTTGGCCAGGGGGGGGCATTCACGGCCCCGGGCCGAGGGTCTCCAGGGTGAGGGCGGCGCTGGTACGAGAAGCGCCCACCGCTACTTTCCCGGGTAAGACTGGCCAGTTCGACGCCCAGCTCGGCGGCATCCTGCACTCCGCGCGCGAAATCCCGCCGGAGAACTGTGACTGAGCGCCGTGGTTGACCCCCGAGCGCGCCGGTAGGCACCTGAGTGCGACAGCCGGCCCGCAGAGGCCGACTGGAGGGGAACCGTCTGCGACGATCCCGGAAGGCCTCACTATGCGCAAATCTGTCGTGTCCGGACCGTTGACGGGGCGTCATGTGCGCGGCAAGCATGTCTGGCGTCCGAGCCATGGGAGCGCTCCCACGTCCCTTGGTGCCCCCGCACATCCCGAGGAGCCCAGACGTGAAACGACGCACAACCGCCGTGTTGACCCTCACCGCCCTGCTGGGCACGGCGCTGACCGCGCTACCTGTGCAGCAGGCCGGTGCCGAGGAGGTCGAGCAGGTCAGGAACGGCACCTTCGACACCACCAGCGACCCCTGGTGGACCAGCAACGTCACAGCGGGTTTGAGCGACGGCCGGCTGTGCGCGGACGTGCCCGGCGGCACCACCAACCGTTGGGACTCCGCGATCGGGCAGAACGACATCACGCTGGTGAAGGGGGAGACGTACCGGTTCTCCTTCCACGCCTCAGGCATCCCCGAGGGGCACGTCGTGCGGGCGGTCGTGGGCTTGGCCGTGTCGCCGTACGACACCTGGCAGGAGGCGAGCCCGGTGCTCACCGAGGCCGACGGCTCGTACTCCTACACCTTCACCGCGCCCGTCGACACCGCCCAGGGGCAGGTCGCCTTCCAGGTCGGCGGCAGCACCGACGCCTGGCGGTTCTGTGTGGACGACGTGTCCCTGCTCGGCGGGGTGCCCCCGGAGGTCTACGAGCCGGACACCGGGCCCCGGGTGCGCGTCAACCAGGTCGCCTACCTGCCCGCCGGGCCGAAGAACGCCACCCTCGTCACCGACGCCACCGCCCGGCTGCCCTGGCAGCTCAGGAACGCCAAGGGCGCGACGGTCGCCCGGGGCCTCACCGTGCCGCGCGGCGTCGACGCCTCCTCCGGGCAGAACGTGCACTCGATCGACTTCGGCTCCTACCGCCGGCACGGCACCGGCTACACCCTGGTCGCCGACGGCGAGACCAGCCACCCGTTCGACATCGACGCGGCGGCCTACCGCCGCCTGCGGCTGGACTCCGTGAAGTACTACTACACGCAGCGCAGCGGCATCGCGATCCGCGACCACCTAAGGCCCGGCTACGGCCGCGCGGCCGGCCACCTGGACGTCGCCCCCAACCAGGGCGACGGGAAGGTCCCCTGCCAGCCGGGCGTGTGCGACTACACCCTCAACGTCACCGGCGGCTGGTACGACGCCGGCGACCACGGCAAGTACGTCGTCAACGGCGGCATCGCCACTTGGGAGCTGCTCAGCACCTACGAACGGTCGCTGCTGGCCCGCACCGGCCACCCGGCCGCCCTCGGCGACGGTACCCTGGCGCTGCCCGAGAGTGGCAACAAGGTGCCGGACGTCCTCGACGAGGCCCGCTGGGAACTGGAGTTCCTGCTGAAGATGCAGGTGCCCGCCGGGCAGCCGCTGGCCGGGATGGCCCACCACAAGGTGCATGACGAACAGTGGACCGGTCTGCCCCTGCTGCCGAGCCAGGACCCGCAGAAGCGGGAGCTGCACCCGCCGACCACTGCGGCGACCCTCAACCTGGCCGCGACGGCCGCTCAGGCCGCCCGGTTGTACCGGCCCTTCGACAAGGTGTTCGCCGCGCGGGCGCTGACGGCCGCCCGCACGGCCTGGCAAGCCGCTCTCGCCCACCCCGACCTCTACGCCGACCCGAACGACGGCACCGGCGGAGGCGCCTACAACGACGACGATGTCACCGACGAGTTCTACTGGGCCGCGGCCGAGCTCTACCTGACCACGGGGGAGCGGCAGTTCGCCGACCACGTCCTCGCCTCCCCGCTCCACACCGCCGACATCTTCGGCCCGACCGGCTTCGACTGGGGCCACACGGCCACTGCCGGCCGGCTCGACCTGGCCCTGGTGCCCAACCGGCTTCCCGGCCGCGACCAGGTGCGCCGCTCGGTCATCAGGGCCGCCGACACCTACCGCGCCACGCTCACCGCCCACCCCTACGGCATGCCGTACGCCCCCGCAGGCAACCGCTACGACTGGGGCTCCAGCCATCAGGTCCTCAACAACGGCGTGGTCCTCGCCAGCGCATACGACCTCACCGGCGTCGCCAAGTACCGCGACGGAGCGCTGCAGGGCATGGACTACGTCCTCGGGCGCAATGCCCTGAACATGTCCTACGTCACCGGCTACGGCGAGGTCAGCTCCCACAACCAGCACAGCCGCTGGTACGCCCACGAGCTCGACCCCACCCTGCCGAACCCGCCGTCCGGCACCCTCGCCGGCGGCCCCAACTCGAGCATCCAGGACCCGTACGCCCAGTCCAAGCTCACGGGCTGCGTCGGCCAGTTCTGCTACATCGACGACATCCAGTCCTGGTCGACCAACGAGACAGCGATCAACTGGAACGCGGCCCTCGCCCGCATGGCCTCCTTCGCGGCCGATCAGGGGTGACCGTCCGGCACGCCTGAGGCACCGCTCGGGTACCGCACTGACCTGAGAATACTTGCGGGTCAGTACCCGAGCGGTACCGCTAAGGACATGCCGGCTCGGGTGCTGGCCGAGGTCGGTGACGACAGGACTCGCTTCGCGGACCCCCGAGGGCTGAAGGCATACGCCGGCGCCTCGCCCATCACCAGGGCCTCCGGGAAGAAGTCCAGTGTCACCCGCAGGCGGATCAAGAACGACCGGCTCAACCACGCGGGCCACCTCTGGGCCTTCGCCTCCATCACCGCCTCACCCAGCGCCAAGACCCACTACCGACGCTGCCGCGACGACCACGGCGACTGGCACGCTGCCCCCAGAGAAACCTCTTCACGCATCCTCGGCCGGCTTGATCACTGCCTCCAACAGGGGCAGCGATACGATGAGGCATTGGCCTTCCCGGCTCCGACCGACAAAGCCGTCACAGCGGCCGCGTGAGCAGAGGCGATGTCGCACGACAGCGATCACGAGGACGCCTGTCGAGACAAGCGGCCCACCACGACACGGAACCTCTCCCGCCCTGCCACGACGCTCGCGTCCCACAGACCTGCGGCGTCACCGCTCAGCGAGAGCGACTGCAGCCGTTGCTCGTCAGCCTGAAAGCCGGCACCCGCCACATTCTGGTCGAGCATGCCCATCGCCGTGAGGGCCGCGTGGCCGCAGGACACCGCGTCATCAGCGTTGCCCGAGCTGTGGGCCAGCAGGGCATAACGCATGCAGAGGGCTGCGAAGAACGCGTACGTGTCCGCGATACCGGTGATCCCCTCCTCGTCCGGCTGGAGTTCCGGAAACCGCTCCAGCCCGCGCAGTCGCTCTGCGGCGTCGGCGAGTGGCCTGTCGGCAAGCCAAAGATTGCTCACGGACTCCACATAGAGGTCCACGTCTGCTGCCCGCCCTGGTTCGCCCGCCCGCAGGCCCACGAACAGTGGCGCCACGCGTTCCGCACAGGCGGCGACATAGAGGCGGACCGCAAGGCCGCGCCCGTCGCGAAGCGCCTGCTCGACGGCCCCCTCCACCAGCGTCCCCACGTCTCACCCCCATCCCGTTCGAACAGATCGACAGGCTACACAGCGGGCTGGGAGCCGCAGCTTGACACGTTGACCGCCTGAGCTGTCTCACCGCCCGGTGGGCCCTGTCCGATCTCCCCGGCCGCCGCCCTCCGACCCCCGTGCCCGACCCGGACCGGCAACCCCCGGCCGATCCCGGCGACCCGGCCATGCGGCCCCCGGGCCAGGATGCGGGGGAGTGGGAGACCCCCGCATCCCGCTCCAGTACGAGCGCGCCGTCCTCGCTGGTGCGGTCGTGCGCGAGCAGTTGCACACCACCACCGCCGTGCGGGGCCGGGCGTACAACGTCGTCGCCCACCGACAGGAGGCGACGCCCGAGCAGCTGCTCGCGCCCGAGCTGACCGACTCCGAATACGACGACCAGGAGGCAACAGCCCGGCCGCCGCGAGGGGCCGGACCTGACGTCGCTGCGGGCCCTGCGGGAATGCCGCACGGACATGGCAGCCCTCGATCTCACCGCCGAACGCCTGCGCTACCTCGAGGAGGCGTCCACCGCGGCCGCCGACCGCGCCCACGCCACCATGCACCGATACGCCGGACAGGCTGACGCCGACGCAGTGCGTCCGACGCGCCAGGACGACCAACGCACGCATCACCCCCAGCGGCCGGACCCACGCCAAGGGCCACAGCCCGGCCCCGTCCGCTGACCCCAACCGGGCGCACAGAGGAGAACTGTCGGCGCCGTCAGCTAGCCGGCGAATCTCCGCCTGATCGGCAACCTGCCGCCCTTCCTCTTCTATCGCGGCGAACTCGACGCACGTGACGCCCGCTCCATCGCCGTCGTCGGCACCCGCCAGGGCTCCGAGGACGGACTGCGCCGGGCGGCACGGATGGCTCGCGAGTTCCTCGAGCACGACGTCGTAATCGCCAGCGGTCTCGCCAAGGGCATCGACGCAGCCGCCCACCAGGCCCTTCTGGCCGCAGGCGGCCGGACCTTCGCCGTCACGGGCACCGGCATCGCCGCCCCGATCTTCCCGGCCGAGAACCGTCCGCTCGCGAAGGCGATCCTCAGCGCTGGGGGAGCGCGGGGGAGCGCTGCTGAGCAAGTTCTGGCCCACCAGCCCGCCGGCGAAGTACACCTTCCGCGCCGCAACGTCGTCACGTCTGGTACCACACTCGGCAGCGTCGTCATCGAGGCCTCCTGCACCTCCGGCGCGAAGATGCAGGCACGCCTGGCTGCCGAGCACGGCAAGCTCGTCTTCCTGATCCACTCCCTGGCTGACACCCAACCCTGGGCCAGGAAGACGCTGGACGAAAGCAGGGCGATCCTGGTCACCGCCTCCAGCGAGATCACCGACCGCCTCGGACGCGCCGCCGGCATCCAGCACGCCGGACAGCAGCGCCAGCAGCCGGCCCTGGCCGGCCTGTGACGACCAGTCTTCCCGACCCGGCGGGCTTCCCCCACTGCCCCGTGTGCGCCACGCCGTCACCGGCACCGCGCGCCTGTGCTCCGACTGCGCCGGCCGCACCCTTCAGCCCGTCGCCGACAGCCACTGCCCGGTCTGCTCCCAGACCACCCTGCCCGGCAAGTCGTGCGCCAACCGGTTGTGCGCGCGGCCGGTAGACCAGCAGGGTTTCTCCCGAGTCGACGCCGTGGCCGTGCACTCCGGAGCCCTGCGCGACAAGATCCACAAGCTGAAGTACGACGGGACGTACGGCTGGGCGATGATCTTCGGCCGGCTCCTCGTCGGCTGGACGGAGAGCCACCCCGAGCGGATGCGTGGCATCGACCACGTCGTCGGCAACCCGACCCACACCGGCCGCCAGCCCCTCCAGCACACCGAAGCGATCATGGACGCCGTCTACACCGAGGACGTCACCGCGCCCTCCCGCTCAGCCCTCCGAGCGCGCACCGCCTGGTCGGAGGGAGCCAGACGCCCCGATCCGCAAACCGGAACCTGGACGACAAACGGGCGGCCGCAACCGCACACGCTGCCGCCCTCACCTGGACCGGCGACACAGGCGACATCGAGGGGGCCGCGATCCTGCTCGTCGACGACGTCTTCACCAGCGGGTCGCAACTCCAGCAGGTCGCACTCCGGCTCCGGACCTCCGGCGCCGCCGACGTCCGCGGACTCGTCCTTGCGCGCGTCCCCTGGAGCGGATGACCCGGCGCCTTCGCACCACGCGCAGGCAAGGGGGAGAGGCATCACTTTCCCATCCGGCGATGACAGTGCGCATCCGACGAACCCCTGCAGAGATGCGTAGGGACGACAACAAGGCGGACGAAAGACCGACGAAGGGACCGGCAAGGACGCACGCCGCCCGCGCTGAGTAAGCGCATCGGGTGAAGATCCGCGTACGCCCTCTTGTCCCGCTGCCCGCCATGGGCTTTCTTGGCTCCCATGGCGGACACCACGGGCAACACCACCGGCGCAGGCGTACCGGTCGGGGCCGGTCCGGCTCCTCGTAAGTCCAGTTGGCGCTATATCGGCCCTGGCATCGTCGTCGCGGCGACCGGGGTGGGCGCCGGCGACCTCGTCGCCACCCTCATCGCGGGCAGCAACTTCGGCTACACCCTGTTGTGGGCGGCCGTCATCGGCTGCGTGGTGAAGATCTTCCTTGCCGAGGCGTGCGGCCGCTGGCATCTGGCCACCGGCCGCACGTTGTTCGACGGATGGGCGAGCCTCGGCCGCTGGACGATGTGGTTCTTCGCGATCTATGCCGTGATCTGGGGCTTCGTCTACGGCGCGGCGGCGATGTCGTCCAGTGCCCTGCCCCTCCAGGCCCTCTTCCCGGACGTGATGGGCCTCGAATGGTGGGGCATCGCCTCAGGTCTGGTGGGCCTGGTCTTTGTCTGGTTCAACAAGTACGACGTCTTCGAGAAGGTCATGACCATCCTGGTGGGCGTCATGTTCGTCGTGACCGTCTACCTGGGCATTCGCGTCACCCCGAACCTCGGCGACGCCTTCGCCGGCCTGCTCCCGGTCCTCCCGGACGAGAAGGACTCGGTCCTCAACACCCTGGGCCTGATCGGCGGCGTGGGCGGCACCATCACGCTGGCCGCGTACGGCTATTGGGTCAACGCCAAGGGCTGGACCAACGCCGGCTGGATGAAGGTCATGCGCCTGGACAACCGGGTCGCCTACGCGACGACCGGCATCTTCGTGATCGCCATGCTCCTCGTGGGCGCGGAGTTGCTGCACTCGGCGAACATCGCGATCGCGAGCGGCGACAAGGGGCTGATCCAGCTCGGGGACATCCTGGAGCAGCAGTACGGCACAGCCACCGGCAAGCTCTTCCTGATCGGGTTCTTCGCCACCTCCTTCACCTCCCTGATCGGCGTCTGGCACGGCGTGAGCCTGATGTTCGCCGACTTCCTGGCCCGGCAGCGCGGCGAACGCGAGGCCCGCGGCGACGAACTGGCCTCGGGCCGCCGCGAGAAGTCCTGGACCTTCCGCGCCTACCTTCTCTGGCTGACCTTCCCGCCCATGATCCTGCTCTTCCAGGACGAGCCCTTCCGCCTGATCATCATCTACGGCGTCCTGGGCGCCGCCTTCATGCCCTTCCTCGCGCTGACCCTGATGTGGCTCCTCAACTCCTCCCGCACACCCCGCGAATGGCGCAACGGCGGCCTCAGCAACGGCATGCTCGCGATCGCGGGGCTGCTGTTCCTGGTCCTGTGCGTGAAGCAGATCTGGGACCAGCCGTGGTCGGAGTTCTTCTAACGGTGGTTGGTTTGGGTTCGGTTTTGGGCTCCGATCAGCTTGGTGTGTGGTTGTGGGAATTTGTCTGGTGTGTCGGGGCGGTTTCTGGGTGGGGTTGAGCCTGGTCGTCTGTCCGTACGGGTGT
>BNBP01000079.1 GCA_014656015.1 Streptomyces griseoaurantiacus | reverse complement strand
CGCGCCTCGGCGGGCCGGTCCGGCCGGCCCTCGGCCGGCCGGCCGCCGCGGCTCTCGGGCACCGCCCGGCGCAGCCGTCCCAGCCGCGGCGTGCGTCCGGTCACTCGCGCCCCATGTCCCGGTGGACGACGACCGTCTCCACGCCCTCGGCCGCGAGGCGGGCGGCGAGCTTCTCCGACATGGCGACCGAGCGGTGCTTGCCGCCGGTGCAGCCGACCGCGATCGTCACGTAGCGCTTGCCCTCGCGCCGGTAGCCGGCGGCGACCAGGCGGAGCAGCTCGGCGTAGCGGTCGAGGAACTCCTTGGCACCGGGCTGGTTGAAGACGTAGGCGGCGACCTCCTCGTTGAGGCCGGTGAAGGGACGCAGTTCCGGGACCCAGTGCGGGTTGGGCAGGAACCGCATGTCCACGACCAGGTCGGCGTCGACGGGGAGGCCGTACTTGAAGCCGAAGGACATGACGGTGGCCCGCAGCTCGGGCTCCTCCTCGCCGGCGAACTGGGCGTCCATCTTGGCGCGCAGCTCGTGCACGTTCAGGCTGGAGGTGTCGATCACCAGGTCGGCGTCGCCGCGCAGTTCGCGCAGCAGTTCGCGTTCGGCGGCGATGCCGTCGACGATGCGGCCGTCGCCCTGGAGGGGGTGCGGGCGGCGCACCGACTCGAAGCGGCGCACCAGGGCCTCGTCGGAGGACTCCAGGAAGACGATGCGCCGGGTGACGTGCCGGGCCTCGAGGTCGGCGAGGGATTCGCGGAGGTTGTCGAAGAAGCGGCGGCCGCGCACGTCGACCACGACGGCGATGCGCGCCACGTTGCCCTGGGAGCGGGCGCCCAGCTCCACCATGGTGGGGATGAGCGCGGGCGGCAGGTTGTCGACGACGAACCAGCCGAGGTCCTCCAGACACTTGGCCGCCGTGGAGCGGCCGGCTCCGGACATGCCGGAGATGATCACCAGCTCGGGGATGGCCGTCTCGGGCGCCCCGGGCGTCCCGGCCGTGTCGCTGCCCGTACTCACCTGTGCTCCGTCGTCGTGGGGTGTGCCGCGCCCTGGGGCGCGTGGCACGGGGGTCTCCTGAGCGGCCCCCCGGCCATTGTCCTGCCTTCCGCCGCGGCTGGTGCCCTCGGCCGTGATGTCCTCGGGCGGGGTGCCCTCCGGTCGGTCGGCGCTGTGCTCGGTCATGTCTCCTGCCCCCGTCGTTCCTGCGAGGTGCCCGCGGACACGGGCTCCTGAGGGGGATCCGCCGTCCCGGCCGGGCCGGCGGGCTCCTCCTCTTCAATGATCTCTCCCGTCGCGGTGTTCACGGCGGGCGCGGCCGGGGCCGAGCGGGCGAGGGCGACGGCGATGGTCTCGGCGGTCTTGCGGCCGATGCCCGGAACCTCCTGTATCTGGTCCAGGGTGGCGGCGCGCAGCCGCTTGACCGAGCCGAAGTGCTTGATCAGTGCCTGCTTGCGCGTCTCGCCGAGACCGGGGACGTCGTCCAGCGGGCCGGAGCGCAGGCGCTTGGCCCGCTTGGTCCGCTGGTAGGTGATCGCGAAGCGGTGGGCCTCGTCCCGGATGCGCTGGAGGAGGTAGAGGCCCTCGCTGGTGCGGGGCAGCACCACCGGGTCGTCCTCGCCGGGCAGCCAGACCTCCTCCAGCCGCTTGGCCAGTCCGCACACGGCGATGTCGTCGATGCCGAGTTCGTCCAGCGCCCGCTGGGCGGCCGCGACCTGGGGCTGACCGCCGTCGACCACGACGAGCTGCGGCGGGTACGCGAACCGCTTGGGCCGGCCGTCCTCCTCGGTGAGCGCGGCCTCGCCGTCGGACCACTCCCCCGTCTTCTCCTTGTCGGCGAGGTAGCGCCGGAAGCGGCGGCCGAGCACCTCGTGCATCGACCGGACGTCGTCCTGGCCCTCGAAGCCGCGGATCTGGAAGCGCCGGTACTCGCTCTTGCGCTGCAGCCCGTCCTCGAAGACGACCATGGAGGCCACGACGTCCTCGCCCTGGAGGTGGGAGATGTCGTAGCACTCGATGCGCAGCGGGGCGCTGTCCAGGCCGAGGGCCTCGGCGATCTCCTCCAGGGCACGTGAGCGGGTGGTGAGGTCGGAGGCGCGCTTGGTCTTGTGCAGCACGAGCGCCTGCTGGGCATTGCGCTGCACCGTCTCCATCAGCGACTTCTTGTCGCCGCGCTGCGGGACGCGCAGGGAGACGTGGGCGCCCCGGCGGGTGGTGAGCCATTCCTGGACGGGTTCCACGGGCTCGGGCAGCGCGGGGACGAGGACCTCCTTGGGCACCGAGTCGCCCGTCTCCTCGCCGTAGAGCTGCTGCAGGGCGTGCTCGACGAGGGCACCCGTGGTGATGTCCTCCACCTTGTCGGTGACCCAGCCGCGCTGGCCGCGGACCCGGCCGCCGCGCACGTGGAAGATCTGGACGGCGGCCTCCAGCTCGTCCTCCGCGACCGCGACGAGGTCGGCGTCGGTCGCGTCGGCGAGCACGACCGCGTTCTTCTCCATGGCCTTCTTCAGGGCCCCGATGTCGTCGCGCAGCCGGGCGGCCCGCTCGTACTCCATGTCCTCGGCCGCCTCCGCCATCCGCGCCTCCAGACGGCGGATGTAGGTGCCCGTGCGGCCGGTCATGAAGTCGCAGAACTCCTCGGCCAGTTCCCGGTGGTCCTCGGCGGAGATCCGCTCCACGCAGGGCGCCGAACACTTGCCGATGTAGCCGAGCAGGCAGGGGCGGCCGGTGCGGGCTGCGTTCTTGAACACCCCGGCGGAGCAGGTGCGCACGGGGAAGACGCGCAGCAGCAGGTCGACGGTGTCGCGGATCGCCCACGCGTGCGCGTAGGGGCCGAAGTAGCGCACGCCCTTCTTCTTGTGACCGCGCATCACCTGCACGCGCGGGAACTCCTCGTTCATCGTGACCGCGAGATAGGGGTAGCTCTTGTCGTCGCGGTACTTGACGTTGAAGCGGGGGTCGTACTCCTTGATCCAGGAGTACTCCAGCTGCAGCGCCTCCACCTCCGTGGACACCACCGTCCACTCCACGGACGCGGCGGTGGTGACCATGGAGCGCGTGCGCGGGTGGAGGTTCGCCAGGTCCTGGAAGTAGTTGGCCAGGCGCTGGCGCAGGCTCTTGGCCTTCCCGACGTAGATCACCCGGCGGTGCTCGTCGCGGAAGCGGTACACGCCCGGGGAGTCCGGGATCTGGCCCGGCCTGGGGCGGTAGCTGGAGGGATCGGCCATGTCACACACCCTACTGGCGGGCACCGACAGCCGGTCCTCGTGCGCCAGGCCGCCCCAGGCCGGGAACCCGCGCGGGGGTCGGGCCCCGGCCAGGTTCCCGGCCGGGGGCGACCGGCTTGCGCACTCTTGTTGTCCTTACATGGTCAACACGCTTCAATGCGGGGAAACCCCCCGGGTCCGGAAGACGGCGTTCCCCCTCGGTGCCCCGGCGCCCCGCGCCCGTCACCGCGCCCGGCCCCCGCGCGCGGTCCGACCAGCCGTCGCGCACCGAAGAGAAAGGCCCCCTGCATGCCGCATGGCACACAGCACGCGGATCCCGGCACCGCGGAGTTGGAGACGGCACTGCGCCGCGGCCCCTTCCATGTCGCCCTGCGCGCCGCGATCACCGCGCGCGGGCTGCCGCTGCAACGCGTCCAGCACCATCTGTCACGGCACGGGGTCAAAGTCGGGGTGACGAGTCTCAGCTATTGGCAGCAGGGCGCACGCCGCCCCCAGCGCCCCGAGTCGCTGCGTGCGGTGCGCGCGCTGGAGGAGATACTCCACCTCCCCGAGGAGTCCCTGATCCGGCTGCTCGCCTCGGCCGAGGAGGAGCCGGGCCGGACGGCGGGCCGCTCCTACCGCTCCCTGATGGAGGCGTCGGGCGTGCTGGAGGAACTGCTCGCCGAGCTCGACGCCCCGCGCGACGGCGGCCTGCACAGCATCGGTCACCACGAGTACGTGCGGATCGGGGGGCGCCGGGAGCTGCTGGGGCGGGACTCCCAGCACATCGTGCGCGCCCACCGGGACGGGGTGGACCGCTTCCTCGCCGTCCACCACGGCGACCCTGGCTCCGTCCCGGAGCACGTCGTGGTGCGCGCGCTGGAGAACTGCCGCACGGGGCGCGTGCTGCGGCACGACGGGACGGGGATGGTGGTGGCCGAACTCCTCTTCGACATGCGGCTGCGCGCCGGGGACACGTTCCTGTTCCGCTACGGGTTCGAGGACGGCACGGCGGGCCCCAGCCGCGAGTACGTGCGGGGCTTCCGGGGCGCGGGCGGCCAGTACGCGCTGCAGGTGCGGTTCGACGGCGCGGCGCTGCCGGTGCGCTGCCACCGGTTCAGCCAGCACTCGACGGCGGCGCCGCGCGGCGGGCGCCAGGAGCTGCGGCTGAGCCGGGAGCACCGGTCGGTGCACCTCGTCGAGCAGCGGGTGCGCTCGGGGATCGTGGGGATCGCCTGGGACTGGGAGTGACGGGCGCCGGGGGGCGCCGGCGCGGGGGCGGTGCAGGGGGCGGTGTCCCGGGGCCCGGGGGCCCGCGCCGCGGGGGGCCGGCCTCGTGGCAGGTCGCTCAGGCCTTCGGGCCCGCGACGATCCTGCCGCCCTTCGCCTCGACGGGCAGGGCGTGCAGCGGCTCGGTGGCCGGGGCCTGGAGCACCTTGCCGGTCGTGGCGTCGAACTCACTGCCGTGGCAGGGGCAGGTGAGGGTGGTGCCGGACAGCTTGTTGATGGCGCACCCGGCGTGCGTGCAGATCGAGCTGAACGCCTTCAGCGCGCCGTCGCCCGACCTGCTGACCACCACGTTCGCGTCCCGGTAGAGCTTCGCGCCGCCCTCAGGGACCTCGCTCTCGGCGCCCAGGTCCACCGGCGCGGTGGGCGTGGCGGGGGCCTTGCCGCCCTCGCCGGTCGAGCAGGCCGCGAGCCCGAGGCCGGCCACGGGAGCGAGCGCCGCTCCGCGCAGCACGGTGCGGCGCCGGGCGGTCGTCGGGCTGCCGGTCGGGACGGTCTCCACAGGGCTCTCCTCGTCGTGGTGCGGGCCCTGCTGGTCGGGGCCGTGGTGCGGGTGCCGACGATACCGGCACGGAGCATTCCGCCCGTATCCGGCCACCGGGAGCCGGGTTCCGGACACCGACTCCCCCGGTCACCGGCCGGCGCTCGGTCCTGAGCGCGTCCGTCCGTTTCGTGGCGGGAGCCGCCCGTTTCGGTCCGGTCGGCGGCCCGGTTTCCCCGGCTCGCGCCCGTACCGGTCCGGTGCCCCGTACCGCTGTTTACGTGCGCGGTCCGCATCGGATACCTTCGCGCCCCGTATCCCAGCCGGCCCGAGAAGGGACCCTTTCGTGATCGTCGTCGCCGGTGAGGCACTGATCGATCTGGTACCGCAGGGCGCCGGGGCGCTCGCGGCGCTCACTCCGGCGCTCGGTGGCGGCCCGTACAACACCGCCGTGGCGCTCGGCCGCCTCGGCTCCCCCACCGCCTTCTGCTCCCGGGTCTCGCGCGACCCCTTCGGCGAGGCCCTGCTCGAACGGCTGCGGGAGTCCGGGGTGGACGTCTCCGCCGTCCAGCGCGGCCCCGAGCCGACGTCACTGGCGGTCGCCACGCTCGACGAGGGCGGCTCGGCGGCGTACTCCTTCTACGTCGAGGGGACCGCCGACCGGTTGTTCACGGTGCCGCAGGGGCTGCCCGAGGGCACCCGGGCCGTGTCCTTCGGCACCTGTTCCCTGGTGCTGGAGCCGGGCGCGAGCGCCTACGAGGAACTGCTGCGGGAGGCCTCGGGGCGTGGTCTGTTCACCGCACTCGACCCCAATGTCCGCACGGGACTGATCGCGGACCCGGACGCCTACCGGGCCCGCTTCCGGAGCTGGCTGCCGTCGGTGACGCTGCTGAAGCTGTCCGCGGAGGACGCCGAGTGGCTGGGCGGTACACCCCGCGAGTGGCTGGAGGCCGGCCCCGCCGCCGTCGTGGTCACCCACGGCGGGGACGGGCTGACCGCCTTCGTCCGAGAGCCCGGCGGGGTGGACTCCGTGTACGTGGCCCCGGGCGAGAAGGTGGACGTGGTGGACACGATCGGTGCCGGTGACACGGTCAACGCGGCCCTGCTGCACGGCCTCGCCGCCCGTGACGCGCTGTCCGCGGCCGCGCTCACGGGGCTCGGCCCCGAGGGCTGGCAGCGGCTGCTCCGCTTCGCGGCCCGCGCGGCGGCCGTCACCTGCTCCCGCGCGGGCGCGGAACCACCGTACGCCGCGGAACTGACCGGCGCGTGACGGCGCCGACCGGGGCGTGACAGGGCGGTCCGGGCCGCGCGAGGGGCGGCCCTGACCCGGCCCAAGGGTCCGGCCGGCCGGGCGAGGGTCCCGGCCGGCCGGGACCTGCGAACCTGTCCGGGCCCTCGGCCGGTCAGCCCTTCGCCGCCGTCTTCCTGCGGGCCGTGGTCTTCTTGGCCGCCTTCTTCGCGGGCTTCTTCACCGGCGCCGCCGCGTCGCTGATCCGCTCCGGCGAGAGGATCTCCCGCAGGAACTTGCCGGTGTGGCTGGCCGGGACGCCCGCGACCTGCTCCGGGGTGCCCTCGGCGACGACGAGTCCGCCGCCCGCGCCGCCCTCGGGGCCCATGTCGACGAGCCAGTCGGCGGTCTTGATGACATCGAGGTTGTGCTCGATGACGATGACCGTGTTGCCCTTCTCGACCAGTCCTTCGAGCACCTTGAGGAGCTTGCTGATGTCCTCGAAGTGCAGGCCGGTGGTCGGCTCGTCCAGGACGTACACCGTCCGCCCGGTGGAGCGGCGCTGCAGCTCGCTGGCGAGCTTGACGCGCTGGGCCTCACCGCCGGACAGCGTGGTGGCGGCCTGGCCGAGCCGGACGTAGCCGAGTCCGACCTCGGTCAGCGTCTTCAGGTAGCGCGAGATCGCCGGGACCGCCTCGAAGAAGTGGCGGGCCTCCTCGATCGGCATGTTCAGGACGTCGGCGATGGACTTGCCCTTGTAGTGGACCTCCAGCGTCTCCCGGTTGTACCGGGCGCCGTGGCAGACCTCGCACGGGACGTAGACGTCCGGGAGGAAGTTCATCTCGATCTTGATCGTGCCGTCGCCCGAGCAGTTCTCGCAGCGGCCGCCCTTGACGTTGAAGGAGAAGCGGCCCGGCAGATAGCCGCGCACCTTCGCCTCGGTGGTCTCCGCGAACAGCTTGCGCACGTGGTCGAAGACGCCGGTGTACGTGGCCGGATTGGAGCGCGGGGTGCGGCCGATGGGCGACTGGTCGACGTGCACCACCTTGTCGACGAGGTCGTCGCCCTCGACCCTCGTGTGCCGTCCGGGGACGTTGCGCGCGCCGTTCAGCTCGCGGGCCAGGTGGGTGTACAGGATGTCGTTGACCAGCGTGGACTTGCCGGATCCGGAGACACCGGTGACGGCGGTGAAGACGCCGAGCGGGAACGAGACGTCGATGTCCTGGAGGTTGTTCTCCCGGGCGCCGTGCACGGTGAGCCGGCGGGAGGGGTCGATCGGCCGGCGGACCTCGGGCAGCGGAATGGCCTTGCGGCCCGAGAGGTACTGCCCGGTCTGCGACTCCTCGTTGTCGAGCAGTTCCTTGACGGAGCCGCTGTGCACGACCTTGCCGCCGTGCTCGCCCGCGCCGGGGCCGATGTCCACGATCCAGTCGGCGACCTTGATGGTGTCCTCGTCGTGCTCGACGACGATGAGCGTGTTGCCCATGTCGCGCAGCCGCACGAGGGTCTCGATCAGCCGGTGGTTGTCGCGCTGGTGCAGCCCGATGGACGGCTCGTCCAGGACGTAGAGCACGCCGACGAGTCCGGAGCCGATCTGGGTGGCCAGCCGGATGCGCTGGGCCTCGCCGCCGGAGAGCGTGCCGGCCGCGCGGTTGAGCGAGAGGTAGTCCAGGCCGACGTCGACCAGGAACCGCAGCCGCTCGTTGACCTCCTTGAGGACGCGCTCGGCGATCTTCTTGTCCCGGGCCTCGAGCTTCAGCTCGCCGAGGAAGTCGGCGCAGTCGCTGATCGACATCGCGGAGACCTCGGCGATGGACCGGCCCATGACCGTGACCGCGAGGACGACCGGCTTGAGCCGGGTGCCTTCACAGGTCGGGCAGGGCACCTCGCGCATGTAGCCCTCGAAGCGCTCACGGCTCGTGTCGCTCTCGGCCTCGCCGTGCCGCCGCTTGACGAAGTTGACCGCGCCCTCGAAGGAGGCCATGTAGACGCGCTCGCGGCCGTACCTGTTGCGGTAGCGGATCTCGATCTGCGTCTTGTGGCCGTACAGCAGGGCCTTGCGGGCGCGCTGCGGCAGTCCCGCGAACGGGATGTCCGTGCGGAAGCCGAGGGCGTTTGCGAGGGCGTGGATCTGGCGGTCGAAGTAGTCCTTGGTGTGTCCGTGCGACCAGGGGTGGATCGCGCCCTCGTCGAGCGACTTGTCCGGGTCGGGGACGATCAGCTCGGGGTCGACCTCCATGCGCGTGCCGATGCCGGTGCACTCGGGGCAGGCGCCGAAGGGCGAGTTGAAGGAGAAGGAGCGGGGCTCGAGCTCCTCGAAGGACAGGTCGTCGTACGGGCAGTAGAGGTGCTCGGAGAACATGCGCTCGCGCTCGGGGTCGTCCTCGGGGAGGTCGACGAAGTCGAGCACGACCATGCCGCCGGACAGGCCGAGGGCGGTCTCGACGGAGTCCGTGAGGCGGCGCTTGGCACTGTCCTTGACGGTGAGGCGGTCGACGACCACCTCGATGGTGTGCTTCTCCTGCTTCTTCAGCGTGGGCGGGCTGGAGAGCTGGATCGTCTCGCCGTCCACGCGGGCGCGGGAGTAGCCCTTGGTCTGCAGGTCGGCGAAGAGGTCGACGAACTCGCCCTTGCGCTCGCGCACCAGCGGCGAGAGCACCTGGAAACGGCTGCCCTCCGGCAGTTCGAGCACCCGGTCGACGATGGCCTGGGGCGACTGGCGGGAGATGGGCCGGCCGCACTCGGGGCAGTGCGGCTTGCCGATGCGCGCGAAGAGCAGCCGGAGGTAGTCGTAGACCTCCGTGATGGTGCCGACCGTGGAGCGCGGGTTGCGGGAGGTCGACTTCTGGTCGATGGAGACGGCCGGGGAGAGGCCCTCGATGAAGTCGACGTCCGGCTTGTCCATCTGGCCGAGGAACTGCCGCGCGTAGGAGGACAGCGACTCGACGTAACGCCGCTGCCCCTCGGCGAAGATGGTGTCGAAGGCAAGCGAGGACTTGCCCGAACCCGACAGGCCCGTGAAGACGATGAGCGAGTCCCTGGGCAGGTCGAGCGAGACGTTCTTCAGGTTGTGCTCACGCGCGCCACGGACGATGAGACGGTCGGCCACGCCGGTCCGCACCTTTCTTGAGGGAAGTGACAGGGGCGGGGCCCCCGTCATTTCCAGACTAGGGGGAGCCACTGACAACGCCGGTCGGATTCTGTGCTCCGTAACAACCCCGGACCATCCAGCATGCCCGACGCCACGGTCGAGCTTATAGCACGTACATTCGATTTCCGGGCGGAGTGAGCCACCTTCACCCGAAGGAGTGGCGGGGCTAGGGTCGGCGGCATGATGGATCACGCCCGCGACCTGGCCTCTCTCCGTGACGCGACCGACCGGCTGCTGAGCGCAGCCGCCGCACTGGACAACGCCGCTGTGACGGAACCGTCACGGCTGCCGGGCTGGACCCGAGGTCACGTCCTCGCCCATCTCGCCCGCAACGCCGACGCCCTTGTCAACGTGCTCCAGGGGCGCCCGATGTACACCTCGGCGAAGGCCCGCGACGCCGACATCGAGAGGGACGCCCCGCGCCCGCTGGACGTGCACCTCGCCGACGTGCGGGAGAGCGCGGACCGCTTCGCACGCGCGGCGGACGGGATCACCGACTGGTCGCGCACGGTGGAACTGCGCAACGGGGTCACCGACGCCGCGGCCCGGGTCCCGTTCCGGCGCTGGATCGAGGTCGCGCTGCACCACGTCGACCTCGGCATCGGCCACGAGCTGGAGGACCTGCCGCCGGAGTTCACCGCGCGCGAGACCGCCTTCCTGGCCGAGCGCTTCACCGGCAACCCCGAGGTGCCGGCCACGCGTCTGACGGACGGCACGCGTGCGTGGACCACGGGGCGGGTCGCCGGCGCCCCCGAGATCACCGTGACGGGCCGCCCGGCGGATCTGCTCGGCTGGCTCTCCGGCCGCCGCGACGGCGCCGCGCTGGGCGTGGAGGGGGCCGGCCTGCCCGTCCTGCCCCCGCTGTGACGCCCGGCACGCCGCTATAGGCTGGCGGTCATGACGTACAGCGGAGCGGTGAGGGTCGGCGGTCCGGCCGATGTGCACGAGCTGCAGGACCTGATGATCACCAAGATCGCGGTCGGCCCCATGGACAACAACGCCTATCTGCTGCGCTGCCGGGCCACCGACGAGCAGCTCCTGATCGACGCCGCGAACGATGCCCACACCCTGCTCGGCACGATCGGTGACGACGGCATCGCCTCCGTCGTCACCACGCACCGGCACGGCGACCACTGGCAGGCACTCGCCGAGGTCGTCGCGGCCACGGGCGCGCGCACGTACGCCGGCCGGGAGGACACCGAGGGCATCCCGGTCCCCACGGACGTGCCCGTCGACGACGGCGACACGATCCGCATGGGCCACGTGACGCTCACCGCACGCCACCTGGTCGGGCACACCCCGGGCTCGATCGTCCTCGTCTACGACGACCCGCACGGGCATCCGCACGTCTTCACCGGGGACTGCCTCTTCCCGGGCGGGTTGGGCAACACCCGCAAGGACCCGAAGGCCTTCGCGAGCCTGGTCCACGACGTCGAGACCAAGATCTTCGACGTGCTCCCGGACGAGACGTGGGTCTATCCCGGCCACGGCAACGACACCACCCTCGGCACGGAACGGCCCCACCTTCCGGAGTGGCGCGCACGAGGCTGGTGACCCGGACCGCGGATCAGCCGGCGGCCCCTCGAACATCCGTCCGGGGGCCGAGTAGTGGTCGGCGTCCTCGGCGGTCAGCGCACGGATCCTCGCCGTGTCCCCTTCGCCGCGGAGCGAGACGTACGAGAAGGAGAGGCGGAGGAGCGCTCGACCGCCACGCCGTCCGGGAGCCGTGCGGTCAGCGCGCCGAGCACGCGCTCGAAGACGTCCGCGCCCTCGGATCCGGTACCCCGCCCGACCGCGCGACCGATGACGGGTTTCGCGGTGCGTAACGGGGTTCCCGCTCCGGGGACGCCCGCGGGGGTCATCGGGTCGCGCCCGCGACGAGGTGGTCGCCGGGGATGCCGTCCTTCTCCGGGCGGTAGTAGTCCCGGATGCCGTCCGCCCAGACGGCCACGGGGACGCGGTCACCCTCGACCGGCCCGAAGGCCTCGAACAGGGCGTCGATGTTGGCGCGGCGGAAGCCGATGGCCGTCATCAGCGCGGTGAAGTGGGGGCGCTCCACGAAGCCGTCGCCGTTCGGGTCGCCCATGGCGGCCAGGGCCTCCGCGAACTCGTCGACCGTGGGCTCGAAGCGCTGGGGGTCGAGCACGATCGCGGTGAACTCCTCGGGGCTGATCCGGCCGTCGCCGTCGGCGTCCAGTTCGCGGACCAGCGTGTCCCAGTAGCCGCGGAAGGCGTCGAGCATCCTGTTCTTCGCGCGGTCGCCGGCCTCGGGCACCGCCGCGGTGACCCGCTCCCCCATCAGCGCGAAGTCCTCCGGTTCCAGGACGCCGTTGCCGTCGGCGTCGAAGAGGGAGAAGACAAGTGCGACGCGGTCGTTCGCCTTGGTCGTGGGCATGGTGTGTCACCTCTGTGTGGGCGCTGTTCGGCAGGACGCCGCCGGATCCGGCCCCGGCGGCACGACCCACTGTCCGGTCCCCACGGGGGCCCTGGCGGAGAAAGCCGGGCACGTGCACACGAAGGGAGGGAATTCGCGGCGGCGCGCATGAACGGCACACCCATGGAGAACGCCGCCCCACGAGGGGGCGGCGCGGGCGTTTTGGAGGAGCCGCTCAGGTGGCCGCGCGGCCCTCCGCCGCCAGTGCCGCGACCCGCTCCACCGCGAAGGCGTACCCCTGCGCCCCGCACCCGGCGATGACCGCGTCGGCCCGCAGGGAGACGTAGGAGTGGTGCCGGAACTCCTCGCGCCGGTGGATGTTGGAGAGGTGGACCTCCACGACCGGCAGCCCGTCGCAGGTGTTCAGGGCGTCGAGGACGGCGACCGAGGTGTGCGAGTAGGCGGCGGGGTTGATCACGATGCCGGCGTGGTGCAGGCGCGCCTCCTGGATCCAGTCCACGAGTTCCCCCTCGTGGTTGGACTGCCGGAAGTCCACCGTGCCCCCGTGCGCGGCCGCGGCCTTGACGCAGAGCGCCTCGATGTCGGCGAGGGTGTCCCGGCCGTAGATCTCCGGCTGCCGCTGCCCCAGGAGATTGAGGTTGGGCCCGTTGAGAATCATGATCGGGGCGCTGGCGAGGGTGCGCGGCACGGTACCTCCGGTCCTTGGGAACTGTCGGCGGCCCGTCCGGACCGCCGCTCGACCCCGGTCTATCACGGCGTGCCGGGGAACGGTGCTCCGCTCCCGGGGCTCCCGGGCGGACCGGTCGGCGCAGCGGCGGTCACGGCTCAGGGGTTGATCGCGAGCTCCAGGTAGGCGGCGAAGAGGACCAGGTGGACGCCGCCCTGAAGAGGCGTGGCGCGGCCCGGGACCACGGTCAGGGAGCTGACGACGACCGTGAGCAGGAGGAGCACCATGTGCAGCGGGGCCAGTCCCAGTTCCAGGGGTCCGGCGAGCCAGACGGAGGCCGCGGCCACGGCGGGGATGGTGAGGCCGATGCTGGCCATGGCGGAGCCGAGGGCGAGGTTCAGGCTGGTCTGCACGCGGTCGCGGCGGGCCTGACGCAGCGCGGCGATGGTCTCGGGCAGCAGTACGAGCAGGGCGATCGCCACGCCGACGACGGCCTGCGGCAGTCCGGCGGCCGCCACCCCGGACTCCAGGGTGGGCGACACCCCTTTGGCCAGGCCGACCACCCCCACCAGCGCGGCACCGAGCAGGGTCAGGCTGATCCAGGACTCCCGCACGGACGGCCGCGAGGCGTGGTCCTCGGCCCGGATCACCTCTCCCTGCCGGGTGATGGGGAGGAAGTACTCCCGGTGGCGCACGGTCTGGGTGGTCACGAACAGCGCGTAGAGGATCAGCGAGGAGACCGCGGCGAACACGAGCTGGGGGGTGGAGAACTCGGGGCCGCGCTTGCTCGTGGTGAAGGTCGGCAGCACGAGGCTGAGGGTGGCCAGCGTCGCCACGGTGGCGAGCGCGGCGCCGGTGCCCTCCGGGTTGAAGACCGCCGTGCCGTGCCGCAGCGAGCCGACGAGGAGGCTCAGGCCGACCACGCCGTTGCAGGTGATCATCACCGCCGCGAAGACGGTGTCCCGGGCGAGCGTGGCGCTCTTGTCGCCGCCGTCCGCCATGAGGGTGACGATGAGGGCGACCTCGATGACCGTGACGGCGACGGCGAGCACCAGGGAACCGAAGGGCTCGCCCACCCGGTGCGCGACCACCTCGGCGTGGTGGACCGCGGCCAGAACCGCCCCGGCCAGCACCAGGGTCACCACTGCGACGACCGGCCCGGGCAGCTCGCGTTTCCAGGTGAGGACCAGCAGGACGACCGCCAGCAGGGGCACGACGGTCGTCCACCGGGTGACGGTGCGCCCGTACCGAACGATCATGACGCGATCGTCGCAGAGTCGTACGAGGCACGCATGTCCGGCCGATGCTCCCTTGCCGGCACCGTCACACGTCCACGCTGTTCCGGTCGGCTTCCCCGTTCCCGGTCCCGGTCCCGGCCTCGGCCGCCGCGGCGTTCTCCTGTTTCCGCGAGGCCATGAGGCTGGTGATCGTGGTGACGATCAGGACGCCGCAGATCACACCGAGCGAGACCGGTATGGAGATCTCGGGCACGTGCACCCCGGACTCGTGCAGCGCGTGCAGGACCAGCTTCACTCCGATGAAGCCGAGGATGACGGACAGACCGTAGGAGAGATGGACCAGCTTCCTCAGCAGTCCGCCGATGAGGAAGTACAGCTGCCTGAGCCCCATCAGGGCGAAGGCGTTGGCGGTGAAGACGATGTACGGGTCCTGGGTCAGGCCGAAGATCGCTGGGATCGAGTCGAGCGCGAACAGCACGTCCGTCGTGCCGATCGCCAGCATGACGACGAGCATCGGGGTCATGACCCGCTTGCCGTTCTGCCGTATCCACAGCTTGGTGCCGTGGTAGCGGTCGGCGACCCCGAACCTGCGCTCGACGGCCTTGAGCAGTTTGTTCTCCTCGAACTCCTCGTCCTCATGGTCGGCCCGCGCCTCCTGGATCAGCTTCCAGGCCGTCCAGATGAGGAAGGCCCCGAAGAGGTAGAAGACCCAGGCGAAGCTGGCGAGGATGGCGGCGCCCGCGGCGATGAAGGCCGCCCGCAGCAGCAGGGCGATGAGGACGCCGACCAGGAGCACACGCTGCTGGTACTTCGAGGGCACCGAGAACTTCGCCATGATCAGGACGAAGACGAAGAGGTTGTCGACGCTGAGCGACTTCTCGGTGATGAAGCCGGCGAAGAACTCGCCCGAGGGCTCGCCGCCGCCGAAGACGAGCAGGCCGAGCCCGAACAGCGCGGCCAGGACGATCCACACGATCGTCCAGACGCCGGCCTCCTTGAGGGACACCTCGTGCGGTTTTCGCCCGATGAGGAAGTCGACGGCGATGAGGGCGGCCAGGCCCACGATCGTGAGAACCCACAGGGTCACGGATACGTCCACGATGCCTCCGGTCGTATGTCACGGCGTTGTCGGTCGTGTCACCGGAGGTCTCTTCCACCCGTGTCGCCCGGAACGCGAGGGCGCGTCCGGCGCACGGGCCGACGCCCCGGGATCCGTTGGCCGGTCCGTATTGACGGGTGCGTCGCGCAGACGGGGAGTACTCCCCTCCGTACGGACGAGAGTACCCGAATCACCAAGGAAAGGTAAAGCGAGAAGTAAAGAAACAGCCAAACACGCAGGTGGTGGCGGCTTTACCGTTGCTTGACAGAAGTCGTCGGAGAGCGGAACATCTCAGCGGTTCCACTCGCGGCGGGCCGTGGCGACGCGTTCCAGCACCTGCGCGAGCACCCGGCTCCCGAGCGGGGCGCCGGGCGGCTCGTAGGTCCAGGCGTGTCCGACCCACGGGTCCGCGAGATGGTCGTCGGGCACCGGGGTGAGCCGCAGCAGCGCCCGCCACAGCGGGTCCAGGAGCGGCCCGTACCCGGCGGCGTCCTCACGGTCGGCGACCAGCATCAGATGGACGCCCACCGCCGGCCCCTCGTCCGCGAGATAGCGCAGCTGGGTCACCGCGCGGTCGTCGAAACCGTGGGGGAAGTCGTTGACGACGAGCAGTTGCTCGGCCGTGTCGAGGTCCGGGGGCAACGCGTCGGGGGCACCGCCGCGGAACGCCATCTGCAGCAGGTCGACCCGCTGAGTGAGCGCCCCCAGGACCTGGGCGACCGCGGCCGGGCCCGCGCCCGGCGGAGCGGCGAGCACACCGGCCTCGACCAGGGGCGCGAACGCCTCGGCCCCGGAACCCGCCGGGTCGATCACGTGGACGGCGAACTCACCCGCCGGATAGGCGGCGAGCAGCCGCGCGGCATGCGTCACCGCCGTGTCGAGGGCGAGCCGGCGCACCTCCTCGGGATCGACGAGCATGCCCACACCCCCGGGGGCGCGCCCGCTGTCGATCCACATGCCGCGCTCCAGGGGCAGCCGGACCAGCATGGGTATCCGGACGTCCCCGCACTCCGGCAGATGGAGATCTCCCAGGCGCAACGCCATCGGCATCTCCATCGGGACCCGGAAGTCCTGCCAGACGGGACTGTCCCAGCGGGCGAACGCCGGGGGCAGCGCGGGTTCCACGACCTCGGACTCCGCCCGGAGCTGGGCGAGGTCCCGGTCGAGCACCGCCCTGGCCTGTTCCACGAGGTCCGCGTACCGTGCGCGGGCCGCCTCCCGGGCCGCTTCGCCCTGGCCGCCGAGGCGGGCGCGGGGGTCGGCGAGGGCCGCGTCCAGTTCCCGTTCCCGGCGCTGGTCGGCGAAGTCGACGGCGCTGCGGTAGGCGGCCGCCGTCCGGGCCAGGTCCTCGAACATGCCCCACACCTGGTTGTAGAGCCGTTCCTCCATGGACCAGCCGGTCGCGTCCCCCGCGACCGGCGCCGCCGGCCGTCCCGGCGGGGCCGGAGGTGCGGAGGGCGGGGGCGGCGGAGGCGCGGTGCGCCGCCGGGCGGGGTGTGTGTAGTCGACGGGGCCGCCGCCCGCGTCCGGCAGTGGCCGCGGGCTCCCCGTGCCGGTGTCGCCGGTGGTGTCGGCGGGTTCCTGGGACGGCGTCGGCCGGCCCGGTTGCGTGGCGGGCCGTCCCCCCTGGGCGGCGGAGCCGTCGGAGGTGACGCGTGGCGGCGCCACGGAGCGGGAGAGTCCCCGCGTCACCGCGTCGGCCACCTCGTCCGCGAGCCGCCGTGCCTCGGCGGCGTCCCGGCCGGCGAGGAGGTCGGCGAAGAGCGCGGCGAGCCCGCCCGCGTAGCCCTGGCCGACCGCGCGCACCTTCCAGGCGTCCTGTCTGCGGTAGAGCTCCAGGACGACCACCGCGGACTCGCTGTCCAGTCCGGTGACGGTGTAGTTGGCGATCTCGGAGCCGTCCGGCGCGGTCACCGCGACGTAGGGCGCCGGGAGGGCGCCGAAGCGGGCCGGGCCGCCGGTGCCCGTCGGCAGTGCGAGCAGCACCGAGAGGCGGTGGGCGTCCTCGGGCAGCGCCGCCAGGTCGACGGCGAGCCGGTGGTCGGCCGCGACCTGCTGGGAGACCTCGAGGCCGGGCAGGGCGGGCGTGCCGGGGTGGGCCACCCAGGCGGGGCCGGGTGTGCGGCCCTGTGCGTCGCTCAGCACCGCGCCCGCCACGATCGGCTTGCCGGCCGAGATCCGGATCTCCAGTCGGGCCCCGGGCAGTGGATGATTCTGTCCCCGGACCAGCTCGGCCGTCATCGCCGTTCGCCCCCCTGAGTGCTGTCCTGCGTGTGCTGTCCTGCGTGTGCTGTTCTGCCTGCTGTCGTGCCGCGGCCGGTTACAGGTGCGGCAGGATCGTCGGCATCAGGTCCTGGAAGGTCCGCCCGTTGGCCGGGGTGCCGAGGGCCGTCATCGACCAGCCGGAGCCGGTACGGTGCACCTTCGCCATGATCTGCGCGGTGTACGCCCCGCCGCCCGCGAGGGTGTAGCGGGCCAGTTCCTGCCCGTTGGTCTCGTCGACCAGGCGGCAGAACGCGTTCTGCACCTCCTGGAACGTCTGACCCGTGAAGGAGTTGACGGTGAAGACGATCTGGTCGATGTGGACCGGCACCCGCTGCAGGTCGACGAGGATGGCCTCGTCGTCGCCGCCCTGGCCGGCGCCGCCGACGAGGTTGTCGCCGGTGTGCCGGACGGAGCCGTCGTCGCTCACGAGGTGGCGGAAGAACACCACGTCGACCGGCTGCTTGTCCGCGAAGAGCACCGCGGAGGCGTCGAGGTCGATCTCACGGGTGCGCGTGCCGAACAGTCCGCGCCGGGGCGCCGCCTGCCAGCCGAGCCCCATGCGTACCGCGGTCAGCGTGCCCCCGTCGCTCTTCTGCAGACTGATGGCCTGACCCTTGGTCATGTTGACGGTCACGCGCTGTTCCCCTCTCGCAATGTCCCCTGTTGCCGTGGAAGTCCACGGATGACCAGCACTTTACGCAGCGGCAGCGACAGTGCCGAGCCTCGGCGGGAGCTTTGTGTCGGTCTTGCAACACAGTGCGTGCACACCATGCGGAGAGCCGGAACCGGCCGCCCCGGTCCCCTCTCGCCCCCCTGCCCGCAGTGCGCCTCCTCAGGCCAGACCGGCCTCCCTCATCTGCCGCAGTTCCTTCTTCATCTCGGAGACCTCGTCGCGCAGCCGGGCCGCGATCTCGAACTGCAGGTCGGCCGCCGCCGCCCGCATCCGCGTGGTCATCTCCTCGATCTGCTCCGCCAGTGCGGCGGCCGGCCGGTCGGTGGGGACCGTCTCGGCCGACTTGCCCTTGGCGGCCCTGCCCTTGCCGGCCGGGGCCTCCGGGCCGCCCGGGACCTGGTGGTTGGCCAGCGCGGGAACCGGCGTCCTGGCCCCCTTGCCGTCCTTGCCCTTGCGGTAGCCCGTCCCCAGGAGCTGCTCGGTGTCGACGTCCTCGCGGGCGATCTGGGCCACGATGTCGTTGATCTTCTTGCGCAGCGGCTGGGGGTCGATGCCGTGTGCCGTGTTGTAGGCGATCTGCTTCTCGCGGCGGCGGTTGGTCTCGTCGATGGCCCGTTCCATCGCCGGGGTGATCTTGTCGGCGTACATGTGGACCTGACCGGAGACGTTGCGCGCGGCGCGGCCGATGGTCTGGATGAGGGAGGTCCCCGAGCGCAGGAAGCCCTCCTTGTCGGCGTCGAGGATCGCCACCAGGGAGACCTCGGGCAGGTCCAGGCCCTCGCGCAGGAGGTTGATGCCGACCAGCACGTCGTACTCGCCGGCCCGCAGTTCGCGCAGCAGTTCGACACGCCGCAGGGTGTCGACGTCGCTGTGCAGGTAGCGCACCTGGATGCCGAGCTCGACGAAGTAGTCGGTGAGGTCCTCGGCCATCTTCTTGGTGAGCGTGGTGACCAGGACCCGCTCGTCCTTCTCGGTGCGGGTGCGGATCTCGTGCACCAGGTCGTCGATCTGGCCCTCGGTGGGCTTGACGACGACCTCGGGGTCGACGAGGCCGGTGGGGCGGATGATCTGCTCGACGTGCCCGTCGCCGCGGGACAGCTCGTAGGTGCCCGGGGTCGCCGACAGATAGACGGTCTGGCCGATGCGCTCCTGGAACTCCTCCCACTTCAGCGGGCGGTTGTCCAGGGCGGAGGGCAGCCGGAAGCCGTGGTCGACGAGGGTGCGCTTGCGGGAGGCGTCGCCCTCGTACATGGCGCCGATCTGCGGCACGGTGACGTGCGACTCGTCGATGACGAGGAGGAAGTCCTCGGGGAAGTAGTCGAGGAGCGTGTTCGGCGCCGTGCCGGGCCCGCGGTCGTCGAAGTGCATCGAGTAGTTCTCCACGCCGGAGCAGGTGCCGATCTGGCGGAGCATCTCGATGTCGTACGTGGTGCGCATGCGCAGGCGCTGGGACTCGAGCAGCTTGCCCTGCCTGTCCAGCTCCGCCAGGCGCTCCTCCAGCTCCTTCTCGATGCCGTTGATCGCCCGCTCCATGCGCTCGGGGCCGGCGATGTAGTGGGAGGCGGGGAAGACGTAGAGCTGCTCGTCGTCGCTGATGATCTCGCCGGTGAGCGGGTGGAGGGTGGACAGGGCCTCGATCTCGTCGCCGAACATCTCGATCCGGACGGCGAGTTCCTCGTAGACCGGGAAGATCTCGATGGTGTCGCCGCGGACCCGGAAGGTGCCGCGGGCGAAGGCCATGTCGTTGCGCGTGTACTGGATGTCGACGAAGCGGCGCAGGAGCTGGTCGCGGTCGATCTCGTCGCCGACCCGCAGGGGGACCATGCGGTCCACGTACTCCTGCGGGGTGCCCAGGCCGTAGATGCAGGAGACGGAGGCGACCACGATGACGTCACGGCGGGTGAGCAGGGAATTGGTGGCGGAGTGGCGCAGCCGCTCCACCTCCTCGTTGATCGAGGAGTCCTTCTCGATGTAGGTGTCCGACTGGGGGACGTACGCCTCGGGCTGGTAGTAGTCGTAGTACGAGACGAAGTACTCGACCGCGTTGTTCGGGAGCAGCTCGCGGAACTCGTTGGCGAGCTGGGCCGCGAGGGTCTTGTTCGGCGCCATCACCAAAGTGGGCCGCTGCAGCTTCTCGATCATCCACGCGGTGGTGGCGGACTTGCCGGTGCCGGTAGCGCCCAGCAGGACGACGTCCTTCTCACCGGCGCGAATGCGCCGCTCGAGCTCGGCGATGGCCGTGGGCTGGTCGCCGCTGGGCCGATAGGGACTGACGACCTCGAAGGGCGCCACCGTACGTTCGATCGTGGAAACGGGCCGCATGTCATCAACCGTACGACCCCCCACTGACAACGGGGCCCGGTCGGCGGTTCCGCCGGGTGCGGTCAGTGGTTCCGCGAGGCCGGTCAGCGGTTCTGCGGGGTGCGTTCGTGCCGCGGGACCGTGTACCGGCCGGACCGGACGAGGGTGTGGCGCAGTCCGGGATCGGCGGCCGGGGGGTGGGCGGGGACGCCGGGGCGGCGCTCCACCGGGAGCCGGTCGGGCCGGCCCATGACCATCATCGGGTCGAACAGCACGACGACGCCGGCCAGGCAGAGGAAGAGCAGCGGTCCGACCATCAGGGGCGCGAGGAGGGAGGCCGGGGAGTCCCCGGCCGGGCTTCCGGAGGCGGTGTGCAGATGGACGCTGACGGCGGCCATGCCGGTGTAGTGCATGCCGCTGACGGCGAGCCCCATGACGAGGCTCGCGCCCACGCTCCACAGGAAGCCGCGGGCCTGTCCGGCGGCCCAGAGCGCGGCCGTCGCGGCGGCCATGGCGATCACCACGGAGGCGGTGACGGTGACGGTGTTGTACTCCAGCGCCCCGTTGAGCCGCATCCCGGCCATGCCCAGGTAGTGCATCGTGGCGATGCCCAGGCCGGTGATGGTGCCCCCGGTGAACAGCGGCACCCCCGTGGCGCCGCGGTAGCCGACGATGAACACGCCGACGCCGACCACGAGGACGCCCACTCCGAGGCTGGCGAAGGTGATCGCCTGGTCGTAGTGGATGGGGGTCTCCTCGACGGTGAACCCCATCATGGCGATGAAGTGCATCGTCCAGATGCCGGAGCCGATGGCGGCCGATCCCAGGGCGAGCCAGCCGGCCCGCCAGGACTGGGTGACGAACATCGATCTCGTGGTGCAGCGCAGCCCCAGGGCCCCGCCGAGGAAGGCCATGAAGAACGCGACGAGTGGTGTGACGATTCCGTAGCTGAAGCCGTCGACGGTGCCCTGCATGCGCGGCTGCCCTTCCCGCCGTTCCGCGTGGCGCGTGGTGCGTGGTGCGTACCGCGTCACGTGTGCTGCGAATCCCTGCCTTGTCCCCCGCCCCAGCAACCGCGCGAACGGTCAGGGCCAGGCAGAGAGTATGACCCGGACCTGAATGGTCGAACGATTTTCCGGCAAACAATCACGGCGTGCCCTCACTTGTGCATCCTGTGTGAGCGCAGTTGGGCAACTTCTGCCCCTCCACGCCCCTCACGCGACTTGCCCGGTGACGCCTTGCTGTCACTCTTGTGCTGTCAGTGATCAGCGACGCGAGGAGTACGCATGCACGCGCGCGTAGCCGCCGCCACGACCACCGCGCTCCTGGGGACGAGCATCGTCATACTGCCCCCGTCGCACGCCGGGGCCTCGGAGCACGACGCCCCCGTGATCGTGGCCCACCGGGGCGCTTCCGGTTACGCCCCGGAGAACACCCTGCCCGCCGTCGACAAGGCCGCCGCGATGGGCTTCGACTGGGTGGAGAACGACGTCCAGCGCACCAAGGACGGGCAGCTCGTCGTGATCCACGACGACACCCTGGCACGCACCACCGACGTCGAACAGGTGTACCCCGACCGGGCGCCGTGGAAGGTCGGTGACTTCACCGCGCGGGAGATCGCCCGGCTGGACGCGGGCGGCTGGTTCGACGACCGGTACACCGGCACCCGCGTGCCCACGCTGCGCCAGTACCTGGACCGGGTCACCCTGCGCCACCAGAAACTGGTGCTGGAGATCAAGAACCCCGAGCTGTACCCCGGCCTCGCCCGGCAGACCCTGAACACCCTCGCCGACCGGGGATGGCTCGACTCCGACCATGTCCGGCGGCGACTGGTGGTGCAGAGCTTCGACGCGGACGCCGTGCGGACCGTGCACGAGCTGCGGCCCTCGGTACGGACCGCCTACCTGGGCACACCCCGGGTCGAGGAGCTGCCCCGGTACGCGGAGTTCGCCGACGGCGTCAATGGGGCCCACCCCACGCTGTCGGCCGCGTACGTGTCCCTCGCCCGCCGGGTGGAGGGCCCGCACGGCCGCCCGCTGCGGGTGATGGCCTGGACGGTGAACGACGCGGAGACGGCCCGCCGTGTCGCCGGGTACGACGTGGACGGCATCATCACCAACGTGCCGGACGTGGTGCGGCGGGCGGTGGCGGAGGACTGAGGCCCCGCCGGTGCCGTCCGCGCCGGGGGCGTTGTCAGTGGGGCGCCGTACCGTGGGCGCATGAACGGTGAGGACCCTGGAGACGGCGGGGGCCGTGTCCCCCGGCGGGCCACGTGGACGGTGCTCGGCACGGACATCGGCCCGCTGCTGCTTGCCGCCACGGAGAACGGCCTGGTGAACGTCGTGTTCCACGCCGACGGCGCGGTGCGCGGCAGGGCGCTGGCGCGGCTCTCGGCGCGGCTCGGCGCCGAGCCGCGCCAGGACGCCGACGCCCCGCCGCTGGCGGAGGCGAGGTCCCAGGTCGAGGAGTACTTCGCGGGCCGGCGGCGGGACTTCACGCTGCCGCTGGACTGGTCGCTCATATCCGGCTTCCCCCGCGAGGTGCTGCGCGCCCTGGCCTCCGACGTGCCGTACGGCACGGTGGTGGGGTACGGCGACCTGGCCCGGAGGGTGGGTCGGCCGGGGGGCGCCCAGGCCGTGGGGCTGGCGATGGGTGCCAATCCGCTGCCGGTGGTGGTGCCCTGCCACCGGGTGGTGGAGAGCGACGGCGGTCTCGGGGGCTTCGGCGGCGGTCTGGAGACCAAACGCACCCTGCTGGCGCTGGAGGGCGTCCTTCCCGCACCGCTCTTCTGACCTCCTGCCCGCCCGCACGTTTGGCGGGGTGCGGCGCCCGCCAGAGATGAGGCAGGGGCCGAGGACAGGAGGCAGTGCGTGTTAGTGGTGTCCGAAGAGGTGCGGGAAGCGCTCGTCGCGAGCCGGCCGGTGGTCGCGCTGGAGTCCACGATCATCGCGCACGGGCTGCCGCGACCGCGCAATCTGCGGGTCGCGCACGAGTTGGAGGACCTGGTGCGCGCGGGCGGCGCGACCCCGGCGACGATCGCCGTGCTCGACGGGCGGCCGCACATCGGTCTCGACAAGGACCAGCTGGAACGCATCGCCCACGAGGACGGGATCCGGAAGCTGGGCCACCGGGACCTGCCGCTCGCGGCGGCGACCGGCGCGAGCGGCGCCACGACGGTGTCGGCGACGGCCCTCCTCGCCTCGCTCGCGGGCGTACGGGTGTTCGCGACCGGTGGGCTGGGCGGGGTCCACCGGGAGTGGACGGTGACGCAGGACGAGTCGGCCGACCTGGCGCTGCTCGCACGGACCAGGATCACCGTGGTGTGCGCGGGGGTGAAGTCGATCCTGGACGTGCCGGCGACCCTGCAGCGGCTGGAGACCCTGGGCGTCTCGGTGGCCGGGTACGGCACGGACCGGTTCCCCGGCTTCTACCTGTCCGACTCGGGGCACGCCGTGGACTGGCGGCTCGACTCGCCGGAGGAGGTCGCGGCGGTGATGCGGGCCCAGACCTCGCTGCGCGGACCCGCCTCGGCGCTGATCGTGGCCCATCCCGTCCCCGAGGAGGAGCAGCTCGACCCCGCGCTCCACGGGCGGGTGCTGGCCGAGGCGCTGCGGGCGTGCGAGGAGCGCGGGGTGACCGGGCAGGCCGTCACCCCCTTCCTCCTGGACCACCTGGTGCGGCACACGGACGGCGCCTCGCTCACGGCCAATCTGGCGGCGGTGCGCGGCAACGTACGGCTCGCGGCCCGGATCGCCGTCGCCTGGGCGGGGCGTGAGCGGCCGGGGCATGAGTGACCGTGCCATGAGTGACTGGGGCATGAGCGGCCGGGCAGGATCGAGGGACGGCACGGACGGGGAGGCGGAGCAGGCAGGTCGGGCGGGCACGGACAAGGAGCCCGGGGGCGGGGCGCTGCTGGTCGTCGGTGACGTGGTGACGGACGTCGTGGCCCGTCACCGGGGGCCACCGACGCCGGGGACCGACACGGCCGCCGTGATCCGTGCCGTGCCCGGCGGGGCGGGCGCCAACGTGGCGTGCTGGGCGGCGCACCGGGGCCTGGCCGACGTCCGGCTGCTGGGCCGGGTGGGCGCCGAGGCGGCCGCCTGGCACGCGCGCGAACTGGCGGCGTGCGGGGTGCGGCCCCGGCTCGTCGTCGACCCGGACACTCCCACCGGCACCGTGATCTGCCTGGTGGACGCGGAGGCCTCGGCCGAGCGCACGTTCCTCACGGACGGCGGGGCCTCGCTGCGGCTGGCGCCCGAGGACTGGTCACCGGCGCTGCTCGACGGCGTCGCGCGACTACACCTGTCGGGTTATCTGCTCTTCTCCGCCCCGGGCAGGGCCCTGGTGACGGCGGCCCTCGCGGACGCGCGGGCGCGGCACGTGCCCGTCAGCCTCGATCCCGCCTCGGCCGGTTTCCTCGCCACGCTGGGAACGGACCGCTTCCTGACGCTGACGGAGGGCCTGGAGGTGCTGCTGCCCAGCCGGGACGAGGCGTGTCTGCTGACCGGCCTGCCCGATCCGGAGGAGGCGGCGCGCGTGCTGAGCCTCCGGGTGCCGCTGGTCGTGCTGAAACAGGGGGCGCGGGGTGCGCTGGTGGCCGCCGCGGGGGCCGTGCGGGGCCGGGTTCCGGCGCTGCCCGCGGACGTCCGGGACACCACGGGCGCGGGGGACGCCTTCACCGGGGCCTTCCTCGCCGCCCTGCTGGGGGGCGCGGGCCCGGTGGCGGCGGCCCGGGAGGGCTGCCGGGCCGGCGCGTCGGCCGTGGGCGAGGTGGGCGGCCGGCCACCGGGCGGCAGGGACCGGCGGGGAAGCGGGGAAACCGGCTGAGCAGCCTCGCGCCCCGTCTCCCGGCACCCCGCCCCACCGAGCTCTCTCCCCCTCCGGTGCTCCCTCCCGTCACTCCTTGCGCCCCCAGGCGGAGATCATCGGGGACGTGGCCAGGTCCATCGTCCCGGAGGCCAGATGAGCGAGGTGCCGGTCGATCTCCTCGTCGGTGGCGAGTCCGGCGGCGACGAGGCGGCCGCGGACCTGACGGACCGTGGCCGCCTCCAGCTCCGTGCAGGCCGGCGAGGTGATCGGGAAGTACGCGTCCGCCCGCACGTCCTTCAGTCCCGCCTCCCGCAGCAGCCGCGGCAGCCTGCGCCCGTACGACAGGTCGGCGCCGCGTTCGGCGAGCAGGGAGCGGAAGCCCCGGCGCAGCCTGTTGGCGAGTTCCTGGGCGGGGCCGTACTCCTCGGGGCACAGCAGCGGCTGCAGCGCCGGGTCGGCGTCCTCGATCAGCAGGTGACCGCCCGGGCGCAGGGAGTCGATCATCGTGCGCAGGGCTCGGTCCCGGTCCGGCACGTGCACCAGCACGAGCCGGGCGTGCACCAGATCGAATCGCTCGCCGGGCGGTTCCCCGGTGCCCACGTCGTGGGTGCGCACCTCGACCGGGGGCCGGGCGGCGGCGGTGGCCCAGGAGGTGTCGATGTCGGTCGCGAGGACCCGGCCGGCGGGCCCGACCCGCTCGGCCAGCCAGGAGATCACCGAGGTGCCGCCGGCGCCGACCTCCCAGCAACGCCCTCCGGGAGCGACGCCGAGATTCTCCAGGTGCCGGAAGGTGCCGGGGTCGAACAGGGTGGCGAGCGCGGCGAAGCGTCGGCCGGCCTCGCTCTGCCCGTTGTCGAGGAGGTATCCGTCGGAGCGCGTCATGCCGCCGATGATCGCAGCCGGGCCGTGCGGGGGCGCGTCCTTCTCAGCCGCCGCCGTTCCAGGCCGGGTGCCGGGGATCGTCCGCGCGGACCAGTACGTCGACGGTGCCGGCCGGGTCCGTCTCGGCCTCGTAGCGCGCGTGGGCGGGCAGGGTCCAGTGCTGGTCCTCGGGGGTGCGGCGGCGCAGGGCGCCGGCGGAGAGGAGCACGTGGACGGTCAGGTCGAACGGGAACCAGTGGTTGAGCAGGAAGGGGCCGTGCAGCAGGAGCACCCCGCCGGGCGGGAGCGGCACGTAGGGGCTGCGGGTGGCCCGGTCGGTGGCCGGGTCACGCAGGTCGGGCAGTACGCGTCCGTCGGCGCCGGGTTCGAGGGGCCCGAACACCTCGCGCCACAGGGCGCCGGTGTCCAGCCAGCCCTCGTAGTAGGAGTCGGGGTCGTGGTGTCCGTGCTCGAGGCGCAGCGAGGCGGGGCGCCAGAACCCCTCCGCGGCGACGGTCAGGGACGGGCGGCCGCGCGCCCGGAGCGCCTCGCCGACGCGCTCGGCGAGCGCGCCGGTCCGCGCGGCCGCGGCTCCGTCCACCGCGACCCGCGGCCGGGAACCGCCGTCCTCCGGTGTCAGGTCGAGCAGACGGTCGGCGAGCGCCTCGGCGAGGCGCTCCCAGGTGATCGCTTCGAGTCGCACACGGCCCATGATGCCGCCCCGGAGCGGCGCGCCCGTGCGCACCCCGGAGGGCGGAGCCGTTCGGGGGCGGGGGCGGCCGGGCCGGTGGTGCGCGCGGTGTTCCGGCGGGTCAACTCAACATCGTTTAAAGGAAGACGCTTAGTCAATGTGGCGATCGAGGCGATCGGGGTGCTGCGTATGCGGTTGGTGCCTATGTGGTTGGTACGTGTCGGGTGGTGCGTGTCGGGATGGTGTCTGTCGGGTGGTGCGAGGGGCTCGTGACCGGCGTGTCGGGCCGATCGGGAGGGACGGGGGTCACAACAGGGTCCGGGGGCAACGGCCGGGCCGGTGTCCGTCGGGAAGGCCGTCGGCGAGGCCTTCGGGACGCACGTCAGGAGAGCAGGAAGTCGGCCTCACCCGCCTTCGCTCCCTCGATGAAAGCGGTCATCTCGGCGGAGGTGTAGATCAGCGCGGGTCCGTCGGGGTCCGTGGACTGGCGGACGGCTATGCGGCCGTCGGAGAGTTTCATGGCCTCCAGGCAGTTGCCTCCGTTTCCGCCGCTCCACGGCTTGTGCCAGCCCTCGCTGCCCAGTTCCCGCGCGGGCATGCCGTTGTAGACGCGGTTGCGGGTCAGGGAGCCGGCCGCGGCCCGGCGGTCCTGCTTGGTGGTGACGCGGTCGTGTGTGATGCGGTCCATTCACAGCTCCTTGCGAAGATCCTCGAGGATCTCCTTCGTGCGTTGTGCCGTGGCGGCCTGGGCCGCCATGCGGTCCATGACCTCGAGGTGGGTCGCCACCTCGGAGCGCGAGTCGAGATAGACCGCGCCGGTCAGGTACTCGCTGTAGACCATGTCCGGGAGCTCCGGCATGGCGAACCGGAAGAGGACGAACGGCCCGTAGGTGCCCGGATGGGGTCCCGAGGCGAACGGGATCACCTGGAGTGTCACGTTGGACAGCTCGCCGAGTTCGATCAGCTTGTCGATCTGGGCGCGCATCACCTCCCCGGTGCCGACAGGTCGGCGTAGTGCGGTCTCCTCCATCACGGCCCAGAAGTGGGGCGCGTCCTCGCGGGTGAGGAGTTCCTGGCGGCGCATGCGCAGTGCCACGTGCCGGGAGATCTCCTCCGGGTTGGCCTGTCCGACGGCTCCCGACTTCAGGACGCCGCGGGCGTAGTCCTCGGTCTGCATCAGCCCGGGGACGAAATGGGGCTCGTAGGAGCGGATGCGGGCGGCGGCCCCTTCCAGGCTGACGTACATCGAGAACCAGCCCGGGAGGATGTCGTGGTACCGCTGCCACCAGCCGGGCTTGTTGGCGTCCTCGGCCAGCCGGACGAACGCCGCGGCCTCCTCCTCGTCGACCCCGTACGCCTGCAGCAGGAGCTGGAGGTACGGGATCTTCAGGGCGACCTCGGCGGTCTCCATCCGGCGGACGGTGGCGGGCGCGACGCGCAGGATGCGCGCCGCCTCCTCACGCTTGAGATGCGCGCGTTCCCGCAGGTCGAGCAGGCGCCGGCCGAGGACGACCTGCCCGACCGTCGGCGCGGACCGCGGTTCGCTCATCTCGCCCCTCCTCCTGGTCCGGACAGGCCGGGCGGCGCCGTTCGGAGACCTCCCCGCTCTTGTTCGAACAGTGGTGCGGAACGGTTCTTCGGGCGGGAAAGAGCCACTCCCGGCCCGTATGGCCACGTTCCGTACAGAGGATCCAACTGGCGCCGCTCGGCATGCTGTTGCGAGCAGTGTGCCACGCCCTCTCCTGAGCGCACACAGCACTCTGCAATTTTCAGAGTGACTCTTGCCAAGTGCATCCGACGGGGAGATAGTGGCAAGCGTGACTCCGCCCGCGCGTTTAGAAACAGACGCCGAGGACCGGAAGGGTCTGCACGCCGTCCCAGGGGTACGCCCCGAGGCGACCGCAGAGCACCGGTTCCGCTTCCAGCTGTCCGCCCATCCGGGTTCCGTCGCACGGGCCCGGCAACTGACACGGCAGCGGCTGAGTGACTGGGGGGCCTGCGGGGACACCTGCGACTCGGCCGCCCTGATCGTCTCCGAGCTCGTCACCAACGCGATCGTGCACACCGCCAGCGAGAACGTCGTGTGCGAGCTGCGCGACGACGCCGAGCTGGTGCGCATAGCCGTGTGTGACGAGGGCTGTGCCCCGGGCGAACCGCATCCCTCCCCGCGCCGACCGGAGGAGGAGCACGGCCGGGGTCTGCTCCTGGTCGAGGCACTGTGCCGGGCCTGGGGCGCCCAGGAGACCGGGCCGGGGCTGCTGGTCTGGGCGGAGCTTCCGCGCCGGGCCGATGTTCCGGTCCCCCGGGACCTGTCGTGTTCCGGCGACAGGTCCCGCCCCGACTCCCCCGAGGACGCCGCCGCGGTGGGGCGGGAGCCCTCGGCGCCCCCGGCGTCCTCGACGCCGGACACCGTCCCCGCCCGGCCCGCCCGGGAACAGGAGACCTCGGACCCGGGGGCCTCGGACGCCCCCGGGACCACCGGCCACGCGCGGCCCGGCCGGGAGCCCTCCGACGGCTCTCCGGCCGCCGGCGGTGCCCCGGGCACCCGCCCCACCGCCGGCCCCGCGCCCGCTCACCGCACGGCACCACCCCCCGCCCCCCACGCCGATCTGGGGTGGAGCGCGAAGAAGCCCCCGGCCGAGGGCGGACGGGGCGAGGAGGCCGAAGCGTTCCGGGACCTGGGGTCCGTGGACATGCGCTCCGTGGACATGAGGTCCGTATGGATGTGACGGGCGCCTCCTCCGGCGGCCGTCACGGCGCCCGGGTACTTTCCCTGGCCACCCTGGCCGGTCTCGACCGCGCCCGGCGCACGCCTTCCGTCTCCGACCGGCTCCCCATCCCCGCCGGCATGACGTTGCCGCTCGGCTGCGACGCGGTGGCGGTGCCCGCCGCCCTCGGGGCTCAGCTCCTGCCCCGGCTCCCCCACGTCGGCTGCGTGTACGCGGACCGCGCGCACTGGTGGTGGATCGTGCCCTCCGACTCCGACGTGGCCCTGGAGTGGCCTACGCCCGCGCGCTACACGGCGGGCGCGGTGGTCACCCGCCGGGAGCACGGCTCCGGTTCCGGTGCGGGTCCTGGGCCCGTGGAGCTGATCCACCGCCCGCACGGCACTCTCCCGTACACCCCGCCGATCCCGCTGTACCTGGCGCTGTGCCGGGTCACGGGCGCGACCCCGGCGTGGTCACGGCCCCTCAGCGCCTGAGGGGCCGCTGCGGCGCGGTGAACGCCACCCCTTCGTGACCGGCCGACCCTTCGGTTCCGTGACGGCCGGCCTCTCGGCTTCGACGGCGCCCCTTCGGCTTCCGTGACGAGGGCCGCCCGGCTGCTCGACGCGCGCCGGCCGAGTCGTTCAGTCGACCACGGCCTCCGCCGCGCGCACGATCACGAGAAAGGTGTCCGTGGCGAGGTCCATGACGACCTCGGCGGGAGTCCCCTCCAGACGGCGTGCCTGTGCGAACTCCTCCGCGGGCCACGAGCCGCGCGGGCCGCCGGCGGGGAACCGCTCCAGCACCGTTCTCCCGTTCACCTGTACACCTCCGTGTCACGCGCCGTACTCCCCGGAACCTCTCCCGGAACGGTCGTGGTTCGTAGAGTTAAACGCCTGACACAGGGTATAGGTCTTCGGACGTGACGGTACTGAGATGTTGTTGACACTCGTTCACCGTATTTGTGTGACGCCCGTCTCCTTCCGGCCCGCGCGCGAGATGGCCCCCGAGAGCCCTTCGGGCGTCCGGCCCCCGTCGGCGGTGCCGAGTCCCGCGCGCCTGCGGCGTGCGGCGAGTTCCGTGAACAGCTGTTCCAGCCGCTCGCGGTGGCGGAGGTCGAGGCTCCCGGTGTCGTCGAGGTGCACGGCGCAGGCGGTGGTGGTGTCCACGAGCCGTTCCAGGGTGGCGGCCACCTCGGCGGTCCCCTCCGTGTGCCGGGCGAGGGCCGGCAGTTCGGCCGCGGCCCTGCCGATGGCGGCCTGGGCCTCGGCCAGCGTGCGGTAGGCGTCACGGCGCAGCGTCCACCGGCGGGCCCGCTCCCCCGGCTCGTCCAGGACGTGCGCGAGGTAGGTGTACGCCGCGTCCGCCGCCACCGTCAGCCGGGCCCGTACGCCGCCGGCCCGCTCGCCGGGCACCGGCAGATGGCCGGCGATCAGCACGAGGGCGCAGGCCAGCAGTGTCTCGCCGATCCGGTTCCAGGAGGCCCCCGGCTCCCCGCCGACCATGAGCAGGGCGAGCACGAGCGCCGTGATCACGGCGGTCAGGGCGGCGAAGTGCCGTGCGGCGACCGGGATGAGGGCCCCGCACAGCGCGACCACCGCGATCAGTCCGCCGGGGCGGGGCACGACGGCGGCGACCCCGGCGAAGACGAGAGCGCCCAGCACCGTTCCCGCCGCCCGCGACAGCACGCGCGAGACGAGCGGGCCGAGGTCGGGCTTGACGAGGAAGACGGCGGTGGCCGGGAGCCAGTACCAGTGGGGGTGGGGGCCGTACCAGCCGGTCCGGTGCAGGGCCTGCGCGAGGGCCGCGCTCGCCCCGAAACTCGCGGCGACGCGGAAGCCGTACTCGCGTCCGCCGGCGCCGAGCACGATCCGCAGCAGGGCGCGGGCACCGCGCCTGCGGGTGTGCAGCCGGCCGCCCTCGCCGCTGTCGAAAGCCTCGGCCGCCCGCAGCAGCGCGTCGTCGAGCGCGCGCAGGGCGGGGACGGTACGGGCCGGCGCGGGCAGCGGCCCGGTGGGCGCACCCGCGCGGACGGCCACCGCGAGCCGG
>BNBP01000078.1 GCA_014656015.1 Streptomyces griseoaurantiacus | reverse complement strand
CCGGGACCCGTCGGGCCGCCGTCCCGACGGGTCCCGGCGCGGCCACGACGACGTCGCGGTGGGCCTCAGAGGCAGGTGACGCCCGTCAACCGCTCCGCCGTCTCCCACAGGCGCCGGGCGATCCCGGGGTCGCCCGCCTCCCGGCCGAGGCGGGCCTCGACCACCCGCCCCCGGGTCTCCCCCAGCCCGCCAGGACCGAAGAACTGCCCGCCCCGCACCTCCGGGTCCGTGGCCGCCCTCAGTTGCGGCAGCACCCCCTGCTCCACCGGCTGCGTGGCCAGCAGCCCCGCCCGGGCGACGAACGCCCCGAGCCGCCCCCGGTGCTCCCACGCGCGCGGCGTCAGGTTCGTCCGGGTCAGACCGGGGTGGGCGAGGACGCTGAGCACGGGCGATCCGGCTGCCCGCAACCGCCGGTCGAGTTCGACGCCGTACGCCGTGGTGGCGAGCTTGGACCGGCTGTACGCCTCGGGGGCCTTGTAGTTCCGCTCGCACATCAGGTCGTCGAAGTCGAGGTGCGCGTTCTTGTGGGTGATCGAGCTGAGGCTCACCACGCGCGCCGCGGGCGCCGCGGCCAGGTTGCCGAGCAGCAGCCCGGTGAGCGCGAAATGCCCCAGCATGTTGGTGCCCAGGTGCAGTTCGAAACCGTCGGCGGTCGTGTGGCGGGGGCCGAGGAGGACGAGTCCGGCGTTGTTGATCAGCAGGTCGATCACCGGGTGGTCGGCGCTCAGCTTCGCGGCGAACGCGCGCACCGAGGCGAGCGAGGCCAGGTCGAGGTGGCGCACCTCCGTGTCGCCGCCGATCCGGCGGGCGGCCTCCCGGCCCGCCTCCGTGTCGCGGACGGCGAGCACGACGCGGGCACCGCGCCGGGCCAGCTCGGTGGCGGTGAGCAGGCCGAGGCCGGAGTTGGCCCCGGTCACGACGGCGACCCTGCCGTGCTGGTCGGGGATGCGGTCGGCGGTCCATGCGGTCATGTGCTGCTCCTGGGGGCGCGGGTCGCTGAGCGGTCGGGGCGAGCGCGCCGGGCGGTCGACGCGAGGTCGCCCGGCGGCCTCCGGACCGACGACGCTAGGAGCGATCGGGGCCGGCTCGATGGTCCCCGTTTCCCTAGGTTTTCCGGACCTACCCTGCGTGCCCGGCGGGGCCGCACACTGGACGCCATGAGCAGCCCGCACCCCTACGCCCGTGAACTCGGCGACTTCCTGCGCGCCCGGCGCGGCCGGCTGCGTCCGCGCGACGTCGGCCTGGAGCCGGGCGGCCGGCGCAAGGTCAGCGGGCTGCGGCGGGAGGAGCTGGCCCTGCTGGCGGGGCTGAGCACCGACTACTACCAGCGGATGGAGCAGGGCCGCGAGGTGCGCCCCTCCGACACGGTCCTGGAGTCGCTGGCCGGCGCGCTGAACCTCGACGAGGAGGAGCGGCGGCACCTGTTCACCCTGGCCCATGCCGCCCGCCGCCCGGTCCCCGCCCGGCCGGAGCGGGCCCCCGAGCGGGTGCCCGACAGCACGCGCCGGCTGCTGCGGGTGATGGACACCCCGGCGGTGGTCCTCGGCCGGCACCTCGACCTGCTCGACCGGAACGTGATGGCCGAGGCACTGCTCGGCGACCCGTCCGGCCTGCCGGCCGAGCGGCTCAACATGCTCCTGCTGCTGTTCGACGAGGAACTCACCGACGGACGCCGCTGCCACGACTGGGAGCGGCAGGCCCTGGACTACATCGGGATGCTGCGCGCGGCCGTCGCGACCGATCCCACGCATCCCCGCGCCACCGCGATCGTCGGCGAACTCAGCATCCGCAGCGCGGAGTTCCGCCGGCTGTGGGCCCGGCACGACGTCCGCGCCTCGGTCAGCGGGACCAAGACGTTCCGGGTGCCGGAGGTCGGTGACCTCGTCCTGGACTGGGACACGTACCCGCTGCCCGGGAACCCGGGTCCCGTGATGCTGGTGTTCACCGCCGAGCCGGGCGCCCAGGCGGACCGGCTGCGGCTGCTGGCCTCGCTGCGCGCGAGCCGCCCGGCCCACGAGGGCCGACGGGGCGGGCCGGACGATCACGTGCGGGGCGGGGAGGGATGATTGATCCGCCGCCCCGTGGCAACCTCTGTGACAAGGGCCGGCGCGGCCACCCACACGGACGGAACCGGGGCTGATCGGGACATGGGACGAGTCACGGAACGACGCAAGGTCATCCGCATCCGGGACGGGGCGGTCTCGGCCCGTCCCGACACGCTCGTCGCCGAGGAGCCGCTGGAGATCCGCCTCAACGGCAAACCCCTCGCCATCACCATGCGCACCCCGGGCGACGACTTCGCGCTGGCCGCGGGCTTCCTGGTGAGCGAGGGGGTGCTGGGCGCGGCCGACGAGCTGAGGAACATCGTCTACTGTGCGGGCGCCACGGTGGACGGTTCGAACACCTACAACGTGGTGGACGTGCAGACCGCGCCCGGTGTCGTGATCCCCGACATCACCCTGGAACGCAACGTGTACACGACGTCCTCGTGCGGACTGTGCGGCAAGGCGAGCCTGGACGCGGTCCGCACGACGGCCCGCTGGGCCATCGACGACACAGGCACCTCCGCCGGCTCTGCCGCGTCCGCCGCGTCCGCCGCCGGGCCGATGCGGCTGGAGCCGGAGCTGCTGGCCGCGCTGCCGGACCGGCTGCGCGCGGCCCAGCGGGTCTTCGACCGCACCGGCGGGCTGCACGCGGCGGCGCTGTTCTCGGAGGACGGCGAACTGCTGGACGTGCGGGAGGACGTGGGCCGGCACAACGCGGTCGACAAGCTGGTGGGCCGCGCCCTGCAGAACGACGCGCTGCCGCTGTCCCGCACGATCCTGATGGTCTCGGGCCGCGCCTCCTTCGAGCTCGCGCAGAAGGCGGTCATGGCCGGCATCCCGGTCCTCGCGGCGGTCTCGGCGCCGTCCTCCCTGGCGGTCGACCTGGCGGCGGAGACCGGGCTGACCCTGGTGGGCTTCCTGCGGGGCAGCTCCATGAACATCTACGCCGGGGACCACCGGATCGCCCTGCGGACGGCCGCGTCCCTGGGCTGAGGGACGGCGCAGGGGGAACGCGGCGGCTCCCGAGGGGCGGAGCCCCCGGGACACGCGCCGCACCTCACGGCGCGCGTGCCCGCGCCCCCGGGCTCAGCCCGTTCGGGCCGGGTCGTGCCCGCGCCCGGCGGGGTGGGCTCCCTCCCCGCCCGACGCCCCGGCGTCACCGTCGCCATCGCCGTCGCCGTCGCCGTCGGCACCGGCACCGGCATCGGCGTCCCGCGCCCGCCGTTTGGCGATCACCGCGCACACCATCAACTGCATCTGGTGGAACAGCATCAGCGGCAGCACCGCCAGGGAGGCCTGCGCCCCGAACAGGACGCTCGCCATCGGCAGCCCGGAGGCCAGGGACTTCTTGGAGCCCGCGAACTGGATGGCGATCCGGTCCTCCCGCCCGAAGCCCAGCGCCCGCGCCCCGTACCAGGTGGACGCCAGCATCACCGCGAGCAGCACCGCCTCCACCCCGAGCAGCCCGGCCAGCCGCGCCGGGCTCACCTGGTGCCAGATCCCGCGCACCATGCCCTCGCTGAACGCGGTGTAGACGACCAGGAGGATCGAGCCGCGGTCGACGAGCCCCAGCACCTTCTTGTGCCGGGTCACGAAGCCGCCGATCCAGCGCCGCAGCACCTGCCCGGCCACGAACGGCACGAGGAGCTGGAGCACGATCTTGATCAGGGAGTCCGCGGAGAACCCGCCCCCGCTGCCGCCGAGCAGCGCCGCCGCGAGGAGCGGGGTGACGACGATGCCGACGAGCGAGGAGAAGGAGCCCGCGCAGATCGCGGCGGGCACGTTGCCGCGGGCCATCGAGGTGAAGGCGATGGAGGACTGGATCGTCGAGGGAACGAGGGTGAGGAAGAGCAGCCCGGTGTAGAGGGAGTGCGTCAGGAGCACCGGCACCAGGCCGCGGGCGGCCAGGCCGAGCAGCGGGAAGACGACGAAGGTACAGATCAGGACGGTGAGATGGAGACGCCAGTGGCGCAGTCCGTCCATCGCCTCGCGGGTGGAGAGCCGGGCCCCGTAGAGGAAGAAGAGGAAGGCGATCGCGGCCGTGGAGGCGCCGGAGACCGTGTCGGCGGCGAGGCCCCGCGCGGGGACGAGGGCCGCGAGCCCCACCGTCGCCAGCAGCAGGACGATGTAGGGGTCGACGGGCATCCGTCGCGGCCATCGCAGGCGTTTCACTGTGCTCCACCACGTCAGGTGCGTCGCGCACTCCGGTCGCTCGGCGGCTTTCCCACCGGCGTCTTCCATCGTGCGCCTTCCCCTGTCATCGGGAAACCGGCACACCACTCTCACTGCGATCGCGGTGCGTGATGAGGAGGCGGGCCGAAGGCGCGAGGACGGGTGCGGCGCCAGGACGGGTGCGACGCGACGGCCTCTACGGAGCCGGCGAAGAGGGCGTGAGGCCGGTGGGGGCGGCGGCGCCCGAGAGGTAGCGTTCGAGGATCTCGCGCCGCCCGGCCAGTTGCCGCTCCTGCTGCGCCAGTTGGTCGCGCACCTGACGGACGCGGGCGAGGAGGGCGCCGCAGTCCCCCTGGGGCCGCTCCTGTCCGGCGCAGGGAAGGATCTCCCGGACGACCCCGGAGGACAGGCCCGCGCTGAAGAGGTCCTGGATGAAGGCGACCTGCCGGACCGCCTCCTCCCCGTACTCCCGGTAGCCGTTGGGGAGCCGTTCCGAGGGCAGCAGCCCCTGCTCCTCGTAGTACCGCAGGGAGCGGGTACTGACCCCGGTGGCCCTGGCCAGTTCTCCGATCCGCATATCGCTCCCCGTCCCGCCCTCGTTCGGCACTTGACCTTGACGTCAATGTGAAACTTTAGCGTGGCGGCCATGACGGTCAACGACGAATCGAAGAAGCGGCGTCCCCTCCCCCACCGCGAAACGGCACTGGTCACCGGCGCCGGCTCGGGCATCGGAGCCGCGATCGCACAGCGGCTGGCCGCGCGGGGCACGGACCTGGTCCTGGTGGGCCGGGACTCCGCGCGGCTCGAGAGCGCGGCGCGGCGACTGCGGGACGAGCACGGGACCGAGGTACTGACCCTGCCGCTGGACCTGTCCGCCCGGGACGCGCCCACCCTCCTCGCCAAGCGCCTGCGGGACACGGGCGTGGAGATCGACCTGCTGGTCAACAACGCCGGTGTGGCGCTGGTGGGCCCGGTGGCCGGGGCCGATCCGGGGGCGACGCGCGCCCTGGTGGACCTGAACGCCGGCGCCGTGGCGGAGCTGACCGCGCACTTCCTGCCGGACATGGTGGCCCGCGGCCGGGGCGCGATCGTCAACATCGCCAGCACCGCGGCCTACGCGCCCGCGCCCCACAACGCCGCCTACGGGGCCTCGAAGGCGTTCGTGCTCTCCTTCACCCGGGCGCTCTGGGAGGAGACCCGGGGCACGGGGGTGCGGGTGGTGGCGGTCAGTCCCGGCGCGGTCGAGACGCCCATGAACCGCCGGACCGTTCCGGGGAAGCGGCAGCCCGAACAGACCGCGGACACCGTCATGGCCGCCCTGCGCGGCCGCGCACCCGCCGTCGTCGACGGCCGCACGTTCGCCGCGCAGGCCTTCGTCTTCTCCCGTCTCCTCCCCTCCCGGACGGCCGGACGGATCGCCGGGAAGTTCTTCGGCCGGGGCAAAGGAGGAGCGGTGACCTGCGAGTGAGGGAGGCCCGTCCCCCATCTCCCCGAGGAGACGGGGGACGGGCCTCCCCCGCCGGTACCGCCTAGGCTGGTCGCCGTGTACGAGCCCTCCCAGCTGCGCACCTTCCTCGCGGTGGCGCAGACGTTGAGCTTCACGCGGGCCGCCGGGCGGCTCGGGCTGCGGCAGTCGACGGTCAGCCAGCACGTGCGCCGGCTCGAGGAGGCGACGGGCCGGGCGCTGTTCACCCGCGACACCCACTCCGTGGAGCTGACGGAGGACGGTGAGGCGATGCTCGGCTTCGCCCGCCGGATCCTGGAGGTGCACGAGCAGGCGGCGGCCCACTTCGGCGGTGCGCGGCCACGGGGGCGACTGCGCTTCGGGGCCTCGGAGGACTTCGTCCTGACCCGTCTGCCGGAGATCCTGGAGGGCTTCCGGCACGAGAACCCCGAGGTCGATCTGGAACTGACGGTGGAGCTGTCGGGCACGCTGCACGAACGGCTCGCGGCCGGGCAGCTCGACCTCGTGCTCGCCAAGCGGCGCGAGGGGGACCCGCGCGGGCAGCTCCTCCGCCACGACGAGCTGGTGTGGATCGGCGCGGAACGGCTGCGGCTGGACCCGGCACGACCGGTGCCGCTGATCGTGTACCCGCCGCCGGGCATCACCCGGGAGCTGGCCCTGCGGGCGCTGGAGCGTGCCGGGCGGTCCTGGCGGATCACCTGCACGAGCGGGAGTCTCAACGGGCTGGTGGCGGCGGCGCGGGCGGGTCTCGGGGTGATGGCGCACTCGCGGGGGCTGGTGCCGCCGGGACTGGTGCGGATCCCGGAGCGGGCGGGGCTGCCCCCGCTCGGCGAGGTCGAGTTCGTCCTGGTGCACGCTCAGCGGCCGGGGCCGGCCCGGCCCGCCGCGGAGGCGCTGGCCTCGGCGCTGCTGGCGGGCGGTGCGCGGCTGCGCCGGCCGGGGCAGTGACGGATGCGGCGCGCGGGGCGCTGAACTAGGTGGCGGCTGTGCCGCCGACCGGGTCGGTGGTGCACGGAGGACATCACCGACCCGGCCCTTCACCGCGCCGCCACCCTGCCCGGACCCGCGCATGCCCGCCCGCACGCCGCCGCCTCTGCCCGGCCCGGCCCGGCCCTTCACCGCGCCGTCTCCCCGGCCCCACGCAAGCCCGCCCGCACCGGCCCCCTTCGCCCAGCCCGCGCAAGCCCGCCCGCACCGCGCCCGGCAGCCCTCGCCGGTTCTCCGGACCACCACCGGAACGGGCCGTTCCACCCGGCCCTCCGCAGTGCCCGGAACGCTGCCGCTACCCATCAGTAACCCGTGTCGCCCGGTGCCCGCCCCGGGCAGATTCCGTGGAGATTGCGCGGCCGGAACTTACCCGGAGGTCAGCTTTCTGTCCCGCCCCGACCCATGTGGGCGCATTTTCTTCCGTTGACCAGTGCGTTCCGTGAACAACGCTCGCTTTTCACCCCCCTCCCGCCCCGTCGCGCCGTGGGGTAGCTTTCACGCCCTGTCCGGGAACGCACTGTCCGGGAACGCACGAGGAGCGGGGTTTGCACGAGTTCACCAACCCTCCGCTGGAGACGTCGCCACCGCCGGCGGGCGGACTGGCCGACGTCGTCTTCGAGCATGCCCAGGAGGACCCCTCGCGCATCGCCCTGGGCCGCAAGGGCCCCGACGGACGGTGGCGCGACGTCACCGCCGCCGAGTTCCGCGACGAGGTGCTCGCCCTCGCCAAGGGCCTCCTCGCCCAGGGTGTCCACTTCGGCGACCGGGTCGCGATCATGTGCCCCACCCGCTACGAGTGGACCCTGTTCGACTTCGCCCTGTGGTCCATCGGCGCCGAGGTCGTCCCGGTCTATCCGACCTCCTCCGCCGAGCAGGTCTGCTGGATGCTGCACGACGCGCAGGTCAGCGCCGCGATGGTGGAGCACGAGGACCACGCGATGACCATCGCCACGGTCATCGACCGCCTCCCCCATCTGCGCCGGCTGTGGCAGCTCGACGCGGGCGCGGTGCAGGAGCTGTACGACGCGGGCGCGCACCTCGACGACACCGCGGTGCACCGGCACCGGCAGGCGGTCACCCCCGACACGGTGGCCACGATCATCTACACCTCCGGCACCACCGGCCGCCCCAAGGGCTGTGTGCTCACCCACGGCAACCTGATGTTCGAGACGGACACGGTGATCCGGCGCTGGGAGCCGGTGTTCCACTCCCGCCGCGGCGACGAGGCGTCCACCCTGCTGTTCCTGCCGCTGGCGCACGTCTTCGGACGGATGGTGGAGGTCGCGGCGATCCGGGGAAAGGTGAGATTCGGCCATCAGCCGCAGCTCAGCGCGTCCGCGCTGCTGCCCGACCTGGCCGCGTTCCGGCCGACCTTCTTCCTCGCGGTGCCGTACATCTTCGAGAAGGTCTTCAACGCCGCCCGCCGCAAGGCCGAGAAGGAGGGCAGGGCGGGACCGTTCGAGAAGGCCGTCGAGGTGGCGGTCAAGTACGCGGACGCCGTGGAGGCAAAGGCCTGGGGCATCGGACCGGGGCCGACGGCGGGGCTGCGGATGCAGCACCAGTTCTTCGACAAGCTCGTCTACGCGAAGATCCGGGCCGCGATGGGCGGCAGGGTGCGGCACGCGATGTCCGGCGGTTCGGCGATGGACCGCCGGCTCGGGCTGTTCTTCGCGGGCGCCGGCGTGCAGGTCTACGAGGGCTACGGGCTCACGGAGTCCACGGCGGCCGCGACCGCCAACCCGCCCGAACGCACCCGGTACGGCACGGTCGGCCAGGCGATCCCGGGCATGTCGGTGCACATCGCGGAGGACGGCGAGGTCTGGCTGCGCGGCGACAACGTCTTCCAGGGGTACCTCAACAACGAGAAGGCCACCGACGAGGCGCTGCACGAGGGCTGGCTCGCCACCGGCGACCTGGGCACGCTCGACGAGGACGGCTACCTCACCATCACCGGGCGCAAGAAGGAGATCCTGGTCACCTCGGGCGGCAAGAGCGTCTCGCCGGGACCGCTGGAGGAGCGGGTGCGGGACCATCCGCTGGTGGCGCAGTGCCTCGTCGTCGGCAACGACCGGCCGTACGTGGCGGCGCTGGTCACCTTGGAGCAGGAGGCGGTGGAGCACTGGCTGCAGATGCGCGGCAAGCCGCGGCTCGACCCGGCCCGGCTGGTACGCGACCCGGACCTGGAGACGGAGGTGCGGCGGGCGGTCGTCGCCGCGAACACGCAGGTGTCCCGGGCCGAGCAGATCCGTACGTTCCGTATCCTGGCGCACCAGTTCACCGAGGAGCACGGGCTGCTCACCCCCTCGCTGAAACTGAAGCGCAGGGCGATCGAGAACGCCTACGAGGCCGAGGTCGAGGCGCTCTACCGGGCGTGAGGGGACCTTTCGGCACGCCGTACCCGACGAGGGCGGGCGGTACCCGACGGGGAACAGACCACCCGGAATGCAACACGCAGCGTGATCGTTGACGATGGGGTAATCGGGCCCGAGTCCGGGCAGGAGCACCTACGGGTGTGATGAACAGACGAACGGCCCGACGCACCCACCGACGACCTAAGGATTCGAGAGCTCGTGAGCAGCAAGGTCCCCCCGATCATCCTCAACAACGGCGTCGAGATGCCCCAGCTCGGCTTCGGCGTCTGGCAGGTGGCGGACGACGAGGCGGAGCGTGCCGTGAGCACCGCCCTGGAGGCGGGCTACCGCAGCATCGACACCGCGGCGATCTACGGCAACGAGGAGGGCACCGGCAGGGCGATCGCCTCCTCCGGGCTCCCCCGTGAGGAGCTCTTCGTCACCACCAAGCTCTGGAACGCCGACCAGGGCCACGACAGCACCCTGCGTGCCTTCGACACCTCGCTGAAGAAGCTCGGCCTGGAGTACGTGGATCTGTACCTGATCCACTGGCCGATGCCGGACCGGGGCACGTTCGTCGACACGTACAAGGCCTTCGAGAAGCTGTACGAGGAGGGCCGCGCCAAGGCGATCGGCGTCTCCAACTTCCTTCCCGAGCATCTGACGACGCTCCTCGAAGCGACCTCGGTCGTGCCGGCGGTCAACCAGATCGAGCTGCACCCGCAGCTCCAGCAGCAGACGGCACGCGAGGTCCACGCGGAGCACGGCATCGCGACCGAGGCGTGGTCGCCGCTCGGCTCCGGCAAGGGTCTGCTGGACGTGCCGGCGATCGTGGCGATCGCCCGCAAGCACGGCCGGACGCCGGCCCAGGTGGTGCTGCGCTGGCACCTGCAGCTCGGCAACGTCGTGATCCCGAAGTCCGTGACCCCCTCGCGGATCAAGGAGAACTTCGACGTCTTCGACTTCTCGCTCGACGAGGAGGACCTGGGCGCCATCAGCGCGCTCGACGAGGACCGGCGCCTCGGCTCGAACCCGGCGGACGTCAACGACTGACGCCCCCCGTCTCCGGACGAAACCGCCCGGCCCGCATGCGCGGACCGGGCGGTTCGCCGTTGCCGTGCGGGTCAGGACAGCGGCGGGTAGGCGTTGTCCATCAGCTCGCGGAACTGGGCGGAGAACCAGTGGCCGGAGACGGGGGCGTCCCCGAGGGCGCCCGACATGTTGTTCCCGTTGCGCGCGTTGCCCGTGTACGTCGGGTCGCACATCCGGTCGAAGCCCTTGCCCTCGTCGTTGTCGATGGCCTCGCTGGCTCCGTCGGACTCGCCCGGGGGCTTCATCCACACGTAGGCGTCGATCCCGGACTCGGGGGCCGCCTGCGGGCGTTCGCCCAGACCGGCACCGGACTGGTTGCACCAGTTGCCGACGTGGATGCGGCGGTCGATGCGTCCGCCCTCGATGTACGTGTCGACGCTGGTCTTGGCGCCGGGCCCGGTGGGCCGCTCGGAACCGCCCCAGCCGTTGCGGGAGGTGTCGATCAGCATGCCGATGTCGGAGTTGAAGCCGACGGAGACCGCCTCCTCGCGGAAGGCCTGGGCGTACGACAGCTCGTCGACGTACCGGTTCCAGTCCACCCACTTGGACTGGCGCACGGAGGTGCCGTTGACGGTGTCGTCGATGGTGAAGTTCTCCTCCTTCAGGGCGCTGTAGTTGGCGGTGTTGGTGATGAAGCCGTGCACGTCGTCGACGCTGGCGCCCTCACTGGTGGCCGCCGTCTTGAACAGCTCGGCGGTGGGGCGGAAGTTGTCGTCCCAGCCGAGCCAGCCGTGGTGGCCGGCGTCCACGTAGTTGTAGACGTTGGGGATCGCGCCGAGCTGCGCCAGCGCGTAGCCGACGCCCTTCACGTAGTTGCCGTTGGCCTTCATCTCGTCGCACTCGGGCGTGGCGGTCGACTTGCCGCCGGTGTTGGTGACGAGGTTGGGCAGCGAGTCGATCTCGATCGTGGCGACGATCCGCAGCGAGGCGTACTTGGAGTCGGACAGGATGTCCGCGATCGGGTCGATGAAGTCGGACTTGTACTTGTCGATGTCGTCGGGGCCGAGTTCGCCGTTGGAGGCGAGGGCGGAGCAGTCGCGGCCGGGCAGGTCGTAGACGACGAGCTGGACGACCTCCTCGCCGCTGCCCTTCTGCTCCAGCGCCGCGTCGAGGTGGTCGCGCAGGCCCATGCCGCCGTTCGCGCCCTCGATGGCGGCGATGCGGTCCAGCCAGACGCCCGTCGGCTCGTCGGAGACGCGGTCGCCGCCCGGTTCGGCGGCGGCCAGGGCCGACCACTCCGGGTTCACGTACACCTTGGCGCCGGCGTACGGGTTGTCCACGCGGCCGGACGGGTCGGTGGTGCCGCCGCCGTCGTCCCCGCCACCGCCGTCGTCCCCGCCGCCGGAGTCGACGTTGCAGGTGACGCCGTCGAGCGTGAAGCTGGACGGTACGGCGTTGGAGCCGCTGTAGCTGCCCTGGAAGCCGAAGCTGGTCGAAGCGCCGGTGCCCAGCGAGCCGTTGTAGCTCTCGTTGGTGACGGTGACCGCGTTCCCGCTCTGGCTGAACTTGGCGTTCCAGCCGCTGGCGACCTTCTGGCTGCCGGCGTAGGACCACTTCAGGGACCAGCTCGTCTTGGCGGCGCCGTTGTTCTTGACGGTCACGTTGGCGGTGAAGCCGGAGCCCCAGTCGTTCTGTATCTGGTAGTCGACGGAGCAGGGGACGGCCGCGGTGGCGGCTCCTGCGGTGGGTGCCATGAGGGCGGTGCCCGTACCCCCGGCGATCAGTGCCAGGGCGGCGAACAACGCTGTTCTGGTACGGCTCATGAGTGCGTGTTTCCTTCTTCCTGTCGGGTGGTGCCCGGTTCGGCCCGCGTGGTGCCGTGCGGGGTCTTCCGTTCAGGGCGCGCGGTGACCGCGCGGCCCGGCTCCGTACGACGGGGGTGCGCCGTCGCGGCCGGAGAGCGGGGAGGGACCGAAGGAGCGGTCCCGGGAGAGGCGGACCCGGCCGGCAGGCGGCGGGACCCGGTTCTCGGACCGGTTCACGACGTGGTCCACGAGGGGGTGCGCGCGGGTGTCCCTGGCCGGACGGAGGCCGCTTCGCGTCCCGGCCCGGAGGGTGCGTCGGGCCGTCGCCGGACCGGCGTACGGGGCGCGGCCGCGCGGACCACGGTTGCAACTAGTGAACGCGGGGGGTGGCGCATGAGCGACTCCTTGCAGCTCGGTCGCGTCCGTGACGGACGCGTCGACTGATGGAACCGCTCCCACTGGTGTGGGGAAGGTAGCGCCAACCGGGGGCGAATCCAAGGGGGTTGAGCCGGGAACCCGCCGAAACCGGCCCCTCACCGTAGGTGAACCTCGTCGAAATCTTTTCGGGTGTTCACATGACTTGACCGCGAGGGTGGCTCTCCCCACTATGGGAGCGCTCCCACTGGTTCACAGCTTGTCGCTCCTCCCCCCACTCGCCAGAGCCGCAAGGAGGACCAGCACCATGGAACCCTCGCGCAGACCCAGCTCCGGGACCAGACGCAGGCGCCGTGCCGCACGGCGCCTGTGGACCGCCGCCGTGGCGGCCCTCGCACTTCCCCTCGCCCTGCTGTCGACCGGGTCGACGACCGCGCACGCGGCCTCCGTCCGGTGCAGCGTCGACTACACGACGAACGACTGGGGCTCCGGCTTCACCGCCGAGCTCACCCTCACCAACCGGGGCTCCGAGGCCCTGGACGGCTGGACCCTGACGTACTCCTACGCCGGCAACCAGAAGCTCAGCAACGGCTGGAACGGAAGCTGGTCGCAGTCGGGGCGGTCGGTCACGGTCAGGAACGCCTCGTACAACGGCACGGTCGCCGCCGGCGCCGCCGTCACCACGGGCGGGCAGTTCACGTACAGCGGCACCAACACCGCCCCCACCGACTTCGCCGTCGACGGCACCCGCTGCGCCGGCGCGCACCAGCCGCCGGTGGCCGTGCTGACCAGCCCGAGCGCCGGCGCGGTCTATTCGCAGGGCGACGCCGTCCCGCTCGCGGCCACGGCCGCCGCGGCCGACGACGCGTCGATCGCGAAGGTCGAGTTCTACGACGACACCACGCTGCTGGGCAGCGACACCAGCGCCCCGTACACCTACTCGGCCACCGGTCTGTCCGTGGGCGGCCACTCGCTGGTGGCCAAGGCGTACGACAGCCTGGGCGCCTCGGCCGAGTCGAGTCCGGTGGGCATCACCGTCGCCTCCGGACCCGCGATCGTCGCCTCGCCCGCCCAACTGGCGGTCCGCCAGGGCGCGTCCGGCAGCTACGAGGTGAAACTGTCGACGAAGCCCTCGGCGGACGTCACCGTGACGACCGCCCGCACCGACGGCAACGACGGTCTCGCGGTCACGGACGGCGCCTCACTGACCTTCACCCCGTCGAACTGGGACACCGCGCAGAAGGTGACCGTCACCGCCGACGACTCCGGCACCGGCGCCGCCACCTTCACCTCCTCCGCGAACGGCCATGCCAAGGCCACCGTGACCGTCACGGAACTGAAGGGCTCGACGGCGTACGACGCCCGCTTCCTGGACCTCTACGGGAAGATCACCGATCCGGCCAACGGCTACTTCTCCCCCGAGGGCGTTCCGTACCACTCGGTGGAGACGCTGATCGTCGAGGCACCCGACCACGGGCACGAGACCACCTCGGAGGCGTACAGCTATCTCCTGTGGCTGCAGGCGATGTACGGCAAGGTCACCGGTGACTGGGACAAGTTCAACGGCGCCTGGGACATCATGGAGAAGTACATGATCCCCACCCACGCCGACCAGCCCACCAACTCCTTCTACGACGCCTCGAAACCGGCCACCTACGCGCCCGAGTACGACACCCCGGACGAGTACCCCTCCGCGCTCGACACCGGTGCCTCGGTGGGCCGTGACCCGATCGCGGCGGAGCTGAAGAGCGCGTACGGCACGTCCGACGTCTACGGCATGCACTGGATCCAGGACGTCGACAACGTCTACGGGTACGGCAACGCGCCCGGGAAGTGCGAGGGCGGGCCCACCACGAGCGGACCCTCGTACATCAACACCTTCCAGCGCGGCCCGCAGGAATCCGTCTGGGAGACGGTCCCGCAGCCGACCTGCGACGCCTTCAAGTACGGCGGCAGGAACGGCTATCTGGACCTGTTCACCGGCGACTCCTCCTACTCCAAGCAGTGGAAGTACACCGACGCCCCCGACGCCGACGCGCGCGCCGTGCAGGCCGCGTACTGGGCCGACGTGTGGGCCAAGGAGCAGGGCAAGGGCGGTGAGGTCTCCGCGACCGTCGGCAAGGCCGCGAAGATGGGCGACTACCTGCGCTACGCGATGTACGACAAGTACTTCAAGAAGATCGGCAACTGTGTGGGGCCCTCCTCCTGTGCCGCCGGCAGCGGCAAGGACGCCTCCCACTACCTGCTCTCCTGGTACTACGCCTGGGGCGGCGCCACCGACACCAGCGCCGGCTGGGCCTGGCGCATCGGCTCCAGCCACGTCCACGGCGGCTACCAGAACCCGCTGGCCGCGTACGCGCTCAGCTCCTACGCCGACCTGAAGCCCAAGTCGGCCACGGGCTCGGCGGACTGGGCCACCTCCCTGGACCGGCAGCTGGAGTTCTACCGCTGGCTGCAGTCCGACGAGGGCGCGATCGCGGGCGGCGCGACCAACTCCTGGCAGGGCAGGTACGCCACCCCGCCGAGCGGCACGCCCACGTTCTACGGCATGTACTACGACGAGGCGCCCGTCTACCACGACCCGCCGTCCAACCAGTGGTTCGGCTTCCAGGCGTGGTCGATGGAACGCGTCGCCGAGTACTACCAGCAGACGGGCGACGCCGACGCCAAGGCGGTCCTGGACAAGTGGGTCGACTGGGCGCTGTCCGAGACCACGATCAACCCGGACGGCACCTACCGGGTCCCCTCCACCCTCCAGTGGTCGGGGAAGCCGGACACCTGGAACGCCTCGGCCCCCGGCGACAACAGCGGTCTGCACGTCACCGTCGCCGACTACACCGACGACGTGGGCGTGGCCGCCGCGTACGCCAAGACCCTGACGTACTACGCCGCCGAGTCCGGCGACACGGAGGCGAAGTCGACGGCGAAGGCGCTGCTGGACGGCATGTGGGACCACTACCAGGACGACCTCGGCATCGCCGTCCCGGAGACCCGCGCCGACTACAACCGCTTCGAGGACAGCGTGTACGTCCCCAGCGGCTGGACCGGCACCATGCCGAACGGCGACACGATCGACTCGTCCTCGACGTTCGCCTCGATCCGTTCCTTCTACAAGGACGACCCGGCATGGTCGAAGATCGAGAGTTATCTCAAGGGCGGCGCCGCGCCCGTCTTCACGTACCACCGGTTCTGGGCCCAGGCGGACATCGCGCTGGCCATGGGCGCGTACGCGGAGCTGCTCGAATGAACCCCCGCTGAGGCTCCGCGTACCGGGTCCCGTCGCCTGGGGACGGGACCCACACCAGGCCGGGCGGCCGCCGCGCACGCGGTGCCGCCCGGCCGTCCATGTGTACTGGCGGAATGTACCGGCGGACGCGGCTCAGTAGTTGCCGTTGGTGATCATGTCGCCGTCGCTGCCGTACACCGTCACGAGCCCGTTGTCCGACTCGTAGCAGCTCGTGAACGCCGAGGTGATCAGCTTGGCGTCGCCCGCGTCGGCGCTCATGAAGCCGCCGGTGAAGTCGGTGAAGACCTCGGCCGCGTCGAGGATGTCGTTCCTCTTGTCGGTGCCGGTCACCTTGGTGACGTGCGCGACGGCGGCCTTCTCGCCGGCGGTGCCCTTCTTGGCGACGCAGGCCTTGAACCGGTCGGCCTGGCTGCCGGTCGACTTCGCGTCGCCCTTGTCGCCTTCGCCGTCCTTCTTGTCGTCCTCGGCGTCGCTCTTCGTGTCGTCCTTGGCGTCGCTCTTCGTGTCGTCCTTCGCGGAGTCGTCCTCGGCCTGGCTGCTGGAGGCGGTGCTCTTCTTGCCGTCGTCGTCCCCGCCGCCGACCGCGGCCACGACGATGCCCAGGACCACGAAGAGGGCCAGCACACCGAGACAGGAGAATCCGACGATCCTGCCGGTGTTCCGGCGGGGCGGCTGCGGCATCGGCGGCGGAGTGCCCCAGCCGGGCTGCTGCTGGTACTGCGGGTAGGGCGGCTGCCCCGGGTTCTGCTGGTGGACCGGCGGCTGCGGGTACTGCGGGCTCTGGCCCTGCCGCGGGTCCTGCGGGTTGTGCGGGTGCTGCGGGTTCACGGTCCCCCCATGGAGAAATTGTGGTGCACGTGGGTGACTCGTGTAACGCTCGATTGGTTGCAGGGTGAGACCCAGATCACTCTTACGTGGGTACGGGCCCCTGAGGCATGTCGGCCGGGGCGGGGGGACGCCGGATCAGTACCGCTCGCGGTGCGCCTTGAGCACGTCCCGTGTGCGGGCGGCCGAGGCGGCCTGGGCGGACATGTGGTCCAGGACCTCCAGGTGGGTGGCGACCTCCAGGCGGTTGTCCAGGTAGAGCGCGCCCGTGAGGTACTCGCTGTAGACCATGTCCGGCAGTTCCGGCTGGGCGAAGCGGAACAGGGTGAAGGACGTGTACGTGCCCGGGTGCGGACCGGCGGCGAACTCCGCGACCTGGAGCGTGATCCCGTCGTCCTCGGACGCCTCGAGGAGCCGGTCCACCTGGTCCCGCATCACCTCGGGGCGCATGCCGACCGGCCGCAGCAGTGCCGTTTCGTCCATGATGACCCACAGGTGGGGCGCGTCCGTGCGGTCGAGCAGCTTCTGCCGGTGCATCCGCAGCGCCACGTGCCGTTCCACGTCCTGGGGGCTCGTCTGGCCGATCGTGCCGGCCTCCATCACGGCCCGCGCGTAGTCCTCCGTCTGCAGCAGCCCGGGCGCGAAGTGCGGCTCGTAGGAGCGGATCACGCGCGCCGCGCCCTCCAGGCTGACGTGCATGCTGAACCAGTCGGGCAGCACGTCGTGGTACCGCTGCCACCAGCCGGGCTCGTTGGCGTCCTCGACCAGGGCGACGAAGGCGGCGACCTCGGGCTCGGGGACGCCGTACGTGGTGAGGAGCACCTGGACGTACGGGATCTTGAGCGTCACCTCGGCCATCTCCATGCGGCGCACGGTGGCCGGGGCGACCCGCAGTACCTGTGCGGCCTCCTCCCGGCGCAGTCCCGCCGCCTCGCGCAGCTCCTGCAGCCGTCGGCCGAGCACGACCTGGCCCACGGTGGGCGCGGCCCGCCGTTCGCTCACGCCACGCCTCCCCACGTGCCGAAGTGTGCGCGCGGTGTGGCGTTCCCGGAAACAAGCCTCCACCGCTGCACGCATGAGATCATGTCATCCGATCGGAATGCCAGTCCCCCGAGGTGCCCGGCCGTTGTCAAGGGCGGGCCCGCGCCGGGGTCTTCGGGTGAGGAGCGAGGTCATGGCCGTCGAACCGCTGTCCCGGACGGAGATCGACAACCGGTTGGCCGACCTGCCCGGCTGGTCGCTGACGGAGGGCCGGCTCACCCGCGTCTACCGCCTCGGCTCCCACTTCGCGGCCACCGCGATGGTCGTGCACATCGCCCAGGTCCAGGAGGAGCTGAACCACCACTCCGACCTCACCCTCGGATACGACACGGTCGCGCTGGCGGTGCACACGCACAGCGCCGGCGGCGCCGTCACCGCGCTGGACTTCGGCCTCGCCCGCCGGGTGGAGGACCTCGCCCCCGTGCACGGCGCCCGCTGAGCCGGAGGGGTACACGGACAGAGAGGGCGGGCGTGCTCGACTACGACCAGGAGGCCGAGCGCTACGACGAGCTGCGCGGCGGTGAACCCCGGGCGGCGGCCGCGGCCGAGGGTGTCCTCGCGCTGGTGCCGGACGGGGCGGGCACGCTGCTCGACGCGGCGTGCGGCACGGGCATCGTCACCCGCAGGCTCGCCGAGGCCCGGCCCGGCCTGCGGGTCGTGGGCTCCGACCTCTCCCCCGCGATGGCCCGGCGGGCGGCCGCGCGGCTGCCCGGGGCCGTGGTGCGCGCCGACAGCCGGCGGCTGCCCTTCCCCGACGGCCGCTTCGACGCGGTCGCCACGGTGTGGCTGCTGCACCTCGCCCCGAGCGCGGAGGACGTACGGGTCATGGTCGCCGAGTGCGCGCGGGTGCTGGCGCCGGGCGGGGTGTGGGTGACCACGGCCGACAAGGGCGCCGCGCACAACGTGGGCAGCGACATCGACGCGGTACTGGCCTCCCGGCCGCCGAGCGAGGCGCGGGACGCCGCGGACACCGTCACGGCGTGCGCGAGGGAGGCGGGACTCGTACCGGCCGGACGGGGCGGCTTCCGGGGACACGGGCAGGGGCGCAGTCCGCGGCGGACGCTCGCGGACCTGCGCCGGGGATGGTTCATGACACTGCCGCCGGGGGACGCGGCGACCGAGTCGTTCGCGACGCGGCTGGCCGCGCTGCCCGACCAGGACCGGCCGCGTCCCGACCCGCGTTTCACTCTGCTGGCGTTCCGGCGGCCGGACGGGACGGCCCGGCCCGGGAGTTGACGAGGCGCCGGGGTTCGGTGACCGGGGGGCGCCCCGGTCACGCCGCGCCCTTGCCGCCTCCCTTTCGCGCCTCGCCCTCGCCGTCCTCGCCGTCCCCGCCGTCATCGTCCACGATCTCCGCGTCCACGACGCCCTCGGCGCCTTCCGACGGTTCGGCACCGGGACCGGCTTCGGGTCCGGAGGCGGTCGCCGCCCCGCTCTCCTGGTACATCGCCTGTCCCACCCGCTGGCTCACCGTCGCGAGTCGCTCCACCCCCGCCCGGAGGGCGGCCGTGTCGGGCTCGCCGTTCAGCAGGGCCTTCAGGTCCGTCACCGCCGACTCCACGTCCGCCTTGACGTCCGCCGGTACGCGGTCCTCGTTCTCCCCGACGAACTTCTCCGTCCGGTAGACGAGTTGCTCCGCCTGGTTGCGCGTCTCGACCGCCTCGCGCCGCTCGCGGTCCTCCTCCGCGTAGCTCTCCGCGTCGCGCATCATACGGTCGATGTCCTCCTTGGGGAGGGCCGAGCCGCCGGTGACGGTCATCTTCTGCTCGCGCCCGGTCGCGAGGTCCTTCGCCGAGACGTGCATGATCCCGTTGGCGTCGATGTCGAAGGCCACCTCGATCTGCGGGACGCCGCGCGGGGAGGGCGGCAGGCCGGTGAGGTCGAAGACGCCGAGCTTCTTGTTGTAGGCGGCGATCTCGCGTTCGCCCTGGTAGACCTGGATGCCCACGGAGGGCTGGTTGTCCGCGGCGGTGGTGAAGATCTCCGAACGCCGGGTGGGGATCGTGGTGTTGCGCTCGATGAGCTTGGTCATGATGCCGCCCTTGGTCTCGATGCCGAGGGACAGCGGGGTGACGTCGAGGAGGAGGACGTCCTTGACGTCGCCGCGCAGGACGCCCGCCTGGAGTGCCGCGCCGACTGCGACGACCTCGTCGGGGTTGACGCCCTTGTGCGGGTCCTTGCCGGTGAGTTCCCTGACCAGTTCGGTGACGGCGGGCATCCGCGTGGAGCCGCCGACGAGGATGACGTGGTCGATGGCGGAGAGCTTCACCCCGGCGTCCTTGACGGCCTGGTGGAAGGGGCCCTTGCAGCGTTCCAGCAGGTCCGCGGTGAGGTCCTGGAACTGGGCGCGGGTGAGCGTCTCCTCCAGGTGCAGCGGGCCGGCGGACGAGGCGGTGAGGTAGGGAAGGTTGATCGTCGTCTCGGAGGAGCTGGACAGCTCAATCTTGGCCTTCTCCGCGGCCTCGCGCAGCCGCTGGACCGCCATTTTGTCGGCCCCGAGGTCGACGCCGTGGTGCGCCTTGAACCGCTTCACGAGGTGGTCCACGACCCGCTGGTCCCAGTCGTCGCCGCCCAGGTGCGTGTCGCCGTTGGTGGCCTTGACCTCGATGACGCCGTCGCCCATCTCCAGGAGGGACACGTCGAAGGTGCCGCCGCCGAGGTCGAAGACGAGGACGGTCTGCTCGTTCTCCTTGTCCAGCCCGTACGCGAGCGCGGCCGCCGTCGGCTCGTTGATGATGCGCAGCACCGTGAGGCCGGCGATCTCCCCGGCCTCCTTGGTGGCCTGCCGCTGGGTGTCGTCGAAGTAGGCGGGCACGGTGATCACGGCGTCCGTGACGTCCTCGCCGAGGTAGGACTCGGTGTCGCGCTTGAGCTTCTGCAGGACGCGGGCGGAGAGTTCCTGCGCCCGGTAGCGGGTGCCGTCCACGGAACCCTGCTCAGGGAAGTGCCAGTGCGGGTCGCCCATGTACCGCTTGACGGAGCGCGCGGTGCGCTCGACGTTCGTCACCGCCTGCCGTTTGGCGACCTCCCCGACGAGGACCTCCCCGTTCTTCGCGAAGGCGACGACCGAGGGGGTCGTCCGCGCGCCCTCCGCGTTGGCGACGACCGTGGGATCACCGCCCTCCAGTACCGCCACCACCGAGTTCGTCGTTCCGAGATCGATCCCGACCGCACGCGCCATCGCCGTACCCCTTCCGACCGGTTTCCGTCCCCGCGCCCCTCCTGCGTGCCCTACCTACCAGCACAAAACTTGAGCGGGTCATTGTCAACCCCTCTTTCGGCCCCTTCCCGCCCTCTGGACGCCCGGCGGCCGGGTACCCCGCGGACGGCGGAAGCCGCGCCCCCGGGTGCGGGAACGCGGCTTCGATGGTGTCGGCGAACCGTCAGGCGAGCTTCGCCGAGAGGGTGATCTCGGTGCCGGCGAGCGCCTGGCTGACCGGGCAGTTCTTCTTGGCGTCCTCGGCGGCGGCGGCGAACCCGTCGGCGTCCAGGCCCGGGACGGTGCCCTCGACGCTCAGGTGGATGCCGGTGATGCCCGTGCCCGGCTGGAAGGTGACGTCGGCCTTCGTCTCGATCCGGGTGGGCGGGGTGCCGGCGCCGGCCAGGGCGTGCGAGAGCGCCATGGAGAAGCAGCTCGAGTGCGCGGCGGCGATGAGCTCCTCCGGGCTGGTCTTTCCGTTGGCCTGCTCGGCGCGCGAGGCCCACGTCACCGGCTGCTCGCCGATGCCGGAGGAGTCGAAGGTGACGACACCCTTGCCCTCGAGCAGGTTGCCTTCCCAGGCGGTGTGCGCGGTGCGCGTGGTTGCCACTGTGCGTCCTTCTTTCGAGACGGTGCGGTCCGGTGCGGACCGGGTGAACGAGGTGGTTCAGCTGGTTCCCTGCACGGGTACCGGCCCCATCCGATCACATTCCCGTGCGACGCACCCGCTCGTTCAGGCCGCCCGCTCGTCGGCGTCGTCGCCGGTGGCCGCGCGGTCCCGCCCGGCGGGCCGGGGGACGACGGTGCCCCGGCCGGGGCCGAGCGGGATCTGCGGGCCGTCGCACTCGCGCAGCCAGCGGGCGAGCACCCGGTGCACCTCCTCCGCGCCGACCAGCTCGGCACCCTCCGCGACGGGCGGGCTGAACTCCAGCGGCGACAGCAGGAAGGGCCGCCCCTGCGCGCCGCCGAGGCCGCCGTGGGAGCCGATCTGCTCCTCGAAGGCGAGCACCTCGCCCTCGGCCGGGTCGTACCAGGAGTTGACCATGATGTCGGCCGTGTGCGGGAAGGAGTGCGTGCGCCGTACGGCCTCGGCGGCGCCGGGGCCGAAGTCGGCGAGCGGGCCGGGGTGCGCCTCGCTCAGCTCGTCCACGGGCACCTCGGCGCCGTGCGCGGCGAGCACCACCCCGCCGTGCTCCTCGCTGCGCACCAGGAGGAAGCCGATGCCGGGGTGGTTGGCGAGGGTGGAGAGCAGCGCGGGGTGGCGCCGGTCGATCTCCTCCCTGCTCATCCGGTGCGGCACGTCCGGGAAGGAGACGAGGCCGAGGTTGCCGGAGGCGAGCACCACGGGTTCGCCCGCCGGGCGGGGCGCGGGCCGGCCGTCCTGGCGGGCGGGAACGCAGGCGGTGTGCCGCGGCCGGTCGGTGTCCTCCTCCACGGGGCGGCGCAGCGCGGCCCGTACGGCGGCGCGGGCCTCGGCGCCGCTGTGGGTGCGCTGGGCCCGGCGCGGCACGGGCAGTCCGCAGCCGGCCCGGACCAGGTCGCCGAGGCCGAGGCCGTAGCGGGTCTGGAAGGTCTCGCCGGGGCTCTGGCCGTGGTCGGACAGGACGACGATGCGGTACGGGCGCGGTGCGCGCTCGGCGACGTGCGCGATGAGGGCGAGGGCCCGGTCGAGCCGGGCGAGCACCTTCCCGGCGTCCCTGCTGTGCGGACCCGAGTGGTGGGCGACCTCGTCGTAGGCGACCAGGTCGGCGTAGACGGCGGTGCGGCCGGCCAGCATGTCGCCCATCACCGCGGCGACGACGACGTCCCGTTCGACGACGGTCGCGAAGGCGCGGATGAGGGGGTAGAGCCCGCCCCGGCCCACCCGGGGCCGCTCCTTGCGGAGCCGGGCGCGGGTGGACTCGGTGATCTCGCGGCACACCTCGGCCACGAAGGACAGGGCGGTGCGCACGGCGTTGGCGGGGTCGGAGAAGTAGGCGAAGTAGCCCGCGCGGGAGCGGTTCGCCCGGCCACGGCGCCGGATGGCGATGGACAGCACCAGGGCCTGCTCGCCGGCGCCGCCGCTGAAGAGGTTGCCGCGGCTGGCGCCGTCGACGGCCAGCAGGCCGGCGTGCCCGGCCCGTTCCTCGGCCCGGCGCTGGAGATCGGCGGCGCTGGTGGGCCGGTTGGCGACGACGGTCTCGCCGGTGTCCTTCTCGTACCAGCGGAAGGCGGGGACGTCGTGGTTGGAGCCGTGCAGGATGCCGAGCTGGCTGGCGCCGGTCTGGCTGGACCAGTCGGTGCGCCAGGGGATCAGCCGGTGGGTGGGTGCGCTCGCGGCGGCGTCCTGGGCGGGCGCGGTGCCGGGGACCGTGGCGGGGGTGACGACGGCGTCCTCGCTGCCGTCCCGGCGTGCGGCGGGGACGCCCGGCGTGCCCGCGCCCACGCCCAGCCAGCCGGCGACGGTGGGCATCAGGCCCTTGAGCACGGCGTCGGTGAGCACGTCGTGCCCGACGCCGTCGAGCTGGAGGAAGACGGTGCCCGGCGAGGACGGCCCGGTCCGCGCGGCCGCGCGGCGGCGCCGGCGGTCCGCGAGCCGGTACAGGCGTCTTCGGTAGGCGTCGTCGTCCCGCACCGCGAGGGCGGCGCCGGTCGCCGAGGCGACGGCGGACATCACGGCGGCGACCACCACGGCGGTCTCCGGGGCGGCCTCGCCGCGCCCCGAGGGGTTCAGCCGGAGGGCGACGAGGAGGAGGGAGCCGTTGAGGAAGAAGACGAGCAGGCCGAGGACGAGAGCGGGGACGAGGAGGAGGAGCCGGACCAGGAGCGGCCAGACCAGGGCGGAGAGCAGACCGAAGACGCCGGCCCCGGCGGCGGCGGTGACGGCGATGCGGGTGGCGCTGTCCCCGGTGTCCGACTGGAGCTTGAAGTCGGGCAGGATTCCGGCGAGGAGAAGCATCGTGAGGGTGGAGACGGCCCATACGGTGATGCTCCGCAGGGCGCCGCGGAACAGGCTCCGCCAGTGTTCGCGCCGCACCGTTCCGCTACCTCGCTCTCCGGCCGCGGGTCGCCCGCGCCTTCGCACCAGCGTGCCACAGGCGCGGTGCCGGCCCCCGCCGCCCCTGCCCCGGGTGCGGGCGGGCGGGTGCGCGGGCGGCCCCGTCAGCGGCCGTCGTAGCCCGCCGTCGGCATCGAGAGGCGTCGGTGGACGCGGGCCTTCGCGTCCGCGTCGTAGGCGGGCTCGGCCCGGCCGACGGTCTCCATGCGCACCCCCCGGCGCGCGCACTCGGCCGCGAACTCCTCCACCGAGGCCAGCGCCCGCTCCAGCACCCGCCGGCTCGGCGCGACGAACAGGTCGACCTGGCCCGCCTCGACGTCCGACCAGAGCGCCCCGTGGTCCGGGCGCAGGCCCCGGACGAGGAGCTCCCGGGTGATCACATAGCCCCGTTCCGCCGCCCAGCGCGCGCACATCGCGTGCTGGCTGCGGGAGTCGACGAGGAAGGGGTCGGCGTCCAGCTCCTCCAGCGGGGTCAGGCTGGCGATCGCCGCGACTCTCAGGGGCGTGGCCTCCGCCCCCCTCGCGCGGCGAACCGGGGAGCCGGGGCGCGGCAAGTCCGGGGCGGTACGCGGGTCTCCCATGGTGTCCCCCCTCACCTCAGGGTTTCGCCGCCGACCCTACCGCTGCGCGTAGGCTCGGGGGGAGTCGCACGAGGGGAGCAAAGGGAGTGCCGGTGGAGATCACCTGGTGGGGTCATGCCACCTGTACGGTCGAGGACTCCGGCACGCGCGTGCTGACCGACCCCCTCTTCGCCCGCCGGCTCGCGCATCTGCGCCGCCGCCGGGGCGCACCGCCCCCGCCGGACGCCGCCCTGGCGGACCTGGTCCTCGTCTCCCACCTGCACGCGGATCATCTGCACGTCCCCTCCCTGGCGCGGCTCGCGCCCGGTACCCGGGTGCTCGTGCCGCGCGGCGCCCCACGTCAGGTGCCCGGTCTGCGCCGGCTCAGGCATCTGCGGCTCACCGAGGTCGCCCCCGGTGACGAGACCCGGGTGGGCGAGGTGCGGGTGCGGACGGTGCCGGCCCGGCACGACGGGCGCCGGCTGCCCTTCGGGCCGCGCCGCTCCCCCGCGCTCGGCTTCGTCGTCGAGGGTGCCTCCCGGACGTACTTCGCCGGGGACACCGGGCTGTTCGAGTCGATGGCGAAGGAGGTCGGGCCGGTCGACGTGGCGCTGCTGCCGGTCGGCGGCTGGGGCCCCCACCTGGGCGAGGAGCACCTCGATCCGGGGCGGGCCGCCCAGGCGCTGGCCCGGCTGGAGCCGCGCAGCGCGGTGCCGGTGCACTACGGGACGTACTGGCCGATCGGCATGGACGCGGTGCGCCCGCACGAGTTCCACACGCCGGGCGCGGAGTTCGTGCGTCAGGCGGCGCTGCACGCGCCGGACGTCAGGGTGCATCTGCTGCGGCACGGCGAGAGCGTCCGCACGGGCGGACCGGACACGGGAGGCGCCGAGGGCGCGGCACGTGCCGAGGGCGCCGAGGGCACGGGGAGTGCGGGGGGCGCGCGGGGCGCGGAGGGCGCCCCGTGAAGGCGCTCGCCCTCGTCCCCACGATGCTGCCCACCACTCCCGACCAACAGGCGTTCGGTTATCCCTCGTTGTTCCTGCTGGTGCTGATCGGGGCGCTGGTGCCGGTGGTGCCGACCGGGGCGCTGGTCAGCACGGCGGCGGTGGTGGCCTTCCACCAGGAAGCGCCCTTCGCACTGCTGCTGATCTTCCTGGTGGCCGCGCTCGGCGCCTTCCTCGGTGATGTGACGCTGTACTGGCTGGGGCGGCGCGGCATGCACTCGAAGAACGGCTCCCGGTGGCTGGAGGCGCTGCGGGCGCGGGCGCCCGAGGAGCGGCTGGAGCAGGCGCAGGAGAAGCTGGGCGAGCACGAGGTCGCGGTGCTGACGCTGTCGCGGCTGGTGCCGGCCGGGCGCATACCGGTGATGCTGGCGTGCCTGATGGCGAAGATGCCGATGCGGACGTTCGCACGGGGCTGCCTGCCCGCGTGCCTGGCCTGGGCGCTGACGTACCAGCTCATCGGGATTCTGGGCGGCTCGCTGTTCCCCGAGCCGTGGGAGGGGGTGCTGGCCGCGGTGCTGCTCACGGTGGTGATCAGCGCGGCGCCGGCCCTGTGGCGGCGGGTGCGCCGGGCCACCGGCTGAGACCGTGCGGCGGCCCGGCGGCGCTCAGTCCAGCACCGCCGAGCCGCCGATCGGGAGGTCCCACAGGTCCTCGCGCGGACGGCCGGTGTCCGCCCAGGCGGCGCGGACCCGGGTGAGCGGTTCCCGCACCGGCTCCGCGGACAGCACGAAGGTGCCCCAGTGCATCGGCGCCATCCGCCGCGCCCCCAGGTCCATCGCGGCCTGCACCGCCTCCTCGGGATCGCAGTGGACGTCCCGCAGCCACCAGCGCGGGTCGTAGGCCCCGATCGGGAGCAGCGCGAGGTCGATGCCGGGGTAGCGGTGGCCTATCGCGCGGAACCAGTGGCCGTAGCCCGTGTCGCCCGCGAAGTGGATGCGGCGGCCCTCGGGCGCGGTGAGCACCCAGCCGCCCCACAGCGTGCGGCAGGTGTCCGTGAGGCCGCGCTTGGACCAGTGGTGTGCGGGGACGAAGTCGAAGCGCACTCCCCCGAGTTCGGCCGCCTCCCACCAGTCGAGTTCGGTGATGCGGGTGAACCGGCGGCGCCGGAACCAGCGGCCGAGGCCGGCCGGCACGAAGACCGGGGTGTCGCGCGGGAGCCGGCGCAGGGTGGGGGCGTCGAGGTGGTCGTAGTGGTTGTGGCTGATGACGACGGCGTCCACGCGGGGCAGGCTCTCCCAGGGCACGCCGACGGGGGTGATGCGGGCGGGGGTGCCGAGGATGCGGCGCGACCAGACGGGGTCGGTGAGCACGGTGAGGCCGCCGATGCGGATCACCCAGCTGGCGTGCCCGGCCCAGGTGACGGCGACGGTGCCGGGATCGGCCGGGGGCAGCGGCCCGGGCTCGTACGGCAGCAGGGGGACGTCCTTCAGCGTCTCGGGGCGCGGGTACAGCGCCCCCTCGCGCAGCAGCCGGGCGTAGGGGCCGGGGCCGCTGACGAGGGGCACCGTCAGCCGGTCGGCGAAGGAGCGGGGCCAGCGGCGCGGCTCGGCCGGGGGGCGCGGGCCGGCGGGGGGCGCGAGCGGGGGCCGCGTCCGCCCCTCCGGTCCGGGGACGGAGACAGTGTCCTCGTCCGGCGGGGTGAGGGGTCTGGTGGTCGGCTCGGACTTCTGCGTCATCGAGGGGCTCCCATCGCTGGGCTTCGTCGCGTGCTTCGTCGGGTTCAGTCCTCGCTGCCGGGGGGTGGGGGGCGGCCGGGCCTGGCGTCCCGGCGCAGGTCCGCGAGGACCGTGCCCAGGTGGATCAACGCCTCGCGCACATGCGGCGATTCCACGGGGTCGGGGGCGTCGAGGCAGCGCAGCCGCTCCTCGGGGCCGGGGCCGAGCAGCGGGCCGGTGGACAGGCGGACGCGCAGGGCGTCCAGGTCGTCGCCGAACCGGTGGCCGCCGGGCACGGGCAGGCCGAGACGGGCGCTCAGGAATTCCTCCAGTTCCTGGGCGTCGCCGACACCGTGGGCGGCGAGGCCGGGGCGCAGCGGTTCGAGGTCGGCGTACAGGTGCCGTCCGGCGGCCGGGGGCCGGGCCAGGGCGCCGGCGCGGATCACCGTGGCGTGCGCGGCGGCGGCCACACGGGCGTGCAGGCGGACGGCGGCCGTGCGGCGCGCGGTGACGTCGGCGGGTTCGTCGAGGGCGCGGGCGGCCGCGGCGGCGACCGGGTCGGCGACGCGGGCGCCGAGCGCGGTGAGGACGTCCAGGACGCGGGCGCGCAGTCCGGCTCCGTCGGGGGTGCCGGGGAAGTGGGCGACGGCGGCGGGCCAGCCGGGCGGCAGGAAGGGGCCCGCCAGGTCGGTGAGGACGGTGACCCGGTCGGGGAGCATCTCGGCGGGGCTGAACTGGACGGTCTCCTCCGGCCGGTGCAGGGTGTCGCGCCAGGTCTCGTCGCTGATCAGGTGCAGGTCCTCGGCGGCGGCCGCCTCCACGGTCTCGTGCACGAGGTCCGGCGGGGCGACGGTGCCGGTGGGGTCGTCGGCGGCCGAGAGCACGAGGATGCGGGGGTCGCCGCCCTCGGCGCGGACCCGGCGGACGGTCTCCAGGAGCGCGTACGGGTCGGGCACGCCGCCGCCTTCTGCGGGGATCGGCACGTGGAAGACGGACCTGCCGAGCGCGCGGGCCAGCGGTGTCCACCAGGCGGCGCACGGCCGGGGCACCAGCACGTCCCCGCCGAGCGCGGCGGTGAGGGCGACGAGGAGGGCGGGAGCGCCGGGCGCGGCGACCGGACGGACGGGGCCCGCGGGCAGCCGGCGGCGGGCGAGGTAGCCCGCGGCGGCGTCCAGCAGGGCGGGGGTGCCGCCCACCGGGGCCTCGTCGTCGGCGCGTTCGGCGGTCGCGCAGAGGGCGGCGGCCAGGCTCGGCAGGACGGGCAGTCCCTGGCCTGGCAGGGGCGGCCCGTACCGGACGGGACCGTGCCCTTCGGGATCCGTCCGCCCCATGGGTTCCTCCGCGCGGTGGTACCGGGCCCGGGATTCCGGGCGTGCCCTGCCGTCCTCCTGGGGTGCCGTGCGGTGCCGACGGTGCCCATGGGCTCTGAGTACCCCGGGTCACGCCGTGTCATGGGTGTCGTCCGCGGTTCCAGTGTTCCCGGGCGTCACACGTGGTTCCCGGCCGTGCCGCGTTCACCGGCCTTCCTCGGCGCGTGGGCGCCTGTGGGGGGCGTGTCCGCGTTCATCGGCGGGGACGGGTGAGGCGGCGCCGCAGGCGGTGTACGGCGGCGCCGAACGCGCCGGCCATGAGCAGGGCACCGGCGGCCATCGCCGGCGGGGAGTCGGTGAACGCGCCCCCGCGCCCGGCCTCCACCCCGTGCTCCGCACCGTGCTGCGTCCCGGCGGAGGACGGCTCGGTGGCCGGCGCGCTCGGACGGTGGCTCGGGGCCGGGGCGGAGGCGGAGGGACGCGGCCGGGCCCCGGCGTCACCGGTGCCGGTGCCGGGTACGGCGACGGGCGGGTCCTGGGCGAGGTCCGCGCCGGTGTCGGCGCCCGTGTCGGTGTCGCCCTCGCCCCCGGTCAGGCCGAAGGAGGTGCTCCACTGCTCCCCCGCCCCGCCGGGTGCGGCCGGGCAGGCGCCGTCGACGGACCACTCGCCCGTGCCGCCGGCCGGGGCGGCGGGGTCGTCGAGGGCGTCGAGGTCGTCGGGGACCACGGCCTGGCCGTCCGGCCCGGCGCCCGGCTCGGGCAGGGCGCCGGGGCTGTCGTCGGCCGGGACCCGGGCCGTGCCCGTGTAGGTCAGCGCGGTGCCGGTGGCGTCGACACGGCGCAGCATCACCCTGCCGTCCTCGAAGCCGCGCGAGGTGGCCTCGATCGAGGCGGGCGGGGTGCCGCCGGGGGCGTCGCAGGACACGGAGACGGTGACGGTGCCGCCGGGCGCGGCCTCGCGGGGTTCGACCCGTGCGGAGGGATCGGCCGCCGCGGAGGCTCCCGGCGCGGTGAGGCCGAGGGCGGCTCCGGTGAGGGCGACGGCGGTGAGAACTCGGGGGGCACGGCGGCGCATGGGCGGACTCCTCGGACGGAACGTCGAAGGACACGGCGCTCGACTCCGTGCCCCGCCTCCATCACAGTCCCGCCCCGCCGGCGCCGCCCGGGACCGTCACCCATTGGCGCGACGGGCTCGGCCGTCGGAGTGAACCGGGAAGCCGGAGTGAACCGGGAAGCCGTCGTTGCTCGGCCGGTCGTTCCTCAGCCGGTCGTTCCTCGGCCCACCGGACGTCGGCCGGTCGGTCGGCCCGGCGGGCGGGCGGTCCGCAGGCCGGGCGGTCCTTCAGGCGTCGCTCGTGTCCGTCCTCGCGTCGCGGAGGATCTGCTCCCTCAGCCGTGCGCAGCACCGGCTGATCAGCCGGGAGACGTGCATCTGCGAGATGCCGAGCTGCTCCGCGATCCTGCTCTGCGTCATGTCGCCGAAAAACCGCATGTAGAGAATGGCCCGCTCCCGCTCGGGAAGGGCGGCGAGGCGCGGCTTCACCGACTCGCGGTCCACGACGGTGTCGAGCGCGGGGTCGGCCGAGCCGAGCGCGTCGCTGAGCGAGTATCCGTCCTCGCTGCCGGGCAGTTCCGCGTCCAGGGACAGCGCGGTGAAGCTCTCCAGCGCCTCCTGTCCCGCCTTGACGTCCTCCTCGCTGAGGTGGGCGTGCGCGGCGATCTCGGCGACGGTGGGCCGCCGGCCGGAGATCGTCTGGGACAGGTCCTGGGTGGCGAACCGCACCCGGTTGCGCAGGTCCTGCACGCGCCGCGGCACGTGCAGCGTCCACATGTGGTCCCGGAAGTGCCGCTTGATCTCCCCGGTGACCGTGGGGACGGCGTAGCTCTCGAAGGCGTTGCCGAGGTCGGGTTCGTACCGGTCGACGGCCTTGACCAGGCCCAGTGCGGCGACCTGGCGCAGGTCCTCGTAGCTCTCGCCGCGGTTGCGGAAGCGGCCCGCCAGCCGTTCGGCCATGGGCAGCCAGGCCTCGACGACGCGGGAGCGCAGCGCATCGCGTTCGGGGCCGTCGGGGAGTGCGGCGAGACGGCGGAAGTCGGCGGCGGTGTCGGGGGCGTCGTCGTGCGGATGGTGTTTCGCGCTTGCCTGCGTACGCATGGTGCTCGCGGCTCCCTACGGGATGCTGGGCGATGGGCGCTCTACGGGGAGCGCCGGGAAAACCGGCCCCGGCACCTCCGTGCCGACGGCCGCCGCTCCCAGGGACGTGCCTCCTGTCCGAAGCACTGGAGGTGCGCCTGCCCGGGTGTCTTGGGGGCAAACGCCCCGGAAGACACGATCGGCACCGATGGTTCCGCGCGCTTCGCCCCGTTCCGGGGAGGAATGCCTGGTCGCGCGGCGTTCGCGGGCGCCGCGCCCCTCCACAGGTCCGGTGCGGATCTCCGGCCGCGTTGCCCCGGCTCTGCCGGGACCACGGGCGGGCGTGGAGACTTCCGGGGTCCGGTGGACCACCTTGGGGCCTCACCGCACCCGTGTGCCGGTGCCGAGGGGCCCTCCGGTGCCCCGGGCGGTGCCGGCGTCCTGCGTGTCCTCGGCGGGCGGGGCGGCCGGTGCGGCCGGGAACACGAGGTCTTCGAAGCGGTCCAGGGCCATCAGGAAACCCAGCATGACGAGCGGGATGATCACAGCGAGCACCACCATGGTTCGTCCTCCTCGAAGGACCCCAGGGGACTATCGCGCGGGGACTGTCGCACCGGGTCACCACGACGGCGGACGCCAAACTCGTCGGAGCAGGTCGGCGGCGCACGGCGGGGCCGGAACGGACCGGTCCGGAACGGTCCCCGTGCGGCCGTGTCGGCTCCGCCTCACCGGGTACGCGGGCACAACCCACGAAGGTTGGAGTGCTGACATGCAGCGAGGCAGCGACAGGCTGAGCGTCCATCGCGACGACGAGATGAAGCACGAACTGCAGGGCATGCTGCGGTCCGGTCACCCGACACGCACCGAGGAGTGGCACGACCCGGAGCCCAGCGCCGACGACGACCTGGAGGTCGCCGGCGGCCCGGTGGCCCCGGGCACCTCCGGTTCGCTGGAGAGCGTGCGTCTCGAGCTGGCCCGCCGGCTGGGCCGCACGGCCTTCCCCGCGGGGCCCGCCGAGCTGATCCGGGCACTGCGCCACGACAACGCCCCGGACGCCCTTGTCGCGTCCCTGGAGCGGCTGCCGCACAAGACGCGGTACGCCAACGCCCAGGCTCTCGCGGAGGCCGTCCTCGAGGTGGCCGGAAGCGGCACCGGCCGGTCCTGACGCCGGTGGGAGAGCGGAGCGACGGCAGAGGAAGAACCGAGGAAGAGACCGAAGAGACCGAGGAAACCGAGGAAGAGGAGGAGTGAACACGATGCGCATCGCATTCCTGACCGCCCCCGAGGGTGTCGAGCAGGTCGAGCTGACCGAGCCCTGGCAGGCGGTGACCGACGCCGGGCACGAGCCGGTGCTGGTGTCGACGGCGTCCGGGGAGATCCAGGCGTTCAACCACCTCGACAAGGCCGACACCTTCCCCGTCGGGGAGGTCGTCGGTGAGGCGTCCGCCGGGTCCTTCGACGCGCTGGTGCTGCCCGGCGGCGTCGCCAACCCGGACGCGCTGCGGATGGACGAGAAGGCGGTCGCGTTCGTCCGCGCCTTCTTCGACGGCGGCCGGCCGGTCGCGGCGATCTGCCACGCGCCCTGGACGCTGATCGAGGCCGATGTCGTCTCCGGCCGCACGCTGACCTCGTGGCCGAGCCTGCGGACGGACCTGCGCAACGCGGGCGCCACCTGGGTCGACGAGCAGGTGAAGGTCTGCGACGGCGGCTCGAACGTGCTGGTCACCAGCCGCAAGCCGGACGACCTGAAGGCGTTCTGCGAGACGTTCCTCGAGGAGTTCGAGAAGGCCGCGGAGAAGTAGAAGGCGGAAGCCGTGGGCGGACCGCGTCCCAGGCGTGTGCGAGGCGGTGGCCGGCCCCCGGGTGACACCCGGGGGC
>BNBP01000077.1 GCA_014656015.1 Streptomyces griseoaurantiacus | reverse complement strand
GTGGAACCACTCCGGGTGCTTCTCCACCCACGGATGGTCCGGCGAGCACTGCAGGGCGAAATCGAGCGCGATCTCCATGTTGAGCCGCCGGGCGCGGGCGACGAAGGCGTCGAAGTCCTCCAGGGTCCCCAGCGCCGGATGGATCGCGTCGTGCCCGCCCTCGGGCGAGCCGATCGCCCAGGGGCAGCCGACGTCGGACTCGCTCGCGGAGAGCGTGTTGTTGGGCCCCTTGCGGAAGGCCGTCCCGATGGGGTGGACGGGCGGCAGGTAGACGACGTCGAAACCCATCTCCGCGATGGCCGGAAGTCGTTCCGCGGCGGTGCGGAAGGTGCCGTGCACCGACGGGTCCGGTTGCCCGCTCTCGCTGCGCGGGAAGAACTCGTACCACGAGCCGAACAACGCCCGCTCCCGCTCCACCCGGAGCGGGAGCGCGGCCGAGGTGGTGACGAGTTCGCGCAGGGGGTGGGCGGCCAGGATCGCCCGGACGCGGGGGGCGAGCGCGGCCCCGTGCCGGGCCTGCGGGGAACGGGTCCCGTCGCGCAGTGCCTCGGCGGTGGCGAGGAGCGCGGCGCGGGCCGCCGCGTCGGGCACCCCGTCGGCGGCCCGCTCGTGCAGTCGCGCACCCTCCTCCAGCATCAGCTCGACGTCCTGGCCGGCCGGGATCTTGATTCCGGCGTGGTGCCGCCAGGTGGTGACGGGGTCGCTCCACGCCTCCACCCGGTAGGTCCAGTCGCCGACCGCCGTCGGGGTGACCTCGGCGCCCCAGCGGTCGGTGCCGGGGGCCAGCTCCCGCATCGGCGTCCAGGGCCCCGTACGGCCCTCCGGATCCGTCAGCACGACGTTGGCGGCGATCGCGTCGTGGCCCTCCGCGAAGAGCGTGGCGGTGACCTGGAAGGTCTCCCCCTCGACGGCCTTCGCCGGACGCCGGCCGCCCTGGACGAGCGGCCGGACGTCCAGGACCGGAATGCGGCCGATGGCGGGGTCGGGGTTCATCGGTGTCGCCTCCTCCTCCGCCGTCCAGTACCGGCCGCGGTGGGTGTGGGTGGTCGGGTGACTGTGCTAGCCCGCCGGGGCGGGTTCTCCGTGGTGGGTCGCGCCGGAGGGCGCGCGGGTGCCGCGGCGGGACGCGGCCGTCGCGCGGCCGGCGGTCTTCGTCCGTGGGGAGGCATGGTGCGGCGCCGTCGCCGCCCGTGACCGCTCCGCGGTCAGCGGCAGCGTCCGTGCGGGGGCGATGCGGGGGGTGGGGGCGACGTCGGCGGCGCGCAGCCGGCGTTCGGCCGCCTGGGCGGCCTCCCGCGCGCAGCGCTTGCCCATGAGGGTGCGGAGGATCCGGCCCTCGTTCTCGAAGCCGTCCCGCACCCGCGGGTCGTCGGGGGCCGCGAGCATCCGGCGTTCCCATTCGCGGTACCGCTCGAGATGGCGGGCGATCTCGGCCCTGGCAGGCTTCGGCATCGCACCGGTCACCTCCTTCTCCTCTGGAATGCCGCTGGGTTCCGCCGGCCCCCGCGGTGCCGCGCGGGGCGGCCCGGGGCGTCCGGCGTCGGGTGAGGGCCGTGCACACGGACACATCGCCCGGCCACGGCCCTCGACAGCTTTCACTCATGGTGCACGCAACATCACGAAGCGTCCTGTTCGGATTTCAACCACCCGACCTCACGGCCGCCCCTCCGCGCGCCCCGCACGCGCCCCCGCGCACGCCCCAGGGGCCCCACCGGCCCGGAACGGGCGGGGCACGCGGCTTCGAGTTGCGCGGATGGAGTAGCGATCCCACCCTGGGAGTGACTCAGGAGCGATGACCGCTCACGCTTCGTGATCGGGGCTCGGCCCACAAGGGCGAGGAGGAGCGCGAGCTTCGCCGGTGAGGAGCCAACGACGATGAAGACCGCAGCACCCTGTTACTACCACCTCGAGGTGGACGTCACCCCGGACCGGATCGACCAGATCCGCCGGATCCTGACCGCCCATCTCCGGTACTGGAACCTGGAGGCGCACGCCGAGACCGTCTGCCACTGCACCGACGTGCTGCTGCACACCATCGCCCGGCACGCGGTGGACAAGAACACCACGCTCGAGATGTGGTGGAACGGCCAGCACCTGATCACCGCCGTCCAGGACAGCGACCGTGACATCCGGCCGCACTACGCGCCGAGCGGCTGTCTCGCGCAGATCGCCGCGCTGAGCGACGGCTGGGGCTGTTGCGCCACCGCCGGCGGCGGCAAGATCATCTGGTTCTCGCGCCGCGCACGGGCGGCGGAACGGGCCCCGCTGAGGGCGCCCGCCCCGACCCCCGGGATCAGCACGGCGCTGGGTGTGCCGCGCGCCCTGCCGGTGCCCGCGCTGGCGCACTCGGAGGAGGTGGCGGCCTCGGTGCACGCCTGACCCGCGGCCACCCGGCCGTGCCCGGGCCGCCGGACCGACGTCCGGCGGCCCGCTCGCGTGTGTGAGGGGCGCGGTGGACCTGACGTCATGGTTACCGTCCGTGCGTCCCGGGGAACTCACCGGCGTGACCACCGGGAGGAGCGGGCAGAAGGAGCCGTCGAGCATGGAGCCGTCCGGGGAACCGCGCGAGCGGTCGTGGCTCGGTGAGCTGTACCGGCGTGCCAAGGACCTGGAGCTGCTGCACCGGGCCATGGGGTTCGCCACCCTCGCCCTCGTCACCCTCGCTCCCCTGCTGATCGTGGTGGCCGCCGCCGATCCGCTGCGGCACGAGGGGTTCGCGCTGTGGCTGGTGGACGGCATGGGGCTGTCCGGCCGGTCCGCCGAGGCGGTCGACCGCGTGTTCTCCCCGCCGAGCCGGGTCGTGGGCACGACCAGCCTGTGGGGTGGCGTGCTGCTCGCCGTGTTCGGGCTGTCGTTCGCCGCCAGCGTGCAGAACGGCTACGAGCGGATCTGGGGGCTCTCGTCGGGGCCCTGGCACCGGGTGTGGCGGCAGCTCGTCTGGCTGGTGGCGCTGATGGCGTACCTGTACCTCCAGGTGCAGTCGCGGACGGTGCTGGACGGTTCGTACCGCATCGCGCTCAGCGCCGGCACGGGCCTGCTGTTCTTCTGGTGGGGGCCCCGGTTCCTGCTGGGACACCAGGTGCGCTGGCGGGAGCTGCTGCCGGGGGCCCTGGTGACGGTGGCCTGCCTGGCCGGGCTGCGGGTGTTCTCCTTCCTGGTGTTCACACCGCTCGTGGTGACCAACGCGCTCAGCTACGGGGCGGTGGGGACCGTGCTGGTGGTGGAGTCGTGGTTCGCGGGGGTGGGATTCGTGGTGTACGGGGGCGCCCTGTTCGGGCGGATGGTGTGGGAGGGGCCGGCCTCCTGGCGCACGCGCGGCACCCCATGATCGGCGCCCTGGGTTCGTGCGGGGCGGCCGGGGTACTCGCGGGGTCTGGTATCGGCCGAGGGCGCGGGTTTTCGGGAGACCGGGCGACGCGCCGGACGGAGGTCGACCCGCACATGAGCATCACGGGCCTGGATCTGATGAGACCGCGTGTCGTCGTCGCCTCACTGATGGCGTTGCGCGGTGCCGCACTGGAGACCGGATGGGCGTACGTGCGGCTGGCCGGACTGCCGTGGGAGCTGACCCTCCAGGGGGTGAGGGGCCTCGCCTCCTGGCTGGGGGGCGCGGACGCACGGCTGGAGGAACTGGACTGCGCCGACGAGGACGGTCTGCCCGTGCTGTTCGTGCACGGGCTGGCCGACCGCTCCTCGATCTTCACCCGACTGCGCCGGGCCCTGCGCGACAGTGGTGCCGGGCCGTGCTTCATGGCCACCTACAACGCCTTCAATCCCGACATCCCCGAGGCCGCCCGGCTGCTGGGCGAGCAGGTGGAGCGGGTGCGGCGGCAGACGGGCGGGCGGCCGGTGTGCCTGGTCGGGCACAGCCTGGGCGGCCTGGTGGTCCGCTACTACGTGCAGCGGCTCGGCGGCGACGCCCATGTCCCGCTCGCGATCACCCTCGGCACCCCGCACGGCGGCACCGCGATGGCGCTGTGGGGCATTCCGCACCCCTTCCTGCGCCAGCTGCGGCCGGGCAGTGAGCTGCTGGCCGAGCTGGACGAGCCGTGCCCGGGCTGCCGTACCCGGTTCGTGTCCTTCTACAGCGATCTGGACGAGGCCGTCATCCCCACCAGCCGGGGCCGGCTCGACCACCCCGACCTGCGGGTGCGCAATGTGCAGGTGCACGGGGTGGGCCATCTGATGCTGCCGGTGGACGGCACGGTGATCGAGGAGGTCCGCGCGGCGCTCGCCGAGGGCACCGCGGAGGTGCCGCTCGCGGGGTGAGCCGGCGGCCGGCCCCGCGTCCGCGCGCCCGGCCCCGCCCACCCGGCCCGGGTTTCACCCGGACGGCCGGTCACCCGCACGGACGCCCCCGTCGGGTGCTCCTCCCGGCGGTCCGTTCAGCCGGGCCGCCGTTTCCAGCAGCAGGGCGTGCACGAAGGCCTGCGGCAGGTTGCCCCGCAGTTGGCGCTGGGCGAGGTCGAACTCCTCGGCGTACAGACCGGAGGCACCGCAGGCACCCCGGTTGCGTTCGAACCAGCGGTACGCCGCGAGGGGGTCGCCCTCCCGGTGTTCGGCCAGTGCCATGGCGAAGCCGCACAGCAGGAAGGCGCCCTCGGCATCCTCCAGGGGTCTGTCGTCGTGCCGGAAGCGGTAGAGGAAGTGGTCCTCGGCCAGCTCGCGGCGGCAGGCCTCCAGGGTGGCGCGGGTGCGCGGGTCCCCGGGCGGCAGCGCCCCGCGCACGGCGGGCAGCAGCAGCGCGGCGTCGACCTTCTTGTCCTCGGGGGCCCGCTGCCAGTGACCGTCGGGGTGGACACAGCTCGCCTCGGTGGCGGCGAGGACGGTGTCGGCGAGACGGGCACAGGTCCCGGCCATCGGGTGGCGCGGGGCCGCGTCGGCGAGGGCGCGCAGGCCGGCGACGCAGGTGAGCCGGGAGTGGGTCCACCGCCTGTTCGCCAGTTCCCAGATGCCCGCGTCGGGTTCCCGCCACCGCTCGGCGACCGCGCGGACGGCGAGGGCGGCCGCCTTCCACCCGGTGTCGTCGAGCCGTCCCAGCCGGGCGGCGGCGGCGAACAGCAGCAGCGCCTCGCCGAACCCGTCGAGCTGGAACTGGGTGCGCACATGGTTGCCGATCCGGTCGAACCCGCCCGGGTAGCCGGGGAGCCGAAGCTCCTGCTGGTCCGGGACGGGGGCGCCGTGCACGGTGTAGGCGGGGGCGAGGCGCGGCCCGTCCTCGTGGAGGCGCTCGGCGACGAACCGGACGGCGTCGTCCAGGAGTTCGTGCGTCCCGACGGCGGCCGCGGCCTGCCCCGCATAGCTCTGGTCGCGGATCCACACGTACCGGTAGTCGTAGTTGCGGCCCTCCTCGGCCCGCTCCGGCAGACTGGTGGTGGCCGCGGCGACCATGCCGCCGCCCCGTGCGGTCAGCCCGCGCAGCACGGCGTGGGCGCGGCGGGCGTCACCGGGGGCGACGGTGTCGTCCAGTGTCGGCACGGCCCGTCGCCAGGCGTCCTCGGTGGCACGCCACAGGTCCTGCGCGCGGGGCGCCTCCCGGGGCAGCGCCACGTCCGAGCACTCCAGGACCAGGTCCAGCCCCTCCCCCTCCGCGAGGTCCACCTCGGCGGTGAGGCCGTCCGCGCCGGGCACGGCCGACTCCGGGCCCTGCCAGCGCAGTCGGAGGCCGCCGGTGCGCAGCTCCCACACCCCGCGCCCGGTCCGGCGGGGCGGCTCCAGTGGGGCGCGGCCGTAGTCGGCGTGCGGGTCGAGGACGACGGAGAGCCGGGCCGGCCCGTCCACGGCCCGGAGCCGGCGCAGCAGCACGAGCCGGTGGGGGTCGCCGGGGAAGGCGAGGGCCTCGCGGCACTCGACGATGCCGTCGACGGTCACCCAGCGGCTGCGACGGACGAGGGTGCCCTCCTCGTAGTAGCCGCCGGGCACGTAGGGCTCGCGCGGGGTGACGGCGTAGACGCCCCGGCCGCCGATGAGGTCGGCGAGGACGGCGCCGTCGTGCCAGGAGGGCGCGCACAGCCAGCCGATGGCGCCGTCCGGTCCGATGAGCGCGCCCCGTTCCCCGTCGGCGAGGAGCGCGTAGTCGTGCAGCGCGTGCGGCGGGAAGGGCCCGCCCGGACCGGCCGGCCCGGAGCCGCTCGTGCTCATGCGGTCCTTTCCTCCTGTGGCGGGGTGGGCGTGCGGGTGGGGCACGTGCGCCTCACTTGCCGTTCTCCGCGCCGGGCCGGTCCGCACGGTCCCGGCCGCCGGGCAGCATCTCCTGCACCTTGGCCTTGAGGCCCTGGCGGACCATTCCGGCGCGGTCGCTGTCGCCCTTGAGGACGGCCGTGGCGGCGGCCTCGATCTGGTCGAGGGAGGCGTGCGGCGGGATCGGCGGCACGGCGGGGTCCGTGACGAAGTCCAGGACGAAGGGCCGGTCGGAGGCGAGCGCCGCGTGCCACGCGGCCTGGACGTCGCCGGGCTTCTCCACCCGCATGCCGTTCAGGCCGAGGGAGCGGGCGAAGTCGGCGTAAGCCACGTCCGGGAGGGACTGCGAGGCCAGGAACTGCGGGGCGCCGGACATGGCCCGCATCTCCCAGGTGACCTGGTTGAGGTCCTGGTTGTTGAGGACGGCGACGACCAGCCGCGGATCCTCCCACTGCTCCCAGTACTTCGCGACGGTGATCAGCTCGGCCATGCCGTTCATCTGCATCGCGCCGTCGCCGACCAGCGCGATCGCGGGCCGGTCGCCGTGCGCGAACTTGGCGCCGATGACGTACGGGACGCCGGGCCCCATGGTGGCCAGGGTGCCGGAGAGCGAGCCGCGCATCTCCCCGCGCAGACGCAGGTGGCGGGCGTACCAGTTGGCGGCGGAGCCGGAGTCGGCGGCCAGGACGACGTTCTCGGGCAGCAGTTCGTTCAGGGCGTGGACCACGTACTCGGGGTTGATCGGTTCGGCGTCCACGGCGGCACGCCGCTGCATCACCTCCCACCAGCGGGCGGTGCCCTTCTCGATCTTCTTGCGCCAGGCCTTGTCCGCGGAGCCCTCCAGCAGCGGCAGGAGCCGGCGCAGGGTCTCGCGGGCGTCGCCGACGAGGTTGACCTCGAAGGGGTAGCGCAGGCCGATCATGTGCGGGTCGATGTCGATCTGCACGGCCCGGGCCTGCCCGAACTCGGGCATGAACTGGGTGTACGGGAAGCTGGAGCCGATGACGAGGAGCGTGTCGCACTCCTGCATCAGCTCGTAGGAGGGCCGGGTGCCGAGCAGTCCGATGGAGCCGGTGACGTAGGGCAGGTCGTCGTCGAGGGCGTCCTTGCCGAGCAGCGCCTTGGCGACGCCCGCGCCGAGCCGTTCGGCGACCTCCATGACCTCCTGGCGGGCGCCGCGGGCGCCCTGGCCGATCAGGAGGGCGACCTTGCTGCCCGCGTTGAGCACCTCGGCGGCGCGCGCGAGGTCGGCCTCGGCGGGCACCGGCGCGTAGTGGGTCATGCCCAGGCTGGAGGGCACCATCTTGAAGGCGTGCTCCGGCGGCGAGTAGTCCAGTTCCTGCACGTCGGCGGGGATGATGACGGCGGTGACGGAGCGGCGGGCCATGGCGGTGCGCATCGCCCGGTCGAGCACGTTGGGGAGCTGCTCGGGGACGGTGACCATCTCGCAGAAGTCGGAGGCGACGTCCTTGTAGAGGCTGAGCAGGTCCACCTCCTGCTGGTAGGAGCCGCCCATGGCGCTGCGGTTGGTCTGCCCGACGAGGGCGACGACGGGAACGTGGTCGAGCTTGGCGTCGTACAGCCCGTTGAGCAGGTGGATGGCGCCGGGGCCCGAGGTGGCGGCGCAGACACCGACCTTGCCGGAGAACTTGGCGTAACCGACCGCCTCGAAGGCGGCCATCTCCTCGTGCCGGGCCTGCACGAACTGCGGGTGGTTGTCGGCGCGGCCCCAGGCGGCGAGGAGGCCGTTGATGCCGTCCCCCGGGTAGGCGAAGACGTGTTCGACCTCCCACTCGCGCAGCCGCTCGAGGACGTAGTCGGAAACCTTCTTCGACGACATGTTCGGGACCTTTCCGTGGAGAAGAGCTTCGGGTGGACGGGGCGGTTGTTTTTGGGGGCCGGTCCGCACCCGGTTACCCCGCTGCCCGGCGCTGTCACGTGTGCCGGGCCGGTGGCGCGGTCCTCACCCGCCGCCGGTGAACCGGCGTACGGCACCGCGGCCCAACGCCGCGGCGGCCGTCGCGGTGAGGGCGGCGGCGCCCGCGGTGGCCGCCCAGCGGGCGGTGCGGGAGGGGCCGGCCGGGCGGACGGTCAGCCGCTCGGGGTGCTCGCTGGGCAGGGTCTGCTGGTCGAGGCCGAGGGCGAGCGCCTCGGCCAGGTGCATCGCGCGGCGTCCCGTGCCGCCCTGTTCGATCTGGGTGCGGCAGCTGAAGCCGTCGGCCAGCAGGACGTCGCCGGGGGCCGCCGCGCGGACGGCGGGCAGCACACCCTGCTCGGCGACGGCCATGGAGACCTCGTGGTGACCGCTTTCGAAGCCGAAGTTGCCGGCGAGTCCGCAGCAGCCCTCGTCGAGGACCTCGGCCTCCAGGTGGGCGCGGCGCATCAGCTCGCGGTCGGCCTCGAACTTCATGACCGCGTGCTGGTGGCAGTGCGTCTGCACCGTCGCCCGCCGGGACAGCCGGGGCGGCTCCCAGCCCTCGGGAGCGTGGTGGACGAGCTGCTCGGCGAAGGTGCGCACCTGTCCGGCGAGCCGCCGCACGTCCTGGTCGGCGGGCAGCAGCTCGGGGGCGTCGGAGCGGAAGACGGCGGTGCAGGAGGGCTCCAGCCCGACGATCGGGGTCCCGGCCTCCAGATACGGCTTCAGGGTGTCCAGCGTGCGGCGCAGCACCTTCTTGGCCACGGTGAGCTGACCGGTGGAGATCCAGGTCAGCCCGCAGCACACCGGCCGCTCGGGGACGGCGACCCGGAAGCCCGCGTCGCGCAGGACCCGTACGGCGGAGACCGCGATCGCCGGGTGGAAGTAGGTGCTGAAGGTGTCGGGCCACAGCACCACTGTCCGGGGGTCGGCCGGATCCGGCGCGTCGGCGCCGTACCCCGCGAAGGCTGCCGAGCCGGTGTGCGCCCCCTCCTCCCGCCACCACTGGAGGAAGGACCGCTCGGCGAAGACCGGGGCCTGTCGCGCCTTGTCCACCCCGGCCACCCGGCGGCCCGCCCGGTCCAGGACGGGAGCGTGCAGCACGGAGTTGACGAGGGTGGGCGCGATCCGGGAGAGGCGGGCCCACACCGGCAGCCAGCCCATCGAGTAGTGGGCGGGCGGGCGGAGCCGCCCCTCGTAGTGGTGGGCGAGGAACTCGGCCTTGTAGGTGGCCATGTCCACCCCGGTGGGGCAGTCCGACTTGCAGCCCTTGCAGGCCAGGCAGAGGTCGAGGGCGTCCTTGACCTCGGTGGAGCGCCAGCCGTCCTGGACGGCGGAGTCGGCGTGCCCGTCGAGCATCTCGAAGAGCAGCCGGGAGCGGCCGCGGGTGGAGTGCTCCTCCTCCTTGGTGGCCCGGTAGGAGGGGCACATCACGCCTCCCTGATGGCTGCGGCAGTTGCCGATGCCGACGCAGCGCAGCACGGCGCGGGTGAAGGAGTGCTCGTCCTGCGGATAGCCGAAGTGGGTCTCGGGGGTCATCGGTGTCCAGGAGGCGCCGAGGCGGAGTTGCCCGTCGACCGGCCGGGGGTGGACGACCTTGCCGGGGTTCATCCGGTCGTCGGGATCGAACAGTGCCTTGAGCTCGCCGAAGGCGCCGACCAGCCGCTCGCCGAACATGCGGGTGAGCAGTTCGCCGCGGGACTGGCCGTCGCCGTGCTCGCCGGACAGCGAGCCGCCGTAGGAGGCGACGAGGTCGGCGGCGCGCTCCAGGAACCGCCGGAAGACGGCGACGCCCTCGGCGGTCCTCAGTTCGAAGGGGATGCGGGTGTGCACGCAGCCCTGCCCGAAGTGCCCGTACAGAGACGGGTGGTCGTAGTCGAACTCCTCGAAGAGCCTCTTCAGGTCGCGCAGGTAGTCGCCGAGGCGTTCGGGCGGGACGGCGGAGTCCTCCCAGCCCTCCCAGGTCTCCCGGTCGTCCGGCGGGCGGGCGGTGACACCGAGCCCGGCCTCGCGGGCCTTGAGCATGCGCTGCTCACGCTCGGGGTCGTCGGAGAAGGCGACCCGGGGGTCCTTCTCCTCGCGGCCGAGGGCGCGCAGCAGGGCCTGCGCCTGCCCGTCCACGTCCTCCTGGCTGTCGCCGGCGAACTGCAGGAGCAGCCAACTGTTCCCCTCGGGGAGGGAGTCCAGGGACTCCTCGTGGGCGTGCTCCTCGCGCATGAGCTGCGCCATACGGTCGTCAAGCGCCTCGAGCTGGGCGGGCCGGCAGTGCTCCAGCAGATGGGTGACGTCGTCGGCGGCGTGGCAGATGTCCTCGTAGCCGAGGACGAGCAGCGACTGGTACGCGGGCACCGGCACCAGGTCGAGTTCGGCGCGCAGTACGGTCACCAGGGTGCCCTCGCTGCCGACGAGGGCACGGGCCACGTCGAACCCGTTCTCGGGGAGCAGCGAGTCGAGGTTGTAGCCGGAGACGCGGCGCGGGATCTTCGGGTAGCCGGTGCGGATGTCGGCGAGGTACTCGGCGACGATGCGGTCCAGGCCCTCGTAGATCTCGGCGCGGCGGCCGCCTGCGGCGGCGATCGCGGCGCGCTCCTCGGGCGAGGTGGGGCCGACCCACATGCGGACGCCGTCGTAGGTGAGGACCTCCAGGCGGCGCACGTTGTCGACGGTCTTGCCGTACGCCTGCGCGGAGGCACCGCAGGAGTTGTTGCCGATCATGCCGCCGAGCGCGCAGTGGCTGTGCGTGGACGGCTTCGGCCCGAACTGCAGCCCGTGGCCGGCGAGCCGGCGGTTCAGTTCGTCCAGGACGATGCCGGGTTCGACGACACACGTGCGGGCCTCGGGGTCGACGGAGACGAGGGCGTCGCAGTACTTGGTCCAGTCGAGGACGACGGCCTCGTTGGTGGACTGGCCGGCGAGGCTGGTGCCGCCGCCGCGGGAGAGGACGGGGGCGCCGAAGCGGGCGCACACCTCCACCGCTCGGGCGCCGTCCTCGACACTCCGGGGGACGACGACGCCGAGGGGGACCTGCCGGTAGTTGGAGCCGTCGGTGGCGTAGGCGCCGCGGCTGCCGGCGTCGAAGCGGACCTCGGCGTCCGTCTCGGCGCGCAGGGCGGCTTCGAGCCGGTCGACCGGGACATCAGCCATGTTCGCTCCTGCGGGTGTGGGTGCCGTACGGCGGTACGGGTACCCAGGATTGCAGTGTGCAAAGGTCCTGCTTCGGCCCAGGCGTCCGGGCTGGTCCGCCGCACGTTCCCCAGCCTCCCCCGCGTCCGCGCCGGGCGCCCCTTCGTCCCGTCGCGGGCGCGGCCGGGCGGGTGGCCGCCCGGTGCCCGGGGCGGGGCGGCACCGGGGGTCCCCGGACCGTGCGCGCCGCACCGCCACGGCCCCGCCCTCCGCACACCCGTACGCACCCCGAGTCACCGGGCGATCCGCCCGCGGGAGCGCCCCCGGGTGCACTAGCGTGGGCGCGGATTCCGCCGCGTCAGAACGGCTGAACCACCCCTTGGCGCGGTCGCCCCCGTGGAGAATCCTGGGAGGGCCCGCTCCAGTACAGCCGCTGGCGACGGGAGGACACCGGGTGGTCGGAAGAGTCGAGGTACCGGTCCGTGGGCCGGGCGTTCCGGGGCGGACCCGGACCCTCGTCTACCAGACGTGGGGCGACGAGCACGCCCATCCCGTCTTCCTGCTGCACGGCACCCCCGGCAGCCGGCTCGGCCCCCGGCCCCGCACCTTCGACCTGCACAAGCTCGGCGTCCGTCTGATCGCCTACGACCGGCCCGGTTACGGCGACTCCGACCGGGACCCGGGCCGTACGGTCGCCGACGCCGCCGCGGACGTCGACGCGATCGCCCGGCGGCTGGGGCTGGAGCGCTACTCGGTGGTGGGCCGGTCCGGCGGCGGTCCGCACGCGCTGGCGGCGGCCGCGATCAACCCCGGCGGCCGGGTGGCGAGCGCGGCCGCCCTGGTCTCGACCGCCCCGCCGGACGCGGACGGCGCGGAGCTGGACTGGTTCGAGGACATGTCGCCCTCCAACGTCGCCACGTACCGACTGCTGGACCGGTGCGCGCCCGACGTGACGGAGCTGGGGTCCCTGCTGGCCCGCAACGCCGAGGCCATCCGCAGCGATCCGGCCTCGCTGCTGCGGTCACTGGACGAGGAGCTGCCCGCGGTGGACCGGGTGGTCGTCACGGACGCCGGGGTGCGGCGGATGCTGCTGGTCAACTATCTGTCGGCGGTGGGGCACGCCCGCTCCCCCAGTGCCGGGCCCGCGCGGATGGATCCGCGTGCCCCGCTGGGCTGGGTGGACGACCTGGTCGCCTTCCGTACGCCGTGGGAGTTCAAGCTGGCGGAGATCGACCCCGCGCTGCCGGTACTGCTCTGGCACGGCGAGCACGACGTGTTCGCGCCGCTGTCCCACTTCCGCTACCTCGAACGGCACATCCCCTCCGCCCGGGCGGTGCTCCAGCCCTCGGTGGCGCACTTCGCGGCGCTGCCGGCCATGCCACAGGTACTCGCCTGGGTGCGGGACCGGGCCCGGGAGGTCAGATCGGGGACGGCTCCAGTTCCAGGCAGGTGATCCGCTCCTCCCGCAGGGCCCGCACCCGCGGGTGGTCCTCGCCCAGCCGCTTGGCCAGGGCGGACAGCGCGGCCTGCAGGGTGCTGCGGGCCTCCTGCGGCCGGCCGAGCAGTCCGAGGATCAGTCCCAGGTTGCCCGCGCAGGTCAGGGTCGAGGGGTGGGTGGGTTCCAGGGCCTCGCGCAGCAGGTCGTACGCCTCCTGGCAGCCCCTGCGGGCCTCCTCCCGGTCGCCGAGGGCCGCGTCGGCGGCGGCGAGGTTGACCCGGCAGACCAGGGTGTAGGGGTGGTGCTCGCCGCTCAGTTCGGTGAACGCCTCCAGCGCTCGCAGCAGCAGCGTCCGCGCCCGGGCCGCCTCCTCCACGGTCGCCGTGTCCCCGGCGGGCGGGTGCGCGGCCGTGTCGATGTCGCCCAGCAGCAGGACCGCGTAGTTCGCCGAGCACGCGACCGTCTGCGGATGGTCCTCGCCGAGGCTGTCCCGGAGGTCGTCCAGGACCCTGCGGATCAGCCGCAGCCCCTCGTCCCTGCGGTCCTGCGCGGCCAGGTCGCCGGCCAGGCTCATCTCCACCAGGAGCCGCTCGGGGGAGGCGCCCTTCTCCCCCTCCGGCCCGTGCTTGAGCACGTGCTCGACGAGTTCCTGGGCCTCGGCCGGCCTGCCCGTCCGGCGCAGCGCGCCGGCCAGCCCCTTAGCGGTGTTCAGCACCGTCGGTGAGCCCTGGGTGAGCCGGGGGTTCTGCAGGCAGCGGTCGTAGGCGCGGCGCAGCAGGCTGACGGAGGCCGCGTAGTCCCCGCAGTCGCGGTGGTCCCGTCCGAGGTTGACCGCGGACTCGATGGTCAGCGGGTGGTCGTGCAGGAGGATCTCCTCGCGCAGGGCGAGGGTCCGGCTGTCCAGGGCACGGGCCCCGTAGTAGTCCCCGGACAGCCGCAGGGAGACGGCGAGGTTGTTGGCGGCACCGAGGGTGCGGGGGTGGTCCTCGCCGTAGATCTCCGCGTAACGCCGGTGGGTGCGGCGGTCGTGGTCGAGGGCCTCGGACAGCCGGCCGAGGCCCCGCAGGTCGGCGGCGATGCTGCTGGTGGTCATCAGCACGTGCTGGTCGTCGTCGGGCAGGGTCGCGAGCTGGCGTGCGCGGACCTCCTCGTCCAGGGCCAGCGACTCCTCGTAACGGCCTTGCGCGCGCAGGATGTTGGCGATCTGGAAGCGCATGTGCAGGGTCCAGCGGTCGTCGGGCGGGCCGTTCTCCGTCCAGGTCGTCACGCAGCGGGTGCTCAGCTCCATGGCCTGGGCGAGTTCGCCCCGGCGGCGCAGTTGCCGCACCCGGTCGACGAGGAGTTCGCGGATGCCGCCCTCGGTGGCGCCGAGCGCCCAGGGGGTGCCGAGGTGGGACCAGATGACCCGGTAGCTCTCCCAGGTGTTGGGGTCCTCGGGGTCGTCCTTGCTGGGCCGGGCCGCGATCAGGGTGCGGTAGACGACGTCCCGGGCGGCCTGCCGCTCCTGTTCGGTCATGCTCTCCCGCATGGCGCGCTGCACCAGGCGGTGCACCTGGACGCCCCAGATCTTGCGGTCGACGGTGACCAGGGAGAAGCGGCTGAGTTCCTGGTAGGCGCGGGCCACGGTGCGGGAGTCCCCGAGGGCGCGGGAGACCTCGGCGCCCTCCAGCAGGTCCATGGAGATCGGCTCGGGTCCGAAGTAGGCGCAGATCTGCAGCAGCTGGACGGCCTGCGGGAACTTGCGGCGCAGCTGCCCGAGGGCGAACTCCCAGGTGGCGCCGCTGACCCGGGTGACATCGCCGACCTTGTCCTCGCCGGAGCCGCGGGTGCGGGCGGCGCCGGTGGCCGGGGCCTGCAGCTCACGCAGGTAGGCGCGGGCGCCGACTTTGGACTGCTCGATGCCGGCGGCCGCCTGTTCCACCGCGATGGGGAGGTCGCCGAGCGCCTCGGCGATCTGGTCGGCGTCGGCCCGCCCGCAGTCGGGCAGCCGGCCGCGCAGGTGGGTGATGCTCTCCTCGCGTTCGAACACGCCGACTTCGAGGGTGTCGGCCCAGCGCCCCCAGCCCTCGGAGCGCTGGCTGGTGATCAGGACGTGTCCGCTGCGGCCGGTGACCATGAAGTCGGGCAGGTTGCCCGCCTCGACCGCGTTGTCCAGGATCAGCAGCCAACTGCCGTACGGCTCCCCGCGGTCGAGTGCCTCGCGGACGGCCTTGGCGGTGTCGGTGGGGTTCTTCCGCTCGGCCACGCCCAGCGGTCCGGCCATGGCCGCGAACTGCTCGACGGCGAGGTTGCGCTGCTCGGCCTGGATGTGCCAGGCGATGTCGTAGTCGCTCTTGTAGCGGTGGGCGAACTCGCGGGCGAGCAGGGTCTTGCCGACTCCGCCGAGGCCCTTGAGGAGCAGCGCCCTGCCGTCGCCCTCGCAGAGGCGTTCGCGGATCCGCTCCAGCAGGGAGGTGCGACCGGTGAAGGAGGCGGTGCGCAGCGGGACGGACCAGACCGGGGGTTCGGCGCCGGGGTAGCGCGGCATCCGGCGTTCGCCGCCGGTGTAGTGCTCGCGGGAGGCGGGGGCGAAGGTGCGGCCGAAACAGGCCAGCAGGGTGTCGCGGGCGGCCTCCCCGGTGTCGCAGCGGGTCAGGTCGGCGAGCCGGTCGGTGAACGGGCTGCCCAGGGACAGCCGTTCGACGCTCATGGACACCAGGCGGCGGTCCTCGTCCATGCCGCCGGCCGCGTACACGGCCTCCCATGTGGTGCGGAAGCGGGAGGAGCGCAGATACGCCTCGGAAAGGACGACGAGGGTGTGCGGGGCGGACTCGACGACGCGTTCGATCTCCTGGCGGTGCCGGCCGCCCTCGGCGGTGCCCTCCTGCGCGAGGTGGACCTTGAAGCCGGCGTCCTCCAGGACCGCGCCCGCCCACATCGCCCAGCTCCGGTCCTGCGGCACGAAGCTGATGTACACGTCGGAGACGCGGGGCGGCCGGTGCCGGGTGTAGCGCTCCAGGGTGCGCCGGCGCAGTCCCTCGTCGATCCGCGCCATCCGGGTCACCCGGCCGTCGGAGAGGACCTCGGCGAGCCGCTCGTAGGCGGCCAGCAGGCTCTTGGGGTCGCCGGGTGCCTCACGGAAGGGGGCGAGGGTCTCCTCGTAGGAGTAGATGGGCCGGTAGGGGATCTCCACCCGGCCCCAGTAGTCGTCGGGTTCCGTGCCGGGGGCGAGGTGGCGGCGCAGGATGCGGTCGAAGCGGTACTGGAACTGGCCGCGGGCGGCTTCGAGGCGGTCGGCCTCGGCGTTCTCGACGCGCATCGGGACGGGGAGGATGCGGATGCGGCGGTCGCGGTGCATCTCCTCGATGCGCTCGGCGACGGCGACCGCGCCGTCGATGCTCTGGCTGCTGGGGGTGAAGCAGGTGACGAGGACGTGCGGCAGGTTGACGGTGCAGATGTCGGAGATGTCGTTGAGGCCGGTACGGCTGTCGACGAGGACGTAGTCGTAGCGGTCGCCGAACTCGCGCTTGAGGCGTTCCAGGAAGCGGGTGGCGAGGGGGCCGTCCATGAACGGCTTCCAGTCGAACTGCGAGAAGGCGGTCAGATATCCCTTGTTCTTGGTCCCGGCCGGGAGGTAGTCGAGCCAGCCGCCCGCGGGGAAGTGCCAGGAGACGGGGAGCACGCAGCTGTCCAGCGGGAGCATCTCGGCGCCCCATTCGCCGCCGGGGAGGGTGACGGTCTCGACGGAGCCGTGCCCCTCGCCGTACGCCTCCGCGGCGGTGGTGTGCCGCACCCGGGTCAGGGACTCGCTGAAGCGGGAGACGAGTTCCAGCACGCCGGGGGTGGTGCGCAGCTTCTCCTCGTCCAGGAAGGGGTGGAGGAAGCGGTCGAGGCCGGGGGCGTCCAGGTCCCAGTCGACGGCGAGCACGCGGTGGCCCGCGGAGGCGAGGATCCAGGCGGTGTTGGCGAGCGCCATCGTCCGTCCCGTACCGCCCTTGTACGAGTAGAACGTGATGATCCTGCCCTCGTCGCCGGTCATGGCCTGCCCTCCGTGCGGTCCCCGGTACCGTCTCCCCCGGCGGACAATTGCGAGTGAATGTATCGCAAGTACCGCATCCTGGCGGACTCGGCCAGTTCGCTGAACCACAGAGCGAACACGTCGGCGTCGGGCAGACCCCGCACGGCATTCTGCTCCCCCGCGCGGCCCTCGCGCAGGAAACGGGGAAAGCAGGTGTGCAGCAGCCGGGTCAACCGCTCGGAACGCTCCTTGGTCTGCGGGTCGTCCTCGGGCAGCACGCTCAGCACGGCCGTCCACGGCCGCCGGACGGCGTCGAACTCCCGTACCTGGGCGGCGACTCGGGGGTTCTCCAGGGCCCACGGGTCGACCACGAGGACCCAGGGGGCGTCCGGGACGGCCGTGCCGCGCAGTTCGGCGCGGGGTTTGTCGAAGGCCACGAGGTCCGGGGTGAAGCCGAGGTTGCGGGCCAGCGCCCGCACCTGGTCGGCGAGCGGGCCGAGGGCGGGACCGTAGGGCCGCCAGTCCTCGGCCGCCGGGCCGTAGCGCGATTCGTCGCGACCGATGGGCAGTTGCTCCTCGGTGGGGGCGAGGACAGTGATGCGCAGCGTCGGCGGGGCGGGCAGCGGGGCGGTGAAGGCGTTGTCCAGCGCGGTCAGCGGCCCGGGGACGTGCCGGTCCCCGGGGGGCGCGGGCACGGTGGCGGCGGCGTACAGGACGCGCCGGGCGAGCCAGGCGGTGATCCGCCCGGCCCGGTCCCCGGCCCGCCCGTCGCCGAGTTCCTCGCCGAGCTGGAGCATCTGGTGCAGGCCCGTGGCGGCGTACTCCTCCTCCGCCTCGTCGCCGTCCCCGGGCATCGCGGGCAGGTCGTACTGGGCGGCGCGGGGCAGCGCGGCGGGCGGGTACGGCGTCCAGAGCACGGGGACGACGGCCGGGCGGGTGTCGGCGGGGCCGGTGGTGGCCGCGGTCCAGTGCCGGCCGCACTTGGGGTCGGTGAAGTACCGCTTGGCGTACAGGGGGACGAAGACCCGGCAGTCGGCGAGGGCCCGCAGGGTCTCCTCGGCCGGTGTCCCGGGGCGCTCGACGAAGCCGGCCGCGTTCCCCTCCGGGCCGCCGGCGGCGGCGAGGTGGCCGCACAGGTCCTCGAAGAAGCGGAAGACGAGCCGGTCGAAGTCGGGGCTGCGGCCCGCGCGGTGCGCCGGGACGTGCGAGTAGCTGAGGAAGAAGAGCGGCATCCTACTGTTCCTCCTCGAAGACGTTCCTGAGTTCCTTGAACAGTTCGATGTCGCAGGGCGCGAGCCGGGTCTGCTCGGCCACCTTGACGATCGTCTGCGCGATGCCCCACACGGCCCTGTGGTACTTGGCGTGGTAGCCCTTCGCACGCAGCCCGTACAGGCCCGAGGCGAGGTACTCCGCGCCGAGGTCGGGGTGCTCGTACTGCACGCGCCGGGCGACCGGGGGCAGTCTCAGGTGCCCGGGGCCGACCCACAGCACGGGGACGATGGCATTGCCGGTGTAGGGGCGGCTGCGGCCGTGCTCCTCCTGGCGGCGCGCGAAGGCGTCCCACTCACGGCCGCACCATTCCCGGGTGAAGTACCGCTTGGCGTAGACGGGGACGAAGACCTGGCAGTCGGCGAGGGTCTCCTTCAGCCGCCGTTCCCAGTCGGCGCCGACGCCCATCCTGCGGTCCAGGAAGCCGGGCGGGCGCACCCCGTCGTGGTCCGTCAACTGCATTATGTGCCCGCACAGTTGGCGGTGGAAGGCGACCAGGTCCTCGTCGGGGTCGGGGGCCTTCGCCCCGTCCTCGGTGGGCGGCACCCGGGCGTAGCTGAGGAAGAAGACGTACGGGTCCGGCGCACCGGCCGCCCCGGCCGGCTCGGGAGCCGGATCAGTCATGGCGTGTCCCTCGTCCCCCGGTCCTCGCCGCACGCGTGGTACGGACCGTGCGGCCGGTCCCTGAATGCACCATTGGAGCGCGAAGTCCCCCGCGGATGCCAGGGGTTGACGCGTTCCGCTTGTGCCGGGGGGCGCACGGACGGCGCACGCGCACCGGGTGGCCTCCGGCGGCGGCGTCAGGGTTCGAGTGCGGCGGCCGCCTCGCGCAGGCTCCGGACCAGGCGAAGTCCGTACGGTGTGAGGGAGCCGGTGTCCAGCAGGGCGTCGAGCACCTCCAGCACTCCCTGCCGCCAGGTGGCGGCCGCGGCCCGCGCCTGCCGGGCCCCCGTGGCGTCCCGGCCCGGCCCTGTCCGGGTGCGCACGGCCCGTAGACGCCACACGTCGGCGACGGCGAGGTGGGCGTAGGCGCCCTGCAGCGCGGCGGGCGGCGGACGCGGATCGGGACGCCAGGGAACCGGCAGGAGGCGGGTGTCCGCCGGGTCGAAGAGGTCGTACATGTCGTACAGCGCCCACAGTTTGGTGTGCTGGAACTCGTGGATCAGGAGCATGGCGAGGTCCTCGGCGGTCCGGGGCAAGGCGAGACCGATCGCGCCGAAGGCGGGCCCCGAGGTGGCGCTGATGTCCTTCCCGGGCCGGGGTGTCAGGGGAACCAGTGTGGTGAGCCCCTCGGCGATGCCGGCCGCGTAGACCGGGTAGGCCTCCCGGATCAGCCGCCAGCCCTCGGCGAAACGGTCCTGCCACTGCCCGGCCTGCTCCTCCGTCAGACGGGGATGGGCACGACGGTCCTCGCCGTAGCGGTCGCGCCCGGGATCGAGGTCGTCCAGGGCGACCCTCAGGCCGTCCGCGGCGAGGTGGCGCAGGGGCTGCCAGCGCATGCCGCCGGGCAGCGGATCCACTCCGGGCACCCGTCCGGCGAGGGCGATCCGGCCGTCCGCGGCCTCGACGGTCACCGTGCCACCCGCGCCCGGCACGGGGCCGTCCTCGGGGAGCAGCAGCCGGCCGAGGCCGGGGAGGTGGATGCCGGTGCCCTCCGGCCCCCGACGGAGCGGCACGGGGAGGGTGAGCCGGCCGCGGGTGCGAGCGGTGGCGGACAGCGCGGCCTCGGCGGGGCGTCCCCCGGCGGGACGTTCGAGCCGGGCGTGCGAGAGGGCCCAGCTCCTCAGATGGGGGTCGGCGAGCAGCAGCCGGCGGACCTCGGCGGGCAGTGCGGCGAGAGCCTTCCAGCCGGCCGCGGAGGCGTCGGGGCGCCGCTCGGCGGTCCGGGCGGCGGCGGCCAGCGCGGTGGTGCGCAGGCTGCGCTGGGCGGCGGCCAGTTCCCGCACGTCCTCGGCGGTGCCCAGGCCGGCGGCCAGCGCGTCGAAGCGGGGCCAGGGCAGGGTGTGCCGGTTCCTGAGCGCGCCGGTGGCGGTGGCCGGGGCGGGCTGCGTGCCGGTGGGCCTCCGCTCGGCGGCGCGCACGTGGTCGATGAGCTTGAGGAGGTCGGCGCAGTAGACGGAGGGGTTGTCGAAGCCGTTGGCCGCGCGGTACCTGTGCCCGTACAGGCCGCCGCCGCAGACCTCCACCACGCGGCAGGAACGGCAGGCGGCGCTCAGTCCGGCGGTCCCGGTGCGGCGGGCCCTGATGCCGGGGTGGGCGGCGGCCTCCTCCAGGCGGTGGGTGGCCAGGTGCAGTCCGGTCTCCGGGGCGCCGGGGTACGCGGTCTTGAGCCAGTCCGCCTGCTCGACGGCGCCGTCGGTCTCGAGGACCAGCAGGTCGGTGCCGTCCGTCCCCAGCGCCTCGGTGAAACTGGTGCCGCCCTCGGCGAGCCGGCTGATCGACTCGAACATCCGGATGGGCATGGGGCGTCCCTCGGCGGCCCACCGGTCGTGGACGGCGATCAGCCAGTCCGCGTACTCGGTGGAGCCGGTCGAGCCGGTGGAGCCGGTCGCCCCGCGCGGGCGGGGCGGCGGGCGGTCCCAGGTGGCGTGGGGCAGCAGGAAGTCGAGCGCGGGCGGGTCGAGCCCGGCGAGGGCGCGGTAGACGGCCACCGGGTCGTTCTCGACGTCCACCGTGCAGAGCAGTCCGCCGAAGGCCCGGCGGTGGGCGGGGGCGTTGAGGCGCCGTATCGCGCGCACGACGTCCCGGTGGCTGCCGGAGCCGTCGGCGCGGACGCGGTGCCGGTCATGGGCCCTCTCGTCACCGTCGAGGGAGACGCTGGTGAGGATGGACTCCTCGGCGAGCATCGCGCAGAACGCGTCGTCCAGGAGGAGCCCGTTGGTCTGCATCCGCAGGTCGAGGGCGGCGGTGCCGCGCAGGGCGGAGCGCAGCGTGCGGGCGAAACCGCGCAGCCGTTCCCGTCCGGCGAGCAGCGGTTCACCGCCGTGCAGGACGACGTGGACCCGGGGCAGGCGGTGCGCGACGGCGTGCTCGGCGATGCGGGCGGCGGCGAGCCGGAGGGTGTCCTCCGACATGGTCACCGGCCGCCCGCGCCAGCTCCGGTCCGCGTGGGTGTAGACGTAGCAGTGGTCGCAGCGCAGGTCGCAGCGGCTGTGCACCTTGATCACGAACTGCCGGAAGGATCCCGTCGCCGCGGTCACGGTCCGGTCAGAGCAGGGAGGACTGGACCGACTGGAACCCGGCCACGGGCTCCTCCTCGCCGGGGAGCGACCTGGCCAGTGCCGTCCTGAGGGCGGCCTCGGGCACCTCGTCCAGTGGTGTGTCCTGGTAGTCCTCGACCGTGCTCGTGGCCGCGGGCTGCCGTTCGTAGCTGTCCACAGGCGTCTCCTCGGGCATGGGGCACCGGGTGGCACAGCCATCGTGACGTTCCGTCCGGGGCCCGGCAAGGCACTCCCCGGCCAACCCCCGGTGTCCCCTCAGGGGCGCGAGGGGCTCAGGTGGCCGCCTGGTCGCTGTCGCGGAAGCCGCCCCAGCCGTGCCAGCGGTCGATCTCGAGGTACGCGCTGACGCGGGCGCGCCCGCGCTCGGCGTAGGGCTGACCCAGGTAGTGCCGGGAGAGCCGGTCGATGTCGGTCAGGCCCTCGTCGTCCTTCATCTCGGCGACCCGGCCGATGAGGGTGACGTGGCTGTACCAGTCGGACTCGTCGAGCACCGTGAGCGTGACCCGGGGGTCGTTGCGCAGGTGCGTGAGGCGCTTGCGGCCCTCGTCCATGTTGACCAGGATCCGGCCCTCGTCCCACAGGTACCAGGTCGCGGTGGACACCGGCTGGCCGTCGGAGCGCAGGGTGGTGATGACGGCCGGGTTCGCCTTGCGCAGCATGGCCACGGCGGAGTCCGGAAGCGGCGGCTTCGACATGGGGGTGCCTCCTGTTTCCACGATCGGGTCGGGTGTCGCTCGTGCGGGTCGAGTGTCCGTCGGACGGGGGCCGCATGCGTGCGTGGTGGGTGGACCCGTTCCCCCGGTGCCCGGTCGATCACTCGTCCGGTGCCACCGTGTCACACGTGGCGGTCCGCCGCCCCGTGATCCGGTGCGGGTGCCTCGGTAGTACGGTCCCGCTGACGCCGCGGACACCGAGCGGTGCGCCGGCGGGGAGAGGAGCGGGCATGACATCCGCGTTGCGGACCGGGGACGTCGTCCGGATCGACGAGCACGTGCACGCGGTGAGGGGCGGCGACACCAACTGGGTGATCGTCAAGGAGGGCGACAGCGCCGTCCTGATCGACACCGGGTATCCCGGCGACCGGGAGCGGCTGCTCGCCTCGCTCGCCGCCGTCGGGGTGGCTCCGGGGGCGCTGGCCGCCGTTCTCGTCACCCACGCGCACAACGACCATCTCGGCTCCGCCGAGCGGCTGCGCGCCGCGCACGGGACGCCGGTGCTGATGCACGAGGACGAAGTGCCGCACGCCCGGCGCGACTTCCTGCACCAGGTGAGCGTCGGCCAGGTGCTCGCCCGGGCGTGGCGGCCGGGCGTGGCGCCGTGGGCCCTGCGCGCGCTGCGGGCGGGCGGGACCGCGCACCTCCCGGTGGCGGATCCCCGCGCGTTCCCGGCGGACGGCCCGCTGGACCTGCCCGGCGCCCCGGTTCCGGTGCACTCCCCCGGGCACACCCGCGGGCACTGCGCCTATCTGCTGCCGCGCAGCGGTGTCCTCGTCAGCGGGGACGCCCTCGTCACCGGGCACCCCACCTCGCGCACGCGGGGGCCGCAGTTGCTGCCGGGCATGTTCCACGCCGACCGGGCCCGCGCGCGGGATTCCCTGGCGGCCCTGGAAGCGGTCGATGCGGACGTCCTCGTCCCGGGGCACGGCCCGGTGCACCACGGCAGCGCGGGGGACGCGGCGGCCGTGGCCCGTGAGCGGGCGGACCGTCGCGCGCGCTGACCCGGCGGGCCGAGCCGCCCTCGTAACGGGCCCGCCGTCCGGGCCGGTTGGCGAGGGGGCCGGGTCCGCCAGTCGGGGGACGCCGGCTTGACAGCCGGAGAGCGGCCTCTCCACGATGAGATCATGAAAGCCGTTTTCAATTCCATTGGCGTCCCTGTCGGCGTCTTCCCCGGCGCCCTCACCGGCGCCGGCGAAGGGGGCTCGTAGTGCGTGTCGCGTTCGTCGGCAAGGGCGGCAGCGGCAAGACCACGCTGTCCGCCCTCTTCGCCGGTTCCCTGGCCCGCTCCGGCGCGCCGGTCCTCGCCCTCGACGGCGACATCAACCAGCACCTGGCGCACGCCCTCGGCCTGCCCGAGGAGGCGTCCTTCGGCGCCCCTCCGCTCAGTGCCCGCACCGGTGAGATCAAGGACTTCCTGCGCGGGAGCAACCCGCGGATCGCCTCCCGCGAGGCCATGCTCAAGACCACTCCCCCGGGCCGCGGCTCCCGTCTGCTGCGCCTGCTGGGCGAGGACGAGATCCACGCACGGCACGTCCGCGAGGTGGCCGGGGTGCCGCTGATGGTCACCGGCGCCTTCGACGAGGAGGACCTCGGAGTGGCGTGCTACCACTCCAAGCTGGGCGCGGTGGAGCTGTACCTCAACCACCTCGTCGACGGCCCGGGCGAGTACGTCGTGGTCGACATGACCGCGGGCGCCGACGCCTTCGCCTCCGGGTTGTTCACCCGGTTCGACATGACGTTCCTGGTCGTCGAGCCGACCCGCAAGAGCGTCTCGGTGCTGCGTCAGTACCGCGAGTACGCCGCCGAGTTCGGCGTCGCCGTCGGGGTGGTCGGCAACAAGGTGAACGGCGAGGACGACCTGCTCTTCCTCAAGGAGCACGTCGGTGACGACCTGCTGGCGCACTGCCCGCAGTCGGCCCATGTCCGCGCCCGGGAACAGGGCCGTACGCACGAGGGGCCCGAGCCGGCGCTGCTGCGGGCGCTCGGCGAGCTGCGCCGGGCGGTGGACGCCCGCCCGAAGGACTGGGAGACGTTCCAGCGGCAGGCCGTGGAGTTCCATCTGCGCAACGCCGCCGCCTGGGGCGACCGGGCCACCGGGTCGGACCTGGCGGCCCAGGTCGACCCCGGCTTCCGGCACGGCCCGGCCGCGCTGCGGGCCCTCACCGGCTGAGCGGGCCGTCACCTGCCGGGCCGGGCCCCGCCGGCCGGACCGCCCTCACCGGCCCGGCGGGCAAATCACCTCGCCCGCCGGGGCGTCCCCGCTCCCCCACCGGGCATTCCCGCTCCTCCCTCACCAGACGGGACACACCTCCCCATGTCCTCCGACGTCACCCCGCACCCACTCGCCGACGCCGGGGCCCGGACGGCCCGCGACGAGGACGTCGTCGCCGCCGTCCGCGCGTCCCTGCCGCACGCCTACCGGCTCGTCGCCGCTCTCGCGGACGAACTCCGCTCCGGCACCGCCGAGTTCGCCGACGCGCCCGCCCCCTCGGAGGCGGAGCGCGGCCAGGTGCGGTGCGCGCTGTCCAGCGAGGCGATCCGCGGCAGCCTGGAGCGGCACTTCGGTGTCGTCCTGGCCTCCTGACCGCCTCCACGGCGCCCGGGCACGGCGGTCACTCGCGCGCGCCGGGGCGCACCACCACGGCGAGCGTCCCGACCGGTTCCCCGTCCGCGAACCGCAGCACGAAGGGCACCAGATCGCCGGTGCGCCAGCGTGCCGCGTCGGGGACGGGGACGGTCACGTCGCTGCTGAGGGGCGACATGTCGAGCGTGCCGCCCGCGGGCACCGGCAAAGACTCGGCGGGCTCCCGGTAGGCCGCGTTGCCCTCGGTCATACGGTGGCGGCTCAGGGCGATGCCCGGGCCGACGGCGGACGAGGTCACCTCGACCAGCGTGTCCGGCGCGCCGCCCGTGTTGGTGACCCGGAAGAACGCGGCGGTCTCGGCGGCGCCCGGGGCGGGCAGATACAGCCGCGCGTCGGCGACCGCCACCCTGGCGGGGCTGCCGGCCCCGCCCGAGGCGGTCCACACGGCGAGCCCGCCGAGCGCGAGCACCGCGGCGCACACCGGGGCGAGGGCGGCCAGGGCGGCGTCCTCCAGGCCGCGTCGGGTGGGCCGCCAGGGGTGCGGGGGCGTCTGCGCCCCCTTCCCCGTGCGGGAGTCGGGAACCGGAGGCGCGGCGGCGGGCGCCGCCCCGGAGGTCACCGTGCCGCCCGGGCACGCGGGGCGGGCACCGTCCGCCGCCGGGCGGCCGGTGACGGCTGCCAGGCACGCAGCCGCAGGCTGTTGCCGACCACCAGGAGCGAGCTGAGGGACATGGCCGCCGCGGCGAACATCGGGTTGAGCAGGCCGGCCATGGCCGGCGGCACGGTCACCAGGTTGTAGCCGAACGCCCAGAGGAGATTGGCGCGGACGGTGCCCAGGGTGGCGCGGGCCAGCCGCACGGCGTCCGCGAGGGCCTCGATGTCCCCTCGGACGAGCGTCACGTCGGCGGCGCCGATCGCCACGTCCGTGCCGGTGCCCATGGCGATGCCGAGGTCGGCGCCGGCCAGGGCGGCCGCGTCGTTGACGCCGTCGCCGACGACCGCGACCCGGTGGCCCCGCGCCCGCAACTCCTCCACGAGCGCGGCCTTGTCCTCGGGCGAGCAGCGGGCGTGGACCTCCTCGATGCGGAGTTCCCCGGCGACGGCGCGGGCCGGTTCCTCGCGGTCGCCGGTGGCCAGGACGGACCGCACCCCGAGCTGCCGCAGCCGTTCCACGGCCCGGTAGCTGCCGGGCCGCAGGGTGTCGCCGATCAGGAGCAGGGCCTCGGCCCGGCCGTCGACGCGGACCACGACCGGGGTACGGGCACCGCCCGCCCCGGCGGTCAGCGCCTCGGCGAGGACCTCGGGCAGCGTGTCGTCCGGGGCGAGGACCTCGACCGTCCGGCCCTCCACCCGCCCGCGCACCCCCCGCCCCGGCAGGGCCTCGAAGCCCGCCACCGCCGGGAGTTCGCGCGCGGGCGCGGTGCGGCGCGCGTACGCCACGACGGCCCGGCCCAGCGGATGCTCCGAGCCCTGTTCGACCGCCGCCGCCAGCCGCACCGCCGTCCCCTCGCCCACCCCGCCGGGCACCGCGGTGACCCCGGCGACGCTCATGTGCCCGGAGGTGAGCGTGCCGGTCTTGTCGAGCACCACGGCGTCCAGGTGCCGCAGACCCTCCAGCGCCCTCGGCCCTCTGACCAGGACGCCGAGCTGGGCGCCCCGGCCGGTCGCGGCCATCAGCGCGGTGGGGGTCGCCAGGCCCAGCGCGCACGGGCAGGCCACGACCAGGACGGCCACGCAGGCGGTGAGAGCGGCCTGCGGCTCGGCCCCGGCGCCGAGCCAGAAGCCGAGCACCGTCACGGCGAGCACCAGCACGACCGGGACGAAGATCCCGGCGACCCGGTCCGCGAGCCGCTGCGCCCGCGCCTTGCCCGCCTGCGCCTCGGTCACGAGCGCGGTGATCCGGGCGAGCCGGGTGTCGGCGCCGACCGCCGTGGCCCGCACCAGCAGCAGTCCCCCGACGTTCACGGCGCCGCCTGTCACCGGGGCGCCGGGGCCCACCTCCACCGGTTCGCTCTCCCCGGTGACCAGGGAGAGGTCGAGCGCGGAGCTGCCCTCCTCGACGACGCCGTCGGTCGCCGGCCGTTCCCCGGGCCGCACCACGAAGACCTGCCCGAGACGCAACTCCGCGACGGGGACACGGCGTTCCCGCGTGCCCTCGCGCACGGACACCTCCTTGACGGCGAGTGTGGCCAGCGCGCGCAGGGCCGCGCCGGTCCCCCGCCGTGCCCGCGCCTCCAGATACCGGCCGACGAGGACGAACAGCGGCACGCCCACGGCCACTTCGAGGTACACCGGTGCCTCGCCCCCGCTCGCGGACGGGAGGAGGCTGAACGGCATCCGCATGCCGGGCTCGCCCGCGCCGCCCAGGAAGAGGGCGTAGCAGGACCAGGCGAAGGAGGCGAGGACGCCCAGCGAGACGAGGGTGTCCATGGTCGCCGTCGCGTGCCGCAGCCCCCGGGCGGCCCGGACGTGGAAGGGGCGGGCGCTCCAGGCGACGACAGGCGCGGCGAGCACGAAGCAGAGCCACTGCCAGTTGCGGAACTGCAGCGCGGGGACCATCGACAGGACCAGCACCGGCACGGCGAGCAGCACCGTGACCGACAGCCGGTCGCGTGCGCGCCGTGATGCCCGCGCCGCTGTGTCCTCGGCGTCCGCGGCGTCCGCTGTGTCCTCGGCGTTCTCGCGCCCCGGCGCGGCGGGCGGCGCGGGGAGCGCGGCCGTGTATCCGGCGCGTTCGACGGTGGCGATCAGGTCCTCGGGGCGGAGGGCGGACGGGTGCCGCACCCGGGCCCGGCCGGTGGCCAGGTTCACCGTGGCGGTGACGCCGGCCAGCCGGCCGAGCTTCGTCTCCACGCGCCGCACGCACGCCCCGCAGGTCATCCCGCCCACGAGAAGATCGGTCACGACCTCCGCGGCGTCCTGCGCGGCCGCGGCCGTGCGCGGTCCGGTGGCCATCAGTGACCGCCTCCCTCTCCCATGTCGCCCATGTCGTCGATGTCGTCGATGTTCATGCCGCCCGTGTCCGCTCCGCCGCCGTCCGGACTCACCCGGGAACCGTGCATGCCGGGCGCGACCGGCCCGGCGCCGGTTCCGACGACGTAGGCCGCGGCGAAGACCAGGGCCAGCAGCAGAAGGAATCCGCACAGGGCCGGCGGCGGCAGCGCCCGGCGGAGGAGAGGACCCGCCGCGGGGGCGGGTCGGCGGGTCCTTGGCATCTGTCACGACTCCCTACGCCTCACCTCGTACGGCCCCGGGACGGAGCCGTACCGGTGCAGGAGTCGGAGAAGGGGCCGGCCGGGTTCCCCGGCGTCGCTGTGACCTACGTCCTCTCGTTCGGATCGTTCCGGCGTCGCGGGGTCCGGCACGCGCCTCCGCGGCGTTGTCGTCGGTTGCCGGGGCTCCGCCCTGGCGCCCTCCTCCGCTGTGCAGCCGCGCGCACCGGACCCCGCTCGGGCCGGCCGGAAGGCGACCGCGCCTCCCCGCCGGCCCGATCCGAACGAAAGGCCCTAGGTCATCGCGAGCGGCTCCGGTGCGGGCGCCGCCGTGGCCGGGGGGCCGGAATCGGCGTCCAGCATGCCGGCCAGGGCGCCCCGGGCCCGGGAGACCCGGGAGCGCACGGTGCCGACCGGGCAGCCGCTCGCCTCGGCGGCCTCCCCGTACGGCAGGCCGAGCAGTTGGGTGAGGACGAACGCCTCGCGCCGGTCGCCGGGCAGCGCGTCCACCAGCTCCATCAGGGCGATGCCCTCGTCGAAGCCCGGCAGGCCGAGCGGCTGGGCGCGTTCCACGGCGAGCTGCCAGTCGTCGGTGTCGGACTTGCGGGGCCGGGCGGCGGCGCGGCGCAGGCTGTCGGCGACGGCCCGGCGGGCGATGGACAGCAGCCAGACCCGGGCCGAGGAGCGGCCCTCGAAGCGATGCAGGGCGGTCAGGGCCCGCAGGAACGTGTCCTGGGTGAGGTCGTCGGCCGCCTGGGGGTCGTGGGCGAGGTGGGCCACGTAGCGGCGTACGTCGTGCTGGAGGGCGCGCACGAAGCGGTCGACCGCTTCGCTGTCGCCGCCGGCGGCGGCGAGCGCCCAGGCGGTGACCGTCTCGTCGGTCACCGCGGGCAGGGCAGGGGTGGTCATGGTGCCTGGGTCCTTCACTCGGGTCCCGCGCGGGCGCGGCGAAGGGCCGCGGGGCCCTGGGGCGGGCGGCCGCACGGGTGGGTGAGCCGGTCGCGCGGACGCGCGAACGGCGGCCCGCGCCGCGGATGTCCACGGCGTCGGGGTTCCGGCTGTCACAGGACAGCGGTCGCCCCGGGTGGGCCCCGTGTGGTGAAGGCGTGGACGTGCGGACGCGGCCGCGGCCGACGGGCCCGCTCCCGCAGACGCCGCGGCGGGGCCGGGGCCTCGGGCGGCAGCAGGACGGCGAGGACGAGCCGCAGCGGGACGAAGGCGCGGTCGGCGCAGGCCCGGACCAGTGCGAAGGCCGCGCGCTCGCCGAGGGCGAGCCAGAGTCCGCACAGGGCGGCGGCCGCCAGGTGGGCGGTGAGCATGCCCCAGGAGGCGGTGCCCGTGGCGTGCGCCATGAGGTGCGCGCCTGCGCCGTGCACACCGTCGTGCGTTCCGGGCATGCCGACGGCCATGTCGTGCCCCATGGACGTCATGGACCGGGTGGACCCCACCGCGTCCGTCGAACCCGTCGGGTCCATCGGCGGGGCGTGCGCGGCCGGCGCCGAGGGGCCGCCGCTGCCGAGCCCGGGGTGCGTGCCCCCGGCGGGCGGGAGGAGCCCGGCCCGCAGGGCCACCTCGTAGGCCCGGACGGCCGCGGCTGACCCGGGATCGGCGCCGCACAGCACATGGTCGGCCCACTGCCGCACCGGAGAGGTCTCCCCGGTGCCCGGTGCCCGCATCGCGGACTGCGCCCGGGTGAACCCGAGGTGCAGTGCCGCCTGTACGGCGACGGTGAGCCCGGCCACCGCGGCGGGCCGGCGCTCCCCGGCCCCGCAGGCCCAGCCGAGGCCGCCGACCGCGAGGAGGGCGGCGGCCAGGGCCCACGAGGGCACCGGCGCCCCGGACATCAGGACGTGTCCGGTGGCGGCGAGCACGACGCACACGGCCGCGAACATCGCGGCCCGCAGTGCGCGCAGTACCCCGCCGGCAGACATCCCGCCTCATCCTGACACCCGGAACCCGGGCCCGGTTCACCGGACCGCGGAACCGGTCGCGGCCGGGCGTGCCGGGCCCTCCGCCGCGCTCGCCCCGTCGCCTTCGCTCTCGCCCTCGCCGACTCCCCCGCCGTCTCCCTCGCCTTCGCCCTCGCCTTCGCCCTCGTCTTCGCCGGTGCCGTCCGTTCCGCGTCCGCTCCCGTCGTTCCCGTCCCCCTCGGCCCCGCCGTCCGGGTCGTCCGCCGGGCGGTGGTGGTCGAAGGCGATCAGGGGATCGCCGGTCAGCGGGTGCGCGAGGACGGCCGCCCGCACGCCGAACACCTCCGCCAGCAGTGCCGGCCGCAGCACCTCGCGCGGGTGCCCGGAGGCCACCACGCGGCCCTCGTGCAGGACGTGCAGCCGGTCGCACACGGAGGCCGCCGCGTTGAGGTCGTGCAGGGAGACCAGCGTGGTGCGGCCCCGGCCGCGCAGCAGGGCGAGGAGTTCGACCTGGTGACGGACGTCCAGGTGGTTGGTCGGCTCGTCGAGCACGAGGAGGTCGGGCCGCTGCACGAACGCGCGCGCCAGCAGCACACGTTGGCGCTCCCCGCCGGAGAGTTCGGCGAACCGGCGGTCCGCGTGCCCCGTCATGCCGACGTCGGCGAGGGCACCGGCCACGATGTCCCGGTCGACGGCGTCGTCACCGGCGAAGGCCCGCTTGTAGGGGATGCGGCCCATGACGACGACCTCGCGCACCGTCAGCTCGAAGTCGCCGCCGCGCTCCTGCGGCAGGGCGGCGACGCGCCGGGCCGACCGTGCGGGGCTCAGCTCCCGCAGGTCGGTGCCGTCGAGCAGGACGCGTCCCGCCACGGGGCGGAGGTGGCGGTAGACGGTGCGCAGGACGGTCGACTTGCCGCTGCCGTTGGGGCCCACGAGGCCGGTGATCTCGCCGGGTGCCGCGAGGAGGTGGGCTCCCGCCACGACCGTACGGCCGGCGTAGGCGACGTGCAGGTCCTCGATGTCGAGTCTCACCGGGCGCTCCCCTGCCTGCGGTCGAGGAGGTACAGCAGTGTGGGGGCGCCGAGCAGTGAGGTCACGACGCCGACGGGCAGTTCCCGGGTGTCCATGGCGGTGCGGCACACCAGGTCGACCACGACGAGCAGCAGCGCGCCGAACACGGCCGCCACCGGCAGCAGCCGCCGGTGGTCGCCGCCGACGACGAGGCGGCAGACGTGCGGGACCATCAGGGCGACGAAGCCGATGGCACCCGAGACGGCGACGAGGACACCGGTGAGCAGGCTGGTCGCGGTGAACAGTTCGCGGCGCAGCCGGACGACGTCGATGCCGAGGCCGGCCGCGCTCTCGTCGCCCATGAGCAGCGCGTTGAGGCGCCGGGCGCGGGCCTGGAGCAGGAGCCAGACGGCCGGCACCGCGAGGGTGGGGGCGGCCAGCAGCGGCCAGGTGGCGCCGCCGAGGCTTCCCATGAGCCAGAACAGCACACCGTGGGTCTGCTGTTCGTCCCCCGAGCGCAGGACGAGGTAGCTGGTGAAGCCGGACAGGAACTGGCCGACGGCCACTCCGGCGAGCACCAGGCGGAGCGGGGCGAAGCCGCCGCCGCGCCGGGCGATGGCCCAGACCAGGAGGAAGGTCGCGAGCGCGCCCGCGAAGGCGGCTCCGGACAGGCCGAGCCCCAGCCCGCCGCCGGCGCCCAGGCCGAGCACGAGCGCGGCGACCGCGCCGAGGGAGGCCCCCTGGGAGACGCCGAGGAAGTAGGGGTCGGCCAGCGGGTTGCGCACCAGGGCCTGTGCCGCGGTGCCGACGAGGCCGAGGCCGGCGCCCACCAGGGCGGCCAGCAGGGCTCTGGGCAGCCGCAGTTGCCACACGATGAGGTCCTCGGTGCCGGGGCGGGGCGGCTCTCCGGTCGTCCTGCGCCACACCACTGCCCACACCTCCTGCGGCGGGATGGGGGTGGAGCCCCGGGAGACGGCCGCGGTGAGGGCGGCGAGCAGGGCGATCCCGAGGAGACAGAGCAGGGGCACGGTGGGCAGGGGTCGGCGCGCCGGGCGGGGCGGGGCGGAGCCGTCGGAGCCGACGAGGCCGTCGGAGGGAGTGGTCTTCTCGCGCGGGAGGACGTCGGGCACGGTCAGCCGACCTCGGACGGGTACAGGGTGCGGGCGATGCGTTCGACGGTCTCGGCGTTCTCCACTCCCGCGAGGGTGGTCCGCTCCGAGCGGATGCGGAGGAAGTGGCCCTTCCTGACGGCCTTCAGTCCCTTGGTGGCGGGGTTGGTCTCCAGCCACCTCCGCGCCTCGTCGAAGCCCTTCTCGGTGGCGGCCCGGCCGCCCCGGTCGCGGACGCCGAGCTGGATCCAGTCGGGGTCGCGGGAGAGGACGTCCTCCCAGCCGACCTGTTCGTAGGTGGTGTCGCAGTCGGCGAAGATGTTGCGGGCCCCGGCGAGGGTGATGACCGCGTGGCCGACCTGGCGGTTGCAGAGGGCGGTCGGCTGCCTGGTGCCGGCGTCGTAGTCGAAGAAGAAGTAGCTGGGCCGCTTCTCGTGCGGGACGTCGGCGATCGCCGTGCGCACGGCCCGGACGCGGTCCTCCATGCCGTCGACGAGCCGCCGGGCCTTCGCGCGGGTTCCGGTGATCGCGCCGAGCGCCGTGAGGTCGGCCTCCACGGCCGAGAGGTCGGTCACGGGGCCCTCGCGCGTGGCCGCGCAGGCGGTCGACTTGAGGTAGATGTGCTTGATGCCGGCGGCCCGGAACTCCTCCTCGGTCGGGGCGTCGCCCATGCCGCTCATCCTCATGGCGGCGAAGGAGTCGATGTACAGGTCGGCGCCGGAGGCGAGGAGCTTCTCCTTCGGGATCACCGACCTGCTGAGCACCGGGACGCGGCGGCCGCGCTCGCCGAGGGCGCCGGGGAGGGTGCCGGGGCCGGGTGGGAATCCGGTCCCGGCCACCCTGTCGCCGGCGCCGAGGCGGAGCAGCAGGTCCAGGGCGGAGGCGTTGCTCGTGACGATCCGCTCCGGCGGCCGGGAGAACGTGGTCCTCGCCCCCCGGCAGTCGGTGACGGTGACCGGGTACCGGCCGGTGACGGACCGTCCGGCGACGGGAGCGCCGCCGCCCCCGCTCCCGTCTCCGCAGCCCGTCACGAGCAGGCCGCCCACCAGCACGGCCGTCGTGCCCCACCCCGCGCGGATACGCATCGCAGTACTCCTGGATCGATTCGGTGCGCGGGCGGCTTCTCGCCACCCTCGGTCCAGTAGTCGCGGCGGGCACCGCGGGAGTTCCCGGTGACGTCCGCGCGTTCGCGAGGGGTCGTCACAGGAGGTGGGCCCGGCGGGCCGTCCGGGCGGTCAGTGCTTGGTGTTGCTCGCCCAGATGGCCCTGCCGTTCTCGTAGATCACCACGTTGCCGTCCTCCTGGATCTTCAGGACGGAGCCGTTGTGGCCGTAGGTGTTGCTGGCCCAGACGGGGCGGTTGGACGAGGTGTAGACGACCAGGTTGCCGTCCGCCTGGAAGACCGCCTGGTAGTTCGAACCGAACGTCATGGTGGCCCAGCGGGCGTGGTTGTTCTCGTCGTACACGACCAGGTTGCCGTCCGTCTGCATGTGCAGCCGGGCCCGCTTGGCGTTGAGGCTCTGCCCCGCCCTGAGCACCCGGGTGGCCGAGACGCTGATGGACGCCGGGTAGCTGGGTTTGGACGCCTTCTTGGTGGTGCTCTTCTTCTTGGTGGTGACCTTGGTGGTCTTCGAGGAGGTCGTCCTGGTCGGCGAGGAGGCCGGGCCCGAGCTGGAGGTCACCGGTCCGGTCGGGGCGCCCGGGAACGCCTGTCCGCCCGGCTCCTTCTTGATCTTCGCGGGGGCGGACCCCGTCGAGGAGGAGCTGGGCGAGGCGGTGGAGGAGGCGTACGGGGCGCCCGGGCCCTCGGCGCCGTCCTCGCCGAGGACGGTGCCCGCCTGGTCGGCGACGACGCCGTTGTGGGTGTCCGTGGTGCGGTCCCGGTTGACCAGCAGCACCGGCACGGCGACCAGGACGGCGCCGAGCACGGCCGCGCCGGCCAGCAGGGGGCGTCCAGGACGGCCGGTGGGCACCGAGGCGGCGGTACCTGAGCCGGGGTCGTCGGGAAGGCTCGCGGCCAGCATCTGTGCCTCGGCCGGGGAGGGCGCCGCCGCGGCCCGCGCCCCGGCGCCGGTGCCGCCGCCCCCGAACGCCGGGGTGCCGGTGGCCGCGGCGGCGGTGGCGGG
>BNBP01000076.1 GCA_014656015.1 Streptomyces griseoaurantiacus | reverse complement strand
CGTGAAGGACGCGCCCTTGTATCTGAGGCCGCGGGTCGACCCACCGCTCGCCTCACTGCTCGGGAACGCGCCGTTGCTGCACTCCCTGGCCGACGCGCTGGGATCGCCGCTCAATGTGCTCCTTCCGGAGGCGGTGGCTGCGAACGCGGAACGCTTCCGCTCCGTCCTGCGGCGCCACCACCTGGCGGGCAGGGTGTACTTCGCCCACAAGGCGAATCGTTCCAGCGCCCTGGTGCGCAGACTCGCGGCCCGCGACCCGGCCGCCGTGGGCATCGACGTGGCCTCCCCGGTGAGGACGGCTGGACGGACGCGCTGGAGCTGGACCGTCCCGTGGACGTCGCTGTCTCGACGACCGCGCTGCACTACCTCCCCGCCCCCGTCCTGGCGAGCACCTACCGAGCCCTCGCCGCCCTGCTCCGCCCCGGCTGCGCGCTGGTCAACGGCGACCACTTCCCCCCCCCAGAGGAGTCGCCCTGCGCGGACCTGACCGCCCACGTGGGGCGCCGCCGGGTCGAGCGGACCGGCGCACCCGGGCACGAGGACGAGGACTGGGAGTCGTGGTGGCGGACCGCGGCGGCCGACCCGGAACTGACCGATCTGTTCGAACAGCGCGAGAAGACCCGCCCGGCCTCGGGCGACGGCAACCAGCACCTCTCCGTGGCCCGCCACACCGAACTGCTCCACCGGGCGGGCTTCCGCCACGTCACCCCGGTGTGGCAGGCCGGGAACAGCAGGGTGCTGGTGTTGCTGAAGGGCTGAGAGCCGCTTGCTCGGCCGAACCGGTCCGCAGGCGGCCGGAGTTCACAGTGCGAGGCTCATCAGGATCTCGTCCCGGTCGTCCCCGGGCGCCAGGCGCAGCGCCCCCGGCCACCGCCCGACCTCAGTCCATCCGGCCTTGCGGTAGAAGTGCTCCAGCCCCAGGCCCGCCCGCACCGACAGCTTCAGACGGTCCAGACCCATGTCCTCCTGTGCGACATGGCGGACACGCCGCATCAGCGCGGCACCGACGCCCCGGCCCCGCAGGCCGACCCGCGTCTGCACATGGTTGACCACGCCGCAGTGCGCCTCCAGCGGGTGCGCCTCCCGGCGGAGCACCAGCCACCCCGCGAGTGTGCTGTCGAGCGTGGCCGTGAGCAGTATGCCGTGCTCGGGCGCCAGGCTCTCCACGAGCCGGTCCACGGCGGGGCGGAGGGCGGCCGGTGTCACGGGCGGCGGCGGGCAGTCCGGCGGAATGACCGCCCCGCCGGCATCGACCACCGCCGCCCAGCAGCCCGCCAGTTCCCCACGCAGGGAGCCGTCCACGTCCGAGGGCCGGGTGAACTGGGTGAGGGACAGACGGACGGGGATGGGAACGTGGACAGGGGCGGGGGCGGCGGGCGTGGTGGGGCCGCCGGGCGCGCCGTGGGTGGTGGCTTCGTAGGAGTGCACGGTCGGAAGCCTGCCCCAGCGACGCCCGCTCACTCGACTGGGCGTACTGCGCGACGGCGCGCTTGAGCGTCGTGGGTTGCATCCGCCTACTTCCCGGCCCCGGCAGCGGTCAGGCTCGCCCAGCGGACGGTGCGGTCGCACCAGCGGTCCAGGAGGACCTGGTCATGGCCGACGGCGAGCAGTCCGGCACCGGTGGCGGTGCGGTAGTCCTCGACGGCTGCCACCAGAGCTGCGGTGGTGGAGGCGTCGAGCATCGCGGTCATCTCGTCGCAGATCAACCAGCGCGGACGCAGGACGAGAGCGCGGGCGAGGCAGGCGCGTTGGAGCTGGCCGTCGCTGACCTCGTGGGGCCGACGGTTCAAGAGGTCGGGGGTGAGGCCGACGGACGCGGCCAGCTCGGTGAGACGCGGCGCTATTTCGTGGCGCCGACCGGTGGCACGCAGGGGCTCGGCGATCAGGTCGGTGAGCCGCAGCCGCGGGTCGGCGGAGAGGCGGGGCTGCTGGAAGACCACGCCGAAGGCGGTGCGTCGAGAGCGTGAGGCGCGGTAGCGCCAGCCGCGTACGGGTTCACCGTCCAGGGTCACAGTTCCGGAGTCGGGGCGATGCAGCAGCGCTGCGACCCTGGCGAGGGTGGACTTGCCGCAGCCGCTGGGACCCAGCAGGCCGACGGACTCGCCGGGGGCGAGGGCCAGGGTGGCATTGCGGACGACGGGGGCTCCGCTGCCGTATCCGGCGGTGATGTCGTGCAGTTCAAGCACGGAGGTCCTCCGGTACGTGTGGGTGGTGGCAGACGATGCCGTCGGCCGACTGGGGAAGTGCGGTGCAGGCGGCGGTGGCCCGCTCGCAGCGTGGGGCGAAGGCGCAGCCCTCGGGGAGGTCGCCGAGTTCGGGCGGCATGCCGGGGATCGGGGCGAAGGCGCGGTCGGGGAGGGCCTGGAGGAGACCGCGGCTGTAGGGGTGACGGGGGCCTGATGTGCCGAAGAAGGCTGTCGCGTCGGTGAGTTCGACGATCTGGCCCGCGTACATCACGGCCACGCGGTCGGCGATGCGCTCGGCGGCGGCCAGGTCGTGGGTGATCATGAGCAGGGCGCATCGGCCGGTGTCGACGTGGCGGCGTAGTTCGTCGACGGTGTGGTCCACCAGGTCGCGGTCGAGGCCGGTGGTGGGCTCGTCGGCCAGGAGCAGGGGCGCGTCGCCGACGAGGGCGAGGGCGGTGGCGGCACGCTGGGCCAGGCCGCCGGAGAGTTCGTGCGGGTGGCGGTCGAGGTGGCCGACGGGGAAGGCGGCGCGGTCGGCAGCTGCCTCGGCCGCGGATCGCAGGGCTGCCCGTCCTCGTATGTCGGTCAACGCCTTGACGGCTTCTTCCAATTGGGAGCGGACCGTGCGCACCGGCGTGAGGTGTGCGGCGGGGCTTTGCGGAATGAGGCCGATCAGGCGGCCCCGTACCGTTCGCGCCATGGTCCGTTCGTCGGCGGCGAGCAGATCCAGATCACCGAGCCGGGCCTCGCCCGCGCCCTGGGCGTTGGCGGGAAGCAGACCCAGCAGGGCGGAGGCGAGGACCGACTTGCCGCAGCCGCTCTCGCCGATCAGGGCGAGACACTCGCCGGCCGCCACGTCGAAGTACGCGTCGGTGACGGCGGCGACCCGCCGCCCGCCCGGCATGAGGAAACGCACGGACAGCCCGCGTACCGAGAGGACCGGGGTGGGGTCGGTCACAGCATCAGCTCCGATCGGCGGCGGGGATTGATCCGCTCCCGCCAGGCCCCCGCGAGACCGGCGATGGCGAGCGTGGGCACGATGATGAACAGGCCCGGGAAGAGGGTCGGCCACCACTGCCCGGCGAGCAGCGAGCCGCGTGCGCTCTGGATGAGGTTGCCGAGGCTGGCCATGTGGGTGGGCAGGCCGAGTCCGAGGAAGGAGAGGGCGGATTCGTGCCACATGGCGTGCGGCACCATCAGTACGGCGGCCAGTGCGGCCTGGGGCAGCACGCCGGGCAGCAGGTGTCGTACGGCGACCCGCCACCGGGACGCGCCGCCGGAGACGGCGGCGTCGATGTAGGGGCGCGAGCGCAGGGACAGCACCTCGGCGCGGACGATCCGGGCGGTGGACAGCCAGTGGGTGAGCGCGACCGAGACCACCACCGGCCATACGCCCGGCCGGAACACCGCGACGATGAAGATGCCCAGCAGCAGGTGGGGTACGGAGGAGACGGTGTCGACGACCCGCATAAGAGCGCGGTCGGCCCAGCCGCCCAGCGCCCCGGCCGTCGCCCCGACCGCCGTGCCGATCACGGTCGCCGCGAGTGCTGCCGCGACCCCGACCAGCAGGGACACCCGCAGGCCGTAGACACAGCGCAAAAGCAGGTCCCGGCCGAGGTCGTCGGTGCCGAAGGGGTGCGACCAGCTCGGGGACAGCAGCTTCGCGCCCAGATCGACCGCCTGCTGGTCGAGCCGCACCAGCGGTGGCACCAGGAGTACGGCGAGGGCGGTGACACCCACCAGGGCCAGCGAGATGCGCACTCGCAGTGTCCTGGTGGAGCGACGGCTCGTGCCGTAGGACCGCCAGACGGGCTCGGCCGTCGATGCACCTGTCACGTCACCAGTGGCTTCACATGTCACTGAACTTCACCCTCGGGTCGAACAGGCCGTAGAGCAGGTCGGCGAGGAGGTTGCCGACGAGGACCGCAGCGGTGGCCAGCGTTGTCAGGGCGGCGAGCAGCGGGAAGTCGACGGCGGTGGCCGCCTGAACGGTGGCCGCCGCGATGCCGGGCCAGCTGAAGACGCTCTCCACCAGCAAGGCTCCGGTGATAAGTTCGGGCACCCGGGAGCCGACCAGAGTGAGGACCGGCAGCAGGCCGGAGCGCAGGGCATGGCCGAGCAGGACCGTTCGCTCACTCAAACCCCGTGCGCGGGCGCCGCGTACAGGGTCCTCGGCGAGCGCGTCGCCGACGCCCTGACGGACGTACAAGGTGAACCAGGGCAGCTGGGAGACGGCGAGCACTCCGGCCGGCAGTACGAGGTGACTGGCCACCTGCCCCGGCGTGACCTGCTCGCTCGCCGTATCGGTGAGACCGCCGGCCGGGAGCACGCCCAGTTGGAGGGCGAACAGCCAGACGGCCAGCAGGGCGAGCCAGAAGACGGGCGCCGCCTCCAGTGAGTAGGCGAGGGAGGTGACGAGCCGGTCGAGCACTGATCCCGGGCGCCGGGCCGCCAGCACCCCGAGCACCGTGCCCGTCAGCACGGCCACCAGAAACGCGACCGCGCACAACAGTGAGGACCGTACGAGGCGTTCGCCGATGACCTGGGCGACCGGCTGGCGCAGCACGCTGGACTGCCCGAGGTCGCCGCCGAGCGCGGAGGTCAGCCAGTGCCACCAGCGGGAGGTGAACGGCTGGTCCACGTCCAGATTCTCCCGCAGCCGCGCCAGCGTCTCCGCGTCGGCGCCGAGGGCGGCCGTGCCTGCATAGGCCTTGATCGGGTCGAAGGGGGAGGCTGCGGCGATGGCGAAGACGCCGAAGGTCACGACGAGCAGGATCGGGGCGGCGAACAGCAGCCGTCGTCCCGCCAGTCGTGCCATCGCTCCCCAGGGAAGGGAGGACCTCACTGCTTCGGCTGCCAGGCTTCGAGGTTCCACCACGGGCCGGAGGCGAAGCCGTGCTCGTGCGGCTCGACCTGCGTGGTCAGGCCCTGCCAGCGGTCGGCGAGGACGTAGACGTGGTCGATGTGGGTGAGGAAGGTGTAGCCGGGGTTCTTCACCAGTTCGCGCTGGAGGCTGTCGTAGGCGGCCTTGCGGATCGCGGTGTCCGAGCTGTGGCGGCTGGTGTCCAGAGCCTTGTCCACGACCGGGTCGTCGTAGCGGGCCATGTTGTTGAAGCCGTCGCCTGCGAGGGAGGAGTGCAGCAGCGTGTAGAGGCCGTAGTCGGGGTCGCCGTTGCTGCCGAAGCCCGCCAGGACCGCGTCGTTCTTCATGCGCGGCTCGATCACCTCCCAGGTGGCGCTCTCCACCTTCACCTCGATGCCGGCCTTCTTGGCGTCGGAGGCGTAGGCGAGGGCGTGGTCTTGGCGGACCTTGTCGCCGGAGGGGTAGAGGAGGGTGAACGAGGCCCGCTGTCCGTCCTTGGCGCGGATGCCGCCTTCGCCGCTCCTCCAGCCCGCCCGGTCCAGGATCTGCCTGGCCTTGGTGAGGTCCTGCCCCCGCTCGATGCCCTTGGCGAACCAGGGGTCGTCCGCGGGCAGCGGACCGTACGCCGGGCGCCCGGCGCCGTCCAGGATCTTGTCGACCATGGCCTGCCGGTTCACGGCCGTGTCCAGAGCCTGGCGGATCGCCCGGTCTCCGGTGACCTTGTTCTGCTGCGCAAGGGCCACCGCGCGGAAGTCGTAGGTCTTCGCGTCGTACGTCCTCCTCGCGCTGTCGCTCTCGAAGGCGGCGGCGAGATTGGGCGGCAGAACCGCACCGTCGAGATCGCCGGACCGCAGCCGGGTGGCCCGGACGTCGTCATCCTCGATGACCGCCATGGTCACCTTCTTCACCTTCGGCGCACCGCCCCAGTAGTCGGGGTTGGCCTTGAAGGTGAGCTTCTCGCCCTTGCTCCAGGAGGCGAGCAGGTAGGGACCGGTGCCGATCGGCTTGGTGTTGAAGGAGCCGGTGTTGGGGTCCTGCTTGCCCGCGATGTGCTCGGGGACGATGGGCAGCACCGTGCGCCCGGCGAAGGGTGCGTACGGGTACTTGAGGGTGAAGACCACCTTGTCGCCGCCGTCCGCCCGTACGTCCTTGACGGCGTCCAGCTCGCTGCGGTTGGTGTTGTTGGTCTTCGCGTCGAGGATCGTGTCGTACGTGAAGACCACGTCGGCCGAAGTCAGCGGCTCGCCGTCGCTGAACTTCACGCCCTCGCGCAGAGAGTAGGTGTAGGTCAGGCCGTCGGCGGCGACCTCCGGCAGGGCCTTCGCCAGTGCCGGTCTCAGTTGCAGGCCGGCGTCGCGGGCGAGCAGCCCGTCGAACATCTTCGAGTTGCCGTCCTTGCCGTACCCGAGCAGCGGACTGAGCGTGTCCGGCTCCGAAGCCACCCCGATCACGACCGAGTCGGCCGCGTCGCCGCTTCCCGTGCTGTTGCCGGGGGCCGAGCAGGCGGCGACACCCGTGAGTATCGCCGCCGTGGCGGCGGCTGCCCGTATCCGACGGACCGTCATGGACCTCACACCCTTATTGATGACCTCAAGCTGTTGCATATTACTTGCAATAAGGGTTACCCGGATCGGTGGGAGGACAGTCCGCCACTTCTGTCAGTCCGTGGACACCTCCCGGCGTACCTCCCTCGCGGCTGCGACCAGATGCTCCAGGGAGGCCCGGACCTCGGGCCAGCCGCGGGTCTTCAGGCCGCAGTCGGGGTTGACCCACAGGCGCTCGGCGGGGATGGCCTTGAGGCCGGTACGCAGTAGGTCGGCGGCCTCGTCCGTGCTCGGCACGCGCGGGGAGTGGATGTCGTACACGCCCGGCCCGGCCTCACGCGGATAGCCGTGCGCCGCCAGTTCCCGGGCTACCTGCATGTGCGAGCGGGCCGCTTCCAGGCTGATGACGTCGGCGTCGAGGTCGTCGATCGCCTGGACGATGTCGCCGAACTCGGCGTAGCACATGTGCGTGTGGATCTGCGTGTCCGGACGGACGCCGCCGGTGGTGAGCCGGAACGCCTCCGTGGCCCAGGTCAGATAGTCCGGGCGGTCGGCGGCTCGCAGCGGCAGCGTCTCGCGCAGCGCGGGTTCGTCGACCTGGATGACGGAGGTCCCGGCCGTCTCCAGGTCGTTCACCTCGTCGCGTAGGGCGAGGGCGACCTGCCGGGCGGTCTCGCCGACGGGCTGGTCGTCGCGGATGAAGGACCAGGCGAGCATGGTCACCGGCCCGGTGAGCATGCCCTTGACCGGCTTGGTGGTGAGGGACTGGGCGTACGACGTCCAGCGCACGGTCATCGGCCCAGGGCGGGAGATGTCGCCGGCCAGGATCGGCGGGCGGACGTAGCGGGTGCCGTAGGACTGGACCCAGCCGTGCTGGGTGGCGAGGTAGCCGGTGAGCTGTTCGGCGAAGTGCTGGACCATGTCGTTGCGTTCGGCCTCGCCGTGTACGAGAACGTCGATGCCTGCCTTCTCCTGGAAGGCGATCACCTCCTGGATCTCGGCCCTGATGCGCTCCTCGTATTCCGCCGGGTCGATCCGGCCCGCGCGCAGGCCGGCGCGGGCGGCGCGCAGTTCGCCGGTCTGCGGGAAGGAGCCGATGGTCGTCGTGGGCAGCAGCGGCAGCTTCAGGTGGGCGCGTTGGGCGGCGGCGCGTTGCCGGTAGGGATAGGAGCGGCGGGCGTCGAACGCGGTGAAGGCCGCCGTGCGTGCGCGGACGGCAGGGTCGTGGGTGATCGGTGAACCCGCCCGGGAGGCCAGGTCGGCGCGGTTGGCGGCCAGTTCGGCGGCGATGGTGTCGGTGCCCTGGGCGAGGCCCTTGGCGAGGGTGGCGATCTCGGCGGTCTTCTGCCTGGCGAAGGCCAGCCAGCGCAGGATCTGCGGCTCGATGTCCCGCTCGGCGGCCGTGTCCAGCGGGACATGGAGAAGGGAGCAGGAGGCGCCGACGTCGACGCGGTCGGCCAGCCCGAGCAGGGTGCCGAGGGTGGCGAGGGACGCGGAGAGGTCGTTGACCCAGATGTTGCGGCCGTTGACGACCCCGGCGATCAGGCGCTTGCCGGGCAGTCCGCCCACGGCGGCCAGGGCGTCCAGGTTGGCGGCAGCCGGTCCGGTGAAATCGAGGGCGAGTCCCTCGACGGGGGCCTTGGCCAGCACGGGGAGTGCCTCGCCGAGCCGGTCGAAATAGGAGGCGACCAGCAGCCGTGGCCGGTCGGTGAGGCCGCCCAGATCGCGGTAGGCGCGGGCGGCGGCGTTCAGCTCGGCCGGGGTGCGGTCCTGGACCAGGGCGGGCTCGTCGAGCTGCACCCACTCGGCGCCGGCCGCCCGCAGGTCGGCGAGCACCTCGCCGTACACCGGGAGCAACCGGTCGAGAAGAGTGAGCGGGTCGAAGCCGGCGGGGGCGTCGGGGGCGGGCTTGGCGAGCAGCAGGTAGGTGACCGGGCCGACCAGGACGGGCCGGGCGGCGAGCCCCAGTGCCAGGGCTTCCCTCAGCTCACCGACCTGCTTCGTCGAGTCGGCCGCGAACACCGTGTCCGGACCCAGCTCCGGCACGAGGTAGTGGTAGTTGGTGTCGAACCACTTCGTCATCTCCAGCGGCGCGCAGTTCTGAGTGCCGCGGGCCATGGCGAAGTACCCGTCGAGGGCGTCGGCGTCGACAGCGGCGCGATGCCGGGCGGGGATCGCGCCGACCATGACGCTGGTGTCGAGGACATGGTCGTAGTACGAGAAGTCACCGGTCGGGACCTCGTGGAGGCCGGCGTCGGCCAACTGCCCCAAGTTGGCGCGGCGGATGCCGGCGGCCGTCTCACGGAGGGCATGGGCAGTGCCCCGGCCCTTCCAGTAGCCCTCGATCGCCTTCTTCAGTTCCCGGTCGGGCCCCTGCCGGGGATAACCGTGGACGGTGGCCCGTACGGCCGCGGCTGCGGACTTGGCTGTCACGAAACTCTCCTTCGCGAGCTCTGGACGAGAGCGATCCCGGAGACTGGGGAACGCGAGCGCGAAGGGATGACAGGCCGGACGAGCCACGGCATGCGTGCCCGCCTGACATGTACGCCGACCCGCCCACGAGGTCACCGGGATCTCCGCGCACGGCGGTCCGCGCGCGGGCAGTGGCAGGTCTTCGGACTCACGGGCACGCCTCGTTCTTCTACGAGGCACCTACTGGCCGTCGCTTCCCAGGTCCGTTGCTTCCGGACCCAGTGCGTATGACGGCGTTCGTTCCCGCTCACCGCTGCGGGGCAGTCCCGGATTCCCACCGGGTTCCCTCTTACGACGCGCCTGCCTGGCGGACAGGGCGAACCAGCTGCGCGGCCAGCCTATACACGGCCCAGGTGTAGGGGCGACCCGCAGAAGTCACCTGGTGTCAGGAACTGCTCGCCCTTTGGGCCGACATGGGACTGAGACCCGCCGCGTCCGCACATTCGTCCTGCAAGTGATCGTCTCAGCCACTCCCGCAGACGCAGTGCCGCAGCAGGTCGGCGGTGATCGGGTCGATGATCCTGTAACGGACCACCCGCCCGTCCTTCTCGCCCGCCACGACGCCGGCGGCGCGCAGGAGTCGCAGGGCCTGGGATACGGCGGGGCCGTTCATTCCGGTCGCGATGGCGAGGTCCGATACAGCGAGCGGACCCGTCTGGCGCAAGGCCACCAGGAGGGCGAGGCGCCCGGGATCGGAGAGCAGGGAGAACCGCTCCGCCCAGGCCCGGACATGGTCCGGCTCGCCGATGGCGGCGACGGCGTCGCAGACCCGGTGGCCGTCGATGGCGCGACGGTCTGCGCGCTCGGCGGGGACGAGATGCATGGAGGCATCCTCGCAGGTGGCGATGTGATCTTGGATACCTGCGCGGCTGTGCAGGTATCCAGGCGTGACTGGTCGCCCGTACGGTGGGCGGGCCGTGGTGTTCGGGAAGACCGGTGACAGCCCCTCGTGGTTCGGGGGGTTCAGGCCGGAGCGGCCCTCGCCACTGTGATCGGGGAGTCTTCGTCCCAGTTGTGCACGGTCACTGTCCGCCCCCGGGTGGACGGGAAGGCCGGGACGAAAGACGCGCGCACCCGTCAGCCAGGAGACCGGCCACGGCACTTCACGAAGTAATCCACGAGGTGCTGGAGCGTGACCGTATGACCCTGCCCACCGGGCCCGACGTGCCCACCGCTTTTCGCTGGCGGCGCGAGGACACCGTCCGTACCGCCGGGCTGCTGGCGGTGATCGCCGCGCTGCACGTCGTGGCGTTCGGCATCCTGTTCCTGCTCGTCGTGCCGGGCCATTACGAGGTCGGTTCCAAGGCGTTCGGGATCGGCCTCGGGGTGACCGCGTACACGCTGGGCATGCGGCACGCGTTCGACGCCGATCACATCGCCGCGATCGACAACACCACCCGCAAGCTGATGGCCGACGGCAAACGGCCGGTGTCGGTCGGCTTCTGGTTCGCGCTCGGCCACTCCAGCGTGGTGGTCGCCATGGCCGCCCTGGTCGCGGGAGGCGCACAGCTCGCCGGTACCCTGCTCAACGATGGCTCCCGTACCCATCAGACGCTCGGTGTCGTCGGCACAACGGTTTCCGGAACCTTCCTCTACCTCATCGCGGCGCTCAACCTCGCGGCGCTCGCCGGCATCCTGCGGGTCTTCCGGGCGATGCGCTCCGGTACCTACGACGAGGCCGCTCTCGAACAGCACCTGGACTCGCGAGGGTTCATGAACCGTGTCCTGGGCCGTTTCACCAGGTCGATCACGAGGCCCGGACAGATGTTCCCGCTGGGCTTCCTGTTCGGTCTGGGCTTCGACACCGCCACCGAGGTCACCCTGATGGTGATGGCGGGCAGCGGCGCGGCGGCCGGGCTGCCTTGGTACGCGATCCTGTGCCTGCCGCTGCTGTTCGCCGCCGGGATGAGCCTGTTCGACACCCTCGACGGCACGTTCATGAACTTCGCCTACCAGTGGGCATTCTCCAACCCGGTGCGCAAGGTGTTCTACAACCTCGCCATCACCGGTCTGTCCATCGCGGTCGCCTTCCTGATCGGCACCATCGAGCTGGTCGGCGTGCTGCACGAGAAGCTCGGTCTGCGCGACGCGGTGACCGGCTGGATCGCCGGCCTGGACCTGGACAACGTCGGTTACATCATCGTCGGCCTGTTCGTGGCCGTGTGGGCGGCAGCGCTGGCCTACTGGCGGCTGGCCAAGGTGGAGCAGAGGTGGTCCGCCCGCCTCGCCGAGGGCGGCTGACACCCGGAGCGTGATCCACTGCCGGGCTGTGCGGGCGGGGCGGTGAAGAGCGAGGACGGCCCTGTTCCCGGCGTACTTGCCTGTCCCGGCCTCTGCGCCAGGGCCGGGAACCGGACGGTGCCCGGGTCCGACTACTGAGAGGAAGGCGGACTGCGCCGGACCGGACGCCGTGGTGGTTTTCCTGCCCAGGCGGGGGAGGAGATCGGTCGGCCGCATGGCAGCATCGGGGCATGAGTGCGTCCCCGGCGGTACGGAGCCTGCGCGCGGCGGTGTTCGCCGCGCGCCCGCACCGCACGGCCCTGCGCGTTCGTCGCCATGGGCGGCGCGACCGAGGCCGCGCTGTGCGTGCTGCTCGCCACCGGAGGGCACGCGCTGGCGACCGGTACGGCACCGCCCATCTGGGTGCAGGCCGCCGGGTTCGTGCCGGTCTTCGGGGCCGGGTACCTGCTGGGCGGCCGGGAGCGGTCGCCGGCGGACATCGGCGTCGGCACGGTCACCGCCCAGGGCGCACTGCACCTCGCGTTCGGCGCCGCCCGGCCGCACGCCACGATGGGCATGCAGGGCATGCGCATGTCCCATGCGCATGCCCTGACCCCGCACGCCACCGCGGCTCACGTCGCCGCGGCCCTGGTACTGACCTGGTGGCTGCGGCGCGGGGAAGCCGCACTGTGGTCGCTGCTGCGCCGGGCCGCAGCCCTTGTGCCGGGCCTGGTGGCCTGGTGGCTGGTGAGCGGCGGGGTACGGCTGGTGCCGGATGTGGGGGACGTCGTAGGACCGCGTCGGTGGGCCGACGGACCGCGCCTGCTCAGAGGCCTCCTGCTGCGGCACGCGGTGCAGCGGCGCGGGCCGCCGCCCGGGAGCGCGTATCCGATCTGACCCCGACACGCCCTTCCCGTACGGAGATCGACCAACCCATGTCCCGAGTACGCATCACGCTGCGCCGGGCCGGCACCGTCACCGCTCTCGCCGCGGCCGGAGTCCAGGCCGCCGCGGGCATCGCCTCCGCGCACGTCACCGTCCACCCCGACAGCTACGCCAAGGGCGCCACCGACGGCGTCCTGACCTTCCGCGTCCCCAACGAGGAAGACACCGCGAGCACCACCAAGGTCCAGGTCTTCCTGCCCACCGACCACCCCGCCCTCGGCGTCCTCGTCTCCCCACGCGACGGTTGGAGCGCCAAGGTCACGAACACGAAGCTCAAGACGCCGGTCAAGACCGACGACGGCACCATCACCGACGCCGTCTCCGAGATCACCTGGACCGGCGGCAAGATCGACCCCGGGCACTACGAGGACTTCGATGTCGCCTTCGGTCAACTCCCCGACGACACCGACCAGCTGACCTTCAAGACCCTCCAGACCTACTCCGACGGCAAGACCGTCCGCTGGATCGAGGAGGCGGCGCAGGGCGACGAAGAGCCGGAGAACCCGGCCCCAGCCCTCAAGCTCACTGCGAAGAACGCGTCGGACGAGGCCGACGCGCCGACCGCCTCCGCGTCCCCCTCGAAGACCTCCGCGTCCGCAGCCTCCGACAGCAGCGACTCCACCGCCCGCGGTCTCGGTGTCGCCGGGCTGGTCGTGGGCGTACTGGGCCTGGCCGCAGCGGCCTTCGCCATCGCGCGTGGCCGCTCCGGCGGTTCCCGGCCCGAGTGAGGCGGCGTTGCCCTGCCGATGGTGAGCAGTCGGCGGGGCACAGCGTCGTCGAGCCGTTGCCATATACGTGGCGCACGCCGTAGGACCGCTCCAAGGGTCGGACCCTCGCCCGTCCGACCCTTGGACGGGTGCAACTCGATTCGCCGGAAGTGGAGGCGTACGCAGCGACTGCCCGGCTGAGCCGTGTGCACGCGGGTGCCTTCTGTGGGGCGACATCTGTGGGGCTGTCTGGGAGGAACTGACCGGCCCGGCGTCCGCGAACTGCTCACCGGCGTGCGAGCCTGCCTCGACGTTCTCGGTCAGGCGGGTACAACACCGGTTACCCATGTGACGCAAGTCACGATTAGGTGCTGGAACTCGACGCTCTGTCGACTCGACTACTGGAGTGCTACGGCTACAACCGCCGTCTCTCGCAGGACGGTTCGATGCGACGAGGAAGGTCGGGCATGGCCGATATTCCCTTGTCACCCCCCTCTGCCGGCGGGGCCGCCCGGAGACTGCTCCCGGCTCCCGCGCTCTGCGGGTTCCTGCTTCTGCTGGCGCTGGTGTTCTCGGTGTCCTACGCCGCCGGGTCGGCGGCGGGGCCGGTGGCGCCGGGTATGCACGGCACTGGGAGCACCGGGAGCAGTGGCGGGAGCGGCGGGAGTGACGGTGGCGGCGGTGGCATGGACGACATGCCGGGGATGGGTCATGGGAGCGGTGAGTGATGGCGGCCGAACCGATGGCGAGCCTGGTGGTCACGGACGTCACCGTGGGCGGGATGACCTGCGCGGCCTGCGTCCGGAGGGTGGAGAAGAAGCTCGCCAAGCTGGAGGGCGTCACGGCCACGGTCAACCTGGCCACGGGGCTCGCGCGAGTCAGCCACCCGGCGGATGTCGCGCCCGAGGATCTCGTCACCGCGGTCGAGCAGGCCGGATACCAGGCCGCCCTGCCCGTGCGTGAGGACGAGGAGGCGGCCGAGGCAGCGGAGGGGGCCGGGACCGACGAGGCCCGCCGTGAGCGGGAACGGATCGTGGTCACCGCTCTGCTGGCGGTGCCGGTGCTGGTGCTGTCGATGGTGCCGGCCCTGCAGTTCCGCAACTGGCAGTGGCTGTGTTTCATGCTGGCCGCCCCGGTGGCGGTGTGGAGCGCCTGGCCCTTTCACATCAGGGCGCTGCGGGGGCTGCGGCACTCTACGGCCACCATGGACACCCTCGTCTCGCTCGGCGTCGCGGCGTCGTTCTCCTGGTCGGTGTACGCGCTGTTCCTCGGGGGAGCGGGCGAGCCCGGGATGCGGATGTCGTTCAGTCTGGTGCCGTCCGCGTCGGAGGGCATGGCGCACCTGTATCTCGAAGCCGCCGTCAGTGTCCCGCTGTTCGTGCTGACCGGCCGGTTCCTGGAGGCGCGGGCGCGGCGGGGGACCGGGGCGGCGCTGCGGTCGCTGGCCGAACTGGCCGCCAAGAAGGTGTCCGTCCGTGACGAGCACGGTGAGCGGTCGGTCTCCATCGAGCAGTTGCGGGTGGGGCAGGTCTTCGTGGTGCGTCCCGGTGAGCGGGTCGCGACCGACGGGCGGGTGACGGAGGGCAGTTCGGCGGTGGACCTGTCGCTGGTCACCGGCGAGAGCGAACCCGTGGAGGTGTCTCCCGGCTCGGCGCTGATCGGCGGGGCCGTCAATGCCGGCGGGCTGCTGCTCGTCGAGGCCACGGCGGTCGGTGCGGACACCCAGCTGGCCCGCATCACCCGCCTCGTGACGGAGGCGCAGGCGGGCAAGGCGCGGGCGCAGCGGCTGGCCGACGCGGTCGCGGGGGTCTTCGTTCCCGTGGTCCTGGCGATCGCGGTGACGGTCCTCGGGTTCTGGCTGGGAGCCGGAGCCGACCCGCAGGCGGCGCTCACCGCCTGTGTCGCTGTCCTGGTCGTGGCCTGCCCGTGCGCGCTGGGGCTGGCGACGCCGACCGCCCTGATGGCGGCCACCGGGCGGGGGGCCCAGCTGGGCGTGCTGGTGAGCGGTCCGCAGACACTGGAGGCGCTTCAGCACGTGGACGCGGTCGTGCTGGACAAGACCGGCACGCTGACCACCGGCCACATGACGGTGGCCAAGGTCACCGTGCTTCCGGGCGCGCTCGGGCAGGACGCGGTGATGCGGCTGGCCGGGGCGGTGGAGCGCGGCTCCGAGCATCCGATCGGGCGGGCGGTCACCGCATACGCGGACCGCATGCAGGCACCCGGACCGCTGCCGGACGTGACGGACTTCGCCGCGGTGCCGGGACACGGCGTGAGTGGCCGCGTGGACGGCCTCACGGTGGAGGTGGGCGCGCCGGACGGCAAGCTGCCGCGCGCGCTGGCCAAAGCGCTGGCCGAGGCCGAGGAGGCCGCGCACACTCCGGTTCTGGTGCGGGTCGACGGCCGGGCCAAGGCACTGATCGCGGTCGGGGACCTGGTACGGCCCGGCAGCTACCGGGCCGTGGAGCGGCTGCGCCGGCTCGGTATCCGCCCGGTGCTCGCCACCGGCGACCGCACGGCGCCCGCCCAAGCGGTCGCCGCCGCCCTGAACATCGACGAGGTGCGCGCCCGCTGCACCCCCGAGGACAAGGCCGCCCTCGTACGGCAGTTGAAGGAGGAGGGCGCCCGGGTCGCGGTGGTCGGCGACGGCGTGAACGACGCCGCGGCGCTCGCCGAAGCCGACCTGGGCATCGCCATGGGCAGCGGCACCGACGTGGCCATCGGCGCCGCCGACCTGACCCTGGCGCGCGGGGACATCGAGGCGCTCGTCGACGCCGTCCTGCTCGCCCGGCGTACGCTGGGCACGATCCGGGCCAACCTGGTGTGGGCGTTCGGCTACAACGTCGTCACCGTGCCGCTGGCCATGGTCGGCCTGCTCGATCCGATGTTCGCCGCCGCGGCGATGTCGGCGAGTTCCGTGCTGGTGGTCGCCAACAGCCTGCGGCTCCGCACCTGGCAGCCCTCTCCCGCCCGCGGCCGGAGCCGTCCCGGGACGCGGCGCGCGAAGGCCGGTGCCCGATGAAGCGGATCACGGACCCGCTGTCCACGCTGAAGCGCCTCGACCGGCGGCGCCTGCGGGACGGGGCGCTCACCGCTCTCGTGCCCGTCGCGGCGTGCAGTGTGGCCCTGGCCGGCCTGACGGCCTGGGTCGGCACGGGCCGGGCCGGCAGCCCGGCGGTCATCCGGGTCACGGAGGGGAAAGTACTGCTGCCGTCCGACGGAGTCCCGGAGACGGCGGCGTTCTTCCACATCGCCAACGAGGGCGGCTCGGCCGACAGCCTGGTCCGGATCACGGCACGTGACGTCCCCGGTGAGATAACGCTCTCCCGGCACCGCATGCAACAGGGCAACGCGGCCTACCGGTCCACGATCGACTCTGTCTCCGTCGCGGCGGGCGACAGCCTCGCCATGTCGCCCAGCGGGGTGGACCTGACCGTGCCCGTGCCCTCCGACCAGTGGCGTTCAGGTGACCTCGTGCCGTTCACCCTGGAGTTCCGGCGCAGCGGCCGGGTGAAAGTCCTGGCCGTCGTGGTGCGGCCGGATTCGGCATCTCTCACGTAGTCGTCCCCCGCCGTCCCCGAGTTCCCGTGCTCCTGATGTGAGGTGTGTCACCCCGACACCGGTGAGTCGAGGGGCGGGAGTTCGTACGTACCCTCTGACGACGATCAGACGCCGGGTGCGAGGATGAGCGGGCTATGACTGTCCGAGGGTGGTGCCGCGTGCTGCGGGCCGGCGTGTTCGCCGCCGCCTGCGTGCTGCTCGCCGCCCTCGGGCACGTGACCATGTCGGGGACCCCCGTTCCCTGGTGGGCCATGGCCGCCGGTGCGGCCGCGACCGGCGTAGCCGGATGGCTGCTGGCCGGCCGGGAGCGTGGCCGCACGTCGATCGTCGTGGTCGTGACCGCCGCGCAGGCGGTGCTCCACGAGACGTTCACCCAGGCGCAGAAGCTCGCGTCGGCGCCTGCCGTCATGCCCGGCGCCGGCGGCCCGACGGGCACGAGCACCGTCGACATGGGCTCGATGGGGTCGATGGACATGGGCTCCATGAGCGGCATGGACATGGGGTCGACGGCACACGCGGTGCACGGCATGTCCGGCGGCGGACACATGCACGGCATGGCCGGCATGAGCGGCGCTGCCTCGGTCGGCATGTTCGCCGCGCACCTGCTGGCCGCGGTCCTGTGCGGGCTGTGGCTGGCCCACGGCGAACGGGCCGTGTTCCGCGTCCTCAGAGCCGCGGCGGCCTGGCTGGCGGCCCCGCTGCGGCTGCTGCTGGCGGCCTCGCCTGCGCCGCTGGGCCACCCGTCCGTGCGCAGACGCCGTGAATTCGACTGCCCGGCTCCGGTGCGGCTGTTGCTGTGTTGTTCTCTCACCTTCCGCGGGCCGCCCGCGGGTGCCGCTGTCATCTGAGACAGCCGGATCCACCCGGGGCCCAGCACTGCGCCTCCCGCCGTCCTGCGGCGCACTCGCGCACAGGTCTGCCGACGGTCTCCCCGCCGCGACCCGCTCACCGCGTCTGCGCAGGCGGGCAGTCCCTCATGGGCCCCGGGCATCGCCGTACCTCTCGCGTACGGACGCACCCCATGTGCCGGTGAGCCGTGCCCTCGTGCGGGCCCGGCCCCGGAAGACCTGAGAAGGACCTCACGTGATGATCTCTGTCCTGCCCGCTGTCCGCGCGGATCGTGCCTCCGCGGACGCGTCGGCGACCGCCTGGGCACTGGCCGCCCGCGGCGGCGACCCCGACGCGGCCGACCACTTCGTCCGCGCCCTGCACGGTGACGTGCTGCGCTACGTGGCTCACCTCAGCGGCGATCCCCAGACCGCCCACGACCTGACCCAGGACACCTTCGCGCGCGCCTTCGGCAGCCTGCACCGCTACGAAGGCCGTGCCTCGGCCCGGACCTGGCTGCTGGCCATCGCCCGGCGCGCGGTCGCCGACAGCCTGCGCCGTGCCGCGGTCCGACCCCGGATCGCGGACGCCGTCGACTGGCAGACGGCGGTGGAGCGCTCCCAGCCGAGCGGCCTGCCGGGCTTCGCCGAGGGGGTGGCCCTGCTCGACCTGCTGGAGAGCCTGCCCGACGAACGCCGGGAAGCGTTCGTGCTGACCCAGGTGGTCGGCCTGTCGTACGAGGAGACGGCCCGGTTCGTCGGCTGCCCCGTCGGCACGGTCCGCTCCCGGGTCAACCGAGCCCGCGCCACCCTGGAACTGCTGCTGCAGGAAGCCGAGGCACCGGGCGCCCTCGCGGCCTGACCCCGGGACGCTTCCTCCCGGCGGCGCGGTCCCGAGAAGGGGCCGTGCCGCCGGGAACTCGACGGCCTGGGCGGGCGACTACTGGGACGTGACAGTCAACAGCGAGCGATCCCGCCCTCCGGTACCGCGGTTGTGGCCACGTGCGGCCGATCCGCTCGCACTGGACGTAGGGCTGAGGGCCGTGACGTGCGCAGGCGCCCTCGAGCTGACCTTGGACGTCGCGGCTGGCGAACGTGTCGCCCTGAGCGGCCGGGACGGGGCGACGGCCATGGCGCTGCTGCGCGCGGTGGCCGGGCTGAACCCGGTGGGCGGCGGGCAGATCACGGTGGGCGGCCGGGGCAGCCGTACTCCCGCCGAGCGGGCGTGGCGCGCCAGGGCCTGCGCCTGGCTCCCCCGGCGCCCCGTCCCGGCCCGTTCGCGGGCGCGGGCGGCCGACGTACTGGCCCGCAGCGCACACCCGGCAGCGGCTGCTTTCGCCGCTGACCGGCTGGGTGTCGCAGAGCTGAGGGACCGCCCGCTGCACGGCCTCACGCCGGCCGAGATCCAGCGCCTGCACTGGGCCCGGGTGATCGGCTGTGTGGCGGCAGGAGCCGGCGTGCTGCTGGCCGACGAACCCGCCGAAGGACTGGAACCGCACGACCGCGAGGCTCTCGTGCTCCTGCTCGCCGAACTGCCGGTGACCCTCCTGATGGCGACCGCGGACCCGGTGCTCACCGCCCTGTGCGACCGGCGGGTGGGCACGACGTCCGACCGCCCCGGCGCACCCCGTTCGCCCGCCACGACCGGCTTCGGGTCCAAGTCCCCTGCCTCTCTGCAGAATTGACGGAACATCGCGGGAACTCCCCGGCTTCTTCACCCGACTACTACTGCGACACCGGCTCATCAGCCGACCACGGCGGTAGTGGCCAGGAGGGCCAGGAGGGGCCTGCATGACACCCGAGATAGACGACGCGTTCGCGGCGATCAGAAGCACGCACGGTGCGGACTCCATCCAACGCGTGGAACAGATGCTGGAGCCCGGGGGAGGAGCGCGGCGCCACCCGCTCCAGAAGGGCGCCAAGTGGATCCTCCCGGGGTTGACCCCGACGCCCTGGCACGACCCCCACGGCCATCCCGAACTGACCCCTGTCGTCGAGGCGTTCGAAGCCGCCCACCCGGCGATCAAGGAGGAACTGGGCGCGGCCTGGGCCGGGCACCGTGAGGCGTTCTCGGACTACGAGCACTACCTGACCCGCCAGCAGGACTGGCAGGCCCTTTACCTGTACCGGAACGGGGGACTGGTCGAGGAATCCGCGGGAACCGCACCGACGGCGTACAAGATTCTCAAAGAGTTCGCCGTCGAGACGGACCTGCTCTGCCCCCTGCTGGAATGCCATTTTTCCACCCTGCTGCCCGGGGCGGCCATCGCCCCGCATTGCGACCTGTGGAATTTCAGCATCAATCTGCATCTCGCCGTCGACATTCCGGACGGATGCAGCATCACGGTGGCCGGTGAAACCCGATCCTGGCGGGAGGGGAAGTGCCTGCTCTTCGACTACTCCTTCGAGCACGAGGCGCGCAACGACGGCGAACACCCGCGAACCTGCCTGCTCGTGGACCTGTGGCACCCGGAGACCACCGTTCCGGAACGGCGCGCGCTGACCGCGCTCATCACGGAAGTCAGGCGCCTCATGGGAAACGACTGACCAGCCGGAATTAAGGGGACGATAAGCCAACCGACAGCAGCACTGTCGGCTTTCCGTGCTGCCCAAAAATGCATTCAATTCCCTCGATTGGAGCCTTTCTTGCGAGCCATTTTCAAGCCGTGCCGCTGGTGTTATGGTGACTGAAAATGATCGGCCGATTCGATTTCACGGCCTGAATTTCTTGTTGTTTCTCTTTTTTCGTTGATGAGTGAGGAGGACGTCGACCGGTGCGAGCACGACTTTCCCTTCTCGTTCTGGCGCTGGCCCAGCTGGTCATCGCGCTCGACTACAACATCGTCTACGTCGCCCTCCCCGAGATAGGCGCCGGACTCGGCTTCCCCCCACACGACCTGCAGTGGGTGGTCAGCGCCTACGTCGTCACGACGGGCGGCTTCCTCCTGCTCGGTGGCCGCACGGCCGATCTGCTGGGCCGGCGTCGGACCTTCGTCGCAGCGGCGCTCGTCTACGCGGGGTCCTCGCTGGTGGGAGGCCTGTCCCAGTCGGCCGGCGTCCTCATCGCCGTCCGCGCGGCGCAGGGCGTCGGCGGCTCGCTGCTCTTCCCGGCCACCCTCGCCCTGATCAACACGATCTACGAGGAGGGGCCCCACCGGAACAGGGCTCTCGCGGTATGGGGCGCGGCGGGGGCCGGCGGCCTGTGCTTCGGGTCGCTGCTGGGCGGGGTGCTCGTGGAGGCGTTCGGCTGGCCGTCGGTGTTCTTCGTCAACGTCCCCATCGCGGCGGCGCTGGCGTGGGCGGGCGGTCGGCTCTTCCCGGCGGACGGCCCGCCCACCGGCACCCGCCGGTACGACGTCACCGGCGCGCTGGCCGCCACCGGCGGGATCACGCTCCTGGTGTTCCTCCTGGTGAACGCCCCCGAGGCAGGCTGGGACAGCCCGTCCGCCCTGCTCTGTGCCGCACTCGCGGTCGGCCTGCTGACCATCTTCGCCCTCGTCGAGACCCGCGTGCCCGACCCGTTGGTGCCAGCGCGCCTGTTCGCCCACCGCGGGCTGCTCACCGCGATGGCGGTCACCGCCCTGTACAGCGCCACCTTCAGCTCACTGCCTTATTTCCTGACCCTGTACTTCCAGAACGTGCGTGGCTACGGCGCGTTCGCGACCGGCCTCGCGTTCCTCGTCCCGGCCGTGGTGACCGCCTTGGGCACGCAGGCCGGTGAGCGGGCCGTCGCCCGCGTCGGAGTGCGCCGCATGCTGGTCGGCGGCATGGCGCTGGGTGCGGCGGGGGCCGCCGCCCTCGGTCTCGCGCTCACCGGGGACGGCTCCTACGTCCTGCTGCTGCCGGGGATCGTGCTGCTGGGGCTCGGCCAGGGCGCCGCATGGACCGGCATGTGGATCGTCGCCGCGTCCGGGATCGCCGCCGAGGACCAGGGCGTGGCCTCCGGCATGGCCTCCACCACGCTCCAGGTGGGCGGTGCGGTCGGCCTCGGCCTGCTGGTCGCCCTGTCATCGGGCGTCGGCCACGGCCCGACGGACGATGCCTTGCTCACCGGTATCCGCGCCGCCGTGTTCGCCATCGCGGTCGGCCTCGGCTGCGGTGTGCTGCTCACCCTGATCCCGCGGAAAGCCGCGACCGCCGCCGCGTAGACCCCTCGCCCCGCTCCCCTTCTCACCCCACGAGGAGAACAGCTGTGCCCAGCAACACCCTCAGCCCGCCGGGCCCGGCGGCCGTCCTGTGCGGACTGGCCGGATGGGTGCCGCCCCGTGTGGTCACCAACGACGAACTCGCCGCACGCCTGGACACCGACGACACCTGGATACGCACCCGCACCGGGATTCGCAGCCGACACGTCGCCGAGCCGGGCCAGGCCACCTCCGACCTCGCCGTCGAAGCCGGTCGGCTCGCCCTGCGCTCGGCCGGTGGCGCCCCCGCCGACGCGGTGATCGTCACCACGACCACCCCGGACCGTCCCTGCCCCGCCACCGCACCCGTGGTGGCCACCCGCCTCGGCCTCGCGGGGGCGGCGGCCTTCGATGTCGGGGCGGTGTGCACCGGGTTCGTGTACGGCCTCGCGACCGCCGCCGGTCTGATCGCCGCCGGGGTCGCCCGCCGGGTGCTGCTGATCGGGGCGGACACCTACTCCACCATCGTCGACCCTCTGGACCGCACCAACGCGATCATCTTCGGCGACGGCGCCGGCGCCGTCGTCCTGCGCGCGGGACGGCCCGACGAGCCCGGCGCGGTCGGCCACTTCGACCTCGGCAGCGACGGCACCCACGAGGACCTGATCACGGTCGCCGCCGGAGGTTCCCGCCAGAGGTCCACCGGGGGCGAACCCACCCACGCCGAACGGCACTTCGCGATGCGCGGCAAGGAGGTCTACCGGCACGCGGTGACCCGGATGGCCGCCTCGGCGCGGGCCACCCTGGAGCAGGCCGGCTGGAAGACCGACGACGTCGACCACTTCGTGCCCCACCAGGCCAACCTGCGCATCCTGCACTCCGTCGCCGACGACCTGGGCCTGCCCCGGGAGCGCTGCGTGGCCAACGTCGACGCCGTCGGCAACACCGGGGCCGCCTCCATCCCGCTCGCTCTGGCCGACGCAGCGGCCGGGCGGCGGATCCGGCCCGGCGACCGTCTCCTTCTGACTGCCTTCGGCGGCGGCCTCACCTGGGGCTCCTGCCTGATGACCTGGCCCGAACTCCCCCCGCACCCTCACCCGTAGTCGGAACGGACCACACCATGACCACCTACGAGCAGATCGTCGACGTCATCGTGAAGCTGCACGACGTCCCCGCCGACCTGATCCGCCCCGAGGCCACCCTCGGCGCACTGGACGTGGACTCCCTGACCACCGTCGAGATCAGCATCCGCATCGAACGCGACCTCGGCGTCACCGTCGGCGACGACGAACTCCAGCCCGACCTCACCCTCGGCCAGATCGCCGACCTGGTCGACTCCCGCCGCACCACCACCGTCTGAACCGAACGGAAGGACCGACAGCCATGCAGATCAAGGACCAGCCGGGAGCCGCGCTCGGCGTCACCGTCGACGGCTTCGACCACACCACGGCCTCCGAAGCGGACATCCAGGCTCTCAAAGCGGCCGTCTACACGAAGAAGATCGCCGTCCTGAAGGACCAGGACCTCACCCCCGAGCAGTTCCTTGCCCTCGGCAGGCGGCTGGGACGCCCCGAGACGTACTACGAGCCGATGTACAAGCACCCGGACGTCCCGGAGATATTCGTCTCCTCCAACGTCCCGGAGAACGGCAAGCAGATAGGCGTGCCGAAGACCGGCAAGTTCTGGCACGCCGACTACCAGTTCATGCCCGACCCCTTCGGCATCACCCTCATCTACCCGCAGGTCGTCCCCGAGAAGAACCGCGGCACCTACTTCATCGACATGGGCAAGGCGTACGAGCGGTTGCCCGAGGAACTGAAGAAGGAGATCGCCGGAACGCGCTGCCGTCACTCGGTGCGCAAGTACTTCAAGATCCGCCCGCACGACGTCTACCGGCCGATCTCCGAGATCATCGAAGAGGTTGAGACGAAGACCCCGCCCGTCGTCCAGCCCACCACCTTCACCCACCCCATGACTGGCGAGACCGTCCTCTACGTCAGCGAGGGCTTCACCGTCGGCATCGAGAACCAGGTCGGCGAACCGCTCGACGAGGAGCTCCTCAAGCGCCTCTTCGAGGCCACCGGCCAGCTCGACGAGTCCTTCGAGCACGAGGGCATCCACCTGCAGAGCTTCGAGAAGGGCGACCTGCTGGTCTGGGACAACCGCAGCCTCATCCACCGCGCCCGCCACACCACCACCCCCGAGCCGACCGTCTCCCACCGCGTCACCGTCCACGACGAGCGCATGTTGTACGACGGGATGCGCGCCGTATGACCGCGCCGGCTACCGAGTGCGAGGCCGCCCCGCCCCAGCGGTCGTACCCCACCGACGAGGAACTGCTGATCCGGGTCCTGGTGCCCTACAAGGAGCACTGCAAGTACCTGAAGTCTGCCGAGGTCACGGCGAGCGCCGGACTCTCCTGCGCGCAGGGCGTGTTCGCGATCGAGGAGTCCTGCTACATCGACGACACCGGCCACCTGAACTCGGTCGAGGTCAACATCGCCTACAACCAGTTGATGTACTACCTGGTCGCCAAGTCCGTGAAGGAAGGGCTGCTGACCGGCTTCGAGGCATGGACCCTGGACGACTTCTGGCGTCACCAGCTCCCCGACATCCTCATCGCCCGCTTCGCGTCGAACTTCCGGCGGCCCGTCAACCCCCGTTCCTTCACCGGGGAGATGGAGTTCCGCTCCGTGGCCCGGCGCGCCCCCGGCGGCGGCAGCCCCTTCCTCCACGCCCAGACCGTCTTCCGTTACCAGGACGCCCACGGCGGCCGGTGCGACGGCGAGGCGACCCTCGCGTTCGTCAACGTCCCCTGACCCACCGGAGGCAGAGCTCTCATGGAGACATCCCCGGCGCCGCAGCCGAAGGGCGCGAAGCTCCACCACCCCGAACTGGGCACCCTCGTCCACACCACCCGCTTCCACGCCGCCCGGCAGCCCGAAGCCGCCGCGGTCATCTGCGAGGACCGCACCCTGACCTACGCGGACCTGCACCACCACAGCAACCGCATGGCGCACGCCCTGCGCGCCGAGGGACTCGGCGAGGGCGACCGCGTGGCCTACCTGGGCAAGGAGTCCGAGCACTACTACGAAGCCCTCTTCGCCTGCGCCAAGACCGGCACCGTGCTGGTCCCGGTCAACTGGCGCCTCACCGCCCCCGAGGTCAGCCACATCCTTCAGGACTCCGGCACCCGACTGCTGTTCCTGGAGGACGAGTTCGCCCCGATCGTCCAGGGTATGCCCACCACGCCCCCGGAGACCGTCATACCGGTGACCTCGATCACCTCCTGGCGGGCCGAACACCGCGACAGCGACACGGAGTTCGAAGCCACCCCCGACACCCCGGTCGCCCAGCTCTACACCAGCGGCACCACCGGCCTGCCCAAGGGGGTCGTGCTCGCCCACCGCAGCTTCTTCGCGATCCGCGACGGCCTGGCGCGCGAAGGGCTGGACTGGATCGACTGGCGGGCCGGCGACATCGCGCTGATCGGGATCCCCGGTTTCCACGTCGGCGGGTTGTGGTGGGCCACCCAAAACTTCAACGCCGGTACGACGGTGGTGGCGATGCGCGCCTTCGCCGCCCGGCAGGCCGTCGACCTCATCCGCGACCTCGGCATCACCACCGCCTGCGTGGTCCCCGCCATGCTCCGCATGATGCTCACCGAACCCGGCGTCACCGCAGACGACTTCACCACCCTGCGCAAGACGGTCTACGGCGGCTCCCCGATCTCGGAGACGCTGCTGGAGGAGAGCCTCGCCGTCCTGGACTGCGAGTTCGCCCAGATCTACGGCCTGACCGAGACCGGCAACACCGCGGTCTGCCTGCCCCCGGCCGCGCATGTACCGGGCGGGACGCTCATGCAGGCAGCCGGGCACCCCTACCCGGGCGTGCGGGCCAAGGTGATCGACGACCAGGGCCGGGAGCTGCCCCCGGGCGCGGTCGGCGAGGTCTGCCTGCACACCCCCGCGCGGATGGTCGAGTACTGGGGCCTGCCCGACAAGACCACGGAGACGCTCGTCGACGGCTGGATCCACACCGGTGACGCCGGCTTCCTCGACGAGGACGGCTACGTCTTCATCCGCGACCGGATCAAGGACGCCATCCTTGTCGCCGGCGAGAACGTCTACCCCGCCGAGATCGAGAACGTCCTGGAGCACCACCCCGGGGTGGGGGAGGCGGTCGTCGTCGGGATCCCCGACGAGCGGTGGGGCGAGAAGGTGCACGCCTTCGTCGTCCCCGCGGCAGGCGAGCGCCCCAGCCCCCGGGACCTGCACACCTTCCTCGTGCCGCGCCTGGCCGCGTTCAAGCTGCCCGCGAGCTACGAGTTCACCGACCACGTCCCGCGCAACCCGAGCGGCAAGATCCTGCGCCGCGAACTGCGTGACCGCTTCTGGAGCGACTCCGCGCGCAAGGTCAACTGACCGGCCCGCCCGCGCCGCTCGCCTCCGGCGCGGGCCGCCCGTGAGCCATCGGCACTTCACCGGACGAGCCACCGAGAGAGAGTCCCCATGCCTGAACCCCTCACCCTGGACAGCTTCCGCGCGGACCTGGCGGAGTGCCTGTTCCTGGAGCCCGGTGAAGTCGACCTGGAGGACAGCCCGCTGGACGCGGGGCTGGACTCGCTGCGCATCGTCACCCTGCTGGAACGCTGGCAGGCGGCCGGTGCGGAGGTGACCTTCGTCGAACTCGCCGAGCGCACCTCCTTCGCCCAGTGGTGGCAGCTGCTCACCGAGCGCACCCGAGGAGCCGACCATGCCGACGCCTGACCGCCACACCACGCCCGTGCCCGAGCACCTTCCGCTGCTGGCCGCCCAGGAGGGCATCTGGGCCGGCCAGCAGCTCGACGCGGACAGCCCCGCCTACAACACCGCCGAGTACCTGCGCATCACCGGCCCGGTCGACCCGGCCGTCTTCGACCGGGCCCTGCACCACGTCGTCGCCGAGACCGAGGCCCTCAACGTCACCTTCGACACCGACGACACCGGCCGCCCCCGGCAGACCACCGCCCCGGCCGGCGACTGGCGCACCCACATCGCCGACCTCACCACCGAACCCGATCCGCCCGCCGCAGCCCTGGCCTGGATGGACCAGGACATGTCTCGCCCCGTCGACCTCACCCGGGGCCCGGTCTTCGGCCACGCCCTGCTGCGGACGGGGCCGGAGGAGTTCCTCTGGTACCACCGCGTGCACCACATCGCTCTCGACGGCTTCGGCCTCTCCCTCGTGGCCCGGCGCGTCGCCGAGGTGTACAGCGCCCTCATGGCCGGCGAACCCGTACCGGAGAGCGGCTTCGGCACCCTGGAGTCCGTCCGCGCCGAGGAAGCTGCCTACCGCGACTCCGCCCGCCACACCAAGGACCGGACCTACTGGACCGACCGCTACGCCGACCACCCGCCCGTGGCCACCCCGGCCGGCCGCTCCGCCCTGCCCGCCCGCACCTTCCACCGCCATGTCACCGACCTCGACCCGTCCGCAGCAGACCGACTGCGCACGGTTGCCCGGGAACTGTCGGTCACCTGGTCCGAGGTGCTCCTCGCGGTGACCGCCGCCCACCTCCACCGGCTCACCAGGGCACCGGAGATCGTCCTGAGCCTGCCCGCGATGGGCCGCCTGGGTTCGGTCAGCCTGCGCGTACCCGCGATGGTGCGCAACATCCTGCCCCTGCGCATACCGGTCGCCCCCGACGACAGCCTCCGCGTCCTCGCCCCCCGCCTCTCGCGCGAGCTGCGCGCCGGACTGCCCCACCAGCGCTATCGCTACGAGCAGTTGCGCCGCGACCTGAAACTGGTGGGCGGCCAGCGCAGGCTGTCCGGGCCGGGCGTGAACATCATGCCCTTCGAGTACGACCTGAAGTTCGCCGGACATCCCAGCACCGTCCACAACGTGTCCGCGGGCCCCGTCGACGACCTGGCGGTCAACGTCTACGACCGCGGCGACGGCACCGGACTGCGCGTCGCCGTCGACGCCAACCCCGACCTGTACACGAAAGCCGAGACGGCCGCCTTCCAGGAGGGCCTGCTCGCCCTGCTGGCGCAGGCGCTCACGGACCCGGACCGGCCGCTCGGCGGGCCCCGGGCACATCAGGCCGTACCCGTCCTGGACGGCGGCCCCCTGCCCGCCCCCGCCCGCCCGGTACTGAGCCTGATCGCCGACCACGGGGCCCGCCGCGGCGGGGCCGTCGCCGTCGAGCACGACGGAGACAGTTTGACCTACGCCCAACTCTTCGGCGCGGCACGGGACATCGCCCGCCGACTGGCCGCCCGGGGTGTCGGCCGGGGCGATGCGGTGGCGGTGGCTCTACCTCGGGGTACCGACGCCGTCACCGCCGTCCTCGGCGTCCTGATGTCCGGCGCCGCCTACTGCCCCCTCGACCCGAAGGCACCCGCCGGCCGCACGGCCCGCGTGCTGGCCGATACCGCTCCCGCGCTCGTCCTGACCACCGCGGACCGCGCGGCCGACTTCCCGGTCCACGCCGTATTCCCACTGCACGAGCAGGCCCCCGTGCCCGTCGCCACCCCCACACCGCCCGGACCCACGGATCTCGCGTACGTCCTGCACACCTCGGGCTCCACCGGCCGCCCCAAGGGCGTGGCCATCGGGCATGCCGCGCTGGCCCACTTCGTCGCCGCAGCCACGCACCGTTACGGACTACGCCGCGAGGACCGTGTCCTGCAGTTCGCGCCACTGCACTTCGACGCCAGTGTGGAGGAGATCTTCCTGACCCTGTGCGCCGGAGCCACCCTGGTGATCCGCACCGACGACATGACCGAGTCGGCGGCGGCCTTCCTGGACGCCTGCGCACGGCTACGGGTGAGTGTCCTCGACCTGCCCACCGCCTACTGGCACGAACTCGCCTACGCCGTCTCGACCGGGACCGCCACCCTGCCCGAGGCGGTGCGCACCGTCGTCATCGGCGGCGAGCCGGCCCTGCCCGAACGGGTCCAGCGCTGGCGCAAGGCGGTCGGCACCTCCGTCGCGCTGCTGAACACCTACGGCCCCACCGAGGCCACCGTGGTCGCCACCGTCGCCGACCTGCACGCCCCCGAACTCGCCCCCGGCGACGTCCCCATCGGCCTGCCCCTGCCCGGCACCAGGGCCGCCGTCGTCGACGGCGAACTGTACCTGCTGGGCCCCACCCTCGCCGACGGATACCGGCCCGAGGTCCCGGACAGCGCGCGCTTCGCCCCGCTCACCGCCCTACCGGACGCCCCACGTGCCTACCGCACCGGGGACCTGGTCCGCATCGGCGAGGACGGTCAACTGCGCCATCTGGGCCGGGCCGACACCGAGTTCAAGATCAGCGGACAACGGGTGCAGCCCGCCGAGGTGGAGAGCGCCCTGCTCACCCACCCGCTGATCCGGGAAGCGGCCGTCGCCGGACAGGTCCTCCCGGACGGCACCCGGCGCCTGGCCGCCCACCTCGTGGCCGAGGGCCCGGCACCGTCCGCCACCGACGTCAGGGAGCACCTGCGGGCGAGGCTGCCCGCCGCGATGATCCCCTCCGCCGTCGCGTTCGTCGAGCGGCTGCCCCGTACCAGCTCGGGCAAGATCGACCGGGCCGCGCTCGCCGCACCGTCCGCGCACCGGGCACCAACCACGGGGAGCCCGCTGGAGCAGACCATCACCGGCGTCTGGCGGAGCCTTCTGGGCACCGGGACCGTGGCGGTCGACGACGACGTGTTCGACCTGGGCGCCCAGTCTCTCCAGGCGATCCAGGCCGCCAACCGGCTCGGCGTGGAACTCGGCCGGGACATCAAGGTCGCCTGGCTCTTCCAGCACCCCACCGCCGCGGCCCTGGCCCGCTTCCTCGCCGACACGGAACGGCCGAGCGCCCCCGCCCCCGCCGGACTCCCGCCCGCCCTCCTGGCCGACACCCGGCTCGACCCGGGCATCCGGCCCGGCATCAGCCGCGCTGCCCGCGACGCCCCCCGGCGCATCCTGCTCACCGGAGCCACCGGATTCGTGGGCGCGCACCTGCTGGCCCGGCTGCTGGCCGACACGGGGGCCGAGATCGTCTGCACGGTACGGGCGGCCGACGTGCCCGAGGCCACCGCCCGCATCGACACGGCCCTCACCCGCCACGGCATCACACTCGCCGAGCAGGCGTCGGCCCGCCTGACAGCCCTGCCCGCCGACCTCGCGCGCACGGATCTCGGGCTGCCCCGGGAGACCCTGTCCGACCTCTCCGCGACCTGCGACGCGATCTTCCACAACGCCGCCACCGTCAGCATCATGCGCGACTACGCCACCCTGCGCGCCGCCAACACCGAGTCCACCCGGCAATTGCTGCGCCTCGCCGCGGTCAACACGACTCCCCTGCACTACGTCTCCACCCTCTCCGTGGCCCCGCCCGCGAGCCACAGTGCCGAGGTGCCGGAGGCGTTCCTGCCGCTCCACGAGGGCCTGCGCTACGGCTACCAGCAGTCCAAGTGGGCCTCCGAACGGCTCCTCGAACAGGCGGCCGAACGCGGTCTGCCCGTCACCGTCCACCGACTGGGCCGCGTGGTCGGACCGGTCGGCACGGGATACGTCAACGAGTCGGACTTCCTGTGGAGCGTGCTGCGCGCGGGCATCCCCGAGGGGATCGTGCCGGAGCTGTACAAGGACGAGATCTGGACTCCCGTGGACTTCGTCGCACGTTCCCTCGTCCACTTGTCCCTGAACCCGGACATGACAGCCACCGGCCCGGTCTTCAACCACGCCACCCTGCCCCGCGTACGGCTCGCGGACGTCTACGACTGGCTGCGTGACTACGGCTATCCCGTACGGCTGCTGCCGCTGGCGCGCTGGAGGCAGCAGCTGCCCCCCTCGGCCGACGCGGCGGCCACCACGCTCGCCTTCTTCGACGCCGCGGACGGCGAGTCGGCGCAACCAGGCACGGAGACCGACCTGCGCCTCGGCCACGTCCGTGCCGACCGGGTCCGCGCCGCCCTGGACAGCGCCGGCATCACCAGCCCACCCGTCGACCGCGACCTCTTCTTCCGCTACCTGGACCACTGCGTGACGGCAGGTGTGCTGCCGGCCCCCGCCCGGCGGCGCGAGTCCCGATCCCGGGTGTCGGCGAAATAGTCGGCAACTGCCGGGAACTCACGGCCACTTCGCCCCGACTACTGCAACAGAACCCATCAGCCCATGAGTACCACCCTCACGCAAGGAGCCCCGCATGCCGATCAACCGGCCGGTCGCCACCGCTCTGGCCGCAGCACTGTGTCTGCTCACGACGGCATGCGGCGGCTCGTCCTCCGACGACAAGGCGAGCGACACGACGACCGAGGCAGCGGCTTCGAAGACCGGCTACCCGGTCACCCTCGACAACTGCGGCCAGAAGGAGACCTTCAAGAAGGCACCCAGCCGGGTCGTCGTCATGAACGGCGCCTCCGTCGCCGAGGTCTCCACCCTGCTCGCCCTCGGCCTCGGCGACAAGATCGTCGCCAACCAGCAGACCTACGGCATGTCCGAGGTCGCGGGCCGCGCCGCCGCCATCAAGAAACTGCCCACCGGCGACGTCAAACTCAACGACGCCTACGACATCCCCCGCGAGGCCATGCTCGGCCTGCGCCCGGACCTGGTGCTCTCCACCACCTCGTACGGCTTCGACGAGAAGAACGGCTTCGCCACCCGCGACCAGCTCAAGGACGTCGGCGCGAACAGCTACGTCTCCCCCCAGGGCTGCGACCAGGACACTTCCAAGATGACCATCGCCGACAGCTACCAGCTGCTGCGCGACATGGGCAAGGTCTTCAACGTCAGCGACAAGGCCGAGAAGCTGATCGCCACCTCGGAGAAGAGCATCGCGGCCGTCTCGGCCAAGGTGAAGGGCGAGAAGCAGCCCAAGGTCATGGTGCTGTTCTCCAACATGTCCATGGGCGGCAACGACTTCAGCTCCGTCGTCGCCAAGGGCATCTACAACGACATCCTCGCCAAGGCCGGCAGCTCCAACGCCTTCGAGAACGCCTCCAAGACCTCCTTCGCCGACCTGAGCAAGGAGAAGGTCGCCGCCACCGACGTCGACGCCCTCGTCGTCATCGCCTACAACGACCCGAACCCGGCGGCCTACGCCAAGAAGCTGCTCAAGGAGTTCCCCCAGTGGCCGGCCGCCAAGAACAACACGTACGTGACGCTGTCGGACTCGATGTACCTCGGCCCCAGCAACGACCTGGCCGTGCAGAAGGTCGCGAAGATGCTGCACCCGGACGCCTTCTGAGCCGGCTGAAGGTCCCGCTGGCGTTCACGCTGCTGCCCGTCGCGCTGATCACCACCATGATCGTGGCGATCAGCATCGGAGCCGTCAACGTCCCGGTCTCCGACGTGTGGGCGATCGTCCTCCACCACGTCACCGGCGCGGGGCCGGCCCCCTCGGACCTGGCGCTGGACCAGATCGTGTGGAACTTCCGCACCCCGCGGGTGGTCCTGGCGGGCCTGGTCGGCGCGGGCCTGGCCGTGACCGGAGCGGTCCTGCAGACCGTGGTGTCCAACCCGCTCGCCGACCCCGTCGTGCTGGGCTTCTCCTACGGCGCCACGCTCGGCGCGGTCCTCGTCATCACCCTGGGCGGTGGCGTGGTGCTGGCCGGGCTGGGGGTGTCTGCGGCGGCCTTCCTCGGCGCGGTGGCCGCCGGAGCCCTGGTCTTCGCGCTCGGCCGCCGCCAGGGGCGACTCGCCCCCACCCGGCTGGTCCTCGCGGGCGTCGCCATCGGCTACGTCTTCCTCTCCGCGACCAGCTACGTCCAGCTCCAGGCGACCCCCACCGAGCTGCGGACGGTCATGTTCTGGATGCTGGGCAGCGTCGCAGGCGCCCAGTGGGACCAACTGCCCACAGTCGCAGTCGTGGTGGTGGTGACGACCGTGCTGCTGTCGCTGTTCGGCCGCCGGCTCAACGTGCTGCTGGCCGGGGACGAGTCGGCCACCGCCCTCGGCGTCGACGTCAGCCGGCTGCGGGCCGTTCTGCTGGTCCTCAGCGCGCTGCTGACCGGCACCGTCATCGCGGTCGCGGGCGGGATCGGCTTCGTCGGCCTGATGATCCCGCACCTGGTACGCCTCACCATCGGCGCCGACCACCGCCGCCTGCTGCCCCTGACGGCCCTGCTGGGCGCCGTCTATCTGGTCCTCGTCGACCTGCTCTCCCGCACCCTCAACCGCCCCAACGAACTGCCGCTGGGCATCCTCACCGCCCTCCTCGGCGCTCCCTTCTTCCTGTGGCTGCTGCGCCGCAACAAGGGCCTGGACTAAAAGCATGAAACTCACCGTCGACCGACTCCACGTCACCCTCGACCACACCCCGATCCTGCGCGACGTGAGCCTTGAGACCCGAGCGGGCGAGATCGTCGGCCTCGTCGGCCCCAACGGCAGCGGCAAGTCCACCCTGCTGCGCACCGTCTACCGCTCCCTGCGCCCGGCCGAGGGGGCGGTCAGGGTGGGCGAGGACGACGTGTGGGAGCTGTCCCCCCGGGCCGCGGCCCGCCGTACGGCGGCGGTCCTCCAGGACGCGGGTGGCAGCACCGCCGGTCTGACCGTGGGCGAGATCGTCGCCCTGGGCCGTTCCCCTTATCACGGGCTGCTCGGCCGTGACGGTCCCCAGGACCACGAGGCGGTGTCCGATGCCATCGACCGCTGCGGGGTACGGCCCTTCGCGGACCGCGACTACACCTCCCTCTCCGGCGGCGAACGTCAACGCGTCCTGCTGGCCCGGGCATTGGCCCAGAACCCCAGGCTCCTCGTGCTGGACGAACTGACCAACCACCTTGACATCCGGGCCCGGTTCGAGCTCCTGGACCTGATCCGCGCCACCGGTGTCACCACCCTCGCCGTCCTGCACGACCTCGACCTCGCCGCCCGCCTCTGCGACCACCTGGTCGTCCTGCACGGCGGCGCCGTCGCGGCGGCGGGGCCGGTCCTGGACGTCCTCACCCCGGACCTGCTCGCCGATGTCTTCGGGGTCCGCGCACGCACCGAACGCCACGCCGACGGCGTCGTCCGGATCACCTACGAGGCCAGGCCCCTCGCGCACGGTGAGAGCCCCGACGACGACACTGTCCGCCTGGCCGAGACCGCCGACCGCTGAACCCGGTGGTGAGCGGGCGTCAGGCCCCGGAGCCCGCGACGGGTTCCGGAGCCTCGTACTGGATTCCGGCCCGCGTGAACTGTGTCGCCTCCGGCCCGTCGTAACGCTCCACCAGGTGCAGCGCCATGTCGATCCCGGCCGACACCCCGGCACTGGTGACGACGGTGCCGTCGTCGACGAACCGCTCCTCGCGGCGCACATCGATCGAGGGGTCGATCTTGGCGAGCTTGTCGAGGTAGTCACGGTGGGTGGTGGCCGGCCGGTCGGCCAGCAGCCCGGCCGCGGCCAGTATCAGGGAACCGGTGCACACGCTCGCCAGCACGGTGCCCCGCTCGTGCAGGCCGCGCAGCCACTGAAGGTGTGCCGTGTCCTTGACCAGGCCACGGGTGCCGTTGCCACCGGGATGGACGAGCAGGTCGAGCGGCAACGCCTCGTCCGTGGCGTGGTCGGCGACCATGCCGAGGCCCTTCGAACCGCGCACCACTCCGACCTGCGAGCCGAGAGCCACCACGCGCACCGACGAGGTCGCGATGTGTGAGGCCCAGAACCCGAGCACCTCCCACGGTCCCACCACGTCGAGTTCCGCGACATCGTCGAAGAGCAGCACACCGATGGTCAGAGCGTCGTCGGCCATGGCCACAGCCTAGCTGTATTGATCACGAGCGTTGTTGACACGGCTGTGGTCTTGAACATGGCGAAGACCTCCGGTGTGGTGGGAGCTGTCTAGGAACTCACCGCGCGGAGGTCTTCGTGTCCCACCGTAATGCCCGG
>BNBP01000075.1 GCA_014656015.1 Streptomyces griseoaurantiacus | reverse complement strand
GAACGCCCCGCAGGGCCCTCCGCCCCCGCAGGGCTTCGGCGCCCCGCAGCCCCCGCCTCCCGGCGGCTTCGGCGCACCCCAGCCCCCGCCGGCCGCCCCGCCCGGCACGCCCCCGGCCACCCCGCCGGGCCAGACCCCGCCGCCCCCGCCCACGTCCCCGCAGGGCCCCGGCTACGGCTACCCGCAGCAGGCCCCCGGGTACGGCTATCCGCAGCCCGCCCCGCCGCAGCAGCCCGGCTACGGCTACCCGGGCCAGCAGCCCCCGCCCTACGGGCAGCAGCAGGCGTACGGCCAGCCGCAGGCCGGGTACGGCTTCCCCGGTCAGCAGCCCGGCTACGGCGGCTACCAGCCGCCCACCGTGCCGATGCAGCCGCAGCCCGGTGGCGGCCGGAACCGCAACGTGCTGTGGATCGTCGTGGCGGCGGTCGCCGCGATCGCGCTGATCGTCGGCGGCGGCGTCATCTACGCCACCTCCGGCGGTGGTGACGACGACAAGAAGACCGCCTCCGGCTCCGGCGGCAAGGGCGACGGCAAGGGCGAGGACGGCTCCGGCGGCGGCACCGGCGGGAGCTCGGGCGGCGAGAAGGCGCCCGCGAACCCGTCCGCCGAGGTCCTCTTCCAGCTTCCGGCGCCGAAGATCACCGACAAGAACGAGATCGACAGCGTCGCCGGCTCCTGGCTGTCCGGTTCCGTCTACGCCAAGGCGGCCGTCAACAAGATCGTCGGCTACGAGGCGGACTCCGGCGACACCAAGTGGACGCTGGACCTGCCCGGCCAGACCTGCGCCGGCACCCGCACGACGAGCTCCGACGGCATCGCCGCGGTGATCAGCGAGTCCGCGAAGCGGAAGAACCCCAAGGACTACCACCCCTGCACCGAGATCACGGCGTTCGAGGTGGCCACCGGCAAGAAGCTGTGGCGCAAGAGCGTGGCCGTGAGCGGCGCGAAGGTGCAGTTCAAGGAGGCGGCGATCTCCGCCACCACGCTCGCCGTCGGCGGCGGGTACAACGGCGGCGCGGCCTTCGACCTCTCCTCCGGCAAGGTGCTGTGGCAGCCCAAGGTCGGCGACTGCCAGGACGAGGGCTACGCGGGCGGCGAGCAGCTCGTGGCCGTGCGCAAGTGCGGCGACTTCGGCAACGAGCGCTACTCGGTGCAGCTCCTCAACTCCAAGTCGGGCGCCGTGAAGTGGGAGTACAAGCTCCCCTCGGGCCTCGACAACGCCAAGGTCATCTCCACCAAGCCGGTCGTCTTCGGCGTCGACTCCGGTGAGATCACCGCGAGCGGTGTCACCGACGTCTTCTCGCTGGACGACAAGGGCGGACTGCGCACGAAGATCACGCTCGCGGACGGCAAGTACGAGCACGACTGCGGCGTGAACCTTGTGGAGGACTGCCACGCCATCGCGGTCGGCAACGACAAGCTGTACGTGCCGACCAAGGAGCACGACGGCGGGGGCGACTTCAGCCGGACCAACGAGATCATCGCGTTCTCGCTGGCCACGGGGAAGACCACCGGCGACAAGATCGACGCCGGTGACGGCTACGAGATCTTCCCGATCCGCATGGACGGCGACAACATCCTCGCCTTCAAGGACGGCCCCTACGACAAGGGCGCCCAGGTGGTCTCGGTCGACGGGAAGTCGCTGAAGTCGACCAAGCTGCTGGAGACCCCGGACTCGCAGTCGGTGATCCGCGCCGTCAGCAGCATGGTCCCGAAGACGTCGGAGATGCTCTACGGCGACGGCCGGCTGTTCCTCGGCAAGGACCTGGTCAGCAGGCCCTACTCGGCCGGCGAGAAGGAGTACACGGCGCTCGGCTTCGGCGCCAAGTAGCCCGCGAGGCGCGCGGACACGTGCGCGCGCCCGGCCCCGCCCCAGTTGAGGGCGGGGCCTTTTCGCGTTGATCGCCTACCGTGCCGGGCCCGCGCGGGGAGGGCTTTTCGGCAATCCGGGCAGTTCTGGGCGCCAGGGGAAGCGCAACGTCGAACAAGCGTGTAGCTTCCGGGGGCAGACAGAACGGGGTTGCCGAGCGGGGTTTTCCCGACCACGGGGATCGGTGGGCATCCACAGTGGGCATCCGTTGGGGGACTGGGGTGACTGGGGGGTTGCTCGATGGGAGTGCGGCTGATGGTGGTCGACGACCACCGGCTGCTGGCCGAGGCGCTGGCATCGGCGCTGAAACTGCGCGGGCACCGGGTGCTCGCCGCGGCCGCGCCCGCCGCGGGAGCGGCGGAACTGGTGATCACGCGCGCACCCGAGGTGTGCCTGCTGGGCACGGCCGCGCCGGCCGCGCCGGGTGCCTTCGACCCGGTGGCGCGGATCAAGCGGGAACGCCCGCAGGTGGCGGTGGTGGTGCTCGGCCCGGTGCCGAACCCCCGGGGGATCGCGGCGGCGTTCGCGGCGGGCGCCTCGGGCTATGTGCGCCACGACGAGCGGATCGAGGGCGTCGAGCGGGCGATCATGAAGGCGCGGGCGGGGGAGGCGGCGGTCGCGCCGCTGCTGCTCCAGGGGGCGTTCGCCGAACTCCTCAACCCCGCCGCCCAGCCGGACGACGAGGGCCAGCGGCTGCTCGCGATGCTCACGCCCCGTGAGGTGGAGGTGCTGGTCCGGGTCGCCGACGGTGAGGACACCCGGCTGATCGCGGCCGGCATGGGCATAGCGCCGAGCACCGCGCGCACGCATGTGCAGCGGGTGCTGATGAAACTCGGCGTGGGCAGCCGCCTGGAGGCGGCGGCGCTGGCCGCGCGCACGGGGCTGCTGGACAGGGCGGGGCCGGTCAGCGGGTGAATCGCCGCTGCCGGGGCCCCGTCACAGCAGATGCCCCGTACGGCGGCCGGTGCCCGGCTGCTCCGACGTGAGGACGGAGGCGAGCAACTCCGCGTCCAGCCCCGTCGCGTCGGCCAGCCGTGAGCCCACCCCGTACGCGTTGAGCAGTGCCTTCGTCACCCGCAGCGCGCCTCCCGGCCGCCGCACCACCGGCCGGGTCCACGCGGCGACCGCCGCGTCGAGGTCGGCCCACGGCACGACCCGCTGCAGCAGCGACAGCCCGAGCGCCTCCCGTGCCCCGAACTCCCGTCCGGTGAGCACCAGTTCCCGGGCCCGCGCGGGCCCCACCTCGCTGAGCAGCCGCGGCAGCAGCCCGCCCCACGCGGCCGGCACCCCGAGCGCGAGTTCGGGGAGCCGGAAGGTCGCGGTGTCGGCCCCGGCCCGCAGGTCGCAGGCGAGGGCGAGGGCGAACCCGGCGCCGATCACCCGCCCGTGCACCGCCGCGACGGTGACCGCCGGGTTCCGGGTCAGCGCCTCGCAGACCCGCCGCGCCCGGTTGCCGTAGGCGCGTATCCCGGCGCCGCCCGGGTCCTCGGCCAGGTGCCCGGCGAGTGCGGCGCGGTCCCCGCCGACGCAGAAGTCCTCGCCCGCGCCGGACAGGACGACCACCCGTACACCGGGGTCCTGACCGTCGAGCACGGTCAGGAGGTCCTGCAGCATCTGGTCGGTGACGAGGTTGCCGTCCTCGGGGGTGTTCAGCTCGATCGAGAGCACGGCGCCGTTCTGCTGGACCCGCAGGGTCTTCAGCAGCACGGTCTCGGCCACCGAGGGCACCGAGGGCACCGAGGGCGGCATCGGGGGCACCGGCGGTACGGGCGGCGTCGGGGAGGTCATGCGGCCGCCGCCAGGGAGGTCGAGGTCACCTTCAGGGAGGTGACGCGCCGGAACACCATCCGGGGCGCGTAGGCGGGGGCGGAGACCGGCCGCAGGGTGGGGAACCGTTCCAGCAGCCGGGCCAGCAGGGTACGGATCTCCAGCCGGGCGAGCGCCGCCCCCAGGCAGTAGTGCGCGCCCCCGCCGAAGCTGAGGTGCGCCCCGTCCCGGGTGGGGTCGAAGGCGCCGGGGTCGGGGTTGCGGCGCGGATCGTGCGCGGCGGCGCCGTAGAGGACGTGGACCATCGTGTCGCGGGGCATGGGCACCCCGGCCAGTTCGGTGTCCTCGGAGGCGTAACGGGAGGTGAGGTGCACCGGGGGGTCGTAGCGCAGGGTCTCCTCCATCGCCCCGTCGACGAACTCCCGGTGCTCCCGCAGCCAGGCCCACCGCCCGGGGTCCCGGCCCAGCAGCCACACCGCGTTGGACATCGTGGTCGCGGTGGTCTCCATCGAGGCGATGGTGATGAACATGGTCAGGTGGTAGAGGACGTGGTCGGCGGCGGCCGGGTCGTCCGGGTGGGCGGCGTCCCAGTGGCGGATCCAGCCGGAGAGCGCGTCCTCGCCCGGGGCGGCGCGGCGGCCGGCGATCAGCTCGGTGAAGTAGGCCCGCATCTCGGCGCTGGCCCCGGCCGAGATCTCCAGTTGGCTCCGGGTGGGCGTGAGTTCCTGGGCGAAGACCTGGCGGTGCGCGAAGTCCACGATGCGCGCGTGGTCCTCGGGGGGCAGGCCGAGCCAGTGACCGACGGTCCTGATGGGGAGCGGTTCGGCGACGAGGGAGAGGAAGTCGGCCTCGCCCTCGGCCTCCAGCCGTTCGGCCAGGTCGTCCAGGAGGGTGTCGACGTGCCCGGCGACGACCGGGGCCAGGTCCTGGAGGGTGCTGCGGTCGAAGGGGTTGCCCAGGGCGCGCCGTTGGCACGTGTGCGCGGGGGCGTTGAGGCGGGAGAGGGTGCCGCCCATCTCGCGGGTCGCGGCGGCCCCCCAGCGTCCGGGGTCGGCCTGCCGGTCCTGCCAGGCGAAGTCGGGGACGTGCCAGGCGCGGTCGCGCAGTACCTGGTTGCAGACGTCGTAGCCGGTGAGGAAGTAGCCGCCCCAGGGGGCGGGGACGACGTCGCCGAGCCGGCGGAACTCCTCCCAGAGCGGGAGGGGGTTGCTCTGGCCCTCGGGGGAGCGGAGCCGCCGGAGCACGGAGAGGACGGTACGGCGGTCGACGGTGGTGCGGGGTATGTCACCGACGGCGGACACGGGGGGCTCCTTCGGGTGGGCGGTGCGTTACCCGTACCGGCGGAACCTACCCGTCCCCATACCTTCGGCATGCGCCGCAGCGTGTTGCTCCTGTCACATTCCGTGGCACATTGTGGACTTCTGGCGGTCGTCATCGCCCACATTCGGTCAAATGATGTTCACAGGAGCACACGTGCGCTCACACGGCGGGAGGCTGCTCCGGACCCGCACCCCGATGTCCGCAGCAGCCTCCCGCCCCCTCGGTCACACCCGGAACAGGTCCAGGAACGTGCTCCAGAAGCCGCCCTTGCGGCCCGCCCGCTGCGGCTCCGCCGGACGCGGGGCCGAGGGCGCCTGGGCCCGCAGCGGCTGCTCGGCCGGCGTCGGCCGGGCCGCCGGCATGGCGCCGTTGCCCAGCGCCGAGGCCACCCGGGTCGCGGGCGTCGGGCCGAAACGCACCGGCAGCGCCACCAGCGCCCGGTGGAACAGTCCCGGACGCCACTGCAACTGGTCGGCCGGTACCGCGAGCTGGAGGTCGGGCAGGGCGTTGAGGATCGCCTCGACCGCCGCCACCGCGATCACCTGCGCCGGCGACTTCGCCGGGCAGGCGTGCGGCCCGGCACCCCACGCCAGGTGGGCACCCGCGCTGCGCGCCTGCCGGGCCTCCTTCAGCGCCGGGTCCGTGTTGGCACCCGCGAAGCTGATCACGACCGGGGAGTTCGCCTCCACGACCGTGCCGCCGAGGTCCATGTCCTGCACGGGGAAGTGCGTGGCGTAGTTGGCGATCGGCGGGTCGTTCCACAGGACGTGGTCGAGCGCCTCCTCGATCAGCATGCCGGTGCCGCGGCCGGAGTCCTCGGTGAGCAGCGTCAGCAGCGTGTTGGAGATGAGGTTGCGCTCCGGCTCGATGCCGGCCCCCATCAGCATCACGAGCTGGTCCTTGAGCTCCTCGTCGGTCAGGCCCGCACCGTGCTGGATCAGCCACGAGGTCATGTCGTCGCCGGGCTCGCGCCGCTTGAGCGCGATCAGCTCCATCAGGGAGGCGTTGAGCTCCTCGTTGGCGCGCAGCGCCTCGTTCGGGTCCTGCGCCTCGAACAGGGCGGCCATGGCGCCGGTCAGCCGGTCGCCGATGTCGGCCGGGCAGCCGAACAGCTTGTTGAACAGCAGCAGCGGCAGCAGCTTGGCGTAGTCGTGCAGCAGGTCGGCCCGGCCGCGCTCGCTGAACTGGTCGATGAGATAGGCGGCGATCGGCTCGACGTCCCGGCGGATCCGGGTGATGTTCAGCTTGTCCAGGCTCTCGGTGACCGCCTTGCGCAGCCGCAGGTGCACGGCCCCGTCGGTGAACAGGCAGTTGGGCCGGTAGGCCATCATCGGCAGGACGGGGCTGTCCAGGGATATACGGCCCTCGTTGAGGTCTTTCCAACGCCGTGAGTCCCGGACGAAGAGCTGCGGGCTCTGCAGAACGCGCAGGGCGGTCTCGTACCCGGTGACCAGGGTGGCGTTCACGCCGGGCGCTATCTCCACGGGCGCCGCCGGGCCCTGGGCGCGCAACTGGTCGTAGACCAGGTGCGGGTCGGCCGCGAAGTCGGCGCCGTGCATCGGGCATCTGGAGGCGGCGCCGGGGCTGCCGGCCGGTTGCTGGTGGTCCATGAGGTGGTTCCTTCGGGGGCGGAAGTGGTACGAGGGGTGTTCAGGACACCCGGGTGAGCAGGTGCCGCACGAGGGCGATCAGCGCGTGGCCGGAGGAGCGCTGGTCCCGGGCGTCGCAGTACTCGACGGGGGTGTCCGGCAGCAGGTCCAGCGCCTCGCGGATCTCCTCCTGGGCGAACTGTGCCGAGGGATCGAAGGAGTTGACGGCGATGGCGTACTCCAGGCCGTACTTCTCCACCAGGTCGATCACCGGGAAGGAGTCGGCGAGCCGGGCGGGATCCACCAGGATCAGCGCGCCCAGCGCGCCGCGCGCCATGTCCTCCCAGAGCTGCATGAACCGCTGCTGGCCCGGCGTGCCGAACAGGTAGAGCACCAGGTCGTCGCTCAGGGTCAGCCGGCCGAAGTCCAGGGCCACGGTGGTGGTCACCTTGTCCGGCGCCCCGCGCAGGTCGTCCACCTGGGTGGACGCCTCCGTCATCTTCTCCTCGGTGCGCAGCGGGGTGATCTCCGAGAGCGACCCGATGAACGTGGTCTTGCCCACGGCGAAGTGGCCCACGACGAGGATCTTGGCGGTGGTGGTCACCGCGTCGGAGACGTAGATGCCCGGGTTGCGGCCGGCGGGGGTGCTGCGGGTGGTCCCGCGCTCATCCATAACGGGTTTGGAGTCCATGCAGCACCTTCTCGATGGTTTCTCGGTCGACGAGCTGTGCGCGCGGCGGTGCGGCGCGGCGCAGCAGATGGCCCTGTTCGAATAAATCGGTCAGCAGCAGCCGGGCCACTCCCACGGGCAGCCCGAGGTGGGCGGACACCTCGGCCACGGCCAGGTAGCCGCCGGCGCACAGCTCCCAGATCTCGCGCACCTCCGGGGACGCCCCGAGCGGCAGCTCCGCGTCGGGGGCGAGCGTCACCAGGGTGTGCAGGGACAGCTCGTCCGCCTCCGGCAGGCGCCGGCCCCCGGTGATGACGTAGGAGCGTACGAAGTGACCGGTGACCGCGGCTTCCTCGTCCGGCCGGGTCATACGTCCGCACCCGCGCTCTGGCGGGGCGGTGTGGTCATCGCCTTGCCCAGCGCGCTCACCTGCTGCTGCATCCGGAACGACATCGACTCCATGTCGACGTCGAGGGCCGCCGAGACCGCCAGGTAGGCACCCTGGCCCGCGGCGATCAGGAAGATCCAGCCACCGTCGTACTCGATCAGCGTCTGCTTCCAGACGCCGTTCCCGGCGGACACGAACGGGGCCACCGCCCGGCTCAGGGACTGCATCGAGCTCATGGCGGCCGCGTTGGTCTCCGCCTCGTCACGGCCGATGTCGCTGGAGCGCTCCAGCAGCAGGCCGTCGGCCGAGACGAGGATCGCGTGCCGGGCGCCGCGCACCTGGAGCACGTCGTTCAGCACCCACGACAGGTCGGGATTCACTGGGCTTCGGGTCCTTCCGTGGAGGGGGTGTTCCGACCGAGCTGCGTGCCGCGCGCGAACGCGGAGATGCGCGCCGCGGTGACCTGGCCGCCGTGTTCCGGCTCCGGCTGCTCCCGCTCCGCCTCGTCGGCGTCGACGGGGAACGGGACCACGGAGACCGAACTGATGCGACGGCGCTTGGGCAGACCCCCGGCCGTGGTGCCGACCGGGCGGGCGGGGGCCGCGTGGTGGGCGGACGTTGCCATCGATGTCAGCCGCTGTGGCTGCGCCATCGGCTCCGGGTCCGGCACCGGCGTCGGCCCCGGCACGGCGGACTGCCCGTCCGCGTGGCGGTGCCCCGTCGCCCCGGACTCCTCCGGTTCGGGCACATTGGTGGTCAGCAGGTTCTCGGGCAGAAGAATCACCGCGCGTACGCCGCCGTAGGGGGATACGGAGTCGACCGACACCTTGAAGCCGTAGCGGGCGGCGAGCATCCCCGAGACGGCGAAACCGAACTTGGGGGGATTGCCGAGGCCGGTGATGGCGACGGGCCCCTGGGGATCGAGCAGCTCGGCGGCCCGGTCCTTCTCCTCCTGGCTCATGCCGAGACCCGCGTCGTCGACGATCAGGCACACGCCGGTCGACACGGTCTGGATGTTGATCTCGACGGGCGTGCCGGGCGCGCTGTAGTTGGTGGCGTTGGCCAGCAGCTCGGCCAGCACCACCGCCACGGGCTCCACGGCCCTGGGCGCGACCGAGACGTTCACCTGCGAGTTGATGCGGACCCGGTCGAAGTGCTTGATCCGCCCCTGCGCGCTGCGGGCCACGTCGTAGACCGAGGCGATGGTCTCGCGGCGCCCGAGCCAGCCACCGCACAGCACCGCGATGCCCTGGGCACGGCGGCTGAACTGGCTGTTGGTGTGGTCCACCAGCATCAGGTCGGCGAGGATCTCGGAGTCGTCGCCGTACTTGCGCTGTGCCTTGTCGATGACGTGCTGCTGCTCGTCCGCGAGCACCTGGAGGGTGCGCATCGCGGACTTCAGTACGTCCTTGGTCTCCGCCTCCGCGTCCTGGCGCACCTCCGCGAGGGCGTCGGAGTGCTGGGTGCGCAGGGCGGCGTAGTCGGTGTAGAGCTGGTTGCGTTCTCCCTGGAGGCCGTCTCGGGCGCTGCGCAGGTTCTCGTTCTGTCTGCGGAGTGCCATGTTGGTGCGGCGGGCCTTCATCACCGCGAAGACCGCAGCGAGAAGTACCGCCAGCAAGACCCACAGGAGTGGGTCCTGGAGCAATGACGTCATGAGACTCTCTTCAAGTCGCCTCGCGAACAGGGGCGACCGCGGGCCGGTGCCTGACCGGCCGGCCGCGGTCGCTGCCCCTCGCGATGGGGCCCTAGAGACTGTCCCCCGTGCGCGGTCAACACGTGACGCGCCGTCAGCCTACTGAACGTGCGATGATCTTAGCATTCTGTGAGCTGTCAACCCCTTTGATCGGACTCCTGCCGAAGACCTTCACAGGGCCTTCGCGAGCGGGATCCCCGGGGGTCGGGTGCGGCGCGGACGAGGGGCGAAGGTAAACCCGGGTGTGTTTTCTGTGAAGCCGCAAGTAAAGTCCTGTCAACTTCTTGTTGACCTTCCGTCAAAGCGGAAGCCGAAAGGTAGAGGCACCACCTTGCCCAGACGCACCCTGACCCTGGCCGTCCCGTTCGTCGCCCTCACGGCCGTCCTCCTCACCGCCTGCGGCGGCTCGGACTCCGACTCCCCGAAGTCCGGGGGAGCCGACACCAGGTCCTCCTCCAAGAGCACGGCGGCCGCGCCGCTGAGCGCCGCCGAGCTGGAGAAGAAGGTCCTGACCCAGTCCGACGTCAAGGGCTTCCTGGTCAGCAAGCCGACCAAGGACGAGGAGATCAGCGCGGACAAGGTCGCCTCCAAGCGCGAGGACTGCGCCCCGGTCAGCCTCTCCCTCTCCGGCGTCGCCCTCGACGAGCCGAAGGCGACCGTGCAGCGCCGGGCCACGGGCAAGAAGGACGCGCCGACCGGCAAGGAGAAGGACGTCGACGCCGCCGTGGACGCGGCGTTCGACACGACGACCTCCGCCGTCACCCTCGCCTCCTACGCCGACGAGGCCGCCGCCACCGAGGCGCTCGCCTCGATCGGCAAGAGCGTCACCGCCTGTGCGAAGGGCTACACCTACTCCGCGATGGGCACCGAGCAGAAGCTCACCGAGGTCGCCGCCGACACCGCCCCCGAGGCGGGCGACGAGGCCGTCGCCTTCACCGCGACGGTCCAGCAGGACGGCATGCCGAAGCCCGGCCCCATGAAGGTCGCCGCCTTCCGCACCGGTTCGACGGTCACCTACGTGTCCAGCCTGAACCCCGCGGCCCTGATGAAGGGCGGGGACTTCGAGTTCCCGACGGTACTCGTGGAGACACAGGCGAAGAAGCTGGGCTGAACGGCCGGGGCGCCGACTGACTGTCCATGGGCGATCGTTGGGCGCCCCTGTCCGCACCCTGCGATCGCACTCGGCCCAAGCTGCGCAGGACCTCAAAACCTCAAAACCTCAGGACCCACCGAAAGCAGACGCACCCGTATGAACACCGCCGCCTTACGCACCACCCTGGCCGTCCTGACCGCCCTGCCGCTCGCACTCCTCACCGCGTGCGACGACTCCGGCACCCACGGAGCCGATGGCTCCGGCACCAGTTCGACGCCCTCGACGCCGCCGGCCGGACCGCTGAGCGCGCGCGAACTGGAGAAGAGGTCGCTGGACAAGGGGGACCTGGAGGGCTTTCTGGTAGAGAGCGGCGGCAAGGGCCAGAAGTTCACGGCGGACCAGGTGCGCACCGACAAGAAGCAGTGCCGGCTCCTGGATCTGGCACTGGCCCCGGTCGCCCTGGGGCACCCGGTGGCCACGGCACAACGCTGGGCCGCCGCGGACCTGCCCGTCCCTTCCTCCGGCTCCCGGACCGGCGGGCTCGACGGGACCGAACCGGCGCTCGACCTCCCCATGATGGCGATCACGCTCGCGTCCTACGAGGACGCCGGCACCGCCGAGGGGGAGTTGACGGCCCTCGGCAAGGCGCTGACGGCCTGCCGCGGCGGCTTCACCGGCACACAGCGGGAAACGACGCTCCACTTCACCGCGGTCACCCAGGACCGCGCACCCGAGGTGGGTGAGCAGGCACTGGCGTTCACCGCGACGGGCGAGGTCGACGGCGACGAGGGGCCCGAGAAGGTGGTCGTCTTCCGCAAGGGCAGCACGCTCGCCTACCTCTCCGCCATCCACCCCCTGGGCCAGGACTTCGACTTCCCGGCACCGGTGCTCAAGGCCCAGGAGGCAAAGCTCTCCTGACCGAGCGCACCGGCCCCGGGCACCCGATTCCGAGTTGTCCACAGCCCTGTCCACAGCCCAGGGTGAACTGTCCGCCCCCTACGCCATAGTGCGGCAATGGCACTGACAAAGACCGACGAGGGTGTCCGCGAAGTCCTCCGGAGAGTCCACGCCACCGCCGCCCGACAGGACTGGGCGGTGACCCTCTCGCAACTCGGGCCGGCCGGCGCCGACCGGAACACCGTGCGGCGGATGGTCAGATCGGGCCGCTGGGTTCCGCTGACCCGGGGCAGCTACTGGGTGGGGCAGGACGAAGGGGGCCCGTCCCTGCGCTCCCGGGTGCGGGGGGCCCTCCTGACCTGCGGGCCCCACGTGGTGGCCGCGGGCCCCACGGCCGCCCGACTGCTGGGCATGCAGGGTCTCCCCAGGGACGACGGCACCCTGCACCTGGCCGCTCCCATGGGCCACGAGATCCGCAGCCGCCCAGGCATCCGCGTGCGGCGACGCTCCCTCACGCACTGGGCCTCGCGTGATCCCGACGGGTGCGACGCGGGGGCCACGCAGGGGGCTTCGGGATGGACCGGACGTCACAACGGACGGGGTCAGGCCGTGAAGCCACCGTCCACGTGGAGGGAGGTTCCCGTCGTGTACTGGGCGTCCGGGCTTGCCAGGTGGGCAATGGTGGCGGCTATCTCATGCGGTTCCGCGTAGCGGCCTACGGCGGTGAGGCCGGCGATCGCCTGGGCATGGGGGCCGGTGGACGGGTTGGCATCTGTGTTGGTGGGTCCTGGGTGCACGAGGTTGACGGTGATGCCGCGTGGGCCGAGTTCCCTGGCCAGGCCCTTGGTCATCCCGGTGAGGGCCGACTTGCTCATCGAGTAGAGCGCCATCTCCGGGAAGACCGCACGCTGGGCGATATTGCTGCCGATGCTTATGATGCGGCCGCCTCGGCCCATATGGCGCACTGCCGCCTGCGACGCGAGGAACGGTGCCCGGACATTCACCGCCAGCGTGCGGTCGAGCTCCGCCAGTTCCACCTCCTCAAGGGGACCGACAGGGAAGACGCCCGCGTTGTTGACCAGGATGTCGAGCCTGCCGAACAGCGCGGCGGCCTCGTCCACCGCGGCGGTGAGCGCCGCGGGATTCGCAGAATCGGCCCGGAGGGCAACCGCTCGGCGTCCCCCGGCCTTGATGTGCTCCACCACCCCGGCGGCCCGGTCCGCGCTGTTCTCATAGGTCAGCACGACATCGGCGCCCTCCTCGGCCAACCGCACCGCCACGGCCGCACCAATGCCGCGGCCACCGCCCGTGATCAGGGCCACGTTTCCTTCGAGTCGGTTCATACCGCCGAGCATCGCGTCCGACGCCGCGAGAAGCTGGCGGGATCCCGACCTGACGTTCGCCGTGCGGTACGGAGGTCAGGCGTCGCCCCCGGAACGTATGTGGTGCAGAAGGCGGGCTACGGCGAGGGGCGTGGTGGTGAGCCGTGTGTCCGGCTGTTCGCTCTCGCGGAGGTGGAGGTTGGCGGGGGTGGCGGCGGCCAGTTCGACGCAGGCGTTGCCGTCGCCACCACCGGAGTAGGAAGACTTCTGCCAGATCAACTGGGTGCCCATGTGCGCCTCACAGCTCCTTCGCCAGCTTGTGGATGAGGTCCCGGGAGGGACCTTGTGCGAGAGACCGCGCCTCTACCTTATGGAAGTGAGCGCGGAAGGTCCCCAGTTGCGCTTCCGCGTCGATGAAGACCGTTCCGTGGGGCGCGTCGCGCACGACCGTGTCCAGCTTGGAGACGGTTCCGCCCGCGTACACCATGGTGGCCCCGGCGCTGGCGAAGCTGTCCAGGTCCAGGGGCACGACGCGGACGGTGATGTGGTCCGCTTCCGACAGGTCGAGTACATGGGCGAGTTGTTTGCGTGAGGCGGCGCGATCGCATGCCCTGATGCGCAGCGCCGCCTCGTGGATGATGGCGACGTAGGGGACCGGGTTAGGGCCTTCGATGACCCTTCTGCGTTGCACTCGGTGGCGTACGCGCAAGTCGAGGTCCTCCTCGGGGAGAGCGGGAACCCTGTCCGCGAAGAGCGCGCGGGAGTAGTCCTCGATCTGCAGCAGTCCGGGGATGAACAGGAAGTCCATGTCCCACCTGTACATGGCGTGCTGTTCCAGTTCGGACAGGTCGAGGAACGATTCCGGCAGCGCACCCCGGTACTCCTCCCACCAGCCGCGCGTCCGGTCGGTCGCCATTGCCACCAAGCCGTTGACCAACTCCGCGTCCACGCAGTCGTACAGCGCGGCGAGACGTCGTACCCGCTCCTCGCTCACGCCTGCGATGCCTGCCTCGATCTGGCTCATCTGCACGGAGTCGGCGCCGAGCAAGGCCGCCGCCTCGCGGGCCTTCAGCCCTGCCGCTTCGCGGAGTTTCCGCAGCTCGATGCCCAGTCGCACCTGGCGTGCGGTGGGCTGCCGTCGACGCGGCATGGTGTTCCTCCTCGTCCCCAAGTTCCTCTCACGGGCTACTCGTTCAGGGGGAGATTACGGCAACGACTTGCAGTGTCCTAAATTAAGGACTTACCTTCAGTGACGCGACGCACACGTTACGGAACCGCCGGGATGCCCGGAAGCGCACCGATCCGTCCTGCCATGACGGCTGAGGCATGCCACCGCCCGGGGACCGCGTCTCTCAACCCCCTCGCCCTCACCGAACGGAGTTCACGCATGCCCGAGAACGGGACCGGAACAGGACTCGCCGCCCCCTGGGAGTACTCCCTGTACATCCCCAACGACCTGCGCGCCGTCACCGTCAGCCGGCGCACCCTGCGGCTCATCCTCACCCTGCACGGACTCATCTGCGTCGTCGACGTCGCCGAGCTGCTCGCGGCGGAGCTGGTCGCCAACACCGTACGGCACACGGAGGGACCGGCCGCGCTGCGGGTGCGCTGGTCGGCGGGGGTGCTGAGGATCGGTACGTGGGACACGGACCCGCGCCCTCCCGAGCCGGTGGACCCGACGGCGGCGGACCGCGCGGCCGAACTGGAGGAGGGCCGCGGCCTCACCCTCGTCCGCGCCTGCGCGGACCTGTGGGGCTGGCACCCCCTGTCCACGGAGGGCAACCGGGGCAAGTACGTGTGGTGTGACCTGGCGACCGCGTGATCGTTGAGGTGGGCGGGCTTCGGGGCTGCCCGGCCATAATGCGAGGAGGAGGTGAGCTGCTGTGACTGTCATGAGCGACCTGATCGAGCGAGGCGGCATCCCCGAGGGCTACAAAGTCGAGGTCTTCGACGGAAGGGTGATCATGACCCCGCAGAGTCCGGAGCAGGATTGGACCGTCTCGGACGTCAAGGACGCGGTCAAGGCCGCCGGTATCGCGCGCGAGCGTGTCTTCGGAGATGTGCTCGTGTCGTTCCCCGGGGAGAACGACGCCGCCCCCGATCTGACGGTCGTCGGCTTCGACGCCGAACGACGCGGGAACAGCTACTCCTGCCTCGATGTCCTGGCAGTGGTCGAGGTGCCGTCGGAGCCCGAGGACGAGAAGGACTACGTGCGGAACGTCCGCAAGTACGGCCGGTACGGCATCGATTTCTATTTGATCGCCGATCCGTTCAAGCGGATGGTCACGCTGATGTCCGAGCCGCACGCCTCGGGGTACGGCAAGGTCGCGGAGACCCCCTATGGCCGGCCGGTCGTCTTCACTCTGGCCACGGGGGAGCGCATCACGATCGACACGAGCACCTTCCCCGTGCGGGAGAGCCGTTGAGGACCCCCACGTCACCGGTGAAGTACTTCTTCAACAGCCCGGTCGCCCAAGTCGTCCGCGAGGAGGGCCGGGAACAGGGCCGGGAAGAAGGGCGCCGGGGGATCGTGCCGCGATGATTCTGCGCATCCTGGGGTGGCGGGACATCCCGGTGCCCGAGTCCGTTCGCGAGCGGGTGCCGGCGTGCCCCGATCTGGACCTGCTGGAGCTGTGGGCCGAGCGCGCGGTCCGCGCGACCACCGCCGAGGACCTGTTCGCCGGGGAGTGATCCGGGCGGGCGGCCCCGCCGACGGCGCGGAGCCGGTGTCCACCCTCGTGGACACCGGCCCCTGGCACCGCGGGTAGCGCGCCCGCCTACTTCTGTTCCCGTACGTCCTCCTCCGTCACCTCCGGCGGTTCCGTCGGGCGGAGCTTGAGCCAGAGGAGGAAGAGGAGGCCGAGGATCAGCATGCCCAGGCCGGTCCAGAGGTTGATGTTGACGCCGACCGCCTTGTCGATGTCGGCGTCGGAGGCCGTGAGGCCGGCGATCGTCACGATGACGCCGTAGAGCACGAACAGGCCGCCGATGATGCGACGGATGTCGAAGAGGCGGGCCGCGGTCGCGGACTGGTTCTGGAGTTCGGCGACCTCGCGCTGGAGGTCCTTCTCCGAGGACGCGGGCCGGTGCTCGCCTTCGTGCGGGAATTGCTCAGCCATGGTGTCTCAGCCCCTCGGCGCTCAGATGGAGAACGGGATGTAGCACGCGGCGGCCAGGACGATCGCGCCCCAGCCGAGCAGTGCCGGCCGCCGGTACCACGCGTCGTCGCCCTTGGCGGGAGGCTCGTCCATGCCGGGGGAGCGCGTGCCGTAGACCAGGCCCTGGAGTTCCTCGGCCGGCTTGGGCGCGGTGAACAGGGTGACGGCGACCATCACGACCGCGCCGGCGACGAAGCCGGCGATCGCGGAGACGAAGTTGGCGCCCTGGTCGGTGGGGATGCCGACGATGTCCTGCTTGTAGAGGACGAAGTAGTTGACCATCGCGGCCGTCGTGCCGGCCAGCAGCCCCCAGAACCCGGACTTCATGGACGCCCGCTTCCAGAACATGCCGACGATGAAGACGACGAACATCGGCACGTTGAAGAAGGAGAACAGCGTCTGCAGATAGCTCATGATGTTGGAGAACGACGAGGCCAGGAACGCCGTGCCGACGGACACCGCGACCCCGATGACGGTGATCAGCCGGCCGAACCGCACGTAGTAGGCGTCCTCGCGGTCGCGCACCACGTACCGCCCCCAGATGTCGGTGGTGAACACGGTGTTGAAGGAGGACACGTTGGCCGCCATGCCGGCCATGAACGCCGCGAGCAGCCCGGTGACCGCGATGCCGAGCACACCGTTGGGGAGCAGCTCCTGCATCAGGTAGGGGATCGCGTCGTTGTACTGCAGGCCCGACGTGGAGGTGCCGATCTTGGGCACGAGGACGGCGGCGACCAGGCCGGGGATCATCACCAGGAAGACGATGAAGATCTTCGGGAAGGCGGCGATCAGCGGGGTGCGCTGCCCGGCCGACAGGTTCTTCGCGGACAGCGCGCGCTGCACCTCGGCGAAGTTGGTCGTCCAGTAGCCGAAGGAGAGCACGAAGCCGAGGCCCAGCACGATGGTCAGCCAGTTCGCGCCGAGCGGGTTGGCGCTGCCGATGCCGGTGCCGCCCCAGGCGGTGACGAAGTTGTCCCCGTGCGAGGCGGTGAGGGAGTCCGTCAGGCCGTCCCAGCCGCCGACCCGCTTCAGGCCGAGCGCGGCGATCGGGATCAGGGCCGCGAGGATGACGAAGAACTGCAGCACCTCGTTGTAGATCGCGGAGGACAGGCCGCCCAGGGTGATGTATCCGAGCACGAAGGCGCCGGCGACGAGGATCGCCACCCACTTCGGCCAGCCCAGCAGCGCCTCGACGACGATCGACAGGGCGTAGAGGTTGACGCCCGCGATCAGGAGCGCCGCGAAGGCGAACAGGAGCGCGCTGAGCAGGTGGGCCCACTTGTCGAAGCGGAGCAGCAGGAACTCGGGGACGGAGCGGACCTTCGAGCCGTAGTAGAAGGGCATCATCACCAGGCCGAGGAAGACCATGGCCGGGATGGCCCCGATCCAGTACCAGTGCACGGTGTACACGCCGTACTGGGCGCTGTTGGCGGCCATGCCGAGGATCTCGGTGGCGGCCAGGTTGGCCGAGATGAACGCCAGGCCGGTGATCCAGGCGGGCAGGGAGCGCCCGGACAGGAAGAAGTCGAGACTGGTCTTCACCGAGCGGCGGGCCGCGAAGCCGATGCCGAGCACGACCACGAAGTAGATCCCGAGGATCGTGTAGTCGAGCCAGTTGGTGGGGAGCCGCAGTTCGGCTGCCAGGTGTGTGGGGGTTCGCATGTGTACTCGATTCGTCGCGTGAACCGATCCGGACGGAATCCACGCCTCCGCGGTCAGGGGGTGAACCTCGCGAGTGATCGCTTTTGTGGGGTTGTGATGTTGACGTCCGGGGAGTGGCGTGGTTTGTTATGTTGGGTTCTGTTGGAAGATTGGGGTATGGCGCAGTGAAGAAGACCTCGACCCGGCTGGCCGACGGGCGTGAGCTGATCTACTACGACCTGCGTGACGACACCGTGCGCGACGCCGTGGACCGGCGCCCGCTGGAGCGCACCGTCACCACGTCCGAGATCCGCCACGACATGCTGCTCGGCGACGCGGTCGCCGTCGCCTCCCACCGGCAGGGCCGCACCTACCACCCGCCCGCCGACGAATGCCCGCTGTGCCCCTCCCGGGACGGGCGGCTCAGCGAGATCCCGGACTCCTCCTACGACGTCGTCGTCTTCGAGAACCGCTTCCCCTCGCTGGCCGGCGACTCCGGACGCTGCGAGGTCGTCTGCTTCACCTCGGACCACGACGCGTCCTTCGCCGACCTGACCGAGGAGCAGGCGGGACTGGTCCTGGAGGCGTGGACCGACCGCACCGCCGAACTGTCCCATCTGCCCTCCGTCCAGCAGGTCTTCTGCTTCGAGAACCGCGGCGCCGAGATCGGGGTGACGCTGGGTCACCCGCACGGGCAGATCTACGCCTACCCGTTCACCACGCCCCGCACCGCCCTGATGCTCCGTTCGCTCGCCCAGCACAAGCAGGCCAGTGGCGGGGAGAACCTCTTCGACCTCGTCGTGGAGCGGGAGACCGCAGGTGAGCGGGTCGTCCTGGAGACCGAGCACTGGGTGGCCTTCGTGCCCTACGCGGCCCACTGGCCCTACGAGGTTCACCTCTATCCGCGCCGCCGGGTGCCGGACCTGCTCGGGCTCGACGAGGCGGCGCGCGCCGAGTTCCCCCGGGTCTACCTGGAGCTGCTGCGGCGCTTCGACCGGATCTTCGACGGGGGGGACGGAAGGGGAGGCACCGTGGGCGAGTCGCGCACCCCGTACATCGCGGCCTGGCACCAGGCGCCGTTCGGCCCTTGGGACGAGTTCGAGGGTGTCGGGCGGGACGACTTCGCCCTCCACCTCGAACTCTTCACCATCCGCCGCACCGCCGGAAAGCTGAAGTTCCTCGCCGGTTCCGAATCCGGCATGAACGTGTTCATCAACGACGTGCCGCCGGAGGCCGCGGCCCGCCGACTTCGGGAGGTAGCGAGCACATGAGCGGTAAGTACCTGGTCACCGGCGGGGCCGGCTATGTCGGCAGCGTGGTCGCCCAGCACCTGCTGGAGGCCGGACACGAGGTGGTCGTCCTGGACAACCTCTCCACCGGCTTCCGCGAGGGCGTCCCCACGGGCGCCACGTTCGTCGAGGGCGACATCCGCGACGCCGCCAAATGGCTCGACGCCTCCTTCGACGCCGTCCTGCACTTCGCCGCGTTCTCGCAGGTCGGCGAGTCGGTCGTGAAGCCGGAGAAGTACTGGGAGAACAACGTCGGCGGCACCATGGCGCTGCTCGCCGCGATGCGCGAGACGGGGGTGCGCACCCTCGTCTTCTCCTCGACGGCGGCCACGTACGGCGAGCCCGAGCAGGTCCCCATCGTGGAGACCGCGCCGACGAAGCCCACCAACCCCTACGGGGCCTCCAAGCTCGCCGTCGACCACATGATCAGCGGCGAGGCGGCGGCCCACGGCCTGGGCGCGGTCTCCCTGCGCTACTTCAACGTCGCCGGCGCCTACGCCACCTCCTCCGGCGCCACCTACGGGGAACGGCACGACCCCGAGTCGCACCTCATCCCGCTCGTCCTCCAGGTCGCGCAGGGCCGTCGCGAGGCGATCTCCGTCTTCGGCGACGACTACCCGACACCCGACGGGACCTGCGTGCGCGACTACATCCACGTCGCCGACCTCGCCGAGGCCCACCTCCTCGCCCTCACCGCCGCCGTGCCCGGCGAGCACCTGATCTGCAACCTCGGCAACGGCAACGGCTTCTCCGTCCGCGAGGTCGTCGAGACCGTGCGGCAGGTCACCGGCCACCCCGTCCCCGAGGTCGTGGCCCCGCGCCGCGGCGGCGACCCGGCCGTCCTGGTCGCCTCGGCGGACACGGCCCGGCAGAAACTGGGCTGGAACCCGTCCCGCGCGGACCTCGCGGGGATCGTCGCCGACGCCTGGCGGTTCGCCCAGGCGCGCGAAGCCGAATAACACGCACGTACAGTCGGCGCGTACGCCGCAAAAGAGTGGTAGCGAAGGGTCAGGAACAGGGCATGAGTGAGGCTGTCGCGAGAGCCGCCGACGAGGTGGCCGACCGGTTCCGGGAGCTGTACGGGAGCGCACCCGAGGGGGTGTGGGCCGCGCCGGGACGGGTCAACCTCATCGGCGAGCACACCGACTACAACGACGGCTTCGTCATGCCGTTCGCCCTGCCGCACACCACCGTCGCGGCGGTCGCCCGGCGCGAGGACGGCCGGCTGCGGCTGCACTCCGCCGACATCGACGCCGCCCCCGTCGAACTCACCCTCGACGAGCTCGCCCCCGAGTCCGACAAGGGCTGGACCGCCTACCCGGCCGGCGTGGTGTGGGCGCTGCGCGAGGCGGGCCACGAGATCGACGGCGCCGACATCCACCTCGCCTCCACCGTCCCCTCCGGCGCGGGCCTGTCCTCCTCGGCGGCCCTGGAGGTCGTCGTCGCCCTCGCACTGAACGACCTGTACGCACTGGGGCTGCGGGGCTGGCAGCTGGCCCGCCTGTGCCAGCGCGCCGAGAACGTCTACGTCGGCGCCCCCACCGGCATCATGGACCAGACCGCCTCCGCCTGCTGCGAGGACGGCCACGCCCTCTTCCTCGACACCCGGGACCTCTCCCAGAAGCAGATCCCCTTCGACCTCGCGGCCGAGGGCATGCGGCTCCTCGTCGTCGACACCCAGGTCAAGCACGCCCACAGCGACGGCGAGTACGGCAAGCGCCGGGCCGGCTGCGAGAAGGGCGCCGCGCTCCTCGGCGTCGACGCCCTGCGCGACGTGGCCTACGAGGAACTCGACGCGGCACTGGACCGGCTCGGCGACGAGGAGGAGGTCCGCCGCCTGGTCCGCCACGTGGTGACGGAGGACCAGCGCGTCGAGCGCGTCGTCTCCCTCCTGGAATCGGGCGACACCCGCGGCATCGGCCCGGTCCTCACCGAGGGCCACGCCTCCCTGCGCGACGACTTCCGCATCTCCTGCCCCGAACTCGACCTGGTCGTCGACACGGCCCTCGCCACCGGAGCCCTGGGCGCCCGCATGACCGGCGGCGGCTTCGGCGGCTCGGCCATCGTCCTCGTGGAGGAGGCGACGGTCGCCCCCCTCACGGCAGCGGTCGAAGCCGCCTTCGCCCAGGCCGGCTTCACGGCCCCCCGCACCTTCACCGCGGTCCCGTCCCCGGGGGCACACCGGGTGCGGTGACCCGTATTCGCACAGGGGGGCCCGGCCGCCCCGGGCGCGCGGCGCCCGGGGTGGCCGGTTGCTCAGCCGTCGACCTCGTACTGGCCGACCTCCAGGAAGTGGCGCAGGGCCTCCGGGGTGCCGTCGTCCAGGACCGCGTTGATCGCGGCGCGCATGGCGGGGGTGAGGTCCGGGTCGGTCAGCATGCGGACGATGGCGACGCTGTCGTCCTCGGCCTGGGCCAGGCGGTAGCCGGTCTCCAGGAACGCGCGGGCGGCCTCGGGGGTGCCGGCCTCCAGCGCCTCGGTGGCCTCGCGGTAGACGCCCTTGCCGGAGGACGGCTTGGCGAGGATGGTGAAAATGGCGACCTGGTCGTCCTCGAACCGAGCGAGCCGGTAGCCGGTCTCCAGCCAGGTCCGCAGGTCCTCCTCCGTGCCGTTGTCGAGGAGGGCGTTGGCCTCCTTGGTGACGCGCTTGCCGCTGTCCGGGTCGGCGAGGATGCGCAGGACGGCGATGCGCAGGTCGTGGATGTCCATGTCGTCGTAGGGGGACCCGTCGCCCGGGGTCGTGTCCGAGGCGGTGGCCGCCGGGGCGGTGGTGGCGCCGGCGGCGAAGGACGGGGTGGAGAGCAGCAGGGCGGGGGCGAGGGCGCCGGCGGCCACGGCGAGCGTCACACGGGTCAGTCTCACGGAGTCGAACCACCTTGGTGTAGTGGGGTGTCGGGGCGCGTACCGTCCGGTGGGACGCGACGGGAGGAGTGTGGCAGGCGGGTCTGACAGTGGGCATTGCCCGGAGTGCGCAGTGTTCGCCGGTCCTTCGTTGCCGTGACCGCCGTTGCCGTAACCGTCGTCGCCGTAACCGCCGTCGCCGTAACCGTCGTCGCCGTAACCGTCGTTGCCGTTGCCGTTGCCGTAGTCGTCGGCACCTCCGCCCGCGAGCGGGCGTTACGCGGTCTCCGGGCGCACGCTCAGCGTCAGTGCGTTGTCCGCCGTGAAGCAGGGCTGCACCCGGTGGCCGCCCACCGTGGTCGCCGGCAGGACGTCCGTTCTCCTCCGGTCGGCGACGTCCCCGCCGATCCGGCCGAGCGGTACCGGCGCCGGCAGGCCGGGGCCCGTCAGCCGCAGGTCCCACGGCTCGTCCTCGCCGGTGCCGCGGTGGACCGGTTCCGCGTAGGGGAGGACGAAGGTGAAACCGGCGCCGGCGGTCGGACGCGCGGGGACCACGATCTCCGGCGCCCTTCCCGAACGCGTCGTCGCGGTGACCCGCGCGTCCCGCGGCGGCACCGCCTCCGTCCCGTACAGCGTGGCCGTCACCGTCAGCGCCTCCTGGTCGTCCCTGCCGACGTGGATCCGTTCGACCTCGGCGTGCGCGGGCCGCAGCCAGGTGCGCAGGGCGAGGAAGCCGTCGGTGGTGGTGTACGGGATCCAGGAACTCACCCCGTGCGGGCCGACGTCCGGCTCCCGTCCGAGCAGCGCGGCCTGTTCGACGATCCGGGCGGTGATCCGCCACCGCCTCGCCGCCGTGCCGCCGGCCGGCACCAGGTAGCAGTCCCAGCGGCCCTCCGGCAGGACGTGCTCGGCTCGGGACAACGGGACCCGCCGGTCGGCCCCGCCCTCCGGCACCGGCACGCGGAGCTCGCGGCCCTCCGGGTCGTGGCGCAGCCGCAGCAGCAGTTCGCGGGGGCCGCCGGGCAGCCGGCCGCCCGGCCCCGGCCGTACCAGCAGCCCGCCGTCGGCGGTCGCCGTGGCACACAGGGCGAGGGGCCCCGGCGGGGAGGAGGGCGCGAGGGCCGTGGGAGCCGAGGCACCTCGGCCTCCGGCCCGCGGTCCCCTGGCCCGTCGCTCCCGCGCCAGCCGCTCCCGTACTCGCGAGGCGGCTCCCGAGAGCGTCCTGCGGCGCGCCCGCGTCAGCTCCTCGAACAGCGTCTCGTACCGCGCGGCGATGGCGTCGGGCGCGTACGTGCGGGCCTTCTCCCGGGCCGCCGCGCCGAGCCGGCGGCGCAGCGGTTCGTCGGCGATGAGGCGTTTCAGGGCGTCGGCGAGGGCGTCGGCGTCGCCGGAGAGCGGGGTGAGCAGGCCGTCCCGCTCGTGGGTGATGATCTCGGCGGGGCCGTGCGGGCAGTCGGTGGCGACGACGGGGACCCCGCAGTGCATGGCCTCGACGATGGTCATGCCGAAGGACTCCATGTCGGAGGAGACGGCGGCGACGGCGCCCTTGGCCCACTCGGTCTCGATCGGGGAGACCGCCCCCATCAGGAACGCCCGGTCGTACAGGCCGAGTTCGTCGATCCGCTCGCGTAACGCGGTCTTCTGGGCGCCCCGCCCGTACAGCCGCAGCGTCCAGTCGGGGTGCTCGGCGGCGACCTTGGCGAAGGCGGTGACGAGCCGGTCGTAGCGCTTGACGGGGATGAGGCGCCCGGCGGCGACGATCGTCCGGGAGTCGAGGCCGGCGGGGGCCACGTCGGGCGTGGGCACGCTGTTGGGGATGCACAGGATGCGCGTACGGGCCCGGGGGAGGGCGGCGCGGTAGGCGGCGGCGTCGGCCTCGGAGACGGTGAGGAAGGCGTCGAGCCCGAGTACGGCCGCGTTCTGGTCGGTTCGCACCTGATCGCGGTGGGCGGCGAGGCTGAGGTGCTCCTGGCCGAGGCGGAGGAAGCGGCCGTGCCGGCCGTCGCGGGCGAGGTAGCCGTTGAGGTCGGGGCGGGTGGCGATGACCACGTCGGCGTCGGTGCCGGTGAGGTGCTCGGCGATGCGGTGGTCCTGCAGCGCGGTGTGCGGCTCGCTGAGGGAGTACCCGAACATCGTGGTGGGCCGGCGGGTGAGCTCGTGCCCGCCCTCGTGACCGGGGGAGCCGGCGCGGGTGTCGACGAGCGGGGTGAGCGTCACCCGCGGGTCGAACGCGAACCGCGGCGCGTCCTGGGGGCGATTGACGCTGACGACCTCGACCTCGTGGCCCCGCTCGGCGAAGGCGCCGGACAGATTGGCCGTGGCACGGATGGTGCCGCCGATGCCGTACGCGTTGTTGATCAGGAAGGCGATCTTCATGGGTCCCCCGGGACCGTCCGCCACGTCCGGTCGCACCCCGCGTACACGCTCGAACGTGGCGGAAACCGTGCGGAAGCGATGGATGAGCAGTGAACGGGTCGGGAGGAGCCTATGAGCCGAACGATCACGAAGCGGCGATTGGCGGCCTTTGTGTCGCCTGATTCGACCAGATGAGAACGATCTATGGCTGATTGCCTGTGGTGGTGCCGACGGAGGGGTGGGGTGCGTCTGCCGCGAGCGGTGAGGGGCCCGGCGCCGTCGGTTCCAGGAACTCCAGCCGGTTGCCGACCGGGTCCTCGCTGTAGAAGCGGCGATGGCCGGGGAGGGTGTCGTCCCAGGTGACCGGGGCGCCGCGGGCGGCGAGCCGGGCCGCGTACGCCGCGATGCCGGTGACGCGCAGCCCGGGGTGGGCCTTGCGGGCGGGGCGGAAGTCCTCCTCGACACCCAGGTGGAGGCGGACGGTGCCGGCCTCGAACCAGCAACCGCCGCGGGCGGCGAGCACCGGCGGCTTGGGTACCTCCGTCATGCCGAGCACGCCGGAGTAGTAGGCGCGCAGCCGGTCCTCGGAGCCGGGCGGCGCGGCGAGCTGGACGTGGTCGAGGGCGGCGAGCATCAGCGCCCTCCCGGCCTGTGGCCCACCGCGGTGCGCGCCGGCATCAGTGCCCCTCCGGCCTGCGCGCCACCGCGAAGATCCGGCGGAAGGGGAAGACGGTGCCGTGCGCGGTGGCGGGGTAGGCCGTGCGCAGGGCGGCGCGGTACTCCTCGACGAAGGCCTCGCGGGCCTCGGGGTCGTCGCCGAGGGCGGTGAGGACCGGGCGCAGACCGGTGCCCCTGACCCAGTCGAGGACCGGGTCCTCGCCGGTCAGCAGGTGCTGGTACGTCGTCTCCCACACGTCGGCCGCGCAGCCGAGGCCCGTCAGCGCCTCCAGATAGGCGGCGGGGGTGTGCACCGCGTCGGCGTGCCGCAGGACGCCGTCGAGGCGACCGCGCCAGCGCGGGGAGGCGGCGAGTTCGCGCATCAGCCGGTGGCTGGGGGCGTCGAAGTTGCCCGGGACCTGGAAGGCGAGGGTGCCGCCGGGGGCGAGGGCCCCGATCCAGCGCGGGAAGGCGTTCAGGTGGCCCGGCACCCACTGCAGGGTGGCGTTGCTCAGCAGCAGGTCGCAGGGGTCCGGGGGCGTCCAGGTCCGGGCGTCGGCGTGGGCGAAGTCGAGCAGGCCGCCGCCGGGGGTGGGCCCGGAGTGGGCGACGGTGGCCGCGTCCAGCATCTCGGCGGAGTTGTCGTAGCCGGTGATGCGCGCGGTGGGCCAGCGCTCGGCGAGCAGCACGGTGACGTTGCCGGGGCCGCAGCCGAGGTCAGCGATGCGCGGCGGGCTGCCGGGGAGGCGGGGGACGCGGGCGAGGAGGTCGGCGAAGGGGCGGGCGCGGTGCCCGGCGTGCCGCAGGTACTGGTCCGGGTCCCAGGTGGGAGTGGTGGCGGCCATGACGGGGTTCCTCCGGTCTCGGTCGTTCGGTCGGCGGGGGGCAGGGGTCTCGGCGGGTGGGCAGCAACCCTCGGCCGGCGGGCAGCAGCCCCCGGCGGGCGGCTCCCGTGGACGTGGGGTTCCCGCCCTGCCGGGTTCCTCCCCGGCGTTGTATCCCGCCAAGTCTCTTGACGTCAAGATAATGCACATCAAGAGACTTCACATCGACAGAACCACTACACTGATCGCATGGAGGACGAGGTCGATCGGCTGGTCGCTGCGTGGCGTCGGGAACGCCCGGACCTCGACGTGGAGCCGCTGGAGGTACTCAGCCGGGTGAGCAGGCTCGCCCGGCACCTGGACCGCGCCCGCCGGCTGGCGTTCGCGGAACACAGCCTGGAGCCGTGGGAGTTCGACGTACTCACCGCGCTGCGCCGGGCCGGCGCCCCCTACCAGCTCTCCCCGGGGCAACTCCTGACCCAGACCCTGGTCACCTCCGGCACGATGACCAACCGCATCGACCGCCTGGCCAAGAAGGGCCTGGTGGAGCGGCTGCCCGACCCCACCGACCGGCGTGGCGTACTGGTCCGGCTCACCGAGGTCGGCCGGGACCAGGCCGACCGCGCGCTGGCCGGACTGCTCGACCAGGAACGGGCGCTCCTCGCCGAACTGAGCAGCGCCCAGCGCGCCGAACTGGCCGGACTGCTACGCCAGTTGACCGCCCCGTTCGACAACATCCCCGGTTAGCTTCAGATCCACGGGCCCCACCCCGGCCCGCCGCGCCAGCGCGACGGCGGCAAGCGTGGAGTGCACGCCGAGCTTGCCCAGCACGTTCTGCATGTGCGTGCGGACGGTGTGCGGGGACAGGAACAGCCGCTCCGCGACGGCCTTGCGGCCCAGCCCGGCGACCATGCAGCGCAGCACCTCGCGCTCGCGCGGGGTCAGCGACTCCACCAGCCGCTCGCTCTCCGTGCGGTGCTTGCGCGCGGCGGTCAGCTCGCGCAGTACGCCGGTGAGCAGGGCGGGCGGCAGATGCGTCTCGTCCCGCAGCACCCCCCGGATGACGGTGAGCAGCCGGACCAGGGAGCAGTCCTTGGCGACCCAGCCGCAGGCCCCCGCCTGCAGCGCGAGCGCGGCCCGGCGCGGGTCGTCCTTCTCGGCGAGCACGACGGTCCGCACCCCGGGCTGGACGCCGCGGACGCCGGTGACCAGGGAGATCCCGTCGACCACGCCGTCCTCACCCACCGGCTGCACGGGCACGGCGGTGGGCCGGGCGGCGGGCGCCGCGCAGCCCAGATCGGCGTCCACGAGCATGACGTCGAATCTGCGCCCCTCGGCCGCCGCCCGTTCCAGGCAGCGCAGGGCCGCCGGGCCGCTGCCCGCGGCGGAGACCTCGACGTCCGGCTCGGCGGCCAGGGCCGCGGCCAACGACTCGGCGAAGATGCGGTGGTCGTCGACGACCAGAACTCGGATGCGCACCACTGAAATACCCCCACTGGTCGGGGGACGGCCGGAGCGGGTGCGGCGCCCGGAGTTCCCGAGCGGCCGGCTCGGGACACGGGGCGTCGCAGCCGCACGGCCGCCGCCGTGATGACACTGCTACCCCCACTCCGGGCGTCGTACCCGGCTGTTTCGCCCCCTGATCGGCACCGGCCCCCACCGGCACTGCCCTCAGAGTAGGGCCGCGTACGCGGAGCGGAAGCGAAATTCGCGGAACTGCCCGTCCGGCGCGTTTATGGTGAGCCGTATGTTTCGTATCGAGACAGAAGTCGACAAGGAGCGGCGCGATCTGCTGCGGAGGCGACTTCGCGAGACGAACACGGCGGCCTCCCCCGTCCTGCGCGCCCTGCGCGGCACCCCCGGTGAGCGCGAGTCCCCGCTGCACGTATGGGCACTCGCCGACGACGGTGCCGACGGTGCCGACGGTGCGGCCGGCCGGCTCGTGGGCGGCCTGGTCGGCCACACCTGGGCGACCTGGCTGCACGTCACCTACCTCTGGGTCGACGAGGCCGCCCGCGGCGCCGGTCTCGGCGGCCACCTCCTGGCCCGCGCCGAACACCTCGCCCGCACGGAGCGCGCCTGCACCGCCTCCCGCCTGGAGACCTGGGACTTCCAGGCCCCGAGGTTCTACGTGAAACAGGGCTACGAGATCCTCTGCGCCCTCCCGGACTACCCGCCCGGGATCACCGAGTACACGCTGGTGAAGCGGTGGGCGTGAGATAGGACCGGCACCCGGCACCGACCGGCACCGGCCCCCGGCACGGACCGGCACCGGCCCCCGGCACGGACCGGCACCGGCCCACGGCACTGATCGGCCCCCGGCCCCGGCACCAACCCGGCGAACCGCAAAGACTTCTTCGCAAAGACTCTTTTGCGAAGGACTCTTTGCGGTCTACAGTGCCGCCATGGCTGACACCAACGACCGACCGGACTCCGTCGTCCTGGACGCCCGGGGGCTGCGGGCCCTCGCGCACCCCCTGCGCGTGCAACTGGTCGGAACGCTGCGCAAGTACGGGCCCTCGACGGCCACCCGCCTTGCCGAACGCCTCGGCGTCAACTCCGGCACGGCCAGCTACCACCTGCGCCGGCTCGGCGCCGCCGGCTTCGTCGAGGAGGACACCGACCGCGGCAACGCGCGGGACCGCTGGTGGCGCGCGGTGCACCGGATGACGGAACTCAACGACGCCGACCTCGCCGACCGCGAGCCCGAGGCGACCCTGACCTACCTGCAGTCCGTGGCCTCCGCCTACACCCTGCGCACCCAGCAGACCCTCAACGAACTGCAGACGATGCCCCGCGCCTGGCGCGACACCTTCGACATGAGCGACTGGGTGCTGCGGCTCACCCCCGAAGAGGCCCTCGCACTGCGCGGGGAGCTGCGGGCCGTCGTCGACCGCTACCGCAAGGACGGCCCCGAGGCGGCGGCGAACGCCCCCGAGGACGCCGAGCGGGTCACCGTCGTCACGCACCTGCTGCCCGAACTCGACGCACCCGCCCCGGCGGACGGCCCCGCCGAGCCGGGGGAGACCACCGGGCCGCGGCCCTCATGACGGGGCACGCCCCGGGCATCCCGGCCACCGGCCCCCTGCCCGGCACACGCTCCCCGCGCGCGCTGGCCGGCGTGCTCGCCGCCATGGCCGTCTCGCTGACCGGCACCCGGATCTCCGCCGTGGCACTGCCCTGGTTCGTCCTCGTCACCACCGGCAGCGCCACCCGCACCGGACTCGTGGCCTTCTGCGAGATGGCCCCCTACGTGCTGGTCAAGGCCCTCACCGGCCCACTCGTCGACCGCACCGGACCACGCACCGTCTCCTGGACCACCGACCTCGCCAGCGCGAGCGCCGCCCTCGCGGTCCCCGTCTGCCACGCCGCGGACGTGCTGTCCTTCCCGCTCCTGCTGGCGCTGGTCGCGGTGATCGGGGCCGTCCGCGGCCCCGGCGACCTCGCCAAGGAGGTCATGGTCCCCGAGGCGGCCGAGCGCGCCGGGACACCACTCGTGCGGGCGACCGGACTGTCCGGCGTGACCGAGCGGCTCGCCTCCACCCTCGGCCCCGCCGCCGGCGGCGGACTCGTCGCACTGCTCGGCCCGCTGGCCGGACTCGTCGTCAACGCGGCCTGCTTCGCCCTCGGTTCGGTGATCGTCGCGCTCGCGCTGCCCCGCGGCACGGGCCGCTCCGCACAGCAGGCCGCACCGCGAACGGGGACACCCGAACCGGGCTACTGGAAGCGGTTCGGCGAGGGCCTCGCCTTCCTGCGCCGCGAACCCCTGCTGCTCACCGTCATCGTCACCATCGGCATCACCAACCTGCTGGATGCGGCGTTCGCGACGGTCCTCCTCCCGGTCTGGGCCAAGACCTCCGGCAACGGGCCCGCCGCCCTCGGACTGCTCGGCAGCACGATGGGCGCCACCGCGGTCGCCGGCAGCCTGATCGCCGCGATGGCCGCGCACCGGCTGCGGCGCCGGCTGGTCTTCTTCGCGGGCTTCCTGCTGGGCGGGGCCCCCAGGTTCCTGATCCTCGCCTGGGACCTCCCGCTGGGAGCGGCCCTGGCCGTCTTCGCCGTCGGCGGCTTCGGGGTGGGATTCGTCAACCCGGTGCTCGGCGCCGTCCTCTTCGAGCGGGTACCGCGCCACATGCTGGGCCGGGTCCGCGCCCTCGGCGACTCCCTGGCCTGGGCCGGAATCCCCCTCGGCGGGCTGCTCGCCGGAGCGGCGGTGGCCGCCACGGGGCTCTTCCCGGTCCTGCTCGCCGGGGGAATCGTGTACTGCCTCACCACCAGCCTCGCCGGACTGCGCCCGGAATGGCGGGAGATGGACGAGGGGCCGCCGGCGCGCGGCGGCAGCGGGGAGGAGGACGACGTTCCCGCGGTGCCGCGGCAGGCGACGGAACCGGAGACCGCGCCGACGGCCCCGCCCCGCCCCCGGACGGGGTGAGGCGGGAGGAGCGCCGGGACGTGAGCGGGCGGAGGAGCGCCGGGACGTGAGCGGACGTGGGGGCGCCGGCCCTTCCGTCCCCTCCCGCCCGGGTCAGTTCTTGCGGTGGCCTATCAGCCGCGGCTTCGGCTCAAGACCGTCCAGCCCGTGCCAGGCCAGATTGACCAGATGCGCGGCGACCTCGGCCTTCTTCGGACGGCGGACGTCCAGCCACCACTGGCCGGTCAGAGCGACCATGCCGACCAGGGCCTGCGCGTACAGCGGCGCCAGCTTCGGCTCGAAGCCCCGGCTCTTGAACTCGCGGCCCAGGATGTCCTCCACCTTGGTGGCGATGTCCGAGATCAGCGAGGCGAACGAACCCGTCGACTGGGGGATGGGGGAGTCCCGGACGAGGATGCGGAAACCGTCCGTGGACTCCTCGATGTAGTCCAGCAGGGCGAACGCGGCCTGTTCGAGCAGCTCGCGCGGATGCCCGGCGGTCAGCGAACCGGTGACCATGTCGAGCAGCCGCCGCATCTCGCGATCGACGACCACCGCGTACAGACCCTCCTTGCCGCCGAAATGCTCGTACACCACCGGTTTGGACACCCCGGCCTTGGCGGCGATCTCCTCCACCGACGTGCCCTCGAACCCCTTGGTGGCGAACAGCGTGCGGCCGATCTCGAGCAACTGCTGACGGCGCTCCGCTCCGGTCATCCGGGTGCGGCGCGGCCGCCGCGGCTTGTCATTGCTGGGGGTGCTGCTCGAGTCGGTCGCCACAGCGACCATCATGCCGCCTGCGCCGTCTCCTCCTTGCGCCGGGCGCTGCCCCCACCGGCGTTCCGCTTGGAATCGATACGCGAGCGTGACGGCCAGCGCACGTCATAGGCCCAGCCGAGCTGCTCGCACCAGCGGATGATCCGCGCCGAGGAGTCGAGCTGCCCGCGCATCACACCGTGCCGCGCGGAGGTCGGGTCGGCGTGGTGCAGGTTGTGCCAGGACTCCCCGCAGGACAGCACCGCCAGCCACCACACGTTGCCCGAACGGTCCCGGGACCTGAAGGGCCGCTTGCCCACCGCGTGGCAGATCGAGTTGATCGACCAGGTCACATGGTGCAGCAGCGCCACCCGGACGAGTGAACCCCAGAAGAACGCGGTCGCCGCACCCCACCAGGACATCGTCACCAGACCGCCGATCAGCGCCGGCAGCGCCAGCGACAGGACCGTCCACAGCACGAACTGCCGGGAGATCGCCCGCATCGCCGGGTCCTTGACCAGGTCCGGCGCGTACTTCTCCTGCGGGGTCTGCTCCTCGTCGAACATCCAGCCGATGTGCGCCCAGACCAGGCCCTTCATCAGCGCCGGGACCGTCTCCCCGTACCGCCACGGCGAGTGCGGGTCGCCCTCCGCGTCGGAGAACTTGTGGTGCCGGCGGTGGTCCGCCACCCACCGCACCAGCGGCCCCTCCACCGCCATCGACCCGGCGATCGCCAGCGCGATCTTCAGCGGTCGCTTCGCCTTGAACGAGCCGTGCGTGAAGTGCCGGTGGAAACCGATGGTGATGCCGTGGCACCCGAGGTAGTAGAAGAAGACCAGCAGACCGATGTCGAGCCAGCTCACGCCCCAGCCCCAGGCCAGCGGCACGGCCGCCACGAGCGCCAGGAACGGAACCGTGATGAAGAGAAGCAGCGTGATCTGCTCGATCGAACGCTTCTGCTCGCCACCGAGAGTGGCGGACGGGAGGGGGGAGTCCGGTGACGCGCCCTGCGCGTCGCCGATCACGTCGGAACTTGTGGTCATGAAGCGTCCCCTGGGGGGTCGAGGATCCTGTCAGGTGCCGGGCCCCGGGACGCAGGCTTCCCTACGGTTCCGTAACCTACGGCAACGTAAGTATGGCAGCGCGTCACCTCGCGGCAAGAGCCCAACCGACTGCGCGTCCGCATGGCCACCTATCCTTGGACTCGGTCGGACAGCGTGGTCCGCTCTGATTCCTGCCCGGATGCCCGGCCGCCGAAGCGGTCCAGCCGCCCGGCCGCATCCGGGTTCCCTCCCAGACGAGCTTCAACACTGCAAGGAGCCGCACCTGTGAGCAGTGCCGACGACCAGACGACCACGACCACGAACAACGAACTCCGCGCCGACATCCGGCGACTGGGCGACCTCCTGGGCGAGACCCTCGTCCGCCAGGAGGGCCCCGAGCTGCTGGAACTGGTCGAACGGGTCCGCAGACTCACCCGCGAGGACGGCGAGGCCGCGGCCGAGCTGCTGCGCGGCACCGAACTGGAGACCGCCGCCAAGCTGGTCCGCGCCTTCTCCACCTACTTCCACCTCGCCAACGTCACCGAGCAGGTCCACCGCGGCCGCGAACTGCGCGCCCGCCGCGCCGCCGAGGGCGGACTGCTCTCCCGCACCGCCGACCGGCTCAAGGACGTCGACCCCGAACACGTGCGCGAGACCGTGCGCAACCTCAACGTGCGCCCCGTCTTCACCGCACACCCCACCGAGGCCGCCCGCCGCTCCGTCCTCAACAAGCTCCGGCGCATCGCGGCCCTCCTCGAAACCCCCGTCATCGAGTCCGACCGCCGCCGCCACGACACCCGACTGGCCGAGAACATCGACCTCGTCTGGCAGACCGACGAACTCCGCGTCGTCCACCCCGAACCCACCGACGAGGCCCGCAACGCCATCTACTACCTCGACGAACTCCACGCCGGCGCCGTCGGCGACGTCCTCGAGGACCTCACCGCCGAACTCGAACGCGTCGGCTTCAAGCTCCCCGAAGGCAGCCGCCCCCTCACCTTCGGCACCTGGATCGGCGGCGACCGCGACGGCAACCCCAACGTCACCCCCGCCGTCACCTGGGACGTCCTGATCCTCCAGCACGAACACGGCATCAACGACGCCCTGGAGACCATCGACGAACTCCGCGGCTTCCTCTCCAACTCCATCCGCTACACCGGCGCCACCGAGGAACTCCTCGACTCCCTCAAGGCCGACCTCGACCGCCTCCCCGAGATCAGCCCCCGCTACAAGCGCCTCAACGCCGAAGAGCCCTACCGCCTCAAGGCCACCTGCATCCGGCAGAAGCTGGAGAACACCAAGCAGCGCCTCGCCAAGGGCACCCCCCACGAAGAGGGCCGCGACTACCTCGGCACCACCGAACTCCTCCACGACCTCACCGTCGTCCAGGAATCCCTGCGCGCCCACCGCGGCGCCCTCTTCGCCGACGGCCGGATGAACCGCACCATCCGCACCCTCGCCGCCTTCGGCCTCCAGCTCGCCACCATGGACGTCCGCGAACACGCCGACGCCCACCACCACGCCCTCGGCCAGATGTTCGACCGGCTCGGCGAGGAATCCTGGCGCTACGCCGACATGCCCCGCGACTACCGCGCCAAGCTCCTCGCCAAGGAACTCCGCTCCCGCCGCCCCCTCGGCCCCACCCCCGCCCCCCTCGACGCCGCCGGCGAGAAGACCCTCGGCGTCTTCCTCACCGTCAAGCGCGCCCTGGAGGTCTTCGGCCCCGAGGTCATCGAGTCCTACATCATCTCCATGTGCCAGGGCGCCGACGACGTCTTCGCCGCCGCCGTCCTCGCCCGCGAGGCCGGCCTCATGGACCTCCACGCCGGCTGGGCCAGGATCGGCATCGTCCCCCTCCTGGAGACCACCGACGAACTCAAGGCCGCCGACACCATCCTCGAGGACATGCTCTCCGACCCGTCCTACCGGCGCCTCGTCGCGCTCCGGGGCGACGTCCAGGAAGTCATGCTCGGCTACTCCGACTCCTCCAAGTTCGGCGGCATCACCACCAGCCAGTGGGAGATCCACCGCGCCCAGCGCCGACTGCGCGACGTCGCCCACCGCTACGGCGTACGCCTGCGCCTCTTCCACGGCCGCGGCGGCACCGTCGGCCGCGGCGGCGGCCCCACCCACGACGCCATCCTCGCCCAGCCCTGGGGCACCCTCGAAGGCGAGATCAAGGTCACCGAACAGGGCGAGGTCATCTCCGACAAGTACCTCATCCCCTCCCTGGCCAGGGAGAACCTCGAACTCACCGTCGCCGCCACCCTGCAGGCCTCCGCCCTGCACACCGCACCCCGCCAGTCCGTCGAGGCCCTCGCCCGCTGGGACGCCGCCATGGACGTCATCTCCGACGCCGCCCACGCCTCCTACCGCGCCTTCGTCGAAGACCCCGACCTGCCGACGTACTTCCTCGCCTCCACCCCCGTCGACCAGCTCGCCGATCTCCACCTCGGCTCCCGGCCCTCCCGCCGCCCCGGCTCCGGCGTCTCCCTCGACGGACTGCGCGCCATCCCCTGGGTGTTCGGCTGGACCCAGTCCCGCCAGATCGTCCCCGGCTGGTTCGGCGTCGGCTCCGGACTCAAGGCCCTGCGCGAGGCCGGCCTCGACACCGTGCTCAGCGAGATGCACGAACAGTGGCACTTCTTCCGCAACTTCATCTCCAACGTCGAGATGACCCTCGCCAAGACCGACCTGCGCATCGCCCAGCACTACGTCGACACCCTCGTGCCCGAGAACCTCAAGCACGTCTTCGACACCATCAAGACCGAACACGAACTCACCGTCGCCGAAGTCCTCAAGATCACCGGCGAACCCGAACTCCTCGACGCACAACCCGTCCTCAAGCAGACCTTCGCCATCCGCGACGCCTACCTCGACCCGATCTCCTACCTCCAGGTCGCCCTCCTCAAGCGCCAGCGCGACGCCGCCGAGGCCGGCGAGGAAGCCGACCCGCTGCTCGGCCGCGCCCTGCTGCTCACCGTCAACGGAGTCGCCGCCGGCCTGCGCAACACCGGCTGACCCGCACCCACGCACGACACGGCGGTGCCCCGGCACGCACGTCATGCCGGGGCACCGCCGCGTTCACCCCCGCTCGGGCCGGCCGAAGACGTACCGCGCCTCCCCGCCGGCCCGATCCGAACGGAACACGCCCTGAGGGCTGTCCCGCAATCCCCGGCGGGCGCGCGACGACAGCTACGGCACTCCCCCAGCCTCCGGCCGGGGGTACCCCCACGCCGCGTTGTCGGAACGTCCGCATACATCCAGTATGCGGACGCCCCTCCGCCTTGCGATGCACCGCATCTGAC
>BNBP01000074.1 GCA_014656015.1 Streptomyces griseoaurantiacus | reverse complement strand
GCCGGCCCCCGGCACGGCGCGGGCCCCGGCTCCGCACCCTCCTACCCGGGCACGCCCTCCGGCCCGGGCGGCTCCGCCGAGACGGGGCCGCCGACGACGTACAAGCTCCCGACGGCCGCCGCGGGTCCCGCCTCCTCGGCGCACCGGGGCCGGCGCCGTCAGCAGCCCTCCGGGGCGGCGGCGGCCCTGGCCGGGCGGCGGACCCGGATCGTGGCCCTGCTGGCCGGGGTGGCGCTCTTCGTGGGCGCGATGCTGCTGGGCATGGCGTGGTTCGGGGACGACGAGGACTCCCCGGGCACCGACGGCGGCACCGACACCCCTCCGGCCTCGGCACCGCAGACCCCCGGCGACGGCTGACGGTCCACGACCCACGGCCCACGGCCAGGGTGGGCGGCGGGGCGCGTCCCGGCCCCGTCGGCCCCGCCGCCCCGGTCGCCCGGGAGCCTCAGTGCCCCGGCGGATGCGGGGGCGGCGGAGGGCGGTGCGGGTGCGGGGGTGGTGGCGGCAGCGTCTCCAGGCCCGGGGCGGGCGTGGGCCAGACCAGCAGGACCGCGCACGGGGCGTGGTCCACGACGAAGCGCGCGGCGGGCCCCAGGCTGTGCGGACCCAGCCGTGCGCGGTCGCCGTCACGGGCGAGGATCAGCAGGTCGGCCTCCTCGGCCGCCCGCACCACCTCGCGCTCGGGCCGCCCCCGCCGCTCCCGGCGGACGCAGGGCCGGCCGAGCCGCCCGGCGGCGGCGTCCAGCAGCCGTCCGGCCGAGTCGGCCCCCAGTTCCGCGACCCGCGCCCCCGGATCGTGCCCGCCCCGGCCGAGCAGCCCGGCGAAGGCCCCGTGCGCGACCCCGGGCTCCTCACCCCCGCTGACGTGCAGCAGGACGACCTCGTCGGCGTCCCCCGCGTGCCGCCGCGCGGCATCCACGCAGGCGGGCCAACTGCCTTCGACGAGCCAGGCGAGCACGGTCAAGGCCCTCAGTCCCTTCCACGGCGATGAGACCCCTCCACCCTGCCACCGCCGCCCGCCGGGCGGCCCCCCTTGGTGCGTGGGCACCAGGACGTGCCGCCGTCTGGTCCCCTCGCACCAGGCGGGGTCGGGGTCGGCGGACGATGCCCGGCAGGGGCGCCGACGGCGAGTGTGAAGGGGTGCGGGATTCCCGCGCCCCTGCCCTCGTCGACGGTGTCTGGAGTGAACGGCAGATGGCCAAGTTTCTGTATCGGATCGGACGGTGGGCCTTCCGCCGGCGGCGGCTCGTGGCCGTCGTCTGGCTGGCAGGCCTGGTGCTGGCGGTAGGCGCCGCCGCCACGGCCCCGGCCGGTGAGGACGAGGACCTCGCCATGCCGGGCACGGAGTCCCAGCAGGCGTTCGACCTCCTCGACGAGCGGTTCCCCGACAGCAACGCCCAGGGCGCCGAGGCCCGCCTGGTCTTCCGGGCCCCGGACGGGCAGCGGATCACCGCGAAGGAGAACCGCGCGGCCGTCGAGGAGGCGCTCGGCTCCCTGGACGGGAACAAGCAGTTCTCCTCGGCCACCGACCCCTTCACCACCGGCGCCGTCAGCGGGGACGGCACGATCGCGTACTCCACGGTCACCTACACCGTGGACGCCGTGAAGCTGACCGAGGCGACGAAGACCGCCCTCGAGGACGCCGCGGGCGGGGCCCGGGACGCCGGACTGACCGTGGAGACCGGCGGCTCGGCCCTGGACTCCGAGGAGGAGCCGGGCGGCACGACGGAACTCGTCGGCGTGGCGGTGGCCGCGGTGGTGCTGGTCCTCGCCCTCGGCTCACTGGTCGCGGCCGGGCTGTCGCTGCTGACCGCCCTGCTGGGCGTGGTCATCGCCTTCGGCCTGGTCACCGCGTTGTCCGTGCCGCTGGGCCTGTCCTCCACCGTCGCGATCCTGGCACTGATGCTGGGGCTGGCCGTCGGCATCGACTACGCCCTCTTCATCACCTCCCGCTTCCGTGACGAACGCGCCCGGGGCCACGCCCCCGAGGAGGCCGCGGGACGCGCGGTCGGCACGGCCGGCTCCGCCGTCGTCTTCGCAGGCGCGACCGTCGTCATCGCCCTCGCCGGGCTCGGCGTCGTCGGCATCCCCGAACTCACCAGGATGGGCCTGGGCGGCGCCGGCGCGGTGACGCTCGCGGTGCTCGTGGCACTGACCCTGACCCCCGCGCTGTTCGGCCTGTTCGGACGCCGGGTGCTCCCCCGCGCGCTGCGGCGGGCCGACCGGCCGGGCGGGCGCCCGCACCCGGCGCACACCGGGGCCGGCCGGCCCGGGCTCGGCACCCGCTGGGCCCGCTTCGTGCTGCGCCGCCCGGTGGCCGTGCTGATCACCGCCGTCCTCGTGCTCGGCGCGGTCGCGGCGCCCGCCGTGAGCCTCGAACTCGGCCTGCCCGGCGACGAGTCGAAGTCCACGGCGACCACCGAGCGCCGCGCCTACGACCTGCTGTCCGAGGGCTTCGGCCCCGGCTTCAACGGCCCCCTCACCGTCGTCGTCGACACCTCGCGGGCCGAGGACCCCGCCGCCGCCACGGACGCGGTCGTCGAGGCCGTCAAGGGAGTGGACGGGGTCGCCTCGGTCGGCGACCCGGTCCTCGACAGCGGCAAGGACACCGCCCTGGTCACCGCCGTCCCCGAGACCGCGCCCAACAGCTCCGAGACCAAGGACCTGGTGCACGCGCTGCGGGACAAGGCCTCCGACATCGGGGCCGACAACGGCGCCGACGTGTTCGTCACCGGCAAGACCGCTCTGAACATCGACATCTCCGAGGCGATGGCCGACGCCCTGATCCCCTACCTGACCGTGGTCATCGGCCTGGCGGTGCTCCTGCTGCTCCTGGTCTTCCGCTCGGTCCTGGTCCCGGTCAAGGCCGCGCTCGGCTTCCTGCTGTCGGTGGGTGCCGCCTTCGGCGTCCTGGTCGCCGTCTTCCAGTGGGGCTGGGCGGCCGGCCTGCTGGGCATCGAGCAGACCGGGCCCGTCATGTCGCTGATGCCGATCCTCATCATCGGCATCGTGTTCGGCCTCGCCATGGACTACGAGGTCTTCCTCCTCACCCGCATGCGGGAGGCCCACGTCCACGGCGCGAGCCCCGAGGAGGCGATCGTCCACGGGTTCCGGCACAGCGGACGCGTCGTGGCCGCGGCGGCCGTCATCATGATCAGCGTCTTCGCCGGATTCGTCGGCATGAGCAGCCCGACCATCCAGACGATGGGCATCGGCCTGGCCTCCGCCGTCGCCTTCGACGCCTTCGTGGTCCGCATGGCGATCGTGCCCGCGGTCCTGGCCCTTCTGGGCCACCGTGCCTGGTGGCTGCCCCGTACGCTGAACCGCATGCTGCCGAACGTGGACATCGAGGGCGAGGCACTGGGCGGGGCGGACCCGGCGCCCGCCGCGACCGTACCGGGCGCGGTCGTCCAGGGGTCGTTCCCCGTCGGCCGGAGCTGATCCGGCCGTGGCACGAACGAGTGGCGGGAGCGGGGCCGGCGCGAGCCGCGGCGGCCCGCGCTCCCGCGGCGCGTGGCGGCGGGAGGCGGCGGTCACCGCGACCGCCTTCGTGCTCTGCCTGCTCGCCGGGGGCATCCGGACCGACGACACCGCCTCCCTGCCGCCGCCCCTGGGCGCCTACGCCGTCGCCCTGGTGTCCTGCGCCCCGCTGCCGTTGCGGCACCGCGGGCCCCTGGCGGTCCTGGCCGTCACCACGGCGGTCGCGCCCCTGGTGCAGCCGCTGACCCTGCTGATGACCCCCCTGATCATGGCTCCCGCCCTGATCGCCGCCTACACCTACACGAGCACGGTCACCGCGCGCGGCGAACGGCGCGCGGCGACCGTGGTGTCGCTCGCCGCCGTGGTGCTGCTGGTCTCCTCGATCCCCCTGTCCGACGGGTTCTCCTGGGCGGACGCCAGCAGGATGGCCGTGGCGGCCGTCTCCCCCCTGGTGGCCGGCCTGCTCGGGCAGTCGGTGCGCCACCGGAGGGCCTATCTGGCGGCCGCGGAGGAGCGGGCCCGCCGGGCCGAGGAGACCCGGGAGAGCGAGGCGCGCCGCAGGGTGGACGAGGAGCGCCTGCGCATCGCGCGGGAACTGCACGACCTCGTGGCCCATCAGATCACCCTGGCCAACGCGCAGGCCCAGGTCGCCGTCCACGTGCTCGACACCCGTCCGGAGCAGACCCGCAAGAGCCTGCGGGAACTCGTCGAGACCACCGGGCACGCCCTCGACGAACTGCGCGCCACGGTCGGCCTGTTGCGGCAGGCCGACGACCGGGAGCGGACCGCGGACGCGGGCGGCCCCGACGAGCCGGCCCCCGGCCTGGCCCGGCTGCCGACACTTCTGGAGTCCTTCCGCCGCGCGGGCCTGGAGGTGACGGCCCGGCAGGAGGGTCCGGCGAGGCCGCTGGCGCCGGGCCTGGACCTCACGGTCTACCGCATCGTCCAGGAGGCCCTCACCAACGTGACCAAGCACGCCGGTTCCGGCGCCGCCCGGGTGGGCCTCGACTGGCACCCCGGTCGCCTGGTCCTCACCGTCGCCGACGACGGCCCGAGGGGCGGCCCCGGGGGGCGGCGCCTGCCCGTGGTGCCCGAACGCCCGCCCGGCTACGGTCTGATCGGGATGCGGGAACGCGCCGCCGCGGTCGGCGGACGGCTCGACGCGGGACGGCGCCCGGAGGGCGGCTTCCTGGTGCGGGCCGAACTGCCGCTGCCGCCGCACAGGGACGGCACCCACGGCACGCCCCCGCACGGGGACGGCGGCCCCCCTTGGCAAGCCCCGCAAGCCCCGCAGGCCCCGCAGGCCCCCGAGGACCGCTGGCCCACGGAAGTTCGAGACGAAGGACACCGATGACCGAGACGCCGACGGACGGCGGGGCGGCCGCACGCACCGGGCCGCTGCGCGTACTGCTCGCCGACGACCAGGCCCTGCTGCGCGGGGCCTTCCGCATGCTGCTCGACACCGCCGAGGACATCACCGTCGTCGGGGAGGCGGGCGACGGGCGCGAGGCGGTGCGGCTGGCCCGGGAACTGCGCCCGGACGTCGTCGTGATGGACATCCGCATGCCCGAGGTGGACGGCCTCGCCGCCACCGAGCGGATCTGCGCCGACCCGGACCTGCGCGACTGCCGCGTCCTGATCCTCACCACCTACGAGACCGACGAGAACGTGGCCCGGGCGCTGCGCGCCGGGGCCGGCGGCTTCGTCGGCAAGGGCATCGGGGCCGAGGAACTCGCGGAGGCGGTACGGACGATCGCCGGCGGGGAGACGCTGCTGTCGCCCGCCGCGACCCGTTCCCTCGTCGCCCGGTTCCTGGCCACACCGGACGAGAGCACGCCCCACGACTCGGCGCGGCTCGCCGTGCTCACCCCGCGCGAACGCGAGATGGTGTCCCTCGTGGCGACCGGCCTGTCCAACCAGGAGATCGCCGAGCGGATGTTCCTCAGCCCCTTCACCGTCCGCGCGCACGTGCAGCGCGCCATGACGAAACTGGAGGCCCGCGACCGGGCCCAGCTCGTCGTCATCGCCTACCGGACGGGGCTGGTGCAGGCCGGCCCCGACCAGTAGGCGAGCAGTACGCCCCTCAGGGCAGCACGAGGGCGGTGTGGGCCGGCCGGGGAGGCGCGGCGGGCAGGGCGGACAGGCCCCGCAGCATCGTGTTCCGCCGCTCCAGCGCCTCGGCCGTGACGGGGAAGAGCCGGGCCCCGCCCTCGTCGACCAGCCCCTGGTTGAGGGCGACGAACGCGCGCAGGTCGCGGTCGTAGGCGGCGAGGGCCTCCGCGTGGCCGGGGTGCGTGAGGAGGGAGTGGGCGAGCATGTAGGCGCCGACCAGCGCGAGGCTCGTGCCCTGCCCGGTGAGGAAGGAGGGCGCGTAGGCCGCGTCCCCGACGAGGGCGACCCGGCCCCGGGACCACCGCGGCAGCCGGATCTGCCCGGCCGTGTCGAGGAACGGGTCGGCCGCCTTCCGCAGCGCCCCGAGCATCGCGGGCACCTCCCAGCCCGCGTCCGCGAAGGCCGAGGCGACCAGGTCCGCCCCGGCGCCGGGGTCCCGGAGCGTGCCGCCGGGCGCCTCGGGCCGGTGGAAGGTGAGGAAGGCGTGCACCTCCTCGGGGTCCCCGGTGGCGTAGAGGGCCGCGGCCCTGCCCGGGGTGTTCCACATCAGCAGCTCCCGGTCCAGACCGAGCGTGTTGGGCACGGTGAACAGGGCGAAGCAGTAGCCGAGGTAGCGGTGGTACCGCTCCTCGGGGCCGAACAGGGCGGCGCGGGTCGCCGAGTGCATGCCGTCGGCGCCGACGACCAGGTCGTACGTGCGCCGCAGCCCGCTGCGGAAGGTGACGTCGACCCCGTCCGCGTGCTCCTCGAAGGTGTCGACACAGTCGCCGAACAGGAACTCGACGTCGTCCCGTACCGAGCCGTACAGCAGCGCGGCCAGGTCCCCGCGCCGCACCTCCAGGTCCTGCCCCTCCGCGCCGCCGGCCAGGGCGCCCGCCGGCACCGAGGCGATCACCTCGCCGCCGGCGTCGAGGAAGGTCGCGCGGCGCGCGTCGAGGTGCGCCTCCCGCAGCCGCGGCAGCAGCCCGGCCCGCCGCACCGCCTCGACCGCGGTGCCCCGGATGTCGATCGGATAGCCGCCGTCGCGCAGCGCGGCCGCCTTCTCCACCACCGTGACCTCGAAGGCGCCGGACCGGTGCAGCCAGTACGCCAGCGCGGGCCCGGCCACACTGGCCCCGGAGATCAGGACGCTTCGCTTCGTGGACGTGTGCGCGGTCATGCCCGGGCTCCCTTGTGCGAGGTGGTGGTGCGGTTCTTGGTCAGACGGACGGCGAGCAGGGCCACGGCGGCGACGAGGCCGGCCACGGTGAACCCGGTGACGAAGGCGGACTCGGCCGGCAGCCCGGTCACGGCGTCCGCCCCCGAGTCGAGGATCGAGGCGCCGATCTGCGCGCCCACGGCCACCCCGATCACGCGGGTCACCACGAGCAGGCTGGTGGCGATGCCGGTGTCCTCGGCCCCGACGTCGGTCGCGGCACCGGCGAGCAGCGCCGTGGTGCCGACACCGGCCGCGAACGCGGTCAGCGCCTTGGCGAGGACGAGCTGCCAGGACGAGGAGTGCAGCGAGGCCAGCGCGAACAGCGTGGCGGCCGCGACGAGGCTGCCCGCCACGACCACGACCCGCGGTCCGAAGCGCCGGGTCGCCAGTCCGCCGACCGAGTCGGCGAGTGACCCGGCGATGGCGCCCGGCAGCAGGAGCAGCCCGATGTCGGTGGTGTCGGCCCCGAAGCCGTGCGCCTGCTCGGGCATCGCCAGGAGCTGCGGGATCAGCAGTGCCGTCATGCCGAAGCCGCTGGAGACGACGAGGGTGAGCAGGCAGGCGTGCCACATCGAGGGCCTCGCCAGCATGCGCAGGTCCACCATCGGTGAGGCCGTGCGGCGTTCGACGAGGATCCACGCGGTCACGAGGGCGGCCACGAGCACGACGAGCCCGGCGACCGCGAGCGGCGGAAGTCCCGAGCCCGTCACCCGCACGAGGCCGATCATGAACGTGAGCAGGGCCCCGCTCAGCAGCAGGACACCGGGCCAGTCGATCCGGCTGTCCGCCCGGGCCGGGGGATCGTGCGGCATCAGCCGGAGCACGGCGAGCGTCGCCACGATGATCACGGCCGTCGGCAGGGCGAACATCCAGTGCCAGGACAGTCCCTCGGCGACCGGTCCCGCGAACAGCGTGCCGACCATGCCGCCGCCCGTGAACAGGGCCAGGACCAGTCCGATCGCCGCCTGCGAGCGGGCGGCCGGGAGGTTCTTGCGGACCAGGATGAAGGACAGGGGCAGCGCCCCCACCATGACGCCCTGCATCACCTGGCCGAGCAGCAGCACCGGCAGGTTCGGCGCCAGCGAGGCCAGCACTCCGCCGGCCGAGACCACCGCCATCAGCCGGAGCAGCACCCGCCTGCCGCCGTAGCGGTCGCCGAGCTTGCCCGCGACCGGTGCGACGACCGCGCCGGTCACCAGTAACGTGTTGCCGACCAGCGCCCCTTCGGAGGGGCTGAGGCCCAACTCCCTTTGCAGCAGCGGCAACGCGGGGTCCAGTACGGACTGCAGGGCGCCCAGGGCGAGGGCCAGTATCCCGAGGGCGGCGATCGGCGCCTTGCCCAGGCGCCCCGGGGGGCCGACGGCTTCGGACACGGACGAGGCGAGTGCCACGGCTGATCACTCCAGGGGTGAGGGGGGTGGGGGCGCGCGGATTTCGCGCATCCCCACGGTCGTCCTCGGCCCCCGGGCCGGGCATCGTCCCCGGGCCCCGACCGCTTCTGGTGCGGCCGGACCAGCCGCCGCCGCGTCCTGGTGCCCTCGCACCACGAGAGCCGTGCGTGAGGAAGCCCGAACGGGCTACCCGGCGGCCGGGTTCGGAAGAGAGCCCCCACGCCCCCTCCGGGCCGGGGTCCGGAGGGGGCGTGTGCCGGTGGCCGGGGAGGCGTCAGAGGCCAGGCCGCGAGGCATACTTCTGGGTGCGGGGGTGTCTCGCCGTGGCACGAGGGGGACTGACAGGGTGACTGGGGCCGGGGACGGACTGGGCAAGGTCGAGATGAAGCTCCGATGGGACCCGAGCCCGTACGGGGAGCCGCCCCGGCATCTCGACATCATCTCCGCGACCTACTCGGCCGAGGACCCCCACGGCCCGCCGGTCTACGTCGTGCACTACGAGAGCCGCTCGCCGGACGGCACGATCAACATGCGGCGGCACAGCGAGACGGGGATGGGCTTCGGGTTCGTCGAGGACATGGTCTTCGAGTTCGACCGGCTGTCCTCCCGGTACGGGAGGGTGGTGGCCGGAGTGGCCATCCACCAGAACACCGGTCCGCGCACCTTCGGCGAGATCCACAACGGCGGAGTCGTCGTCCTGGAGGGCTACCGGCAGCTCATGGCGGACGACTTCTCGGGCATCGGCGAGGCCACGGCCGCCACCTTCGCCGAGTTCGTCCGGGACTCCTCGGGGGCGTGGCGGTTCCGGGAGATGATCCGCGGGTTCGACAGCGGCGACCCGGCCCACTTCGCCGCCGAGATGGGCCGCCTCCCCGGGTGACCGCCCCCGGGTGGCCTGCCCCCGAGTGACCCGGCTGCCCGCCGGCCCGGGTGACCCGCCCGCCGGCCCGCCGGGGGGACCGGCCTCGGCACGCGGGCGCCGGTCACCGCCCGTGCCGGGTCACACCGGCACGGGGGCGGCCAGTGCGGGGTCCTGGTGCGAGCGGGCGAGCGAGGTGGCGACGAAGCCGGAGGCCACCAGCCCGGTCACGAGCTCGCCGAGCCGGCGGATCGTCTCCGGCCGCCGCTCCCGCGTGGTTCCCACGGCCTGCCTGATCGTCATGAACGCGGGTTCCAGCAGCCGCAGTCCGGGGTGCCGGGCCACATGCGCGGTCAACGGCCGGCGGATGCCGGCGGCCACGTCCAGATCCTCGGCGTGGAAGACGTCGACCCCCTCCTCACCGCGCACCACCGTGGCGTGCCGCAGGGCGCGGGTCAGGTGCAGGTCGTACGCGGACCCCTTCTTGACGCCGACGCGCACCCCCTCCCGGTCCACGTCCCCGGCGGTGCCGAACCCCGAGTCCACCGGCACCGCGTAGACCCCCTCGATGTGCACGTACGGCGGGGTGAAGGCGACCTCCTTCTCGCGGTCCGGGTCCACGGCCAGGAAGCACAGGTCGGCGTGGCCCTCGGCCATGGCGGCGTAGGACTTGCGGGCCGCGTCGAAGCAGAGGAACCGCACCGGCACCCTCAGCCGTGCGGCCACCTCGCGGGCCAGGTCGACGGTGATCCCGGACGGCTCCTCGGGGGTGCCCTGGGCGAGGACCGGGTTGCCGAGATTGAGGGAGGCGCGCAGCACTCCGGTGGGGGCGAGGTCGTGCACGAGCCGTGCGTCGGGGGAGGCCATGGCCTTGAGCCTAGGCCGGGGCGGTGGTGTTCTTCTTCCTCGTCGTCCCCATGAGGACGCCGACCACTTCCCGCGCACGGCCGCCGGCCGAACGGACCGCGCGGTTCCCCGCGGGGCCGTGCGGCCCGTCCGGCCGGAGGCGGTTCACCGGGGTCGGCGGGTGACGGCCGGGCACGCGTCGCCCGACTGCGTCATCATCCAGCCGTCGCCGCTCACATGGAGGCTGCCGGTTCCCTCGGACACGGCCACGGCACCGCCGCCGGTGCTCGCGGTGGGGCGGGCGGCGACGGTGGGCGACGGCGGGGCCGCGTGGAGCACGGTGCAGGTCAGCTGGAGCATGGCAGGACGGCTCAGCGAGCCGGTTCCGGCGGGGAGGCGGACGGAGAGGAGTCCGTCGTCGACGACCGTCACCCGTGGCGCCGTCCTCAGCCGGGGGAGCCGCGTGGTGGCGGTCGCGGCCTCTTCCCGCGTCGGCCCCTCGAACAGCAGACGCACGACGGCTTCGAGGTCGGCGGCGTCGGCGGTCCGGCGGGGATAGGGGGCCGGCTCGCCGTCCCGCAGGAAGAAGAGGGAGACGGTGGGGGACGTCGAGGTCGGCCCCGGGTCGGGGGAGACCATGCCGCTCGCGGGCGCGCCGGCCTCGATGACGTCGGACGGGGGAACACCGCAGGCCGTGAGCACGGCCGCGGCCACGAGCCCGAACAGCGGCGCCGCCAGGCGCGCGCCCCTCACCGGGTCCCCCCGCCGGATCCGGTTCCGCCCGCGGTGCCGGCATCGGCATCCGTGTCGGTGTCCGCATCGATGCCGGGGTCGGTGCCGGGGGCGGTGCCGGATCCGGTGTCGGTGTCGTGCAGCGGGAGTTCGACCGTGAACTCCGCCCCGCCTTCCGGCCTGTTCGCCGCCCGGATGCGTCCCCCGTGCAGGCGGACGTTCTCCGCCGTGATGGCGAGCCCCAGCCCGCTGCTCTCACTCCTGCTCCGTGAGGTGCTCGCCTTGTAGAACCGTTCGAAGATGTGCGGCAGGGCGTCCTCGGCGATGCCCGGCCCGTTGTCGGTCACCCGGAGGACCGCCCACGCCATGCCCGTCCCTTCCTTCCGTACCTCGAGGGTCAGCCGCACGGGCGGCCGACCGTGCCGCAGCGCGTTGCCGACCAGGTTCGCCGTCACCACGTCGAGCCGGCGCGGATCGACGCGTGCGCGGAGCACGCCCGCCTCGGGCAGCCGGAGCTCCACCTCCCCCTCCCGCGGCCAGCGCGAGGCGACGGTGCGCCGTACCGACTCGGCCAGGTCGATCTCGTCCCGGTTGAGCGCGGCGACCCCCGCGTCGAAGCGGGAGATCTCCATCAGGTCGTTCACCAGTCCGCTCAGCCGGTTCGTCCCCTCGCTGATGAGCCGCAGTGCCTCGGCGGTCTCCCCGTCCCCCTCCAGATCGAGGACGTCGGTGACCGCCGACATCGCCGCGAGCGGCGTGCGCAGCTCGTGCGACACGTCCGCCACGAAACGGCGCCCCTGGGCCTCCAGCCGGCGCAACTCCGCCACCGTCCGCTCCAGTTCGGCGGCCGATTCGTTGAAGGACTGGGAGAGGTCGGCCAGTTCGTCGGAGCCGGTGACCTCGAGGCGCACGTCGAGATGGCCCGCGGCCATCCGGCGCGTGGCCCGGCGCAGCGCCCGTACGGGGCGCAGCACCCCGCTGGCGGCGAGCAGCGCCAGGACGACGGCGAGGCCCAGCGCCACCAGGGTGGCGCGCTCGATGCCACTGACCATCGCCTCGACGTAACCCAGTTCGGTGGTCTGGGGGACCTCCAGGTACATGACGAGCCCGGAGAGCCGCGGCTCCTTGTCCTCGCCGGAGGTGTACGTGACGGGCATGCCGACGACGAGCAGAGGACGCCCGTCGACGTTCATCCGCTGGAACACGGCGGCACGCCGGCCCCGGACCGACCGCAGCAGTTCGGGGCTCGGCTCGACGAAGCCGGTGTCGGGGGCCTGGGCGCGGTGATCGCCGTACGCGGCCCTGACCCGCCAGCCGGCGGAACGGTTCGCGTACAGCACCTGTTCCACCGCGGACTGGAGGTCCGACCGGTCCGGGGCCAGGGGGATGGTGGGCGCGACGGCGTCGACGCTCGCACGGAACCGGTTGATGACGGAGTCCTGGCTCTGCTGGAGCACTCCCGTGCGCGCCTCCCGGAAGGCGAGCGCCCCGGTGCCCAGGGAGCTGGCCATGGCCACCAGGACGAAGGCGGTCAGCAGGCGGGGGCGCAGGCCGCGCAGGGGGAGCGGGATGCGGGCCAGGAGGGAGCGGGGGAACAGACCGGTATCGGGGCCGGCACCCTTGGGGGTCTTGCCGGCACCCGTGGGGCTCCCGCCGGCCACGGCGTTTCCGTCGGCCTCTTCGGCCCGCCCCCCGTGCCGTGTCCGCTCCGCGTGCCGCGGGTCCCCGTGCCGCGCCCGGTCCCCGCGCCGTGTCCGCCCGCCGCCGCTCATGAGCCGCCGGTGCCGAAGCGGTATCCGAAGCCGCGCACCGTCTGTACGTAGCGGGGTTCCTTGCCCTCGCCGAGCTTGTTGCGCAGCCGCTTCACGCAGGCGTCCACGAGCCGTATGTCACCGTGGTAGCTGTGCTCCCACACCGCCTCCAGCAGTTGCTGGCGGCTGAACACCTGGCCGGGCGAGGCCGACAGCGTGAGCAGCAGCCGCAGTTCGGAGGGGGCGAGGGTGACGGGCTCCCCGCGGTGGGTCACCACGAGCCCGGCGCGGTCGACGACCAGCTCGCCGTGCGCCTCCGGCCGCGGACGCGTGCCGTCCACCAGGCCCGCGTCCTGCCGGCGCAGCACGGCCCGTATGCGCGCGTTCAGCACCTGGGCCCGCACGGGCTTCACCACGTAGTCGTCGGCGCCGGACTCCAGGCCCACGACCATGTCGATGTCGTCCCCCCGGGCCGTCACCATGATGATCGGCACCTGGTCGCGCCTCCTGATCCGGCGGCACACGTCCAGGCCGGAGATGCCCGGCAGCATGAGGTCGAGCACGACCACGTCCGGCCGGAAGGCGCGGAGCTGCTCCAGCCCTTCCTCGCCCGTCCCCACGGCGAGGACCACATGCCCCTGATGCCGCAGACCCAGTTGGACGGCGCTGCGGACATCTTGGTCGTCTTCAACGATCAGGACCCGTGGCATTGCGGCAGTGTAGGCAGACCGGGTGCGGGGGCCGGGGGGCGCGGTCGCCCGTCCCTCGCCGCCGTTACACAACGGTCATACGGCCGGGCAACCCGGGGCGTGGTTACCGTTCCGTGACGAAACCCGCTCAGTGCGATCACTTGGCATCCTCAGACTCACGTGCCATGCATCCGGCACGACGAAGGCGATCCGCACCCCCCACCGGCAGCAGCGCGGCCTTACACCGCGGGGGCCGTGCCCGGCGGTCCTCCGGCCGCCGGGCACGGCCGAACCGCCGGAGCCGGGGCCTGCTGATCACCCTGCTGGTGGTCCTCGGCCTCCTGGTGCCCGCGGCGTACTTCATGGGAGGGGGCCGCAGCGACGCCTCGAGCGGAGCCCCCCAGCCGCAGAGGACGAGCACCGCCCCCGCGCCGCCCCGCACCCCGTCCTCCTCCGCGCCCGTCACGCCTTCCACCCCCACCGCGCCCAGGACTTCGGCCTCCCCGCGCCGCACCAAGATCCGTGTCCCCGCGAAGGGCAGCGGACGGTTCACCACCGCGCAGGCCACGGGGAAGAAGGTGGGCAGCGGCTCCCGCCTGCTGCGCTACGTCGTGGAGGTCGAGACCGGCCTCGAGGTCTCACCGGGCCGGGCGGCCGAGGAGATCGAGGACATCCTCGCCGCCCCCCGCGGCTGGACCCGCAGCCCCGGCACCGCGTTCCAGCTCGTGGGCGCGGGAGCGGCGCACGACCTCACGATAAAGATCGCGACACCGGCGACGGCGGACTCCCTGTGCTGGGCGGGCATCCAGCAGGACACCGGGGGCGAGTACAACTGCGAGGTCCCCGGCGGGGTCGTGGTGAACCTCAAGCGCTGGGTCGAGGGCTCGGGCACCTTCACCGGACCGATCCACGACTACCGGGCCCTGATCATCAACCACGAGATGGGCCACTTCCTCGGCCACACGCACCAGGGCTGCGCCGGCCCCGGGAAACCGGCCCCCGTGATGATGCAGCAGATAAAGGGCCTCAACGGCTGCGTCCCCAACGCCTGGCCCTACGACGGGAACGGCACCCTCATCACGGGCCCGCCCGCGTGAACGCACGTCCAACGGGCGGGTAGGGTAGGGATCTTCGGCCGGCGGAAGCCGTACGGAGTACTCGAAGGCCGGGCATCCCATGCGTCTCGCCGCCCCTCCCGCACGCCGCCGCCTCGACGCCGCCCTGGACGACCTTTCCCGCACGTTCCGCGGCATGACCGCACACCCCGACGAGCACAACTGCGAATGCCACTGGGGAAGCGCGGAGGAGCTCGCCCTTCTGAAGACGCCGGACGTGGAGCTGGAGCCGGACCTTCTGAGGCGGGCCTGGCAGGCCATCGACTGGTCCGACCACGCGGCCGTGCTGCGCCGCATCCTGCCGCAGTTCGCCAGGTCCCTGGTCGCGGGCCGGGCGGAGCCCCTCTTCGGACTGGAGGAGGCCGGATCCTGCCTCGCCCGCGGCCACTGGCAGAAGTGGCCCGAGGAGCACGCCGGCCCGGTACGGGAGTTCCTGCACGCCTGGTGGGCGCGGAGTCTCACCGATCCGGACGCGGCCGTCCCGGCGCACGAGGTCCTCGCCGCGTGTGCCGAGGCCTCCGGATCGTTCACCCCCTGGCTCGCCGACTGGGAGCGGTCGACCGGCGACCTCAGCGACCGGCGTCTCGCCGAGACGGCCGCCGAGTGGGAGTACGAGCTCCTGGGCGACAACATGCCGTGGAGCGTCCACTTCTACGAGCTCGACGAGGAGAGGATGCGCGCCGAACTGGTCTCCTGGCTCCTCGGCCACGCCGCGGCGCGGCTCCGCGACTCGGGCGCGCCGACCGACCTCCAGCACCGGATACGTCTGCTCGGACTCACCGGCGAGGCCCGCTGGACGGACCCGCACTGGCCGGGCCACCGCTACTGACGCCGGGCGCGCCAGGCGTGTGACCCCGACACGGCCCCGACCGACAGGCCAAGGTCGGCCGGGGCTGGCGAGGTCGGGTGCGCGGTACCCACCGGCCCGGCGAACCGCCGACGTCTCAGACCACGGCGAGCCGGTCCACCAGCAGCTCGACCCTCCCCGCGGCCTCCTCCGGCAGCAGCCGTCCCGCCCGGGTCAGGGTCGCGAGGCCGTGCAGGGACGCCCAGAACACCTCGGTGAACAGCCCCGGGTGGACACCGTCCCCGGCGACCTCGGCCAGGGTCTCCAGCAGTGCGGCGAAGGCGTCCTTCAACGGCTCCGGGGTGTCCTCCCGCGCGTACGCCAGGCCGCCGTCGAGCTGGAACAGGGCGTCGTAGACCGCCGGGTTCCGCGCGGCGAAGTCGAGGTAGGTGAGGGCGAGCGCGGCGACCCGCTCGCGGGGTCCGTCCGCGGCGGAGGTCGCGGCCCGCACCGCCGAGGCCATTTCGGCGGCGCCCTCGAGGGCGACGGCGCCGATGATCTCCCGTTTGCCGCGGAAGTGGCTGTAGAGGACGGGTTGGCTGTACTCGATGCGCTCGGCGAGCCGGCGGGTGGTGACCGCGTCCCAGCCCTGTTGCTCGGCGAGTTCGCGGGCCGTCGCGACGATGAGGCGCTCGCGTTCCGCCCGTTCGCGCTGCTTGCGTTCGTGGACCGACATGAATGGAATCCTAGCACCGCTAGACAATCGAGCGGCAGCAGGTCTAGCGTTGCCATGTCATCTAGCGGCGCTAGATCCCAGGAGGGGTCATCATGCTCAACGCACTCGAGGTGTTCACCACCGTGGTCGTCGGCCTGATGGTGGGGGTGGAGTTCTCCGTCGCCTTCGTCATGAACCGGATCTTCAATGCCCTCCCCGAGGACAGCGACCAGCTCGCCCGAGCCCACGGCGGCCGCATGCTCGGCGCCCTCATGCCGTTCTGGTACATCGGCTCGCTCGTCCTCGGCGCGATCTGGGCCGTCGCCGGATGGGACCGCTCCGGCGCCGGGCTCGTCGTCATCGCCGCCGCGCTGCTGATCGTCAGCGTGATCATGTCCGTCCTGCTGCTCGTCCCGATCAACAACCGGAGCAGGACGTGGACCCCCGAGAACCGGCCCGAGGACTGGAAGGAGCAGATGAACCGCTGGGACCGCTACCACTACGCCCGCGTCGCCGTCATCGTCGCCGCCTTCACCCTCCTGGTCACGGCCCTGGTCTGAGCCCGCCCCGCACGAACCCCGGTCCCACCGCCCACCGGGGCCTGCCGCTCAGGAGCGGGCCCGGACGGTCCACGTCCCGTTGTCAGTGGGGGGATCTACGGTGAGGCCCGCTGATCGCCCGCGTTTCGGGCGGGTCCACGACAGGCGCGTCGGCCGGGTGTCGATGTGCGTCCGAGGAAGGAGCGGCCGTGCGTCGCTGGGAGCTGACGGACGAGGCGGAAGCGGAGCGCGAGGGAGAAGTGCCCGTGGGCACCGGGTACACGCCGGAGGCCGGGGATGCCGGGGACACCGGGAACAACGGGAAGGCCGCGGACACCGCGGACACCGCGGATACCGCAGATACCTCAGACGCCGGGGATGCCGTGACGGCTCCCGACGAGGACTCCTTCACGTTGCCCGACGCCTGGCGGTCGGAACTGCGTCCGCGCAGGGGCGGCCTCGTCGCCCACACGTTCTTCCACTCGCCGGACCTCGATTCCTGGGACAGGCGTCTCGCGACGGCGAAGGCGAGGTGGGGCGGGGACGGCACGGACCCCGGCGGGCGCCTCCCGGGCATCGACCCGCACCTGGCGGAGGCCGCGCGCCGTCATCTGGACGGGACGGCGGACCCGGTCGGCGCCGCGGTCCTGGCCGTCCTCACCGATCGCGGGAAGCTGGTGTACGACCCGGTCGCCGGCGCCTGGCACCTGCGGCACGGGATGGTCTTCGCCGCCCTCGCCACGCTGGAGTTGTTCTCGCTCCACCACGAGTACGACCTGCGGGACGAGCGGACCGTGGAGCTGTCCGTCCGGCCCGAGGGGGCGGCGCTCCAGCAGTCCTGGCTGCGCCGGGCCGCCGCCGACTACGTGCGCACGCGCCTGTGCGAGGCGGAGGAGAGCGTGTACCGCGAGACGGTGGCGGCACTGGCCGCGCACCGCCGCGGTCCGCGGCGCCGGATCCTGGTGTCGTACCTGGTGCCGAGCGAGACGGACTGGGTCGCGGAGTGCTGTGCCGACCCGGAGGCGGTCACCGGGGAGGACCCCACCCTGCGCGCCATGCTGTTCGAGTCGCTGAACGACGCACGGCAACTGCGGGACCTGCTGCGGGCGGGCGCCGCCGCCTACGACGGACGGCGCTCCACGGTGGCCACCGTCGCCGAGGGGGTCGGCCCGGCGGCCGGGGAGCTGATCGCGCAGGCGTGGCGGCGCCCCACCACGCCGGCCCAGGGGCAGTGGGCGCAGACGCAGGCGGACCTCCTGGCCCGGCTGCCGACGGACGAGGCGTTCGGCGTGCTGCTGGCCCACGCGGAGGAGAAGTGGGTGCGTCCGGCGCTGCTGGAGGCGGCGGAGCGGTATCCGGTGCGCGCGGCCCGCCTGCTGGCCGGGCGGGCCGCGTCCGCCCCCGGGCGCAATCCCCAACTGGACCAGTTGCTGACCGCGCACGTCGCCGCGCACCGCGCGCTGCTGCGCTCGCGGCTCGCGCAGTTCCCGCCCGAGGCCGCGGGGGTCGTACGCGAGTTGCTGCACCCGCCCGTCGCCGACGCTCCCGCCGACGCGCTGCCCGACCTGCTGGTGAGCCCCCCGTGGACGCGAGAGCGGACGGCACCGGGACCGAAGACCGTGCGAGGGCTGGTCGCCGCACCCGAGACCCGCATGGAGTGGGGGCCCGGCGAGCGCGAGGCGTGGGCGGCCGTCGCCGAGGAGCCCGAGCGGCGGTGGCGGCGCACCCATGCGCGGCCGTACCCCGACGTCGAGACCCTGCGGCAGCAGTTCACGCAGGTCGACGTCTTCCGTCTGCTCGACCTGTTCCACGGCGGCCCGGACACGTACCGTCCGCTGCTCGCACAGTGGGTCCCCGAGGACGTGTGGATGCTCGAGGAGGAGCTGAAGCCGGTGGCCGCCCGCTGGGAGGAGGACGCGCTGCCGCCGCTTCTGCACGCCGCGGCGCGCCAACCCGCCGTGGCCGGCGGGTTGCTCCTGCCCTACCGGCAGCTGGAGGTGGCCCGGCTGATGGCCGACTGGTTCGTGCGGCTGAAGTCGGCCGCGCCCACGGCCCGCGCCTGGTTCGCCCGGCACGGCGCGGGCGCCGCCGCGCTGCTGGTGCCCGACGCGGTCGGCCCGGCCGGCCCCGTCCGCCACCGCGCCGAGCACGCGCTGCGGGCCCTCGCCGCCACGCACGGCGAGGATGCCGTGTTCGACGCGGCGGCCGGCCACGGCCCCGAGGCCGTCGCGGCCGTCCGCGACCTGCTCTCCGCCGACGGCATGGAGCTCGCACTGCCGTCGAGGATGCCGCGACCGGTCGCCTGGGCGGTCCCCGAGCTGCTGCCGCGCGTGCTGCTGCGCGACCGCGCCTCGGCGCTGCCGGCCGAGTCCGTGCGCCATCTGCTGACCATGCTGGCCATCTCCCGGCCGGGCGCGGTCTACACGGGGGTGGAGACGGTCAAGGAGGTCTGCGATCCCGAGTCCCTGGCCGCTTTCGCCTGGTCCCTGTTCGAGCAGTGGCGGCTCTCCGGGATGCAGCCCGAGGAGAACTGGGCGCTGCACGCCCTCGGTTGGCTCGGCGACGACGACACGGTGCGCCGGCTGGCGCCGATCGTGCGGAACTGGCCGGGCGAGGGAGCACACCAGCGGGCCGTGCAGGGCTTGGACGTGCTGACCACCCTCGGCAGCGACACGGCCCTGCTGCATCTGCACGGCATAGCCCAGCGAGTGAAGTTCAAGGGTCTCAAGGCACGCGCCCAGGAGAAGATCGAGCAGGTGGCGGCCGAGCGGGGGCTGTCGGGCGAGGAACTCGCCGACCGGCTGGTGCCGGACTTCGGGCTGGATGCCGACGGCTCGACCGTCGTGGACTACGGGCCGCGGCGCTTCACCGTGGGCTTCGACGAGCACCTGCGGCCGTACGTCCTGGACCAGGGCGGCAAGCGGCGCAAGGACCTGCCCAAGCCGGGAGCCCAGGACGACGCCGAGCTGGCGGCGGCGGAACGCAAGCGGTTCGCGGCGCTGAAGAAGGACGTGCGGACAGTGGCCTCGGACCGGGTGCGCCGGCTGGAGGACGCGATGGTCACGGGCCGGAGCTGGACGGCCGGCGAATTCCACCGGCTGTTCGTCTCCCACCCCCTGCTGGGGCATCTGGTGCGGCGGCTGGTGTGGCTCCGCGTCCCGGCCGGGGCCCCGGAGGGAAGTCCGGAGGAGACCCCGCAGGGGCGCGCGGCCGGTGGTGCCGCCGCGGTGACGGGTGCCGCCGCGGTGACGGCGTTCCGGGTGACGGAGGACCGCACCTTCGCCGACGTGCGGGACAAGGAGGTGACGCTGCCGGAGGACACCCATGTGCGTCCGGCGCACCCGCTCCACCTCGGCGACGAACTCCCCGCCTGGACCGAGCTGTTCGCCCGCCGCACGCTCTCGCAGCCCTTCCCGCAGCTCGCGCGCCCCGTGCACCGGCTCACGGACGAGGAGGCGGCCCGCGACACGTTGGAACGGTTCCAGGGCGTCACCGTGCCGAACGGCGCACTGCTCGGCCTGGAGCGGCGCGGCTGGACGCGCGAGGAGCCGATGTTCGCGGGCGTCCAGCTCGGCCTGTCCAAGCGGGTCGCGGAGAACCGCTGGGTCGTCCTCGGCCTGTCGGAGGGGTTCGTGATCGGCGCCGTCGACGCCACCTCCGAACAGACACTGGAGGGCGTGGAGTTGTACGGGCCTCCCGGCGGGCCCGACCCGGCCCGGGAGCCGTCCGGACCGGCCTTCGCCGAGCTCGACCCGGTGACCGTGTCCGAGGTGCTCACGGACCTCACGGAGCTGGTGACGCGGTAGCGGTAGCGGTAGAGGTGACGGCCCGGCGGGGCCCGGCGCGGCGCGGGCCGGCACCCGGCCCGGCCCACGCCGTGGCCCGCCCGCGCAGTACGGCGCCGACGAGAGTCAGTGCCGGGGAAGGGCGACCGCGAGCGCCTCGGCCAGGGTCACGGGCGGACGGCCGATCAGTCGGCGCAGGTCACCGGAGTCGGTGTACATCTCGCCGAGGCTCATGCCGCGGTCGGCGTCGGCGAGGACCCCCGCCAGCTCGGCGGGCAGGCCCGCGGAGGCCAGCACCTGGTCGAGGTCGGTCACCGGGAGATCGGAGTGGGCGATCCGCTTGCCGGATGCGGCGGAGATCGCGGTGGCGAGCTCGGCGAGGGTGAAGGACTCGTCCCCGCCGAGCTCGTACACGGCTCCGGTGTGGCCCTCCGTGGCGAGGACGACCGCCGCGGCCTCGGCGTAGTCGGCGCGGGACGCGGCGCTGATCCGCCCCTCGCGCGTGGCCCCGACGACGGCGCCACTCCGCAGGATCTGCGGCAGCTGGCTGGTGTAGTTCTCCAGGTACCAGCTGTTGCGCAGCAGCACGCCGGGAACACCGCGCTCCCGCAGGTACTCCTCGGTCTCGCGGTGCGTGGCACCGAGGACGGTGGTGGCCGTGTCCGCGTGGGTCGTGCTCGTGTACGCCACCAGCGAGACGCCCGCGGACACCGCGGCGTCGATCACGCGACGGTGGTTGGCGACCCGCTCGCCCACAGGGACCGAGGCCGAGACCAGCAGCAGCCTGTCCGCCCCCGCGAACGCCTCGACCAGGCCGTCGGCGTCCGCGAAGTCGGCGCGCCGCACGGTGACGCCCCGATCGGCCAGATCCTTGATCCTCACGACATCCCGGCCGGTCGCGATGATGTCCGCGGCCGGTACCCCGCGCCGCAGCAGTGCCTCGACGGTGAGCCTGCCCAACTGGCCGGTGGCTCCGGTGACGACGATCGACATGGTGGTCATTCCTTCCTCCCCGCGTGCCCCGCACGCCTGCCGCGGTCCGTCCGCGGCGGGATGAAACCCAGGATGACCTGGACACTCTCCATCGGGGAGTAGCCACTTGTTGGTAGGGTACTTACCCGCTCGACAGCAAGGAGGTGAGACGTGTGAGAACCGTCGAGAACGTGACCGGGCCCATACCGTCCTTCGATCCCTACGAGCGCGGCTGCCCGTCGCGGGACCTGCTCGACCAGATCGGCAGCAAGTGGGCGGTCCTCGTGCTGGGCGAACTCGGCCGGAACGGAACCGCCCGGTTCGGCCGGCTCCGGCAGGCCCTGGCGGGCGTGAGCGAGAAGATGCTCACCCAGACCCTCCGCACCCTCGAACGCGACGGACTGGTCAGCCGCACCGTCTATCCCGAGGTCCCGCCGCACGTCGAGTACGAGCTGACCCCCCTCGGCCAGACCCTGCGCGAACCCCTGAAGGCACTCACGGACTGGTCCGTGCGCCATATCGAAGAAGTCATCACCGCCCGCGAGAAGTACGACGACCGCACCGACCGCACCAGTTGATCGACGGCGGCCTGTTCCGGCTCGGGGAGGCGTGGGCGGTGGGGGCGGCACGAGCGCTGCCCCGAGCCCGGTGGAGCAGAGGCGGGCCGGCGCCGCGTGACGGCCTGCGAACACCGTGCCTGAGCAGAGGTGCCGCCGTTACCGTTGACCGGTGATCGGCAACCTTGAGACGTTCCAGGACGAGCTGGCCGCCGGCGGGTTCCCGCCGCTGGCCAACAAGCTGGCCGGGGCCGACTTCCGGGGCCGGATCGCCACCCGCGACCTCGGGCCGCTGCGGCTGTTCTCCCTCGACACACCGGCGAGCGCCTGCGTCGGACGGGAGCGCGACGCCTCCGACGGCGAGAACCTGGCGCTCAAGGTGATGACCAGGGGCCGGACGCGGATCGAGCAAGGGCGCGGCGACGCCGAACTCGGCCCGACCGACCTGGTGCTGCTCGATCCCACGCGTACGCTCCGGTTCGAGAGCACCGCCGCGGCGCACGTCACCATCCTGATTCCGCGCCGGGAGCTGCGGATCCGGCCCGCGCAGATCGACCGGCTCGTCGGCGTACGCATCGACGGCGGCCACGGCCCGGGCGCTCTCGTCTCCGTGCTTGCCCGGGAGTCGGCGCGGTCGGCGACCGGGTTCCGCGAGGCGGAGGCGCTGCGGTCGGCGGCGGCCGTCGTCGAGCTGGTCGCGGTCGCGCTGGAGTCCCGGCTCGGCGACGAACAACCGGCCGCGGACGAGTGGCTCCGGGACCGGATCACCGGTTACATCGAGGCACGGCTGGCCGATCCCGATCTGTCCCCGCCCGCCGTCGCCGCCGCCCACCACATCTCGGTACGCCGGCTGCACAAGCTGTTCGAGGACCAGCCGCTCACCGTCGCGGCCCTGATCCGCCGTCGTCGCCTGGAGCGCTGCCGAGCCGAACTGACCGGAAGCGGACGTACGGTCACCGCCGTGGCCACCCGGTGGGGATTCGCCGATCCCACCCATTTCAGCAAGCTCTTCAAGGCGACGTACGGCTACAACGCCCGCGCACTGGTGACCAGCAACCGTGCACAGACGACCAAGACGCGTACGGCAGGCTCGGAAAAGGATGGTGTCGACCAAGCCACGCGACAGCAAGAGGAGAAGTCATGGCGAAGGTGAACATCGTCCGCCCCGGCGAGGGCGAGATCCTCGGCAGCGGAGCACAGCGGATCCGCATCCTGGAGAACGGCGAGCACACCGAACACCGGCTGGGCTTCGCCGAGGTCACCATTCCGCCGGGCACCCCGAGCCCGTTGCAGCATCGCCACGCCCAGCACGACGAGGGCTTCTACGTGCTGGCGGGAACCTTCCGGTTCACCGTCGGCGAGGACCACTACGACGCCGGGCCGGGTACCTGGGTCATCGTGCCGACGGGGGCGCCGCACACGTTCGCCAACGTCGGCGACGAGAACGCGGTCATGCTGAACACCTTCACGCCGGACCTGTACGTGCAGTACTTCCGCGACTTCAAGGCCATGATCGATTCCGGGCAGCCCGTCACCGCCGAGACCATGCGACCGCTCTGGAAGAACTACGCCACCGAGATCTCGAACGAATACGCCTCGTGAAGCGCCTCCGGTACGACCGCTACGGCGGCCCGGAGCTGATGCGGCCGGCACAAGGTCGAGCCCCGGGCGAGGCCCGTTCCGGGCGCTGACGGGGAGGCCCGTGCCCGCCGATCTGCAGGGAGGCGGCAAGGACCCTGCGCCTCCCCATCGCCCGTACCCTCCCGTTGGCCGAGGCGAGGCGAGGCGAGGCCCGCGCCCAGCGACTCCGCCGCCCTCGGGGCGCCGGCGAGGGAGGGCCGGGAGGGCCCGGCCGACCGGCCGAACCCTCCGGCTCGCCGTCCTCCACGAGCCCGGTCGTACCGCAACGGCTACGGAGGAGGGGCCCGCCGAGGAGTCGGACGGGGGGCCGACGCAGTACCCGAGACGGACGTCCCCCCGGCCGCCGAGGGCATGCCGGCGGAGCAGTCGGCGGCCGCTCACGGGACCGGCACCGACCGGCACCGAGGCCCCCCTCGGCCTCTCCGACCGGCGGATTCCCGTGTTCACACGGTGCGTGGCGCCGGCCCCCGCGGGCCTCGGCATCGGCTTCCTCGGGGGTGCGGACGCGCCGCCGCCGAACGGCTCGCGACGGCCCGGGTCCCCCTTGAGTCGGACTTCCGGCGTCCGCCTCAGGACGCTTGTCCACCCGGACCTACCCGGTATTGCATACTCGGTATGTCCATCCGCCACGGGCTCCTCGCCCTCCTCGAACGCGGCCCGCGCTACGGCTCACAGCTCCGTACGGAGTTCGAGTCCCGCACCGGCTCCACCTGGCCGCTCAACGTGGGTCAGGTCTACACGACGCTCAGTCGGCTCGAACGCGACGGCATGGTCGTGCAGGACGGTGAGGACGAGGCCGGCCACCCGCTCTACGCGATCACCGACAGCGGTCGCGTCGAACTTCGCAGCTGGTTCGAGCATCCCGTCGACCGCACCAGCCCGGCCCGTGACGAGCTGGCCATCAAGCTGGCCATGGCCGTCGGGGCGCCCGGAGTCGACATCCGTGACGTCATCCAGTCCCAGCGCCGACACACGGTGAAGGCCATGCAGGACTACACCCGGCTGAAGGCGCAGGCCCTCACCGCCGTGGAGAAGAACGGGGACCGGGAGCGGGACGACATCGCCTGGCTCCTCGTCCTGGAGCAGCTGATCTTCCAGACCGAGGCCGAGGCGCGCTGGCTCGACCACTGCGAGTCCCGGCTGATCCGTCTCTCGTCGACCGCCCAGGCGGCGGGACCGGAGCCGGCCTCGCCGGGGGCGGTGGCGGGAGCGGCGGGGACGGGGGCGCGGGCGGCGGCCGGGACAGAGGAGACCGCACGCCACCGCCCGTGACGTCCGGCCTTCACGACCGTCCCTGAGCGCCCGAACGACCGCCCCCACAGGACCGACCGAGTCCACCGGCTCCACCGGCTCCACCGGCTCCACCGGCTCCACCGGCTCCACGGGCTCCACCGGCTCCACGGGCTCCACGTGACCCAGTCGGAGCACCTGAAGACTCCGAACCACCCGACCAGATCCATACCGTACGCACCGCGCTGCCAACGACCGTCCGTCGCACCGACGTCCGGCCGCTCGTCGGCGTACGCCCGAGGGGAAACCATGTCCACACCACAGCAGCAGCCCGTGCTGACTCTGCGGAACCTGACCCGCGTCCACGGCTCCGGCGCCACCGAGGTGCACGCCCTGCGCGGCATCGACCTCGACGTCCACCCCGGTGAACTCGTCGCCGTCATGGGCCCGTCGGGCTCCGGCAAGTCCACCCTGCTCACCATCGCCGGCGGCCTCGACAACCCCACCTCCGGACAGGTGTTCGTCGAGGGCACCGACATCACCGCCCTCGGCATCAAGGGGCTCGCCGCCCTGCGCCGCCGCAGCATCGGCTACGTCTTCCAGGACTACAACCTCATCCCGGCCCTCACCGCCGCCGAGAACGTGGCCCTGCCCCGCGAGCTGGACGGCATATCGGCCCGCAGGGCCCGCGGCGAGGCCCTTGCCGCCCTCGCCGAGATGGACCTCGGCCAGCTCGCCGACCGGTTCCCCGACGAGATGTCCGGTGGCCAGCAGCAGCGCGTGGCCATCGCCCGCGCCCTCGTCGGCGACCGCCGGCTCGTCCTCGCCGACGAGCCCACCGGCGCCCTCGACTCCGAGACCGGCGAGTCCGTGCTGTCCTTGCTGCGCTCCCGCTGCGACGCCGGAGCCGCCGGCATCATGGTCACCCACGAGCCGCGGTTCGCGGCCTGGGCCGACCGGGTCGTCTTCCTGCGGGACGGCGCCGTCGTCGACCAGACCCTGCGCAGCGACGCCGACTCGCTCCTGACCGACCGGGCGGCCCAGCGGTGACGACCTGGTTCCACTCCTGGCGGGCCGCGGTCCGCATCGCCCGCCGTGACGCCTGGCGCTTCAAGGGCCGCAGCTTCCTCGTCCTCGCCATGATCGCGCTGCCGATCCTGGGCGTGAGCGCCCTGGACCTGACCGTGCGCAGCGCCGAACTCACCCCCGCGCAGCGGATGGATCGCACCCTGGGCGCCGCCGACGCTCGCTTCACCGACGCCCAGATGGGCGGCGCGGCCATCCTGCAGGACCCCGCGGGCGAGAGGAACACCCCGGCCGGGGACTACGACTCGCCGGGCAAGTCCTGGCCCGAGGGCCCGACAGATGTCACCAAGGCCATCCCGGCCGGTTCGAAGGTGCTGACCGACAGCAACGGCACCGCCAAGCTGACCACCGCTCACGGTCTGCTCCAGACCGAGGTCCGCGAGCTGGCCGCCGCCGATCCCGTCGCCCGGGGCATCATGCGGCTGCGGGAGGGCCGCTTCCCCGAGAAGAACGACGAGATCGCCGCGACCACCCGGTTCCTGGAGAGCAGCGGGCTCTCCGTCGGCTCCACCCTCACCGCCCGCGGCTTCGACCGCACCTATGTGATCAGCGGCTCGTACGAGTTGCCCAGCGACCTCACGACAGAGCAGGTCAACGCCCTGCCGGGGGCCTTCCTCGCGCCGTACGCCAAGGCGGTCGAGAAGGCCGGGCTGCCGAAGCCCAGCATCTCCACCAGCTACCTGGTGAAGAGGGCCGGTGGTTTCACGTGGAACACGGTCCAGGTGATCAACGCCAAGGGTGTCGTGGTCACCTCGCGCCTCGTTGTCCTCGACCCGCCCGCCGACTCCGACGTGCCGCTCTACCAGAAGAATGACTGGGTCAACTACGAGAACGGCGGGGGCACGGACGCCGCCGCGCTCGCCGCCGTGGCTACGGTCGTCGGCCTGGCGATGCTGGAGATCTGCCTGCTCGCCGGTCCGGCCTTCGCCGTCGGTGCCCGTCGTTCCCGCCGCCAGCTCGGCCTGGTCGGCGCCAACGGCGGTGCCCGCAGCCACATCCGGGCCATCGTGCTGAGCGGCGGGCTGGTCATCGGCGTCGCGGCGGCCCTGGTCGGCATCGTCCTCGCCCTGATCCTGACCTTCGCCCTCCGGCCGTTCCTCGAGGACCACATGGGGCAGCGGTTCGGCGGCTTCACCGTCAGGCCGCTGGAACTGCTCGCCATCGCCGCGCTCGCCGTCCTCACCGGCCTGCTCTCCGCGATCATCCCGGCCGTCACCGCCTCCCGGCAGACCGTCCTGGCCTCCCTCACCGGCCGTCGCGGCGTGCGTCGCAGCAACCGCGTGCTGCCGCTGATCGGCTTCGGCGCCGTCCTGCTCGGCGCGGCCGTCGCCCTGTACGGCTCGGTCGTCTCCGACCGGTCCGTCCTGGTCTCGGGCGGCTCGGCCGTCGCCGAGCTGGGTGTGGTCGCCATGACGCCCGCCCTGGTCGGCCTGTTCGGCAGGGCCGGCCGCTGGCTGCCGCTCTCGCCGCGCCTCGCCCTGCGGGACGCCGTCCGCAACCGGGGCCGCACGGCACCCGCTGTCGCCGCGGTCCTGGCCGCCATCGCGGGCACCGTCGCCGTCTCGGCGTACGCCGCGAGCCGCGACGCCCAGAGCCAGGCCGAGTACCGGGCCACCCTGCCGTACGGGGCCGGCGCCGCGCTCGTCACCGAGGAGGGGGGCCGGGACGTCCCCGCGGTTCGCGACGCCGTGCAGCGGACGCTCCCCGTCGACGTCCGCGCGGACGTGTCCCGGGTCGCCGTCGGCAAGCCCGGCTGCGACCCGTACGGCGAGGGCGAGGGCTGCGGTTACTACGAGGTCGTCACCCCGCCGGCCAACGAGTGCCCGCTGTGGGCCGCCACCCCCGACGGCTCCGACCCGGCGGAGAAGTACACCGACGAGCAGCGGCGCGCGCTCACCAAGGACTGGCGCTGCCGCTCGCGCGACGGACACGGCATCCACGTCGACAACGGTCTCGTCATCGCCGACGCCCCGCTCCTGAAGGTCCTCGGCATCGACGACCCGGGCGCGGCCAAGGCCCTCGCCGCAGGAAAGCTCGTCAGCTTCTCCAAGCCCCAGGTCGACAAGAACGGCGCCGTCGGCATCAGGCTGATCAGCGACCCGGAGGCCGCCGACCGCGCCCGCGAGCGCAACAAGCCGATCCCGGGCGAGGTGAAGTCGTTCCCCGCCTACCAGGTGCCGGGCTCGCCCGACTCCTACGGAGTGCAGAGCGTGCTCAGCCCCGCCGCCGCCAAGGCCGCCGGACTGATCACCGTTCCCCTCGGCGCCGTCTTCAGCACCGACCGGATGCCCAGCACCGAGCAGCGGCAGAAGTTCGACGCCGAGATCGCCAAGCTCGGCAGCGACGTCGAACTGACCTTGGAGCGGGGCTGGGTCGACGAGAACGGCCTCGTCCTGCTCGCGCTGACCGTCTTCGCCGGCCTGGTCACCATCGGTGCGGCCGGCATCGCCACCGGTCTCGCCCAGGCCGACGCGGAGGCCGATCTCAAGACGCTCGCCGCGGTCGGCGCCCCACCCCGGGTGCGCCGTATCCTCAGCGGCTTCCAGTGCGGTGTGGTCGCCGCGATGGGTGTGGTCCTCGGCTCGGCGGCCGGTTTCCTGCCCGCGGTCGGGCTGCGGCTCACCGAGGGGCGCGAGCAGATGCGCTCCTACCAGGAGGCTCTCGACCGGGGGTGGACCGACGCCGGTGACGTCGCGCCGCACGTGCCGATCGTCGTCCCCTGGGAGACACTCGCCGCCCTCCTGGTCGCGGTCCCCCTCGGCGCCGCGCTGCTGGCCGCACTGCTGACCCGCTCCGGCGGTGCACTGTCCCGCCGTGCCGCCCACTGACCCCCCACCGCCGGACCGTGCCCCTGGGCGAGGGCGAATCACCCTCGCCCAGGGGCACACCGTGTCCGGCTGCTCAGCGGCGGTCGTCGACCGGACTCGCCTGAACGGTGGCCACCGTTCCTGAATCTAGCCGCACGCGCAGCCGGCCGCTGCCGGGGTCTCCTCGGTGGTCCGGCTGGTGCAGCACCCGTCGCCGGTGGCGTCGGGGGCGGCGCTCCTTCCGAGGGTGTCGGCGTCGGCCTTCACGACGTAGACCTCCCACGGCTCCTTGCCGGGGCCGTGGACCCACACCTTGTCCTGGAGCGCGTAACAGCAGGAGGTGTCGTTCTCCTCGAAGGTGGCCAGGCCGGCGTCCTTGAGCCGGGCGGTGGCGGCGTCGACCTGGTCGGTGGAGTCGACCTCGACCCCGAGGTGGTCCAGGCGGGTCTCCTCGCCGGGCGCTCCCTCGATCAGCACGAGCTTGAGCGGGGGCTCGGTGAGGGCGAAGTTGGCGTATCCCTCGCGCCGCTTGGCCGGTTCGGTGCCGAACAGCTTCGAGTAGAAGGTGATCGACGCTTCCAGGTCACTGACACGCAGGGCGAGCTGAGCGCGGGACATGACGGGCTCCCGTCCAGTTGGATTGACGTCTGTCAATACAAGATTGCGCACTGGATCGAAGAATGTCAACATAGAGTTATGTCGAAACAAGAGCTGGTGGTCCTCGACGAGAGTGACGACGCCGAAGCGTGCTGCCCCGGGCTGCTGACCGCTCCCCTGGCCGAGGGCCAGGCCGTGGAGCTGGCGAAGGTGTTCAAGGCGCTGGGCGATCCCGTGCGGCTGCGCCTGCTGTCGATGATCGCCTCCCGGTCGGGCGGCGAGGTGTGCGTCTGTGACCTGACCCCGGCCTTCGAGCTGTCCCAGCCGACGATCTCGCACCACCTGAAGCTGCTGCGGCAGGCGGGCCTGATCGACTGCGAGCGGCGCGGCACCTGGGTCCACTACTGGCTCGTCCCGGAGATGACCGACCGCCTTGCCGGTCTCCTGACCCGTCCGGCCGGTGAGCCGCTGCCCGAGCGCACCGCACCGGTCGGAGCCGCCTCGTGAGCACTGCCGTACCCGAAGGGAACGTGGCCGGACGCCTGTCCTTCGTCGACCGCTACCTGGCCGTCTGGATCCTCGCGGCCATGGCCGTGGGCCTCGGGCTGGGCCGCCTGGTCCCCGGCTTGGGTGACGCGCTGGCCGAGGTGACCGTGACGGGGGTGTCCCTGCCGATCGCCCTGGGCCTGCTGGTGATGATGTACCCGGTGCTGGCCAAGGTGCGTTACGACCGCCTCGACACCGTCACCCGCGACCGCCGCCTGCTGCTGCCGTCGCTTCTGCTGAACTGGGTGGTCGGCCCGGCGCTCATGTTCGCTCTGGCGTGGCTGTTCCTGCCGGACCTGCCCGCCTACCGCACCGGCCTGATCATCGTCGGCCTGGCCCGCTGCATCGCCATGGTCATCATCTGGAACGACCTCGCCTGTGGGCACCGTGAAGCCGCCGCCGTCCTGGTCGCCCTGAACTCCGTCTTCCAGGTCGTCGCCTTCTCGGCACTGGGCTGGTTCTACCTCTCCGTCCTACCAGGTCGGCTGGGCCTGGAGCAGACCGGACTGGACGTGCCGGTAGGGGAGATCGCCCGCAGCGTGCTCCTCTTCCTCGGCATCCCCCTCGCGGCCGGCTACCTCACCCGACGCATCGGCGAGAAGACCAAGGGCCGCACCTGGTACGAGAACAAGCTCATCCCGCGCATCGCCCCCTTCGCCCTGTACGGGCTGCTGTTCACGATCGTCGTCCTCTTCGCCCTGCAAGGCGACGCCATCACCTCACAGCCCTTCGACGTCGCCCGCATCGCCCTGCCGCTGCTGGTCTACTTCGCCGTCATGTGGGCCGGGTCCATGGCCCTGGGCCGCGCGGTCGGCCTCGACCACTCGCGGGCCACGACGCTGGCGTTCACCGCCGCGGGCAACAACTTCGAGCTGGCCATCGCCGTCGCCATCGCCACCTTCGGCGCCACCTCCGGCCAGGCCCTCGCCGGCGTCGTCGGCCCCCTCATCGAGGTGCCCGTCCTGATCGGCCTGGTGTACGTCGCCCTGTACGCCCGCCGCTACTTCCCCGCCCCCGCCGTCCCCGCGCCCCAAGAGGACCCCACCCATGCCTGACACCGCCACGCCGTCCGTGCTCTTCGTCTGCGTCCACAACGCCGGACGCTCACAGATGGCAGCCGCCTTCCTCACCCACCTCGCGGGCGACCGCGTCCAGGTCCGCTCCGCGGGCTCCGCCCCCGCCGACACCGTGAATCCGGCCGTCGTCGAAGCCATGGCCGAGGCGGGCATCGACATCAGGGCCGAGGTGCCCAAGGTGCTCACGGCGGAAGCGGTCCAGGCGTCCGACGTCGTCATCACGATGGGCTGCGGCGACACCTGCCCCGTCTTCCCCGGCAAGCGCTACCTCGACTGGCAGCTCCCCGACCCGGCCGGGCAGGGAGTGGAAGCGGTACGCCCGATCCGCGACGAGATCGAGGCACGCGTCCGCCGCCTGATCGACGACATCGCGGCGGTTGGACTGCCTCGTACCCTCTGACCTGCCCAGATTCGTGGTGCGGCTGGAGGTGCGGCGGCCTGATGGCACCGCTGTTCGCGTAGTTGTCCGCTCCTTTTGGCACGCCGTGGGCACGGGAGCGCGGCGAGGTGACGCGCGGGGCCCGCGAGAGTCTTCCTCTGCCAGGTTCACCACGGCACCTCGGCTGGCTCTGCTGTGCCATTACGCACGGGACAGCCGAACGCCCGGCCTCTTGGGTTTACTTGCCGGGTTCTGGCCCGTACCACTGGAGCGCCTGGCCTGTGACGGTGGCGATGCAGTCGAAGTCCCTGTCGCGGTGGAGGAGGGTCAGTCCCTGCAACTCGGCCGTGGCCGCCACCACGAGGTCGACGGCTCCGGCACTGCGGTGCTGTCCGCGCTGGGTGAGGATGTCCTGGACCTGCGACGCGCGGTCGTAGGCGCGGTCGTCGACCGGTACCCAGCCGAAGAGCAGACGCAGGTCCTCGATACCTCGGGCACGGTCGGCGGCGGAACGCGCGCTGTAGAAGAACTCCAGCTCGGTGAGGGGGCACGTGGCGATGAGCCCGGCTGCCGCCGCCTGGTCCCATCCGTATTGCTCGGCATCGCCGCGCAACAGCCGGGCGAGCGCGCTGGTGTCGATCAGGAATTGGGCGGCGTTCACCGACGGTAGTTTCCCTTGTCCTCAAGGAGATCGAGATCGAAGGCGCCCTCGGCCGCCGCCGCCCGCAGGCGGGTGAGGGCCAGAGCCCGCCGCCGGTTCTCCAGAACCTCGCGCAGGGCGGTGTTCACCGTCTCCTTCTTGGTGCTGGTGCCGAGGGCCTTGGCCACGTCGGCGACCAGCTGATCATCGAGGTCTATTACGGTGCGAGTCATTGATGCACCTCCACGGATATATAGAGTGCCATCAAGTATATACAGAGATATCGCTCCTGCTGAACGGTGATCGCGTTCGGGTGCCGGTGCTCCCACGCCCAGTTCCCGCGATCGGTTTCCCCTGGGCGTCACCAGGCGGTTGGGTGTTAAGGCCTGTGTGCTCCTGGGGTCAAAGGCGAGATCGTTGACGTGTTCAGGATCGGCGTGCGACACCTAAAATCGAACCAAACAGACACCAGCGAACTAAACGCTCACTTAGTACTCCAGTGCGACTTCGTGATCTGGTTCGATGACCTCGTGGGGTAGGAAGCCAGGCTTGTTGTGGAGGTGGGGCGGGATGGACGGACGCACGGTCATCCTGAACGAGTTGGCGCAAGGTATCCGGCCCGTCGCCCAGGGCGTCGGCTGGTTTGAGGGCCTCGCCGACACTGAGCAGTTCGGAGTCCTGCGCGACCTGGCAGGGTTCTGTATCCAGGCCCGTGCAATCAGCGAGGACGGGCCGGAGAGCATCCGCAAAGCCGGCATCCGGCCCACCCACACACCGGCCGTGCTGGTCACGCGCGGAAGCCTCACCGAGCAACTGGCAAAGATCATCAATCTTCCGCAGGACGAGCGGGTCAAGGCATTCCGGCTGCTTGTCGCACTTCTTGGCGTCGCTGATGAGCGGCGGCAGCTCCGCTTCTGTGCTGACGGGTGCGGGCACGCCTGGCACCACCTGAGGACCGGAGCGGGCACCGAAACGGCCACCTCGTGATCATCGGGGGTTGTGTGGACTCCTGAAGATCGTGCGGTGGCCGCGGGCCACGGCATAGACGCCGCCCGTTGGCGGGCGATGTTCGAACAGGCCATGGCCCGGATCGCGGGCCGGTTCAGGCGGGTTGAGCCGCGCGCCACGGCCCGCGCCTTCGTGCTCGGGTTACTGTCCGGCGTCGAGCGGAAGAACTGCTGGCGGCTGGCCGAGCAGGATGGCCATGCCCGCCCCGGGCCGATGCAGCGGCTGCTGCGAACCGCCCGCTGGGACGCCGACGCCCTCCGTGACGACGTGCGCGCCTACGTCCACGAGCACCTCGGCGCCGACAACGGCGTGCTGGTCGTCGACGAGACAGGCTTCCTCAAGAAAGGCTTCGCCTCGGCGGGCGTGCAGCGGCAGTACACCGGCACCGCGGGGCGGATCGAGAACAGCCAGGTCGGTGTCTTCCTTGCCTACGCCTCCAGCAGAGGACGGGCGTTGATCGACCGCCTGCTCTACCTGCCCGACATGTCCTGGTCCCGGGACGCCGAGCGCCGCACCCGTGCCGGGGTGCCCGAGCATGTGGAGTTCGCGACCAAGCCCACACTGGCCGGGCAGATGATCGCGGCCGCGCTACTACGACTGGACCTGGATCGAGATCGGCGCCGACGGCCACCGACACCTGCTGGTCCGCCGCAACCCGAGCAGCGGCGAACTCGCCTTCTACCTGTGCTGGTCCCCGAAACGGATGCCGCTGTCCGAGCTGGTCAGAGTGGCCGGGACCAGGTGGTGCATCGAGGAATGCTTCCAGGCCGCGAAAGGCCAGGTCGGACTGGATCACTACCAGGTCCGCCACTGGACCGCCTGGCATCGGCACGTCACGCTAGTGCTGTGACCGGAAAGGTTCGCCGGGTTAGGTGCGGACGAGCAGTTTGAATGGGCTGGGCAGTCTGTGTGCCGGGGGTGGGAAGATCGCGGAGTGACTATCACCCTGCATGACTTTGATGGTGAGCACTCGCTGACGCTCGATGCCGGCGACCTGGCCGCTGATGCGGCTGTGGTTGCCGCCGGACACGAGCCGAACGGGTACTTCTGGGAAGGTCTTGTGCAGTTCGCCTGGCCGGATCTTGCTGAGCGCCTCGACTTCGACAGCGAGGGCGGCATGTTCTGTGCGCTCGGGAGCTTGAGTGACCTCACGCAGCTCAAGACTGCCCTTGAGCCCGTGATCTCGAGCCCCAGCGCGGTTCGCGAGCTTGTTGCCCGTGCGGAGACGGCAGGCTTTGAGTTCGACGACTGATGCTGTGCCCAGCAGGTGTGCCCGTTCAGGCCGCAAGCTGGAGAGATCTGCCGCCCCAGCGGATGTGTTTCTCGCTGCGGATGCGTGCGCGTTCATGTCGTTGGGCGGCGAGGACGTCCGGGTGGCGGGCGTTCTCGTTGCGCCAGCGCAGGTAGGCATGCAGGGCGCGGGTCTGGACGGTGTGGTTGGGGTGGTTCGAGTTGGCGAGGGTGAACTGCCGCAGGGGCCCGAAGTGGGCCTCGATCGGATTGGCCCAGGACGCATAGGTCGGGGTGAAACAGAGCTCGACCTTGTTCCGGTCGGCCCAGCGGCGGATCCGCCGGTTCAGGTGCGCGGACAGGTTGTCGAGGATCACGTAGATCGGGGCGCCGTCCGGGCGGGCCGCGCGGATCGACCGCAGTGCCGCCCAGGTGTGGTCGATGCCCTTGCGGCGGCGGACAACTCCCCAGAGCCGGTCGTCGCCGACCGAGTAGCAGCCGTGGAAGTAGGTGATGCCGTGGGTGCGTCGGTAGGTCGCCGGCAGCCGGTCCGGACTCGACCGGGGAGCCCAGCACGATCCTGCGATCGGACGGACGCCGAGCGGGCCGAACTCGTCCAGGGCGAAGGTCCGGTCCGGCCGCTCGGTGAGCGCGAACTCGATCCGGTCGAGCTTGGCGTCGAAGTCCGGGTCCGGGGACTCCTTCCAGGTCTTGGTGCGTTGGAAGGAGATCCCGCGGCGGAGCAGTAAGCAGCGTAGGGCCTCCCGGCCGATCCTCACCGGACGGGCGATGTTGCGCCGCAGATGCTCGGCGAGCTTGCGGATTGACCAGCGGGTGAAGGGCTTGCCCAGCACGGTGGGCCGGGTGGTGGCCGCCTCGATGACGAAGTCCTCGTCCTCAATGCTCAACAGGCGGGGACGGCCTCCCGCCCACCGAGGGTCCAGACAGGCCATCCCCACCTCGTTGAACCGGTGGATCACGTCCCGAACGGTGTCCTCGTCGGCCTGGACCAGCTGCGCGATCACCGGGACCGGGCTGCCGCCCGACGAGGCCAGCAGTATCATCGCCCGCCGGAACCGCACCGAACTGGTGCTTCCCCGCCGGACGATCCGCTGCAGCTTCTGCCCCTCCTGCTCGGTAAGCCGGCGAACCCTAACCGGTGATGCCATACCCGCCCCCTCGCCGAATGCCGTCACTGGCACCCAGCACAACGAGCAACCCGGCAAAGGTTCCCGGTCACAGCACTAGCCATGCTCGGCCTGGCATTCCTGGCCGCTCTCGCTGCCGACGCGACACCGGCCAGGACCGCACAGCCGTACCGGCCCGCCCACAGCCCCGACCCCATCGACCTGACCGTTCCCGAGATCCGCCACCTGCTCGGCACCCTGCTGAGCCCACCGAACACATCCCCGCGCAGGCTGCTGCACTGGTCAAACTGGCGCAGAACCCACCAGGCCACAGCCCGGTGCAGCCACTACCGACGACTCACTGCCCCTGCGACCGGATAGATCACGAAGGCACACTGGAGTATTACTGACCTTGAATGCGTGATGTCGTCATGGTGGCTGGCGGCGGAGGCCGGTGCCGGTGAGGCAGCCGTCGAGGACGTCGGGGCGGTACTGGAGCTGGCGTAGGCCGCGCCGGACCGCGGTGA
>BNBP01000073.1 GCA_014656015.1 Streptomyces griseoaurantiacus | reverse complement strand
GGCACCGGAATTCCAGGCTCCGCCGTCGGCCCCCACGGGCCCGCGTCCCGGTGCCCGCCCCGCGCCCAAGCCCGGCTCCCGTCCGGCCGCGCCCGGTCAGGGTCAGGGTCAGGGACGTCCGGCCGGCCAGGGCCAGCGCCCCGGTGGCGCCGCACCGCGTCCGGGCGGTCGCGCGGCAGGTCCGCGTCCCGGCAACAACCCGTTCACCTCCGGCGGTTCCACCGGCATGGGGCGCCCCGCGCCCCGTCCGCAGGGTGGTCCGCGTCCCGGCGGCCCGGGTGCGCCCGGTGCCGGTCCGCGCCCGCAGGCCCCCGGCGGCCAGGGCGGTCCCCGTCCGCAGTCTCCGGGCGGCTCCCGTCCGACCCCGGGCGGCATGCCCCGTCCGCAGGGCGGCGCCCCCCGTCCGGGCGGTCCCCGTCCGAACCCCGGCATGATGCCGCAGCGTCCCGCTGCCGGCCCGCGTCCCGGTGGTGGCGGCGGCGGTCGCGGCCCCGGTGGCGGCGGTCGTCCCGGTGGTGGCGGCGGTCGTCCGGGTGGCGGCGGTTTCGCCGGTCGTCCCGGTGGCGGTGGCGGCGGCGGCTTCGCCGGGCGTCCGGGTGGTCCCGGTGGTGGCGGTGGCGGCTTCGCAGGCCGTCCCGGTGGCGGCGGTGGCCGTCCCGGCTTCGGTGGTCGTCCGGGTGGTCCCGGTGGCCGTGGTGGCACGCAGGGCGCCTTCGGCCGTCCCGGCGGTCCCGCGCGTCGTGGTCGCAAGTCGAAGCGGCAGAGGCGCCAGGAGTACGAGGCCATGCAGGCCCCGTCGGTCGGCGGCGTGATGCTGCCTCGCGGCAACGGACAGACCGTCCGCCTGTCGCGTGGTGCGTCCCTCACCGACTTCGCGGAGAAGATCAACGCCAACCCGGCGTCGCTCGTCGCCGTGATGATGAACCTCGGCGAGATGGTCACTGCCACGCAGTCCGTCTCCGACGAGACCCTCCAGCTGCTCGCCGACGAGATGAACTACGTCGTCGAGATCGTCAGCCCGGAGGAGGAGGACCGCGAGCTGCTCGAGTCCTTCGACATCGAGTTCGGCGAGGACGAGGGCGGCGAGGAAGCACTCGTCGCGCGTCCGCCGGTCGTGACCGTCATGGGTCACGTCGACCACGGCAAGACCCGACTGCTGGACACCATCCGCAAGACGAACGTCGTCGCGGGCGAGGCCGGCGGTATCACGCAGCACATCGGTGCGTACCAGGTCACCACCCAGGTCAACGAGGAAGAGCGTCGGATCACCTTCATCGACACCCCGGGTCACGAGGCGTTCACCGCCATGCGTGCCCGTGGTGCGAAGTCGACCGACATCGCGATCCTGGTCGTCGCGGCCAACGACGGCGTCATGCCGCAGACGGTCGAGGCGCTGAACCACGCCAAGGCCGCCGATGTGCCGATCGTCGTCGCGGTCAACAAGATCGACGTCGAGGGTGCCGACCCGACCAAGGTGCGCGGTCAGCTCACCGAGTACGGGCTGGTGGCCGAGGAGTACGGCGGCGACACCATGTTCGTCGACATCTCCGCCAAGCAGGGCCTCAACATCGAGAGCCTGCTGGAGGCCGTGGTCCTCACCGCGGACGCCTCGCTCGACCTGCGGGCCAACCCGGAGCAGGACGCGCAGGGCATCGCGATCGAGTCCCACCTGGACCGTGGCCGCGGCGCCGTCGCGACCGTCCTGGTCCAGCGCGGCACCCTGCGGGTCGGCGACACGATGGTGGTCGGCGACGCGTACGGCCGTGTCCGCGCGATGCTCGACGACAAGGGCGAGAACGTGGAGGAGGCGGGTCCCTCGACCCCGGTCCTCGTCCTCGGTCTCACCAACGTCCCGGGCGCCGGCGACAACTTCCTCGTCGTCGACGAGGACCGCACGGCCCGGCAGATCGCCGAGAAGCGGGCGGCGCGCGAGCGCAACGCCAACTTCGCCCGCCGTGGTGTCCGGTTCTCCCTGGAGAACCTGGACGAGGCCCTCAAGGCCGGCCTGGTGCAGGAACTCAACCTCATCATCAAGGGCGACGCGTCCGGTTCGGTGGAGGCCCTCGAGTCCTCGCTGCTCCAGCTCGACGTCGGCGAAGAGGTCGACATCCGCGTCCTGCACCGCGGTGTGGGTGCGGTCACCGAGTCGGACATCGACCTGGCGACCGGTTCCGACGCCATCGTCATCGGCTTCAACGTCCGGGCGGCCGGCCGTGCCGCCCAGATGGCGGAGCGCGAGGGCGTGGACGTCCGGTACTACTCGGTCATCTACCAGGCGATCGAAGAGGTCGAGGCGGCCCTGAAGGGCATGCTGAAGCCGGAGTACGAGGAGGTCGAGCTCGGCACGGCGGAGATCCGCGAGGTCTTCAAGTCGTCCAAGCTGGGCAACATCGCCGGTGTCCTGGTCCGCTCCGGAGAGGTCAAGCGCAACACCAAGGCGCGCCTCCTCCGCGACGGCAAGGTCATCGCGGAGAACCTCAACATCTCCGGGCTGCGTCGCTTCAAGGACGACGTCACCGAGATCCGCGAAGGGTTCGAGGGCGGTATCAACCTCGGAAACTACAACGACATCAAGGTCGACGACGTCATCGCGACGTACGAGATGCGCGAGAAGCCGCGCGCGTAGCACGATCGGCGGCTCACCGGTTCCCCGCGTCCCCGAAAGGGGCGCGGGGAACCGCGTGAGCGGCCACCGCGACTTCGCGGGGGATTCCGGGCGCCCCGGTGCCCGAACCGTCCGCCGGGAGCCGGTGCCCTCGCCTGCGGGCGCGGGCGCGGGCCGACGTGGGCCGGGCCGGGGCGGCGGGCGGAAAATCACCGGCCGTCCCCGTCCCGGACGGGTACCGTGCTGGGGTCCGGCCGATCACCGGCCCGACCCTCCGATCCCGCGCCGGCGGGTCATCCGGCAGCACACATGTATGTGGGGACCCTGTCCTTCGACCTCCTCCTCGGCGACGTCCACTCGCTGAAGGAGAAGCGCGCCCTCGTCCGCCCCATCGTGGCCGAACTCCAGCGCAAGTACGCCGTGAGCGCCGCCGAGGTCGAGCACCTCGACCTGCACCGCCGGGCCGGCATCGGCCTCGCGGCGGTCTCCGGCGACGCCGCCCACCTCACCGACGTCCTCGACCGGTGCGAACGGCTCGTCGCCGCCCGCCCGGAAGTGGAACTGCTGTCCGTGCGCCGGCGCTTCCACGGCGAGGACGACGACTGAACCGGTCATCCGCGTTCACTCGCACAAGAACACGAAGAAACACGAAGAACGGGAGACGGACCAGTGGCCGACAACGCGCGGGCTAAAAGGCTGGCGGACCTCATCCGAGAGGTGGTGGCCCAGAAGCTGCAGCGCGGGATCAAGGACCCGCGGCTCGGCTCGCACGTCACCATCACGGACACCCGGGTCACCGGGGACCTGCGGGAGGCGACCGTCTTCTACACGGTGTACGGCGACGAGGAGGAGCGCCAGGCCGCCGCGGCGGGCCTGGAGAGCGCCAAGGGCATCCTGCGCTCCGAGGTCGGCAAGGCGGCCGGCGTGAAGTTCACGCCCACCCTGGCCTTCGTCGCGGACGCACTCCCCGACACCGCCCGGAACATCGAGGACCTCCTCGACAAGGCCCGGGCCTCCGACGAGGCGGTGCGCGAGACGGCCACCGGCGCCCAGTACGCCGGTGAGGCCGACCCCTACCGCAAGCCCGGCTCCGAGGACACCGACGAGACGGACGACAGCACCGAATGACCCAGCAGCACACCACGCCCGACGGCCTCGTCATCGTCGACAAGCCGTCGGGCTTCACCTCGCACGACGTCGTCGCCAAGATGCGCGGCATCGCCAGGACCCGCCGCGTCGGCCACGCGGGCACCCTCGACCCCATGGCGACGGGCGTGCTCGTCCTCGGTGTCGAGCGGGCCACCAAGCTCCTCGGCCACCTCGCGCTGACCGAGAAGGAGTACCTGGGCACCGTCCGGCTCGGCCAGAGCACCCTCACCGACGACGCCGAGGGCGAGATCACGGCGTCCGCGGACGCCTCCGCGATCACCCGGGAGGCCGTCGAGGCCGGTGTCGCCGCGCTGACCGGCGACATCATGCAGGTCCCCTCCAAGGTGAGCGCCATCAAGATCAACGGCGTGCGCTCCTACAAGCGGGCCCGTGACGGCGAGGAGTTCGACATCCCGGCCCGCCCGGTGACGGTCTCCTCCTTCGCCCTGCACGACGTACGGGACGCGGTCGCCGAGAACGGCACGCCGGTGCTCGACCTGGTCGTCTCCGTCGTCTGCTCCTCCGGCACCTACATCCGGGCCCTCGCCCGGGACCTGGGCGCCGGACTGGGCGTCGGCGGCCACCTCACCGCGTTGCGCAGGACGCGCGTGGGGCCGTATCGGATCGACGGTGCCCGCACGCTGGAGCAGCTCCAGAAGGAGCTGACCGTGCTGCCGGTCGCCGAGGCCGCCGCGGCCGCGTTCCCCCGCTGGGACCTCGACGAGCGGCGCACGCGGCTCGCGCTCAACGGCGTGCGCCTGGAGATGCCCGGTGAGTACGCCGGGGCCGGTCCCGTGGCGGTCTTCGACCCGACGGGGCGCTTCGTGGCGCTCGTGGAGGAGCAGAAGGGCAAGGCGAAGAGTCTGGCCGTGTTCGGCTGACGGCTCGAGGGCTCGAGGGCTCGAGGGCTCGGCGGTTCGGGGCCCCAGGGACTGTGCGGTTCGGGGCCCCCGGGGCCCTGAGGGCTTTGCGGCTTGGGGGCCTGGTGGCTTGAGGCTCGGGGGCCTGGTTGTTTGCGGGCTCGGCGGCTTTTCCGTCCGCGACACGCCCGTGGAGCGGCGATCAGGTCGTCGTGATTTCTGATCACCGCTCCACGGTCCCCCTCGGTTCCCCCCTCACCAGGATGTATCCGTCCGTGCGCGATCCGTCACCCCTTCGGGCGGGCGCTCGGAGTGAACCGAGGGTGTGGAAGGGGGCGCGTTCGCCCTGAACGCTGTTCCGCCGATCACCACCCGCCTACCGTCGGGGGCGAACGCGCGGCGGGAGGTACGGGAAACATGGCGGCACGGGACGGCGCCCTCACGGGGCTCCACGACCCGGCGCCCACCGCGGATCTCCTCGTACAGATCTTCGATCCGGTCGGGCGGCCGCGAGGCACCGGCTTCGCCGCGGACCCCGAGGGCACCCTCGTCACGAGTCACGAGGCGGTCGACGGCGCCGCCCGACTGCTCGTCCGGGCCGGCGACGCCGTCACGGAGGTCACCGGCGCGGCCATCACCCCGCTGCCACGACTCGGCCTCGCCCTTCTGCACACCCGGGGCCTGGGAGCCCCGCGCCCCCTGCCGGTCGCCGCACCCAGGGCGGTCGGCCGGGGCGCCTACGTCCGGATCGCCGCCGGCGGCTGGCGCGAGGCACGCGTCCTCGGCACGACCACCGTCACGTACACCGCGTCGGACGGACCCCGGCTCCTCGACGGAGCCCTGGAACTCGCCCTCGGCACGGCCGGCACCGACGCGCTGCGCCCCGGCGGGGGAGCGGCGGGCGGCCCCGTGCTCGACGCGGAGACCGGCGCCGTCCTCGGCGTCCTCGGCACCACCCTGCACACCGCGCACCGGACGGCCGGGTTCGCGCTCCCGCTGACGGGGGCGGACGGCCCGCTCGCCGCACTCCTCGCCCGCAACGCGGCGACCGTACCGGCCTACGGGGCGGATCTGAACCTCGCGGGCGCGGCACGGCTGACGGCGGCCGCGTCGGCGCCGCGGGTGCCAGCGGCGCGCCCGGAGCGGGTGCCGCGCGCGGAGGTCACCCGGCACCTCGAGACCTTCGCGGCCCCCGGGGCGCACCGGCCCCACGGGGCCGCCGAGGCGCCGGAGTGGGCGGAGGCGGCAGAGGGGACGAAGGCGGCGGAGGGGACGGAGGTCGGGGGAGCGGCCGTCCTGGCGCTGGTCGGGCCGCCGGGCAGCGGGCGCACCACCGAACTCGCCGCCCTGGCCGCCCATCGTGCCGCCGGGGCGGAGGCCTCGCCCACCCTGTGGCTGCGCGGCTCCGACCTGCTCGCCGCCGACCCCTCGCTCTCCGCCGCGGCCTCCCGCGCACTGGCCCGCGCCGCCGTACCCGGGGGGTGCGGCGCGAGGACCCCGGTGGCTTCCGGGATGCCTGGGACGCCGTGTGCCGAGGACCTGCGGCCGGAGCGGCTGGCCAGGGTCGCCCGCGAGGGCGGACGCCCCCTGCTGCTCCTGCTCGACGCACCGGAGGAGATGCCGGACGCGTCGGCCGAGCGGCTGCCGGAATGGGCGGCGGCGACGGCCGCGTGGCTGCGGACCACCGGCGCCCGCCTGATCCTGGCCTGCCGCCCCGAGTACTGGGAACGGCTGGGGGCCGCGTTCCCCCGGGCGCTGCTGTACGGGCCGGGGACGCCCGCGGGACGCTCCCTCCCGCCCTGCGTGGCCCTCGGCGACCTCAGCTTCGACGAGGCCCGTCTCGTCCGTGCGCGCCACGGCATCCCGGACACCGCCCTGGCCCCCGCCGACGCCCGGCACCCGCTCACGCTGCGGCTCCTCGCCGAGGTGCGCGCGGAGTGCCCGGAGCCCGGCGGCCGCCCCGACCGGCACGAGATCCTCTCCGCCCACCTCGACCTCGTCTGCCTCCGCGTCGCCGCCCGCCTCACCGGCCCCGCCCACCCGCGCGGCACGGCCGTACGCCGGCTCGCCGCCCACGTGGCCGGGCAGGTGCACGCGGCGGCGCGGCGGTGCCTGGGGCCCGGCCAGGGCGCGCTGGACGAGGCCTCCTTCGCGCTGCTGTTCTCCGGAGGGGCCACCGCACGACCGGGCGCCGGGCCCGGAGCCCCGGCCCGCGCCGGAATCCAGGTGGGGGGCGACTGGGTCCCCGCCGTCCTGGCCGAGGGGCTCTTCGTCCGCACGGGCGACAGTCACCGTTTCGCCCACGAGGAACTCGGCGACTGGCTCCAGGGCATGCACCTGGACGTGGAGGCCGCGCTGGACGCCCTCGTGCTCCGCGGGGCCTCGTACTCGGCGGCCTCCAGGACCGAGTGGTACGGGGCGGCGCGCCCGGCGGACGGGCCGGCGGGCTCACCGCCCGTGCCGCCCGCTCCCTCCGTGCCGCCCCACCGCATCGGCCCGGTCGTGGAGGCGCTGCTGCTGCTCGCCCGGGACCGCGGCACCGCCGAACTCACCTACCAGCTCGGCCGGTTGGTCGACGCCCTGGAGGTGCTGATGCCCGCGGAACCGCCCGCGGCCGACCTACGCCCCCCACCCGGCACCCCGCTGTGGTGGGCCCTCCGCCTGCTCGCCGAGACCCTGCTCCGGGTGCCCGACGCCACCCCGTACACCGCAGTGCTCGACCGGCTCGCCCGGCGGATCCTCGCCCGTTACGCCCAAGCACGGCCCGTACCGGCCGAGTTGGGACCACCGTTGTGGGAGGCCGTCCGCCTGCGCGCCGCCGAGCGGTTCGACCTGCTGCGCCGGCTGGTCGTCACCGACCCGGCCCCGGGGGCGCCGGGGGACCCCGCGTGCCCCCGCTTCCTGGACGCCGCCGCCCGGCTGCTGACGGCCGACCCCGCCGCCGTGCAACCGCAGCTCACCCGCTGGTTCGAGGACGACCGCCCGCTGCCCGCGACCCCGCACGCGACCGTGGCCACGGCCGCGCAGGCCCTCCTGTACACCCACCGCCACGGCGCCCTCGACCACCTGACCGAGGCCCTGGCCGACAGCGCGCACCCGCGCGGCGAGGAACTCCTCGCCGTACTCGCCGAGGAGGAACCGTCCGCCATGCGACGCGCCGTCGAGCGGTGGGAGCGTGACGAACGCCCGGCGCGCCGCGCGGCCGCCGTGCGGTACGCGCCGCGCGCCCGCGCCCGGGAGGCCGGCCGCGCCCTGCCGCACCGCACGTCCCCCGCCCTCCCCGCCGGGGCGGCCACCCGGTGACCGTGCCCGCGCTCCCGGCATGGCACCCTTGGACCTGCGCAGGAGGCAACCTCCGTGCGAGCTCCGTGCGAGGCGGAGCAGGACAGACGAACACAGGTTCGACGAGGAGCGGTCACAGTGCAGCGCTGGCGTGGCTTGGAGGACATCCCCCAGGACTGGGGGCGCAGCGTCGTCACCATCGGCTCCTACGACGGAGTCCACCGCGGGCATCAGCTCATCATCCGGCACGCCGTGGAACGCGCCCGCGAGCTGGGGGTGCCCACGGTCGTCGTCACCTTCGACCCGCATCCCAGCGAGGTCGTGCGCCCGGGCAGCCACCCGCCGCTGCTCGCCCCGCATCACCGGCGCGCCGAACTCATGGCGGAGCTGGGCGTCGACGCGGTGCTGGTGCTCCCGTTCACCAAGGAGTTCTCGAAGCTCTCCCCGGCCGACTTCGTCGTCAAGGTGCTCGTCGACAAGCTGCACGCCAAGGCGGTCGTGGAGGGCCCGAACTTCCGCTTCGGGCACAAGGCGGCGGGCAACGTGGCCTTCCTGACCGAGCAGGGCAGGACGTACGACTTCGAGGTCGAGGTCGTGGACCTGTACGTGCGCGGTGAGGCGGGCGGCGGCGAACCGTTCTCCTCCACGCTCACCCGACGGCTGGTCGCCGAGGGCGACATGACCGGCGCGCGGGAGATCCTCGGCCGCCCGCACCGCGTGGAGGGCGTCGTCGTCCGCGGGGCCCAGCGGGGCCGGGAGCTCGGCTTCCCCACGGCCAACGTGGAGACGCTCCCGCACACCGCGATCCCCGCCGACGGCGTCTACGCCGGCTGGCTGCACGTCGGCGAGGAGGCGATGCCGGCGGCGATCTCGGTGGGCACCAACCCTCAGTTCGACGGCACGGAACGCACGGTGGAGGCCTACGCGATCGACCGCGTCGGCCTCGACCTGTACGGCCTGCACGTCGCCGTCGACTTCCAGTCCTACGTGCGCGGCCAGGCCACGTTCGACTCCCTGGAAGCACTGATGGCTCAGATGACTCAGGACGTCGACCACTGCCGCCGGCTGCTGCTGGAGCAGACCGACTCCTGAGGTTCGGGAGCTTCGGGGGCGGGGGAGGAGCCCCCGTCGGCGCTGCGGAACCCGGGGGAGGGGGGCGGCGAGGGTGAGAACCCCCACGCGCACCCCCGCCCCCCGGCCGACTCCTACTGCTGAGCCGGCGGATACGGCGGCTGCTGCCCACCCGGCGGCACGGCCCCCGGCTGCTGCTGCGGGGGCTGAACCCCCGGCTGCCCGTACGGCGCCTGCGGCGGCACCCCCGGATACCCGGCCCCGGCCCCGGCTCCGCCGTAGTACCCCGGCGCCGGAGGCGACGCCGGCAACGGCTGCCCCGGCATCGGCGGCGCGGCCACCGGCGGCGGATTTCCGTCCGACGTCCACAGCCCGTGCGACTGCTGATGCCGCGACATGTCCTCGGCCACCATCGCGGCCAGCGTGAAGTAGGCCTCCCGCACCTTCGGCCGCATCATGTCGAGGTCGAGCTCGGCCCCCGCCGCGAGGTGCTCGTCGAAGGGCACGACGACGACTCCTCGGCACCGCGTCTCGAAGTGCGACACGATGTCCTCCACCTTGATCGTCTTTCCGGTCTCGCGCACCCCGGAGATGACGGTGATGGACCGCGACACCAGGTCCGCGTACCCGTGCGCGGACAGCCAGTCCAGCGTCGTGCTCGCGCTGCTCGCCCCGTCCACGGACGGCGTGGAGATGATGATGAGCTGGTCGGCGAGGTCGAGCACGCCCCGCATGGCGCTGTACAGCAGCCCCGTGCCCGAGTCGGTCAGGATGATCGGGTACTGCCTGCCGAGCACGTCGATCGCGCGCCGGTAGTCCTCGTCGTTGAACGTCGTGGACACCGCCGGGTCGACGTCGTTGGCGATGATCTCCAGCCCGGAGGGCGACTGGGAGGTGAACCGCCGGATGTCCATGTACGAGTTGAGGTACGGGATCGCCTGGACGAGGTCCCGGATGGTCGCCCCCGTCTCCCGGCGCACCCGGCGTCCGAGCGTGCCGGCGTCCGGGTTGGCGTCGATCGCGAGGATCTTGTCCTGCCGCTCGGTGGCGAGGGTCGACCCGAGCGCGGTCGTGGTGGTCGTCTTGCCGACGCCGCCCTTGAGACTGATGACCGCGATGCGGTAGCAGGACAGGACGGGCGTGCGGATGAGCTCCAACTTCCGCTGCCGCTCGGCCTCTTCCTTCTTGCCGCCCAGCTTGAAGCGGCCACCGCCCCCGGCGGGGCGACTGCTCTTGGCCTTCTGCTTCTTGTTGTTGAGCAGGCGGTCCGAGGACAGTTCGACAGCGGCCGTGTAACCGAGCGGTGCCGCACCGGGGTTGGTGGGCTGACGCTGGTCGTGCCGCACGGGCTGCGGCCAGGCGGCACCGGCGCGCGGGTCGACGGGCGGCTGCGGCTGCTGCACGGGCTGCGGCTGCGCCTGCTGCGGGGGCTGCGGCGGCTGCCCCTGAGCGCCGGGCTCGCCGGGAGACTGCGGGAAGCCGTACCCGCCGGGCTGGGGGTGCGGCTGGGGGCCCGCAGGGGGGAAGCCGGGCGGCGGAGCCGCGGGGCCCTGCTCGAACTGGGCGTGCGGTGCGGGAGGAGTGGGCTGGGCGGGCGGGGCACCGGCCGGCCCGGCCTGCGGCGCGGGGGGCTGCGGGAAGCCGTAACCACCCGGCGTGGGCACCGGCGCGCCCTGTTGCGGGAATCCGTAGCCGGCCTGCGGAGCGGCAGGGCCGGGCGACTGCGCTCCCGGCTGTGCTGCCGGCTCCGCCCCGGGCTGCGGTCCCGGCTGTGCCGGAGGCTGCGGGAAGCCGTACCCCGGCTGGGCCGGCGGCTGCCCCTGGGGACCGGGCTGTGCGGGGGGCTGCGGGAAGCCGTACCCCTGCTGCGGGCCGGGCGCGGCGGGCGGCGCCGCCTGGTTCCAGCCGGCGGGCGGCTGCTGCGGTGCCGACGGTGCCGACGGTGCCTGCGGCGGCTGAGCCGGTTGAGCAGGGTGAGCCGACTGCGGTGCCTGCGGTGGCTGAGCCGGTTGAGCCGCCTGCGGTGCCTGCGGTGGCTGCTGCGGGGGCACGGCCTGCTGTCCCGGACCGGTGGGAGCCTGCTCCGGACCCGGTCCGCCCTGCGGCTGCGCGGGCGAGGCCGCGGGCGGCACGGGAGCGCCGGGCTGCGGCGCACCGGTCCAGTGAGCCGTCGGCGCGGGCGCGGGCGCCGCCGGTTGGTAGGCGGGCGGCAGCGGGGGCAGCGCGGTACCGGGTACCGGCGGAGGCATCCATCCCGGTTCTGAGGCGGCCTCACCGGGAGCGGCCTGTGCCTCGTCGTTCCGGGAGTCCGCACTGACGGAAGGCGGGCCGGAAGGCGCACTCGCGCTGCCGGAGCCGCCGGACCGCTCGGGCCTCGTGGCCGCCTCGGTTTCCGCCGGTTCCGGGACGGCACCCTCGTTCGGCGCACTGAGCTGGAAGTCACCCGATCCGGGGGTCCCGGCGGAGTCGTGGGTCGCCGAAGCGGGGCTCTCCGCCGCCTCGTTCCCGGCCTGACCGTCCTCCTCGGACCCCCTCGAGGATGCAGAAGCAGAAGCAGAAGCAGAAGCAGAAGCCGAAACCGGAGCCGGGCTCGGGACCGGGGCCGGGGCCGAAGGCGAGGCAGCACTGTCACCGGCCTCCTCCGTCCGCGTGGCCGCTTCGGCGGGTGCACGCTCCTCCAGTGCGTGCTTGAGCGCCGCCGAGGAGAACCTCATGGTCGCGCCGCCCCCGAGACCTCCACCGGGCTCGGCCTCGCCGGCCTCGGTGACGGCGCTTCCGGCGTCCGTACCGCCGGTGTGCGTGCTTCCGGTGTCCGTGCTTCCGGCGTCTGTGTTCCCGGCCTCCTCCGCCTGTGGCGGCGCGGTCGGCGGCGTCCACACGGGGAAACCGTCCCCGGAGGAGACGTTCGAGGCCTCGGCGGTGTCACCGGCGGGCGGCACCGGGGGAGCGGCCTGAGCGGGGGGCGCGGCCGGCGCGGGCGCGGCGGCGGGCACCGGAGGCACGGGAGGACCCGGCACGGGAGCCGTCGTCGGCGCGGGCGGAGGCACGGGAGCCGAGGGCGGGACCGGCATCGGCGCGGGCGAGGGCAGCGGCGCGGCCGCCACCCCGGCACCGGCCGAGGGCACAGCGGAGGGCACAGCGGATCCGGCCGCTCCCGCTCCCGCGTCCGCGCCCTCGGCCGCAGGGCTCACCGCCGCACCGGAGTCGTCCCCGTCGGCCTCCGCGGTCTCCTCCGATCCGCCCGAGGCGTTCTGCGTGTACCAGGCGGGCGCCGCGTAGTCGATGGTGAACTCGCCCGTCATCTCGATGGCGGACTCGGCGTCGGACTGGTCGTCGTCGGGTGTGGCCCAGCCCCCGCCGAACCCGTTCCGATCGCTGTTCACAATTCCTCCTGGTGTGGTCGAGCATCCTCGTGCGTGCCGTGCTGGGGGCAACCGCTCTCGCTGTGTGAGTTGTGTGAAGTCGTCCGACTCCGCCCGACCCTGTCCGACGTCGTCCGAATACGCCCGGTTCACCCCCTGGCGGGCCGACGGCCCGCCACACTTCCGGTGTCGCGCCCTGTCCCAGCCTAATCACCACAAGCGTCCCCGGGGCAGGGCCGCCCACCCCTCCACTCCTCCCCACTCCCTCGTCACATGCCCGAAGGGTTCCCGCCCGCCGTCGACGTCACCGAACGAAACGGACGAAAACCGCTCACAATCACTCAGCTCCCGTCCCCTGTCCCGCGCCCCCTCTCCTCCGGCGCGGGTGACAGCCCGGCTCAGCGGTCCTGCTTCTTCGGCATCTTCAGCGACTCCGCACGCCGGGTGACGCTCTCCACCCCGACGACCAGCCACTGCCACGTCTTCTCCTTCGGGCCGGTCGCCAACCTGGAACCGAAGAAGACGCGCCCGTCCTCGACGCGGACGTCGTTCATCGTCTGCGACGTCAACGTCCAGGCCTCGGACGGCAGGTCGAAGTAGAGATACGGCGTCACCCCGCCGGTCGCCGGATCCAGACTCATCAGCGCCATGGGGGAGATGTGGTCACTGCTCTCGCGCAGTGCCAGCAGGCGGTCGCCGCTCATCCGCAGCGGGTACAGCAGCGCGTCACGCCCGGAGTCGAACTTCTTGACCGTCTTGCCGGTCTTCAGGTCGAACCCCACGATCCAGTTGGCGTTGTTGACCAGGTCGCCCTGCTCCGCGCTCCGCAGGAAGACCTGCCCGTCGCCGACGACGATGCTCGGGCAGTCCTCCACGGAGACGTAGTCCGCCTCGTCGACGCACTCGGCGACGTACTTGCCCTTCTGCACCCGGATGGTGGCCAGGTATTTCCCGTGCTCGTCGAGCGAGAGGAGGTCGGTGATGCCGACGTCCCCGGCGGACACCGCGAGGACCGTCGGGTCGCTGGAGACCAGGTGGATGTCGCTGACGTTCTTCGCCACCGAGTACGTCCACACGGTGTGCCCCGTACGGGCGTCGACCTTCCGTACCCGGGACGTCGCCGGGGCCGCGGGATCGGAGCCCTGGCACGCGAGCCGTATCAGCAGGCCCTTCCCGCCGCCGGCGCCCATGTGCAGGCACTTGTCCGTGCTCTCGTTCCGCCACAGACGCTTGCCGCCGTCCATGGCGTACGCGTCCGTCCCGCCGCCCCAGGTCACGACCACCGTGCCGTGCGTCAGCGTGACGGTGGGCGGCTGGAGGGCGGACGTGTCCTCGGTACCCGACGTGCCGCCCGACTTCTCAGGGGAGAACTTCTTGCTCCACAGGGTCTTGCCGTCGTCGAGGTCCACGAAGGCCACCCGGTCGCAGGGGGCGCCCCGTTCGGCCGTGCCCGCGAAGAGGATCGCGGTGCGGTGCTCGACACTCATCCGTGCCGTTGTCCCGCAGATCGGTCCGTCGAAGCGGATGCTCCAGGTCTCGTCGCCCGCGGCCGCGTCCGCGCCCATCTCGAAGCCGAGCAGGGTCCGATTGATGCCCTTGGCGACGATCCTGTCGGTCGCCCACAGGCCCGGCATGTCGTGCTCCTCGCCCGGGGCCAGGTCGTCGGCGGAGAATCGGAACGCCAGTGCCCCCGTGGCACTGGCGGGCCGCTTCTCGACCGTCTCCCTGACGTCGAGCCGGTCCGGGGCGTCGGCCGCGTTCCGCTCGTCCTTCCCGGAGGACGAGCCGTTCATGGCCCAGACGACCACGGACCCCAGCGCGAGGACGCCGGCCAGCACGGCGGCGATCACACCGAACGTCTTCCTTCGCCGCTTCCTGCGGCGGTCGTCCGCCGACACGGCGGATTGTGTGTACATCGAGGGAGGCGGGCCGAAACTCACGCCGAGTCCTTCCGTTCGTTCTTCCGGGGCATGCGTTCCGCGCATGCCCTCCTCGTCGTGCCGTCCGCATCCGCATCGCCATGCGCCGTGACGTACCGCCTCGCCGGTGCCCGAGCGGGGGAACCGGGCGGGGGCGGGGGGAGGAGCCGCCGGGCACGACCTCCGCAGTGCCGCCCGCCGCAGCGGACGACGGCCCCGACGGCCCGACGGCGCCCGACAGCGCCCGTCGTCCCGCCGGCCCGAGCCGTGCGCCGGACCGAGCCGTCCGTCCCCGCGGCGCCCTCAGTCCATGCGGCGCGGTGTCCCCAGCAGACCGATCTCGGCGTCCGTGGGCTGCGTCATCACGTACTGCCGGTCGCGCTCGGCGCACCAGAGCGTGAGGCCGTCGTGCAGCGTGGGCAGCGCGTCGGTCTCGGACCGGGGGAGCGCCATGGTGCGGCCCAGCTCGGCCGCCTCGTCGGGCGAGACCCGCTGCACCCCCACCAGCCGCGCCTGCCGTATGAGCCGGGGGGCGACCGGGCTCAGGTACGGCAGCAGCGTCAGCACCGCCTGCCACGGTCCGGACACCACCCGCCCGCGCGGCGGCCGCATCCCGCAGTCCCGCACCACCAGCACCGGAGTACCGGCCGAGGCGCCCTGCGGCGGCACCCGCCCCACGTCGTACACGGCGAGGCCGTTCTGCCCGCCGCCCATGGCGTGGACCATCTGCGCCCAGGCCTGCGGCCGTCCGGTCTCCACGGCGACCCGCGCGCCCGTCGCCGCCGTGCGCAGCGCCAGCACCTGCGCGGTCCACAGTCCGCCGATCAGGACGACGTCGTAGGGGGTGGGCCTGTTGATGCCGAGTACGGCCGGCCTGCCCTGGGCGTCGACCCCGGCCACCACCCCGTCGTCCCCCAGGGGGAGGCAGAGCGCGTCCAGGTCCTGGGCGGGCAGCGAGTGCCGCCCGGTCCGGGGCCCGGCCGGCCCGCGCCCGAGGCCGAGTCCGTGCCGCAACCATCCGCCGGCCCCGGCCCGCCGGGGCGGGTGCGCCCCGGCGGTCACGCCGGCGTCCGGGGCCGGGGCCGGGGGAGCGTTCCCCGGTCCGGGCCCCGGTCCTGGGCCGGTCACGGTCCCGGTTCCGGGTGCGGGTGCGGGTGCGAAGGGCTGGGGTCCCGGACCGGACGGGAAGGGTGCGGGAGCGGCCGGGGGAGGCGTCGGAGCCGTCGTCATCGTGCGCCTCCCAGGGGGAGCGTGGCCAGCATGCCGGGCACCTGCTCACGGTCCAGCCGGACGAGCCCGGCTCCGGACCGCCGTGCCGTGTCCTGCAGGGCGCGGCGGGCGGCGATCAGTTCCTCTTCACTGCGCCCCGTCACCCGCAGATGCCCGCGCAGCGACACCTCCTGCCGCTCACCCCGCGCGAGGGTGAGGCTGAACGTCGTCGCCAGGGCCGGTATCGCCGTCACCCCGGTCAGGAAGCGCGGCAGCGACTCGGCACCGCCGAGCTGGGGCCACCGCCCGATCCAGTACGTGGTGTGCCGGCGGTTGTCGCACCGCCAGTTCCGCCCGGACTCCTGCGTCCGCCGCTCCCGTGCCGAGCCGCGTGCCGCCTCGGCGGTCACCAGCGGATCGGCGCAGGCGGAGGTGGCGAGCGCGGCGACCAGCCCCTCCTCGTCGAGCACCGTCACCCGGAACCCGGCACCGGTCAGCCGGCTCGCCAGGTGGTCGGCCACGCGCACGACGCACTTCCGCGCCCCTGTCGCACCGCCCCCGCGCGCGGCCACCGCCTCCGCGCACAACTCCGGGTCGAGCTTCAGCGCGACCCAGGTGATGCGCACCGCCGGGGTCCCCGTCTGCTGCTGCAGCGGCAGGTAGTTGGCGACGGCCACGGACTGCCGCGGCAGGTGCAGCGCGGGCGCCGGCTGCGTGTGCAGCACGATCTGCGCCGACTCCAGCCGTATCCCGTCCACCTCCAGCGCGTCCCGCACCAGGCCCAGCGGCAACGGCTGCCGGCTCACCTCGGCCCGCAGTGCCGTCGCGTCGGCCTCCACCTGCAGCACGGCGGTGACGAACGTCCCGTCCCCGACGATCCCCACCGGCCGCCGGTCCCGCACCCCGTAGGAGTACGTGCGCAGACTCGGCTCGCACTCCAGGGCGGGCACCAGGGCGGGTTCCGCGTCGGCGGGTATCACCAGGGCCGCCGCCCGACGCTGCCGGGCCCTCAACTCGCGCGCGGTGAGCAGCCATTCGGGCAGCGAACGGCCCCTGCGGCGCACCAGGGCCAGCGACACCAGCAGCACCGCGACCACCACGGCCGGCACCATGAGGAGCGGCCCGGCCACCCAGCCGACGACCAGCGCGGCGACCGCCAGTTCGAGCAACACGAGTCGTTGCACCCGGAACGATCCGGCCTGACCGAGCCGCATCCTGAACCGCGGCGCCACCGCGCCCCGCACGCCGTCCCGCGGCCCCGGCGGCTGCTGCCCGACGGCATCCCCCGCCGGTGGCCGGACCCCCTCCGGACCCGTGCGTCCGAGCGGTCGCGACCGCGTACCGGAAGCCCTCACCGTTTCCCCCCGTCCTGCCCCTGTCCTGCTCACAACCGACCGGTGCGGACACCGCACTTGAGCCCCGGAAGGGCCCAGGTACCCTACCCGCTCCACGGGTTCCCACGGACACCATGCATAGTAGGGGGCGGGTCGGACATCGCAGGGCGGGGGCGGGTCCCCGCGGGTGCGACAACGGGGGAGAAGCAGGCACTCATGGCATCACGGCGGGACGAACTCAACGCCTACACGTTCGCGAAGAGGCGCACCCTCGCCGCCTTCCTGCAGCCCTCGCCGTCCGGCTCGGAGGAAGGCGCGCCCAAGCCGTTGCGCGCGGTCGTGCCCGGCCTGATCGCCGGCGCGCTGACGCTGGCCGTCTTCGGTGCCTGGGGCATGTTCCAGCCCACCGCGCCCCCCGGCTGGGACGAGCCCGGCACCCGGGTCATCGTCGGCAAGCAGTCGACGACCCGTTACGTCGTCCTGAAGACGGGGAAGTCCGCCCGGCTGCACCCGGTCCTCAACCTCGCCTCCGCACGCCTGCTCATGAACGGCGCCGACTACGAGGTCATCCAGGTCGGCGACAAGATCCTCGACTCCGGCAAGCTGCCCCGCGGCCCCATCCTCGGCATCCCCTACGCCCCGGACCGGCTGCCCTCGGCCGAGGAGGCGGGCCGCGCCAAGCGCTGGGCCGTCTGCGAACAGCCCGGCGGCAAGGGCGAGACCGTGCAGCAGGCGACCTTCGTCCTGGCACGGCGCGACGCGGACACGATGGACGACTCGCACCGCCTCTCCGGCGGCGACGTCCTCTACGTCCGCACCCGCGCCGGAGCGCGCCACCTGGTCGACGCGCACGGCACCTCGTACGCCGTCACCGGCAAGGAGTCCGACGCGCTGACGACCGCGCTCGTCGGGACCCGCGCGCCGCAACCCGTCAGCAAGGAGTGGCTGGCCACCCTCCATCAGGGGGACGACATCCGGTTCCCGCGGTTGCCGGCGGGCGTCGGCACACCGGCACACGTGCCGGGCGGGCTCTCGGACGACGAGAACCGGGTCGGCATGGTCCTGCGGGCCGAGACCGGCGAGGGCACCAGGTACTACGTCGTCCTGCCCGGCAAGGTGCGGCCGGTCAGCGAGTTCACCGCCTGGCTGCTCATCTCCTCGCCGCAGACGACCGCGCTGAACATGAACGGCCGGGCCCGCACGGTGGGCCTGCAGGACTTCACCGCCGACGCCGAGCCCTTCGCCGGCCAGGCCGCCCACTGGCCCCTCCGGCGCACCCGGCAGGTCAACTCGGCGCCCACGGCGTCCCCCACGGACTCGGCAGCCGGCGGCGGCTCGGCCCGCGACACCGTGTGCAGCGTGCTGCGCGACGTCGGCGAGGACGACGCCACCACGCTCAGCACCTGGGCGGGCACCGGCTACCCGCTCGAGAACACCGCCGAGGGCACCAGCACCTACGTCACCCCGGGCACCGGGCTGCTCTACACCCAGTTCCAGGGCACCGAGACCGGCGCCGGCGCCCTCTTCCTCGTCACCGACACCGGGCTGCGGTACGCCGTCCAGGCCAACGGGGACAGCGACAGCCGCACCTCGAAGATCGGCGCGAGCCGCGGGAAGAACGCCGAGGGTACCCCCGACCCCAGCGAGGCCCAGGTCAAGCTCGGCTACGAGAACGTCCGGCCCGCCAAGGTGCCCGCCGCCTGGTCGGAACTCCTCGCCAAGGGACCCCGGCTGGACACCAACAGCGCGCGGCAGCCGCAGGGTTCGTGACCCGGCTCGGCTCGGGGGCGGGACGCGAGGCACGGACACGAGGACGCACGAAGAAGGGGGCGAGCGCCGTGGGAGCGCTGCCGACGAGGGCATGCCTGCTGACCGCCGCCGTGCTGCTGACCGGACTGGGCACCGGCGTCCACGCCGCGACCACCCCACGGACGGCCACCGCCCCCCAGCCGGACACGGCCCACCCGGCGGGAACGGCAACCGTCCGCCTGGACGGGAGCGGCGAATGCACCTTCCCCGCACGGCAGATCAAGGGAACCCCCTGGTCCCTGCAGCGCGTCCAGCTCGACCGGCTCTGGCAGGGCACCGACAAGGGCAAGGGGGTGCGGGTCGCGGTCGTCGACACCGGCGTCGACGACAGGAATCCCCAACTCGCCTCCGCCGTCGACAAGGCGTCCGGCCATGACTACCTGGCCGGGAAGAAGGGCGGTGGCGACCCGACAGACGACCAGGTGGGCCACGGCACGAAGGTCGCCGGCATCATCGCCGCCCGCCCCCGCGCGGGCACCGGCTTCGTGGGCCTCGCCCCCGAGGCCACCGTCATCCCGATCCGGCAGAACGACGCCGACAGCACCGGCGACTCGGACACCATGGCCCAGGCCATCACCTACGCCGTCTCGCGCGGCGCCCAGGTCATCAACATCTCGCAGGACACCACCAAGCCCCTCTCGGCCACCTCCGCCCTCGCCCAGGCGGTGCGGCGGGCGATCGACAAGGGGGTCGTCGTGGTCGCCTCCGCCGGCAACGACGGCCTGGACGGCAAGGCCAAGGCCACCTACCCGGCCGCCTTCGACGGCGTCCTCGCCGTGGCCTCCTCCGACCGCAACAACGAACGCGCGTCCTTCTCGCAGGCGGGCCCCTTCGTCGGGGTGGCCGCACCCGGCGTGGACATCGTCTCGACCGTCCCCGGCGGCGGCCAGTGCGCCGACAACGGCACCAGCTTCTCCGCCCCGTTCGTCGCGGGCGTGGCCGTCCTCCTCAAGGAGAAGCACCCCGACTGGACGCCGGCCCAGATCATCACCCAGATCGAGCAGACGGCCGAGCGGGTCGTCAACGGCCACGACGACTTCGTCGGCTGGGGCGTCGTCGACCCGGTGCGCGCCGTCCAGCAGTCCGACCTCGCCGACCCGCCCTCCACCCCGTCGCCCGACCCCGGCCCCACCGGCCTGCCCGCCCCCGACGTGGCGCCCTTCTCCCTCGCGGAGACCCCCGAGGAGCGCGACCGGCGCTACGCCGTCTACGTCGCCGGCGCGACCGTCGTCCTGGCGACCCTCATCACCGGATCGGCGATCGTCGCCCGCGACCTGCGCCGACGCCGGAGGAACGCGGCAGGCTGAGACGGCACGTCCGAGGCGCGGCGGCGGAGGCGCTGCCACCGAGACGTGTACGTGCCGGGGCGCGTCGGCGGAGGCGCGTCGGTGGAGGCGCGTCGGTGGAGGCGCGTCGGTGGAGGCCGAGGTCTCAGCGAGCCGCCGGTCCGTCCCACCCGGCCGGTCTGTCGCCTACGCGGCCGGGGGCTCGTCGTCCTGCCCCACCGGAGGCTCCAGGTCGAACTCGCCGTCCCGCGCGCCGAGGACGAACGCCCGCCACTCGGCCTCCGTGTACCGCAGCACCGTCTCGGGCTCCAGGGAGGACCGCATGGCGACGGCGCCGTCGGGCAGATGGGCGATCTCCACGCGCTCCTCGTGCTCCTCGGTGCCGGGCGCGCACTGCCACTCGACGCCGGAGATGTCGAGGGCGTACAACTCGTCCCGCTCCCGCTCCTTGCGCGCCTTGATCTCCTCAGCCGTCTCAGCCATGCCGCAGCGACCCCTTTCGCGATGTCCGAGCTGTGCCCGCGGTGCCGGTCACAGTACTGGTCACGGTACTGGCCGAAGGAACTCCCCTGTCCGGTCTTTGCAGTTGGAAGGACCATGTCCAGTGACTAGAGTGGCTGCGGATACCACGCGTGTGGTATCGCACGGGGGCGGAGCGGCGCTGCGACCGCGCGTCGCGCGGGATGTGGCATGTCTTGCCCGCCAGGAGAGCCGGACCATCGGTTCCGGCAAACCCGTCGCGGTGGCGAAGGACGCCGCCGCTGCAAGAGGGAGGGCAAGAACGTATGGCTTCGGGCGTTGATCTCAGCGCACACGCGCTCACGGGTCTGGCCAACGACATCCGCGACTTCCACCACGAGGTGAGCGACCGGGTCACCTCGCTCAACCGCGTGGTGGACATGATCCAGGCCGGCTGGAAGGGAGCGGCGGGCAAGGAGTTCGACACCGTCCAGCAGGGTGTGAACAAGAACCTCAAGAAGCTCCAGGACGACCTCGTCGACCTCGAAGAGGCGATGCGGGCGAGCGTCGGCGGCTTCACCGACCAGGAGCAGGAGCGCATCTCCCACATCCGGAAGGTGGACAACTCCTACCAGGTCACCAGCCGCATCACGGACCTCGCCTGACCCGCCCGCCCCTTCACGAGGAGAGAGACGCATCATGAGCTTCGATCCCGACCGGACAGCGGTCAACTACGACACGGTCACCCAGGCCGCCGTCGACGTCCGCAACACGGCCAAGAACCTGGCCGAAGAGCTCGAGGGCCTCATGCGCCGGGTCAAGGCGGTCGCCGAGACCTGGGAGGGCGAGGCGAAGACCGCCTACATCGACATCCAGCGCGACAGCGGCGAGCAGATGGACCAGATGTCCCAGAAGCTCGCCCGCATCGCCCAACTGCTCGACGAGTCGGTCACCGGCTACCAGGACACGGACAAGGGCAACGCGGCCCGCTTCCGCATGCTGATGGGCTGACCGACCCGCGACACCGTGAGAGAGGGGGAGGCGGCCACGAGCCGCCTCCCCCTCAGCACGGGCGCCCCTCTCACGCAGCCGTGTTCAGCTTCCGTGGACGACTTGTGGACGCTGATGGAGCCGTTGCTGCCGTCCTGGCCCACAGGAAGGGGCCAGGTCCAAAGCCGGTGGATGACCATGAGTGCCTGGAGGTATCCGCCCGTGCTCTACAACGACAGGACGCTGCGGTCAATCCAGCTGCAAGCTTGCCAGTACCGTGCCCCACTACGGACGACGCCTGAGCCCTCCGCGTCGACTCACCACCAACGGATGGATCCCCTGGACCGCCTGCAAAAAGTGCGTGTCACGAGCTCGGGACCGTATAGAGGCCGTTACTTCCCTGCGTAGACGCCTGATACAGCAGTGGGAGGCCTCTCGGACAGCTCAGCACCGCCACATCCCAAGTCCTTGACGACCTGGTGTGCCGCAGCATTGAGGACCACCATTTGCTGTCCACTTTCTATGGGCCTCTCGAGTGAAGGCGAGATTCGTCTTATCTCGAAGGAGATTCGGGCACAGGGTTATTAGCGGACCAGAACTCCGACTTCGCGCTGGGTGCCGGCGGTTGGGATCCATCATACTCCGGCGCGCCGTCTCGATGTTTTGGCGCAGCCACCGCAGATTTCTCCACGCAGGGCGTCGTCACTTCGAACTGTGCCTGCCCCTGATACCCGAACCGAAGCCTGATCTGGAACTTATCGGGAGTGACGAAATAGGTCGCGGGAGAGGACTTGCTGTTGTTGGAGCCCCGGTGAGTGAATCCCTGCTTCTCCCAGTAGCGCTCTACGACACCGAGAAAACTCCCCACGCGTTCGGTGGAGATGACGGTAGTCACGGCAACCCGTCGCGATACTGAGCAGCTGAGTTCGGTAGAGATGCCGTGTGACCACTCAACCGGAGGCTTGATCGCGTCCACGGTGGCAGCGAGGAGGGCATCGGCTCGATCAGCTGCTTCTTGCATGTTCATGATTGCATCCTGTCTCCCCCCATCACTTCTGCCGTCTCCTCCGACCGTTCCGCAGCTCGTGGCCCCGGCCAGGAGCAGTGCTATAAGGCCGATTCGTACTTTCATCGAGTACCCCCGGAACGATTCCGCCAGGATTACCCGCAACGACCCTGCCGATGCTGACGGCGGAAATTTGGTCTTTTCTGGTCGGAGCGGCCTCGCCTGTGAAACAGGTGCACGTTTCCCGAGGGAACGGCGTTCAGGCCTCTTCCATTGGCAGAGGCTGCATAGCGCTGGGATCAGGGGAGCGCGATGATACTAGTGCAGCCGATCAGTTCGACCATCCTCTTGAAGGATCGGGCAAACACTCTGAACGGGGGGTTCTGGCGAGAGGCCAAGCACCCCTGTCGGGCGCACTCGCAGCCCGCCGGCCACTGTGCTCAGTCTTTTATCATTGGAAAGGGCTTCATGGTCTCAGGCGCCGGAAAGTCAATGGCATTGGTGCACTTCAAGAGCTCCACCATTCGATTGGAGGAGCGGAACAGGACGCGAAACTGTGTGTCCACAGAGAGGTCAAGGTCATTGTCTATTTCTCCGGTCACGGCAACCGGATCCTCCCTGTCCTGCACTTTGCATGGAAAATAAACACTGGCACTCCCTGATTCGGTCGTGGCCTGCATGCCGCCACCCAACGCATAGGCTTTGTAACCGCTGAAACTCCGTTTTTCATTCTCAGGGAACAGGTGCCCCCCGTCAGGGATGTAATTTATGGACAATCCCCTGTCTCCACCGGCCGGGGCATCGTCGATCGAGATTTCGCAGACGTAGGCCGCGTGATCCTCCTCGAGGAGGATCTTTGCGGCTGACTCATGCGATTCAGACTTGGATGTGTCGCGCAAACGATCGAACTTATCGTCGCCGCTGGATTCTTTTATCGTCGCACGGTCCAGGACACCTCCACAGGCATCTTTCAACGCGTCGGCGCCGTGGGCCGGTGCATCGTCTCCGCACCCGGCACAGGTCAGCGTAAGGGCGGCAGTCCCGGCTAGAAGCAGGTACTTTCGGTTCACCGGCTAACTCCATCTGTACGGTTCTGCACATTCGCGCCGCGGTCGTAGGCGTTCAGAACGCTTTCTGTATAGTCTTCTCCTCCATGTTCCCTCACGTGAAGGAGCGCAGGAGTAACTGCTCGAAGTTGTCCGAGGTCACTCCAACGAGTTGCAGTCATCCGGTTTTTGTCGGAAAGGTCGGCTTCTTTTTCTTTTGTTTCCTGATCGATCTCGTTGCCCCAATGATTCTCGACAGCGCCAACTGCTCCTTCGACGAGGGTGGGCACGCCGAACGCAACGGCCGTCGAGACGCCTGGACCCCCTACTGGGAGAAGTACGAGGCCGGTCGCCACTCCGATACCCTGGCTGATTCCAAACTTTTTCCACCCGGCTGACTCTCCGAGTTCGTCATTTATTCTCTCGGTCGCGTCTCCGTACTGCTTGTCCAGATGGGAAATGCGCGCTTCGTCCAAAATCCCGTGTACGTACCCTCCGTTGTTGAGCACCTTGTGGGCAGCATCCGGGTTGTCCCCGTGTGCCTCGAGCGCGTTGAGGGTGAAGGCCTGTTGCGCCGATGAGAGGATCTCGTAACCACTTTTTCCTTGGGTTACGTTGTAGAGGAAATGACTCGCAGTTGACTGAGTGAGGTTGAGGTGTCCGTTGCCGTGGTGGTTGTACAAGTCGTCACGGCCCTCAACCGATCCACGCCCACCTTCGTCGATGGTGGACCAGTTGAGGTCGTCCATATATCCCGCGCCCATGCGTGCCAAACTGTCGCCGGTTCCGGGCTTACCATCGACGAAGTCGATGTTTTTGGAAACGTGCTTGACGACTTGTTCCATGACGTTCGCGGTCCTGCCGTCCCGGTGTATCACCGCATCGGTCGCGTCGTATGGTTTCCCCAGCGTTGCAGCCTCCAAAGCGTGGCCCAGTTCGTCGTAACCGAAGCCCCGATGCTCCTTCGCGAAGGGATTCCCATCCGGCCATGTGCGATCATTGAGCAAGTATTCGAGCTCGGGAGCCATCTTGCTGTCGTTGTCCCAGGCCTTCGAGTAGAACAAGCCGGTCGCGGCTTCCGGATTATGCCCGAGCGCCTCCATGTAGCCGGCCATGGGATCGAGGCCTTGGTCACTTCCCGATCCGAAATTGAGGTAGGGTGCGCTGTCCCCGTCCGCCCGCCATAGATCGTTGGGCTTCTCGTCCTTGTGAGACTTCTCGAATCCGATGAGTTTCTTGCCGTAGTCGTCGAGGAAGTCAGTGTCGTAGTTCCCGTAGCGCATGAGACTGCTCATCACCTGGAACCCGTACGGTCCGTTCTGCAGGACCCCCCTTCCTCTGTCGAGGTAGTTGACCTGCTTCCCGCCCTCGGCGATGACGTCCTGCTTCCAGCGTTCCATAGCAGGGCTGTCGGAGTGTGAAGCAGTTGCCAGGGTGAAGCTCAATGACTTCTGGATGGCTGCCGACGCCTTCGTCTGCTCATCGCCGGTCTGAACCCTGTCGGCGATGCGGGTCCATAGTTCCAAGGTCCCTTTGCCGCCCAAGTGCGTTGCGAACTTCTCGGCGAAGTAGGGATCGCCCTCGTGGCGGGACATGAGAGAATTGATCTGGCGCAGCGTCGCCGGGGCCAAGGAACCGTACGCCGACGCCAGGCCCAGCTTCCCCTTCTCTCCGACCAGCTTCTCCAGATCCTTGAGATCCTTGTCTGCCTGCTCACGCCCCTTCTTGGCGTCCGCGATGCTGCTGTACTCCTTGGAGTTGAAACCCCTGCTGCGCCCGTTGTAATCCTGACTCAAGGCCCAGTGCAGAGTCTCATCAGCCTCCTGGGCAGTGTCGAGCGTGGCCCGAATGCTGCTTCGATAGGCCTGCAGGGTTTCTTGGTACCCCTTTTTCAATGCTGCGATGTGCTCAGTGGGCGTGTCCCCAGGGGGGTCGAAGTAGACTTCGCCGTCGGATTTGATCGAAAGATATTTGTCCGACTCAATGTCGTGCTTAAGGTTTTTCAACTTTTTCTGCGAGGCTGTGAAAACCTCATGGGCGTCGTCCAGCAACTTGTACACGTCTTGCGCCTCGTCGGCTGCAGCCGTGATTTCGTTGCCGACAACCCTCACCTTCTTCAGGGCAGCGCTGGCTCCTTCACCCTTCCAGTCGGAGCCTTCCAGGTCCTTTTCTACGGTGCTCGTGTACTGCGTGTGGACCTTTTTGAACTTCTCGGGAAGCTTGCGCCACTTGGTCACTGCTTCGGAGAGTTCGGTGAAGTCGGCATGTAGAAGCGTCTTGTAGTCCAGCATGAATCCCCGCTGTAGCTCAGGTCACTTGAGTTTCTCGCTGCTGTGACGCGCTTTCTCTTTGTGTTCACGCGCTGCGTAGTCGTTCGCACTGGACTGCAGGGCTGCCACGATGTCATTGGCGAGCAATCCTTCGACGTACTTCATCTGGTTGCCCCACCTGGCGAGGAACGTTGAGAAGGCTGAACCTGATTTGAAACCCTTCAGGCTGTCGCCGACCTGTTTGGTTTCCTTCACAGCGTCGTCGTCGACCTTCGAGAAGTCGTCGCGGACGGTATCCGCTTTCTTCGCCCGATTTCTCAGAAATCCGGCGTCCGCGACGAGTTTCTCCCCGGTGGGATCACGGTCCGCCGGGAGTTGATTCAACCGCATGCTGCTGTGCTGGCGGGCGGCGGCACTGCTGCGAGCCTGACCCCACATTTCATCGAATGACATGGCAGTCCTTCCGACTGTCACTGGACAGTGCTCGGCTGTGAGCCGGTGCCTTCACTACTGCTGCCCAGGCTGGCGAGGTGCTCCGTCCGGTGGCGAGCCGGGTGTGTGGCTTCGGGGCGGGGGCGGTGCGTAAGGCGGGTCCTGCTGCTGGGGTGGTGCGTATGGCTGATGGGCCGGTGGCACTGGAGGGGCGGCCGGCACGAAGGGGGAGTTCGGGCGGTTACGGCGGGCGCGCATGCTGAGCACGACGATGGCGGTGCCGAGGAGAGCGGCGGCTGAAATACCCAGGGCGATCCACAGGGTGGTGTTGCCGTCCTCATCTTGTGGCGCCGCAACAGTCCCGTGGCTGCCCTCTGCCCTATCGCTGTCGGCGGCCTCCGACGACTTGGAGGCCGCAGGGGAGGCGGATTTGGACGCCGCGGCCTCCAGGTCGGGAAGTGGGTACTCGTCGGCGGGGCCAGGGTCGCCCGGGTCCTGCAGCGCGGCACGTGGGCGGACGATGCCGTAACCGAAGTCGTCGTTGCGGGTCGGACTCTCTTCGTTGCCCTTCATGGTGTTGATGAGGACGCGCAGGACCTGGTTGTTGGTCCAGTCAGGATGCGCGGCCCAGATGAGGGCGGCGGAGGCAGAGGCGATGGCGGTGGCATCGCTGGTTCCCTCACTCTCGCAGACCTGAGTTCCCCCGGGGCAGGCGTGGTACATGCTCACGCCTGGCGCGGTGATATCCACCTCGGAACCGTGTTGTGAGAACGACGCGCGCTTGATCTGCGGCGTGATCGCGCCTACCCCCACCACACCGGGGGTGGAGGCGGGGTACTGGGGACGGTTGGAGGTATCGCCACTGTTACCCGCACCCGCAAAGATGAGCTTTCCCTTTGCCAGGGCGTAACGTACGGCGGCTGCGAGCGCAGGCGTCCCCACGTTCTTCCGTCCGGGGGAGTTGGCGGTCGCCATGGAGATGTTGATGATCTGAGCTTTTGAGTCTGAGGCATACCGAATGGCTTTGGTCAGTACTCGAGCGTACTCGGCGCCCGCATCGACTTGACCGAACTCTTCCTCGTTGTACCGCATCCGGACAGGAAGGATTTTCGTCCCGGGTGCCAGTCCGTAGGAGCCATTCACCGCACCTCGCGAGCCAGTGGCAGCGATCAACGCGGCGATGCCGGTGCCATGGCCGGCGATGTCGGTGTGCTCGTTGCCTCGTTGCGCAGAGAAGTCTCTGCCTTCCAGCACCTGACCTCGCAGGTCCGCCAGGGTGTCATCGACTCCGGAGTCGATGACGGCGACCGTGATGCCGCGGCCCGTGCTTGTCTTCCACATGTCGTCGGCTCGCATCGCATCGAGATGCCACTGTCGCGCACGGACGGTGTCGGCGTATGCGGGAGTGGCGGAAACCCCTACGAGCAGGAGACCGAGGACAGCGAGTGCTGTCGATGGAAGCCGGAGCGACCGCTTGCCATCAATGCGCATGTGTCTTCCCGAGAGTGTGGTGGGTCGCGGACTCAGTCGACAACTGGGGGTAGAACACTGCGGCTGTCTGAACGCCAGGTCTCTGCTTCTTCGACGAGGTAGTCGGGACGCCTGCCGTCCTGCCGTTGGTCCTTGCGTGTACGGGTGACCCCGTTTGTGGTGGACCCGCGCCCCGGCAACGGGCTTCGCGAAGACTCGGTGCGACTCGACGATGGGTTGACGAGTCCCGAGCCCCCTGCGGTGAAGGGGCGTCCGCTGTTGCGACTGGGCTGACCGGGACGGCTCCCGACCACGCCGCCCGCTTCCGACGCCACGCGGCGGCCGCCGACCAAGCCGTTGCCTGGACGGGGTTGCCCACTGGCGGAGGCCCCGGGGGCCGTGCCTCGCCCCATGGGGATACGGCTCTGTGGGCTCTCCTTGCCGATGACTGTCCCCCGCGGGATGCCACTGGCAGTTCGGGCGGTGTTGGGATTCACCGGGCGCCCTCCAGTGATACCGGGTTCCCGCTGCGAGCCGGCGGGACCCCCGATAGGTAGACCTGTGGCGGTCGGCTCGGGAAGACGCGGCGATGGAGAGAGACGCGCAGAGGAAGACGAGCCCGTGGCCCTGCCGTATCCCTTGAAGACCGTCGGCAGAGCTGTTGGCTGATTCGGCACGGAGACGCCGGGGTGAGGTGTATTCGCCTCGGACGGACTCTGAGTAGTGGAAGTCAACTCAGCGTTCGCGGGCAGTGTCCCGACGCTGTTGACCGTCGTCGTCGCGGGCTGGGTAGGTCCTGCCTGGACGGATGTGCCGTGCTCAGTGACTCGCTGAGGAGTGGAGTGGCCGGTGTCGTGCCGCGTCATGGCACCGCCTTGCGTGTTCTGACCATGTGACACGCCGGACGGCCTGGACGATCCTCCCGAGCCCACAGAGACATGCCGGCTGCTGTCGACCCATTGTTTCGGTTCCATGTGATCCGCCGGCGGTGAGAACGTAGGCGGGGCCACGCTGTTCACCTGCTGCGCGGAGAACTCGTACGTCTGCGCCAGTTTTCGCAGTTGCTGGATGGCCTCGCCCCGGGCCGCTTCGATGCGGTGTTCGGCGGCTGCGGCGTTCGTTCTCGCGGTGGCCGCCAGTTTCTGGGCGTCGGGGTCGTTGTGCCCGCCGGGCTGGTTCGCCGCGGTGATCGTCTTGTGGGCGTCTGCGAGGTCTGTCTTGGCACGGGTGGTCTCGGAGACGTCGGGCATGGCAGCCTTCGCCTCGGCGATGGCCTCTGACACCGTGCCCATCCAGCGGGCCGCCACCTCGGCGTACTGTCCCAGGCGGAGCGTGGAGCCGGCCGTCTGGCCGCCCCAGTCACGGAAGGCGTCGCCGCCCTCGCCCTGCCACTCCAGCCCCTTGACGTACGTCATCAGGTCGTCGCCGATCTTCGTGATCGTCGATGCTGCCTTGGACAGTTTGCTGGACAGGTGCGAAGCACCCGCCGTGTTCGCGGAGGCGAGCAGCGCGGCGAGTTGCTCGTGAGTCATCGACTCGAAGTCCGTCCGGGCGAGCTTCGGTTCACGCCGCGTGGGCTCGGCCATTACAGGCCCTCCTCATCACCGGTGGCGGGGGTGGACGACGTCCCCGGCTCGGTCCGCCGCTCCGCATACGGATCCCTCCCCGCCACGTAGTACTTCTCCGCCTCCGCGTTGACCGCCTTCATCCGTGCCTTGATGTCCTCGTCGAGGTTGGCGTAGCCGACGCGCGAGGCGTGGACCGCGAGGCCCATGCCTTCGATCTGCGCGCTGAGGGCCTTGGAGAGGTTCTCCAACTCGTCGTGGACGAGGGCGTACGAGTCGTAGAGGAACTGTGCTTCCCTGAATGCGCCGGAGCCGAGATGTGCGCGCGGCAGGCGGTCGTCGCCGACCTTGCCGGGGGCCGCCTCCGACGAGTCGAGCTCGACGAGCAGTTCGTCGACCCGTTTCTTGAAGTCCTTCATCGCCCGGTGCTGGATGTCCAACGCCATCTGCGGATTCACCCCGGCAAGGGTGTCGAAGGACGTGCCCGTGTCCGGGATGTCCTCCGTGGTGCCGCCCCCGTGCGAAGTCACCTCTACTGCCTCCCCGTTCACCCCGTTCGCCGCGCCCACTCGCACAGTGCGACGACTCGGTCGTTCACTCTAGTGGCGTTGCTGGAGCAACCCCACCTGTATCAGCGACGTACCGCGCTTGCGCGACACGAACACGCCGCGTCCCGGCGGCATCGGGCGGGCCCGGACGGTGCCGAGGATGTCGCCCTCGCTCGGGTCGCCCGAAAGGACCACGCCCTGCGCGCCCAGCTCCTTCACCCGCTGCATGAACGTCTCGTACATGGCGCGGGAGGCGCCCGCGGCGCTGCGGGCGATGATGAACTTCACGCCCACGTCGCGGGCGAAGGGCAGGTGCTCCACCAGCTGTGCCAGTGGATTGCCCGAGCTCGTGGCCACCAGTTCGTAGTCGTCGACGATGACGAACAGCTGCGGCCCGTTCCACCAGCTCCGGTCGCGCAGTTGCTGCGGGGTGATGTCTGGCTTCGGCGCCCGCATCTCCATGAACTGGTTGATGGCGTCCATGTGGACCTGCATCGCCGAGGCCATGGGCGCGTACTCCAGCAGGTGTTCCTCGGAGACCGCCTCCAGCATCGTGCGCCGGTAGTCGCCGACGACGATGCGCGCCTCGGCCGGTGTGTACCGCTCGGCGATCTGCTTCGCGATCAGGCGCAGCAGATTGGTCTTGCCCGATTCGCTCTCCCCGAAGACGAGGAAGAACGGATCGGTGTCGAGGTCGACGAAGACCGGTTCGAGGCTCGCCTCGTCGATGCCGATGGCGATGCCGTGCTGCGGGAACTCGAAGCCCTTGGGCAGCTGGTCGGCGGGGAGCTTGCGGGGCAGCAGCCTGACCGCCGGGGCGGCGGGGCCCTGCCAGGCGCCCCGTACCGTCCCGACGAGGTGTGCCGTCGCCTCGGACAGGTCGTCCGCCGAGGGCGTGGAGTCGATGCGTGGCAGCGCCGACATGAAGTGCAGCTTCTCCGGCACCTGTCCGCGCCCGGGTACGCCCGCGGGCACGTTCATGGCGACCTTGCGGTCGAACTCGGAGTCCATCGCGTCGCCCAGGCGCAGTTCGAGGCGGCCGAGCATCTGGTCCTTGAGGGCCGCCCGGACCTCCATGTAGCGGGAGGCCGAGACGACGACGTGGATCCCGTAACCGAGTCCCCGCCCGGCGATGTCGTTGACGACGCCTTCGAGGCCCTCGTAGTCGGTCTTGAAGTTGCCCCAGCCGTCGATGACGAGGAAGACGTCGCCCCAGGCCTCACCGGGCAGGTCGCCGGCGGCGCGGCGTCTGCGGTAGGTCGTGGCGGAGTCGATGCCGTGGGCGCGGAAGAACTGCTCGCGGTGGTTGAGGACGCCGGCCACCTCGGCGACCGTGCGGCGCACCCGTTCGGGATCGAGGCGCGAGGCGACCCCGCCCACGTGCGGGAGGTCCGCCAGCGTCGCCAGTCCGCCGCCGCCGAAGTCCAGGCAGTAGAACTGCACCTCGTGCGGGGTGTGGGTGAGCGCGAACGAGGCCACCAGCGTGCGCAGCAGGGTGGACTTGCCGGACTGCGGGCCGCCGACCACCATCATGTGGCCGGCCGCCCCCGAGAAGTCCCGGTACAGCACCTCGCGCTTCTGCTCGAACGGCTTGTCGATCAGGCCCAGCGGCACGGCCAGTCCACCCGGGCGCGAGTACTCCGCCGCCTGCAGACCGCGCTCCGGGGTCGTCGACAGCGGCGGCAACAACTGGTCGAGGGTGGGTGCCCGGTCCAGCGGAGGCAGCCACACCTGGTGCGCGGGCACGCCCTGGCCCTCCAGCCGCCGTACGACGACGTCCAGCACCGTGTCGGCCAGCGCGTCGTCCTCCGCGCGTGCGGTCCGCGCCCCGTCCCGCTCGGGGTCGGGTGCCACGGGGGCCATCGGCACCGGGGACGCCGTGAAGAGCACCGGGCGGCGCTCGACGGGCGCGCTGCCCCGAGCGGTCTCGGGTCCGCCCGAGCGGTAGGTCCCCGACACGTAGGCCGCCTTGAAGCGCACCATCTCGTCGGTGCCGAACTTCAGGTACCCCGAACCCGGCACGGACGGCAGGTGGTAGGCGTCGGGCACGCCGAGGGCCGCGCGGGACTCGGCCGCGGAGAAGGTCCGCAGACCGATCCGGTACGACAGATAGGTGTCCAGACCGCGCAGCCGGCCCTCCTCCAGACGCTGCGAGGCGAGCAGCAGGTGCACACCCAGGGAGCGGCCGATGCGGCCGATCTGGATGAACATGTCGATGAAGTCGGGCTTCGCGGTGAGGAGTTCGCTGAACTCGTCGATCACCAGGACGAGTGAGGCGAGCGGTTCCAGGGGCGCACCGGCGGCGCGCGCCTTCTCGTAGTCGTGGATGTTGGCGTAGTTGCCGGCCGCGCGCAGCAGTTCCTGGCGCCGCTGGAGTTCGCCCCGGATGGCGTCCCCCATGCGGTCGACCTGGGTGAGGTCGTCGGCGAGGTTGGTGATGACCGCAGCGACGTGCGGCATCTGGGACATGCCGGCGAACGTGGCGCCGCCCTTGAAGTCGGCGAGGACGAAGTTGAGCGTCTCCGAGGAGTGCGTGACCGCGAGGCCGAGCACCAGCGTGCGCAGCAGCTCCGACTTGCCGGAACCGGTCGCGCCCACGCACAGGCCGTGCGGGCCCATGCCGTCCTGGGCGGCCTCCTTGAGGTCCAGCATCACGGGCCGACCGTTCTCGCCCACGCCGATCGGCACCCGCAGCCGCTCCGGCAGCGAACGCGGCCGCCAGGTGCGCGTGACGTCCACCGCGGCGGCGTCGCCGAGACCCAGCAGGTCGGTGAAGTCCAGGTTGGCCAGCAACGGTTCGTCCTCGTCCCCGCCGCCCATGCGCAGCGGCGCGAGCTGGCGGGCCAGGGCCTCCGCGGCGGGCAGCGAGAGACCGTCGGGCACACCCTCGAAGGCGACACCGCCTCCGGAGTCCAGCCACAGCCGGTCGGGGCGTACGACGACGGACAGATCACCGCGCGGCTGATCGAGGTCGCCGGAGACGACCTCGACGATCGTCACGCCCTGCAGGCCCTCGACAGCGGCGAACGCCGAGGTGGGGGGCACCATGCCGCCGTCGAGGACGACCAGGATGTGCGGCTGGTCCGGGAGTGGTCCGCCCTCGCGGGCGAAGCGCGGCCGGTCGGTCAGGCGGTCGGCGAGCAACTGCTCCAGCTCGCCGAGGTCGTCGCCGAACAGACGGCGCGTTCCGGCGCCGTCGAACCGGCCCGTCAGCTGGCAGTGCGGCAGCCACTTCGCCCAGTCCCAGCGGGCGGCGGCACCGGGTGAGGTGACGACGGCCACGACCAGGTCCTCGGGGGAGTGCAGGGTGGTCGCCTGCGCCACCAGCGCGCGGGCCGCGGAGCGGGCGCACTCCGGATCCCCGGAGACCGTCACGTGGTAGAAGGACCGCAGCGACACCGCCACCGGCAGCCCGTCCAACTGGCCGTGCACCGCGAGGAAGCGCTGCATCGCACCGGCGCACAGCGGCTCCAGTTCGTCCACCGGCGCGGTCTGCGGGGCCACCAGGGGAGTGGCCAGCTGCTGCGGCCCCAGGCCGAGGCGCACCTGGCCGAAGTCCTCGTCCCGGACACGCCGTTCCCACACCCGGCCGCCCTCGGCCACCACCGCCCACAACTGCTCGGGCGCGGGATGCAGGTAGAGCTGCGCGTCCCGCTGCCGCAGCGCCGTCCGGCGCACCGTGCGCCGGGTCTGGGCCAGATAGCGGAGGTAGTCCCGGCGCACATCGGCCATTTGCCCTTGCGTACCGCGACGGTGGCGGACGATCTGCGAGATCACCATCGCGGCGGTCGACACGAGCATCAGCACACCCATGATCCGCATGAACGGGTGGGCGTTGGGCGAGGCGAAGTAGAACACCACCGACGACCCCATGCCGAGTGTCGGCAGCACCTGCATGAGCATGCCCTCGTGCTGCCCTCGCGGCAGCTCCGGAGGCGCCTCCAATTGCAGGTCGTCCGCGGGCACTTCGGGCGGCAGGGTACGCGGCGGGCGCTTGACGACGATCTGGCTCACCGCGGCATCAATCCCCCTTTGCGGACGAACCGTGGATCCCCCGGCACCCCCGTGGCGACGGTCGTCCTCCGCTGCGGGCGATCCTACGTGGCGGTACTGACACAGCGTGCCGATAGGGTGACGCCCGCAGCGTGCGCATCCGCGAACAGGGGGCAAGTGAAGGTGAGTACGACGACGAGCACGGGCTTCTGCAGAGTCACCGTCGTGGCGCCCGACAGCCGGATCGACGTGGCGCTGCCGGTGGACATCGCGATCGCCGACATCTACCCGGAGATCCTCCGGCTGACCGGCCAGACCCAGCCCGTCGGCGCCCCCACCGGCTACCACCTGGTGCGGCGTGACGGCCGGGTCCTCGACGGCGCCCGCACCCTCACCGACGAACGGGTGCTCGACGGGGAGGTGCTCGGACTGCGCCCCTTCGCCGAGTCCCTCCCGCCCGCCGTCCACGACGACGTCTCTGACGCCGTCGCCTCCGCCGTCGTCCGCGACCGGCACCTGTGGAGCGAGGACCTGCTGCGCATCGCGGGCCTGACCGGCGGCGCCGTGCTGTCGCTGCTGTGCGGCCTCCTGCTGTGGCAGGCCGACCCGGTGCACCACGACACGCACGGCCTGCCCGGTGTCCTCGCCGGCGGCCTCGGCGTGCTGCTGACGGCGTTCGCGGGCGTCCGGGCCCGGGTCTACGCCGACCGGGCCGCCGCCGGCGCCGTGGGACTGGGCGCGCTGCCCCTGCTGATGCTCGCGGGCTCCGGCGTCGTCGCGCCCCCCGCCGGGCAGGGCCCGGGCAGGCTGCAGTTCCTGCTCGGCTGTGCGGTCCTCCTGCTCGCCTCGCTCGTCCTGGTCGTCCTCACCCCCGGCGGGGACGCACCCTTCGTCGCCGCCTGCCTCCTCGCGACGGTGGGCGCCCTGGCCTCCTTCGTCGCCCTGCTCGCCGACGCCTCCGCCACCGAGGCCGCCTCGGTCTGCGCCCCGGCCGCCCTCGGCCTCGTCGCCTTCCTTCCCGGGCTCTCCGCCCGCTTCGCCCGGCTGCCCATCGGCTACGCCGCTCCGCGCTCCGCGAGCCAGGACGCCTTCGACCCCGACGCGCCGCCGGCCCCGGAGGCCGCGCCGCTGGACGCCGAGCGCATCGCCGCCCAGGCCCGCCGCGGGCACGAGATGCTCCTCGGCCTGGTCGCCGGCACCTCGGCGGTGGTGATCGCCGCCGCGGCCGTCCTCGGTTTCTCCGACAACGTGTGGGCGCAGCTCCTCGCCCTGGCCGCCGGGCTGGCCATGCTGATCCGAGCCCGGCTGTTCCGCTACACCTCCCAGGTGACCTGCGTCCTGGTCGCCGGCCTCGCCTCGCTCGCGCTGCTGCTGCTCGGCCTCGCCCTGAACCCGCCCCCGGGCGCGCTCACCGAGCTGGTGCTGCACGGCGAGAGCGGCGCCCTGGACCTGCGCGCCGCCTGGCTGACCGCGGCGGTCGCCGCCGGCGCGGTGCTGCTCACGGCCATCGGCCTGATCGTCCCGCGCAAGGGCCTGTCACCCTTCTGGGGCCGCTTCCTCGACCTCACCGAGGGTGCCGTGCTGCTCGTCCTGGTGCCGCTCTGCCTCGCCGTCCTGGGCGTCCTGTCGGACGTACGCTCGATGCTCGGCTAGTGACCTGAGTCGGAGATTCGTCGGCAGTAGGCGGCGACTTTGTCGAGGATCTCGTCGGCGGTCTTCGTCCAGACGAACGGTCTGGGGTGCTCGTTCCAGTCGGCGAGCCAGCCTCGGAT
>BNBP01000072.1 GCA_014656015.1 Streptomyces griseoaurantiacus | reverse complement strand
CAGCCCGGCGCGGGCGCGCAGCCCCCGGCGGGTGCCGGCGCGCCCGCCCCCGGCACGCCCGGACCGGCGCCCCACCCGCAGCAGGCCCACGTCCCCCCGCAGAACCCCCCGCATCCGCAGAACGCGCCGTACCCGCACACCCCCCAGCCCCCGCAGGCACAGGCCCGCCCCTCCGCCGGGCCGGGCGGACCCGCCGGGGCCGCCCGCCCCCGCACCCCCGACTCCCGTCCCGTCGTGGAGAAGGACCTCGTCGCCGCCGGTCTCAAGCCCCGGCACGGCGAGTCCCTCACCGCCCGCGCCCTGCGCGCCGTCCGCCGCACCGTCTCCTCCTCCGCCGCCCGCGAGGTGGCCCGCAGCACGGCCACCGCCGAGGTGCTCCAGCAGGCGGTCACCACCGGACGGCAGATCGCGGTCACCTCCATCCGCGGCGGCGCAGGCAAGACCACGGTCGCCGCGCTGCTCGGCACCACCTACGCGCACTACCGGCACGACCCCACCCTGCTCATCGAGGCCGACCCGGCGCTCGGCTCCCTGCCGCTGCGGCTCGGCGCCCAGTCGCTGCGCTGGACCACCGGGGACGTCGCCGGCATCGTCGAACCGCAGATGTCGCTGCTCGACGTCACCGGCTACCTCGTCCAACTGCCCGACAACGCCTGGCTGCTGCCCGGCAGCCAGGGCCAGATCGGCGCGATGCTCGACCTGCGCTCCTACGAGAAGGTCATGGTCTCGCTGCGCCGCTACTTCGGCGTCACCGTCGTCGACTGCGAGACGCTGCCCGCCGAGGTGGCCCGCGTCGCGCTGTCCGCCGCCCAGGCCCGGGTGCTCGTCGCGCCCGCCACGCTGGAGGGCGTCGCCAGCACCTACGCCGTCCTGGAGTGGGTGCGCGGGCTGCCCCGGCACGTCATCGCGGGCACCATCGTCGTCCTCACCGAGACCGCCCCGCACACCGGCCTCGACCTCGACGCGGCCACCGCCAAACTGACCGCCACCGGCGCGGGCGTCCACGTCCTGCCCTACGACCGCCACCTCGCGGCCGGCGGCACCATCCGCACCGAACTCCTCGCGCACGCGACCCGGCAGTCCGCCACCCAGCTGGCCGCCGACGTCTTCCAGCTCTCCCAGAAGCGCCGCTGACCGAAGAAGGGGGAGGCCACGGCACATGAGCACCCGACTGATCCACCGTCCCGCCCGGACCACCCGACCCGCCCCCGCGCCCGATCCGCGCGCCATAGAGGCACCGCCCAACCTGCCCGAGGGCAAGGCGGGTTCGATCGCGACCTCGCTGCTGCCGGTGGCCGGCGTCATGTCGTCCGTGGTGATGATGACCGTCGTCCGCAACAGCCAGTTCGCGGGCCTCGGCGCCATCATCCTGGTCGTCACCCTCACCGGCTCGATGGCCCTGGTGTTCTCCCAGCGCGGCAAGGCCCAGCGCACCCGCCGCACCCAGCGCGAGGCGTACCTGGCCTATCTGGAGGACCTGCGCGAGGAACTGTCCAGGGAGGAGCGGGAGCGGCGCGAGCGGGCCCAGGTGCTCAACCCGCCGCCGGACGCCCTCTACGACATCGTGCGCGACCCGGCCCGGCTCTGGGAGCGCCGCCGCCTCGACCCCGACTTCCTGCGGGTGCGCGTCGGCACCGGCGAGATGCCCGTACGGGACCTCAAGGTCGCCCAGCAGGGCTCCTCCGTGCTCACCCCGCCCGACGAGTTCATGCTGAACGAGGCCTCCGCGCTGATGTCCCGTTTCAGCACCGGCACGGAACTCCCGCTCACCGTCCCGCTCGACCGGGTCGGCGACATCAGCGTCATCGGCGCCCGCGAGGACACCCTGCGGGTCGCCCGCGCCCTGCTGGTGCAGGCCGCCGCCACCCACGCCCCCGACGACGTCGCCATGGCGCTCGCCGTGCCCGGGGACCGGCTCGCGGAGTGGGAGTGGGCCAAGTGGCTCCCGCACCTGCTGGACCCCGAGCAGTTCGACGGCCCCGTCGCCGCCCGCCGCATCGCCCCCTCCCTGCCCCAGCTCGCCCGGCAGATCCGCCCCGAACTTGCCCGCCGCGCCTCCTACGCGGCCGAGGTGCGCCGCGGGCTGTCCGGCAAGGACGCGCTCGCCATGTCCTCCCGGCTGCTCGTCGTCGCCGACGGGCACGGCGAGGACGCCGTCGACCTGCCCCGCCCCGACGAGGCCGTCGGCCTGCGCGACATGGGCGTCACCGTGCTGCACCTGCTCGACCGCCGGGTGCAGGAGCCCGGCCACGTCGGCGTGCGGATCACCGTCGAGGGCGAACGCGTGGTCATCGAGGACCTGCGCGAGACCGAACCGATCGGCGCCCACGGCACCGTCGACGAGGTCGGCGTGCCCTTCGCCGAGGGCCTCGCCCGGATGCTCGCCCCGATGCGGCTCTCCGCCGACTCCATGGGCGCCGACGCCCCCCTGTCCGGACCCGTCGACTTCGCCGACCTGCTCGGCATCGACGACGTGGCCCGCCTCGACCTCGACCGGCTGTGGGCGCCGCGCGGCGAACGCGCCTTCCTGCGCGTCCCGATCGGCGTCAACGACTCCCGCGAACCGGTCCTGCTCGACCTGAAGGAGTCCTCCGAACTCGGCATGGGCCCGCACGGCCTGTGCGTCGGCGCCACCGGCTCCGGCAAGTCCGAACTCCTGCGCACACTCGTCCTCGCGCTGGTCGCCACCCACCCGCCGGAGGACCTCGCCCTCGTCCTCGTCGACTACAAGGGCGGCGCCACCTTCGCGCCCTTCGCCGAACTCCCGCACGTCGCCGGCGTCATCACCAACCTGGAGAACCAGGCCGGCCTCGTGGAGCGGGTCCACGCCTCCCTGGCCGGCGAGGTCAAGCGCCGTCAGCAGGTCCTCAAGGACGCCGGGAACGTCGCCGACATCGGCCACTACGCCGCCCTGCGCGCCGAGAAGCGGCCCGATCTCGACCCGCTGCCCCACCTGTTCGTCGTCATCGACGAGTTCGGCGAACTCCTCACCGCCAAGCCCGACTTCATCGATCTCTTCCTCTCCATCGGCCGCATCGGCCGCTCCATCGGCGTCCACCTGCTGCTGTCCAGCCAGCGCATCGAGGGCGGCAAGCTCAAGGGCCTGGACACCTACCTGTCCTACCGCCTCGGCCTGCGCACCTTCTCCGCCGACGAGTCGCGCACGGTCCTGGACACCACCGACGCCTTCCACAACCTGCCCCCGCTGCCCGGCTTCGGCTACCTCAAGGTCGACACCAGCCACTACGAGCGGTTCAAGGCCAGCTACGTCTCCGGCGCCTACCGGGGCCCCGTGCAGCGCGAGGCCGAGGAGGACACCGGGCCGCTCGCCCTCGCCTACGAGGCGTACAACACGCTCGGCCAGGACGAGACCGGCGGGCCCGAGGAACCGCAGATGCGGCGCCGGGAGACCGGCCCGACCGAGATGGGCGTCCTCGTCGGACAGATCGAGGAGTCCGGCAGCGCCCCCGTCCGCCAGATCTGGCTCCCCCCGCTGCCCGAGGCGATCGCCCTCGACAAGGTCGCCGGACCCGTCGAGGTCGGCGCCCGGGGGATGCAGCTCGCCAAGCGGCGCGGCCCGCTCCGGGTCCCCATGGGCCTCCTGGACGATCCCACCAAGCAGTGGCAGGGCCAGTGGTACTTCGACCTCACCGTCGCCGGCGGCCACGCCGCCGTCATCGGCGGCCCCCAGTCCGGCAAGACCACCCTGCTGCGCACCCTCGCCCTGTCCCTCGCGCTCACCCACACCCCGCAGGAGGTCGGCGTCTACGGACTCGACCTCGTCGGCGGCGGCCTCCAGGCCCTGGCCGGACTGCCGCACGTGGGCGGCGTCGCCGGCCGCGCCGACCGCGAACGCGCCGCCCGCACCATCGACTCGGTGCGCGCCATGCTCGACCAGCGCGAGGAACTCTTCCGCGTCCACAACATCGACTCCCTCGAACAGCTCCGCGACCTGCGCGCCGCGGGCCGCCTGCCCGAACTCGCCTCCACCGAGATCGTCCTGCTCATCGACGGCTTCGGCGCCCTGCGCGACGACTTCGAGCAGCTCGACGACGCCGTCGTCGACATCCTCAAGCGCGGCGGCGGCTACGGCATCCACGTCGTCGCCGGCATGCTCCGCTGGAACGACGTCCGCATCGCCACCCAGTCCCAGTTCGGCACCCGCATCGAACTGCGCCTGAACGACCCGAGCGAGTCCAGCGTCGACCGCAAGCTCGCCGAGACCCTCGCCCCCGGTGAGAAGGGCCGCGTCCTCACCGACGGCAAGCTGTTCGCCCAGGTCGCGCTGCCACGCACCGACGGCCTCGCCGACACCGGCGACCTCGGCGCCGTCCTGGAACGCACCGCCCGCGGCATCCGCGCCACCTGGACGGGCGAGGTCGCCCAGCCCGTCCGCGTCCTGCCGCACGTCCTGGAGCCGCGGCAACTGCCCGGCCCCGCCGCCGAACCGCACCGGGTGCCCATCGGCCTGGACCAGAACAGGCTCGCCCCCGTCATGCTCGACCTGTTCGCACGCGATCAGCACCTGATCGTCATGGGCGACAGCGAGTGCGGCAAGACCAACCTGCTCAAGGTGATCGCCCAGGGCCTCATCGAGCGCCACAGCGACGAGGAACTCGTCTTCGGCGTCTTCGACCCCCGGCGCGGACTGCGCGGCGCGATCCCCGAGGAGTACCGGGGCGGCTACGCCTACAACGCCAAGCTCGCCGGGGGCCTCGCCGCCGGGATCGCCGGCGAACTGGAGAAGCGGCTGCCCGACGAGAGCGCCGACACCGAGGACCTGGAACCCGGGAGCTGGGGCGCGGGCCCCCGCATCGTCATCCTCGTCGACGACTACGACGTCCTCACCACCGCCGGACAGCAGCCGCTCGCCCCGTTCCTGCCCTACATCCCCTCCGCCGTCGACATCGGCCTGCACTTCGTGCTCACCCGACGGGTCGCCGGCGCCTCGCGCGGGCTGTACGAGCCGCTGCTCCAGGGGCTGCGGGAGTCCGGCGCGAGCGCGCTGGTGATGGCGGGCGACCGCGGCGAGGGCCAGCTCTTCTCCGGGGTCTACGCCTCCCAGCAGCCCTCCGGCCGCGGCACCCTGATCCGCCGCGGACAGCCCAACCGACTCATCCAGACGGTCTACACCGGAACGGACTGACCGGTGTCCACGACGGGACGACACCACAGCCGCACGGCACCCGCGACCCGGGTGCCCACCGCCGACGCGACGAAGGGCCTGCCCACCTCATGACCAAGGACGTCATCGCCCTCACCCGGAAGATGCCCGACCCGCTGAGCGTCCTGGCCGGGCTGCTCTCCGGTGGCCCGGACAAACTGGTCGGCGCCGAGGGCGACGGCGCGGTCGTGCAGCTCTGCGACGAGCAGGGCCGCCCGCTGGTCTCCGTCGAGGCCCCGCTCCTCGTCCAGGTCCGGGGCGAGGCCCAGCGGCTGCTCGACGCGACCGAGCCCGAGGTCCCCTACTGGTGGACGGAGGCCCGCGCCACCACCGGCGTGCGGGAGGCCGAACAGCTCGCGGGCACCTTCGCCGCGCGCCTGGCCAGTGTGGTCGGCGGCACCGCCTGGCCGCGCGAGGCGGCCACCTCGCTGGCCGTGGTGAAGACCGAGGGGGTCAGCGCCGTGCCCACCCCGGCCGCCGCCCAGCCGGCCGTCGACGTGCTCACCGACAAGGTCGCCGTCGTCATCCAGGACCGCCCCGTCGTCGCCATGACGGCCTGGCTCTCCGACGCCCTGCGCGCGGCGGCCGCCGCCGAACTCGGCCTGCAGATCGTCACCCCGGCCGGCACCCGGCTCTCGCCCGCCGTCCGCAACAACCTGCCCGGCTGGCCCTCGCGGTGGGTCGTTCAGGACGAGAAGGACGGCTACTACGACGGCCTCTCCGGTGCCGTACTGGAGTGGAAGAACGGCCTGTTCGTCACCGTGGAGTCCCCGGAGGCCACCCCGCGCGACCCGCGCACCCCGGTCGCCGGCACCTTCGCGGCGGACACCGCCGACACCGGCGAACGCCAACTGGCCATCTCCTTCCGGGCGATCCACCCCGCCGACGACCGCCTCGTCCTCGGCGGCGCCGTGGAGTCCGTCTGGCAGGCGATCACCGGCGAGTCCCCGGCCGGCTGGGGCACCGAGGAACCGGCCAACCTGCCCTGGAGCCTGCGCCAGTTGACCGACGTGGCCCACGAGCGCTCGCCCGCCCCGACCTGGCTGGTCGTCGTCGGCACCCCCGAGCGTCCGGCGCTGGCCACGGTGCGGATCAGCCGGACGACCGGCGGTGTGGAGGAGGACGTCACCCTGGCCTTCGGCTACGGACCGGGGGAGGAGGTCCCGGTGGACGCCGTGCCGAAGGCGGCCGAGGTGCTGGCCACCCGGCACGACCTGCAGTCGATGCTGGCCCAGATCCGCCGCGCCCGCCGCGACCTCTCGGTCCCGCCCCGCTTCGAGGGCCCCGGCGTCCCCCTGGCCTTCGCCCTGGGCGCGGAGGAGGTCCGCACGATGCCGGGAGACCGCGCCCGCAACACCCCGCTGCGCGAGAAGCCCGTGGAACTGGGCCCGAGGACCCGTCCCTCCCTCTACTACCCCCTCCCGGGCGACCCCTCGGACCTCTCCGCCTGGCAGGACTTCGAACGCCTGATGCGGCACCTGAAGGGGGCGTAGGGGGCGGGAGCGGCGACGACAACGGGCGCCCCACGTCCGTGAGGCGCCCGGTCATCGCTCCGCGCGTGCCGCCTAGGCGTTCTGCGGTGCCTTCTCCCGCGGTTCCGCCGGGGAGGAGGCGCGGCGGCGCGCCTCGCTCGCCGGGTCCTTGCGGAAGGCCCAGGCCAGCTCGGGTTCCATGACGGAGCGGAAGACCCGCCGCACCGGCGGGGTGCACAGCACGGTGATCACGGCCGCCGCCACCGCCGTGGCCGCCATCTCGCCCCACACCTGCTGGGCCCACGCGTGGTCGTACCAGCCCCAGAAGCGCGAGCCCTTCGCGAGGAACCCGTGCAGCAGGTACCCGTACAGGGTCCCGGCGCCCAGCACCGTGAACCACATCCTCCGGCCCGGCACCCAGGCGAAGAAGCACCCGGTGAGCACCATCGAGCAGCCGAACAGGGCGAGCGTCATGACCACCCCGGCCCACCAGGGGGCGCCCAGCTCCTGCGCGCTGTCCCGGTGGTAGAACCAGGCCGAGTTCATGCGCGGCCCGGCCCAGTAGGCGAGCGCGAGCGCGGCCGCGAACACCGGCAGGGACAGCACCCGCGCGGTGCGGCCGCGCAGCCGCCGGAAGTGCTCGGGCTTCATGAACAGGCCGACGACGAAGAACGGCAGGAACTGCAGCACCCGCTGCAGGTCGAGGTCGTCGCCGATGTCGGGGGAGACGGCGGCGAGGCAGGCGATGACCAGCGCCAGGGGCACCGGGTGGCGGACGACCTTCCACAGCGGGGTGGTCAGCCGCCACACGAAGAGCGCGATGAGGAACCAGGTCAGGTACCAGGGGTCCAGCAGACTGATCGGATGCCCGGGATCGTCGTCGGCCCACCTCTTGAACAGGGAGTAGGCCACCTCGAAGACGGCGTACGGCACGGCCACGCCGGTGATCAGGCGCTTGAGCCGGTCGGGCCGCATGTCGAAGCTGCGGGAGAAGTAGCCGGAGATGAGGATGAAGGCCGGCATGTGGAAGGTGTAGACGACCATGTAGAGCGCCTCGGCGGCGCGGCTGTGGTCGGTCAGCGGCTCCCAGGCGTGGCCCATGGCGACGAGGACGATCGCCAGGTACTTCGCGTTGTCGAAGAACGCGTCGCGCTGTTTGGCCGGGCGGGGGGCGGGGGACCCGGAGGGCTCCTCCGCGGGGGAGGAGCCGGACCGCCCTCGCGGGCCGGGGGGCGAGGGCACCCCGTCCGCGGTCGGCCGGGCCGGGGGGAGCGGGGCGCGGGAGTCGGAACCGTGCGGTCGCAGCGAGTTGGTCACCGGACCCCCCACCGAGCGGGCGGCGGGAGCAACCGGGACCTCGCTGCGCATACGGGGGACGAGGCAGCGGAGAACATTTGAGGCACCCTAGCGCTGTCTGCGGGGCTTCGTAAAACCCCTGAGGCCAATCCTGGTTATCACCCCCAAGTACCCCCGATTCACGGGAACGTGCCCGTGCGGAGCGCGTGTTCTGAGCCACATCCGGGGTAGCCGAGTCGTATGTCCGACCCTCATCAATTGCCATACCGTATGCGGGCATTGTGTCCTGATTCAACATGATGAATCAGGACGAAAGAGGCTCAAAGGGGGCGCGCGAAGGGTGCCCGGTTCCCGAGGTGTGTCCCGGTGTGCGCTCTCGGTGCCCGCATGCTTCCTTCGCATTCGTCACCGCACCCCCGTGCAATTCGAATTGCCCGCGCACGAGATGTGTGGACATGGAAACGATCCGCGGGAATTACCTCACCGGCGACGGCTCGAATTCACGTGCGAAACAAGCCCGTTGAGCGGCGCACACACGCGCGCGCACCCGTTCCGCACGCGCCCCGACGGACGCGAGTGCACGACGATGCCTCACGCGCCGCATACGGAGGGCCTGTTGGTGGCACGATGGTTCTGGCGGGGGCGCACCGGGTGGGCGTCCCGGGCCGGTAGTGCGGGACCGACCGAGGGTGTGATCTGTTGTGGCCATTTCGCTGTCAGTGGTGCTGCTGTTGGCGATCATCCTTGTGGTGATGGTGCGAGGAGGCTCCATCAAGGCGGGCCCGGCCATCGTCGCCGTCCTCTTCGGCTTCTTCCTCGCCTCGACCGGCATGGCCCCGTCGATCAACCGCTTCATGAACTCGGTGGCCGACATGATCAACTCGATCACCTTCTGACCCCGCGCCGGCCCCCACGCACGACGACGGCCCCCGGCCCCGCCCCGCACCCCGAAGGGATACGGAACCGGACCGAGGGCCGCACTGGAGCGGGCGACGGGAATCGAACCCGCGTAGCTAGTTTGGAAGACTAGGGCTCTACCATTGAGCTACGCCCGCACAGCCGGGTCGCAGGTCAGTGACCGCGGCACCGCACGCATCGTAGCGGGTGGCCCACCGACTAGGCCAACCCGTACGCCTCCGCGCGCCCCTCGGAAGGGCCCCGCGAGGCCCGGCGGACAATGCGGTCGGCGCACCGCGCCCGGGCATGTACCCTACGTGTCGCACCAGACGGGGTGTGGCGCAGCTTGGTAGCGCGTCCGCTTTGGGAGCGGAAGGCCGTGGGTTCAAATCCCGCCACCCCGACCACCGGCCCGGCCCGCCCGTCACCTCTCCGGCAAGATCGCCTTTGGGGGCGTGCGCAGCCTGCGGTTACTATGCAAGCTGCGCGCCCGTGTGTCCGCACAGTCACGTCTCACCGGACGGACGGCTCGGCTGTCTCAAGGGCGCAAATCCGCTGAGGCCCTGCCCGGTCGTTTCCGAATCTCCGGCAGGCGTGTACAGCAGAACCCGAAGAAGTCAGCCACAAGGAGACCGAACCGTGAAGAGCGCCGTGGAGACCCTGAACCCGACCCGGGTTCGGCTCACTGTTGAGGTGCCCTTCGAGGAGCTCAAGGACAGCCTCGACGCGGCGTACAAGAAGATCAACCAGCAGGTCACGGTGAAGGGCTTCCGCAAGGGCAAGATCCCCGCCCGGGTCATCGACCAGCGGTTCGGCCGCGGTGCGGTCCTGGAGGAGGCCGTCAACGACGCGCTTCCCAAGTTCTACACCGACGCCGTCAACGAGGCCGAGCTGAACCCGCTGGGCCAGCCCGAGGTGGACATCAAGGAGCTCAAGGACAACGAGCTGCTGTCCTTCACCGCCGAGGTGGACATCCGCCCGGCCCTCGAGATCCCGGACTACTCCGGCATCGAGGTCGAGGTGGACGCCATCGAGGTCGCCGACGAGGACGTCGACAAGGCGGTGGAGGAGCTGCGCGAGCGCTTCGCCTCCACCTCCCCGGTCGAGCGCGCCGCCGAGGAGGGTGACGTCGTCACCCTGGACCTCGAGGCCAAGGTCGACGGCGAGGTCCTCGAGGACGGCGTCGCCAAGGACGTCTCCTACACCATCGGCTCGGGCGAGCTGCTCGACGGCATCGACGAGGCCGTGAAGGGCAAGTCCGCCGGCGAGGAGGCCACCTTCACCTCCGAGCTCAAGGGCGGCTCGGCGGCCGGCAAGGAGGCCGAGGTCACCGTCAAGGTGTCCCAGGTCGCCGCGCGCGAGCTGCCGGAGCTGGACGACGAGTTCGCCCAGCTCGCCTCCGAGTTCGACACGCTGGAGGAGCTGCGCGCCGACAGCCGCAAGCGCCTGGTGAACATGAAGGAGTACGACCAGGCCACCCAGGCCCAGGAGCGCGTGCTCGACAAGCTCCTGGAGCTCGTCGAGGTGCCCGTCCCCGAGAAGCTGCTCGAGGACGAGATCAACACCCGCAAGCACAACCTGGAGCACCACCAGCTCGGCCAGATGGGCCTCACCCTCGACAAGTACCTGGAGCTCCAGGAGAAGACCGCCGAGGAGTTCGAGACCGAGACCCGCGAGGCCGCGGTCAAGGGCATCAAGACCCAGTTCGTCCTCGACGAGCTGGTCAACAAGGAGAAGCTCAACGTCAACCAGGAGGAGCTCACCGAGCACCTGGTGCGGCGGGCGGCCGGCTCCGGCATGTCCCCCGACCAGTTCGCCCAGGCGGTCGTCGAGGGCGGCCAGGTCCCGATGCTGGTCGGCGAGGTCGCCCGCGGCAAGGCCCTGGCGGTCGTCGTCGAGGCGGCGACGGTCAAGGACACCAACGGTGAGGTCGTCGACCTGAGCGACGACGAGGACGACGACGAGGCCGCCGAGGGCGCCGAGGCCGTCGAGGCCGCCGCCGACGGCGGCGAGAAGGCCGCGGACTCCAAGGAGTCCTGACCTCCTCCCTCCGTACGTCCGGAACGGGCCCCACGCGCGAGCGCGGGGCCCGTTCCCGTTCCGGGGGAGCGCCGTGGGTGGTCCCGTACCTGTGCGGCCGCGGGCCGGCGGGGCTCCTCGCGCGGTTCCCCGCGTCCCTGGAGGGCGCGGCCCCGAAGCACCCGGGGCCAGGGGCGGAGCCCCGTGGCGGGGCCCGCACCGCCGGGGCCGTCCCTGCCGTGGGCCCACCGCAAAATCCGCCTCCCCGGCGGAGCGCATGCGCTCACAGCGAACACCCCCTTACGCGGGATTCCCCGGAGGGACCCGCGCGTTAGGGTCCATGAGTACGAGGGCAGGGGAGTCCCCGAATACGGCCGGACGGCCCCGTGCCCCGGCAGAACACGTGAGACGGCCCGGCGCCGTCGTAAGACGAGCAGGTGGATACGTGACGAATCTGATGCCCTCCGCCGCCGGCGAGCCCTCCATCGGTGGTGGCCTCGGTGACCAGGTCTACAACCGGCTGCTCGGCGAGCGGATCATCTTCCTCGGCCAGCCGGTCGACGACGACATTGCCAACAAGATCACCGCACAGTTGCTGCTCCTCGCCGCCGACCCGGAGAAGGACATCAACCTGTACATCAACAGCCCCGGCGGCTCGATCACGGCCGGCATGGCGATCTACGACACCATGCAGTTCATCAAGAACGACGTGGTCACCATCGCCATGGGCCTCGCGGCCTCGATGGGTCAGTTCCTGCTCAGCGCGGGTACGCCGGGCAAGCGCTTCGCCCTGCCGAACGCGGAGATCCTGATCCACCAGCCCTCCGCCGGTCTGGCCGGCTCGGCCTCGGACATCAAGATCCACGCCGAGCGGCTGCTGCACACCAAGAAGCGCATGGCCGAGCTCACCTCGCACCACACCGGCCAGACGGTGGAGCAGATCACCCGCGACTCGGACCGCGACCGCTGGTTCGACGCGTACGAGGCCAAGGAGTACGGCCTCATCGACGACGTCATCACCCACGCAGCCAGCTTGCCGGGCGGCGGAGGCACCGGAGCGGCGTGAAACGGCCCCGTCCGCGCGCACGCCGTGCGTGAGCGCGACGGAGCCCCTCGCGTCACCGCCCCAGCCGACCGCCACAGCCCTTCTCAGGCCCCAGGAGACAACCCGTGAACGACTTCCCCGGCCGCGGCATCTACGACCGCCTGCAGGCCACCCAGGCCCCGCAGGTCGCTCAGGCCGAGTACACCGGCCCCCGCGCCGAGTCCCGTTACGTCATCCCCCGCTTCGTCGAGCGCACCTCCCAGGGCGTGCGCGAGTACGACCCGTACGCGAAGCTGTTCGAGGAGCGCGTGATCTTCCTCGGCGTGCAGATCGACGACGCCTCCGCCAACGACGTCATGGCGCAGCTGCTGTGCCTGGAGTCGATGGACCCCGACCGGGACATCTCGGTCTACATCAACAGCCCCGGCGGCTCCTTCACCGCCCTCACGGCCATCTACGACACGATGCAGTTCGTGAAGCCGGACATCCAGACGGTCTGCATGGGCCAGGCCGCCTCGGCCGCCGCCATCCTGCTGGCCGCCGGAACCCCCGGCAAGCGGATGGCGCTGCCGAACGCCCGCGTGCTGATCCACCAGCCCTACAGCGAGACCGGCCGCGGTCAGGTCTCGGACCTCGAGATCGCCGCCAACGAGATCCTCCGGATGCGCGCCCAGCTCGAGGACCTGCTGGCCAAGCACTCGACCACGCCGATCGAGAAGATCCGCGAGGACATCGAGCGCGACAAGATCCTCACGGCCGAGGAGGCCCTCTCCTACGGCCTGATCGACCAGATCATCTCCACCCGGAAGATGAACAACGACTCGGTCCGCTGAACCCGGACCTCCATCGGAGCTGTAGAGTTCGCCGCCCCTTGGTTCGGTTTGACACGCTGCACGTCAAAGTGAACCGTGCCAAGGGGGGCCCGAACGGGGGCCGCGGCAAGGTACCGTCGGACATAAGGCAGCACCAGGAGTCGCTGGACGTTGACGTCCAGGCGGCTCCCAGGCGAAGGGGAAGCACACCGTGGCACGCATCGGTGACGGCGGCGATCTGCTCAAGTGCTCGTTCTGCGGCAAGAGCCAGAAGCAGGTCAAGAAGCTCATCGCAGGCCCCGGTGTGTACATCTGCGACGAGTGCATCGATCTCTGCAACGAGATCATCGAGGAGGAGCTCGCCGAGACCAGCGAGGTGCGCTGGGAGGAGCTCCCCAAGCCCCGCGAGATCTACGAGTTCCTCGAGGGCTACGTCGTCGGCCAGGAGCCGGCGAAGAAGGCCCTCTCGGTCGCGGTGTACAACCACTACAAGCGCGTCCAGGCCGGCGAGAACGGCGGCGCGCAGGGCCGTGACGACGCGATCGAACTCGCCAAGTCGAACATCCTCCTGCTGGGCCCCACCGGCTCCGGCAAGACCCTGCTGGCCCAGACGCTGGCCCGCATGCTCAACGTCCCCTTCGCCATCGCCGACGCGACGGCGCTGACGGAGGCCGGCTACGTCGGCGAGGACGTCGAGAACATCCTGCTCAAGCTGATCCAGGCGGCCGACTACGACGTCAAGAAGGCCGAGACCGGGATCATCTACATCGACGAGATCGACAAGGTCGCCCGCAAGAGCGAGAACCCGTCGATCACCCGGGACGTCTCCGGCGAGGGCGTGCAGCAGGCCCTGTTGAAGATCCTGGAGGGCACGACCGCCTCCGTCCCGCCGCAGGGCGGACGCAAGCACCCGCACCAGGAGTTCATCCAGATCGACACGACGAACGTCCTGTTCATCGTGGGCGGCGCCTTCGCCGGCCTGGAGAAGATCATCGAGTCCCGGGCGGGCGCCAAGGGCATCGGCTTCGGCGCCACCATCCGCTCCAAGCGGGAGCTGGAGTCCAAGGACCAGTTCCAGGACGTCATGCCCGAGGACCTCGTGAAGTTCGGCATGATCCCGGAGTTCATCGGCCGGCTCCCGGTCATCACCTCGGTGCACAACCTGGACCGCGAGGCCCTGCTGCAGATCCTCGTCGAGCCGCGCAACGCGCTGGTGAAGCAGTACCAGCGGCTGTTCGAACTCGACGGTGTGGAGCTGGACTTCGAGCGCGAGGCGCTGGAGGCCATCGCCGACCAGGCGATCCTGCGCCAGACCGGCGCGCGCGGTCTGCGCGCCATCATGGAGGAGGTCCTCCAGGGCGTGATGTACGAGATCCCGTCCCGCAAGGACGTGGCCCGCGTCGTCATCACCGCCGACGTCGTCCACTCCAACGTCAACCCGACGCTCATTCCGCGGGACGCCCGCGGGCGGGGCCCGGGGGAGCAGAAGTCGGCGTAACCGCACCCCCGTTGAGCAGTGCGCAGCGCACGCGAAAGGGGCGCCCGGCGAATCCGCCGGGCGCCCCTTTCGCGTACCGCGCCTCCGTCAGGCCCTGCCGCGCGTCAGGCCTTGACGCGTGCCTTGTCGCGCAGATCGACGCCGAACGCGGAGATCTCGTCCTGCCCGATGCCCTTCCCCGTCTTGGAGGAGGTCAGGTCGAAACCGTTGACCACGCCGTAGGTGCTGTGGTCGGCCCACACACAGATCGGCATGTCCAGGCTCTGCGCGCCCTCCGTGATGTGCGCCGTCTGACACTTCATCAGGGCACCGTCCAGGCCGCTCGGCTTGACGGAGACCGGGCTGCCCTTCCAGGAGACCTTCTCCTTGTCGTCGCCCGTGCTCGAGGACTTGTGGGCGTTGTCGAAGCCCGCGTCGATCGTGGCCTCCGGGTCCTTGATGTCCCCGTAGGCGCCGTTGAACGACATGATCTTGCCGCTGGTGCCCGGACCGGCGGTGTACGTGGCCTTGACCACATGGCCGTTGCGGATGCCGATCGTCTTCAGCTTCTCCGGGTCGCCGGTACCGGTCGGGCCCCCGTCGCTGTCGGTGTTCAGACCGTCCGCCTTGGCGTAGTCGCCGACCTTGGCCGGCGCCACCAGCTTGTGCGCGCCGTCGTCGGCGACCGAGGCACCGCCGCCACCGCTGCCGCCGTCGTCCCCGTTGGCGAGGACGTACGCGCCGACCGCGATCGCGGCGACCACGGCCACCGCGCCGACGATCAGCCCCGTCCGCTTCTTGCCGCCGGCCGGCGCCGGCGGCTGCGGCGGGTACTGCTGCTGACCGTAACCCTGCTGGCCGTACCCCTGCTGCCCGTACCCCGGCTGCTGCGGAGCCTGCTGCTGGCCGTAGGGGTTCGGCTGCTGCTGCGGCACGCCCTGCGGGGCCTGCGGCGCCTGCGGGTAGCCGTAACCGGGCTGGGGCGGGGACTGGGGCGCCTGGGGCTGCTGCCCGTAGCCGGGCTGCGGGGCCTGCGGCGGCTGACCGTAGGGTCCCGGCTGACCGTACGGCCCGGGCTGCTGCGGCTGCCCGCCGTACGGGCCCGGCTGGTTGTGGCTCATCTCTGGGTTCCCCCTCGATTTCCTGTGTGGCCCTGTCATCCTGGCGGAAGCGGCCCGCCGGAGGCACGGCGGAGTCCGCACCGTTACAGAACAAACGCGTTTCGGAACGCGGCGGTGGCACCCCTAAACTGAGCGCGTGACCGAGAACGCTCAGCAGCAGCCCACAGCGCCCAGCACCGAACTGCCGACCCAGTACGCGCCGGCCGAGGTAGAGGGGAAGCTGTACGAGCGCTGGGTCGAGAGGGGTTACTTCGAGGCCGACGCCACGAGCGAGAAGCCGCCGTACACCGTCGTCATCCCCCCGCCGAACGTCACCGGCAGCCTGCACCTGGGCCACGCCTTCGAGCACACGCTCATCGACGCCCTCACGCGCCGCAAGCGCATGCAGGGCTACGAGACGCTGTGGCAGCCGGGCATGGACCACGCCGGCATCGCCACGCAGAACGTGGTCGAGCGCGAGCTCGCCAAGGAGGGCAAGTCCCGCCACGACCTGGGCCGTGAGGCCTTCGTCGAGCGGGTCTGGCAGTGGAAGGCCGAGTCCGGCGGCCAGATCAGCGGCCAGATGCGCCGCCTCGGCGACGGCGTCGCCTGGTCCCGTGAGCGCTTCACCATGGACGAGGGCCTGTCCCAGGCCGTCCAGACGATCTTCAAGCGGCTCTACGACGACGAGCTGATCTACCGCGCCGAACGCATCATCAACTGGTGCCCGCGCTGCCTGACCGCGATCTCCGACATCGAGGTCGACTACCAGGACGACGACGGCGAGCTGGTCTCCATGAAGTACGGGGAGGGGGAGGAGACGATCGTCGTCGCCACCACCCGCGCGGAGACGATGCTCGGCGACACCGCCGTCGCCGTCCACCCCGAGGACGAGCGCTACAAGCACCTCGTCGGCAAGCGGATCAAGCTGCCGCTGACCGACCGCTCCATCCCGGTCGTCGCCGACGAGCACGTCGACCCGGAGTTCGGCACCGGCGCCGTCAAGGTGACCCCGGCCCACGACCCGAACGACTTCGAGATCGGCCGGCGCCACGACCTGCCGTCCCTCACCGTGATGGACGAGCACGCCGTCATCACCGCCCACGGCCCCTTCCAGGGCCTGGACCGGCTCGAGGCCCGCTCCGCCATCGTCGCCGCGCTGCGCGCCGAGGGCCGGATCGTCGCCGAGAAGCGCCCCTACGTCCACTCCGTCGGTCACTGCTCGCGCTGCAGGACCACCATCGAGCCGCGCCTGTCCATGCAGTGGTGGGTCAAGGTCGGCCCGCTCGCCAAGGCCGCCGGTGACGCGGTCCGCGACGGCCGCGTCAAGATCCACCCGCAGGAGATGGAGAAGCGCTACTTCGACTGGGTCGACAACCTCCACGACTGGTGCATCTCGCGGCAGTTGTGGTGGGGCCACCGCATCCCCGTCTGGTACGGGCCGAACGGCGAGGTCGTCTGCGTCGGACCGGACGAGGAGCCGCCGAGCGGCGAGGGCTGGCGGCAGGACTCCGACGTCCTGGACACCTGGTTCTCCTCCGGCCTGTGGCCCTTCTCCACCCTCGGCTGGCCCGAGCAGACTGGGTCGCTCGCGAAGTTCTACCCGAACTCCGTCCTGGTCACCGGCTACGACCTGCTGTTCTTCTGGATCGCCCGGATGATGATGTTCGGTCTCTACGCGATGGACGGCGCCCCGCCGTTCCGTACCATCGCCCTGCACGGCATGGTCCGTGACCAGAACGGCAAGAAGATGTCCAAGTCCTTCGGCAACGTCATCAACCCGCTGGACTGGATGGACAAGTACGGCTCCGACGCGCTCCGCTTCACCCTCGCGCGCGGCGCCAACCCGGGCGTCGACGTCCCGATCGGCGAGGACTGGGTCCAGGGCTCCCGGAACTTCGCCAACAAGATCTGGAACGCCACCCGCTTCGCGCTGATGAACGGCGCGACGGTCCAGGGCCCGCTGCCCGACGCCTCGGAGATGTCCTCCACCGACCGGTGGATCCTCTCCCGCCTGAACTCGGTCGTCGCCGAGGTCGACGCGCACTACGAGGACTACCAGTTCGCCAAGGTCTCCGACGCCCTCTTCCACTTCGCCTGGGACGAGGTCTTCGACTGGTACGTGGAACTGTCCAAGACCACCTTCCAGGCCGGCGGCGAGGCCGCGAAGGTCTCCGGGCGGGTCCTCGGCGAGGTCCTCGACGTCACCCTCCGCCTGCTGCACCCGATCGTCCCGTTCGTCACCGAGACGCTCTGGACCACCCTCACCGGCGGCGAGTCGGTCGTCATCGCCCAGTGGCCCGAGGACAGTGGCTTCCGGGACGCGGCGGCCGAGCGCGAGATCGAGACGCTCCAGCAGGTCATCACCGAGGTCCGCCGCTTCCGCGCCGACCAGGGCCTGCAGCCCGGACAGCGGGTCCCCGCCCGGCTCACCCTCGACGGCACGGCCCTCGCCCCGCACGAGGCCGCCATCCGCCAGCTCCTGCGGCTGACCCCGCAGGGCGAGTCCTTCACCGCGACGGCGACGCTCCCGGTCTCCGGCGCCGAGGTCGCCCTCGACCTCTCCGGGACGATCGACGTGGCGGCCGAGCGCAAGCGGCTCGCCAAGGACCTCGCGGGCGCCGAGAAGGAGAAGGCGCAGGCGACGGCCAAGCTGGGCAACGAAGCCTTCCTCGCCAAGGCCCCCGAGCCGGTGGTCGACAAGATCCGCGGCCGCCTGGCCAAGGCGGAGGAGGACATCACCCGCCTGCGGGCCCAGCTGGACAAGCTGCCCCAGGCCTGACCCGCCGAACGAGGGACGCGGCCCCGGAGTCATCACGGCTCCGGGGCCGCGCTCCGTCAGGGGTGCGGTCCCCGGTCTCCCGGACCTCCGTAGACTGGGCGGCGTGAGTGAGCTCCCGCCCGACAACGGCAACACCCCCGACGGCTCCGAAGGCGACTTCGGCGACCTCGGCGACTTCGAGGACATCGTCGCCGCCGAGACGGACCGCGACCCCGACCTCGCCGTCATCGAGGCCGGCAGCCGCACCCTTCGCACCCAGGGCGGCCCCCCGGAGCCCGACGTCCCCACCCGTCCCGCCGACCCCGAGACCGACAAGGCGCTGCGCGAGGTGGAGACGGAGCTCGCCACCCGCTGGGGCGAGACCAAACTCGAGCCCTCCGTCAGCAGGATCGCCGCGCTGATGGACATCCTGGGCGAGCCCCAGCGCACCTACCCCTCGATCCACCTCACCGGCACCAACGGCAAGACCACCACCGCCCGCATGATCGAGGCCCTCCTCGGCGCCTTCGACCTGCGCACCGGCCGGTACACCAGCCCCCACGTGCAGTCGGTCACCGAACGCATCAGCCTGGACGGCGCCCCGATCTCCGCCGAGCGCTTCGTGGAGACGTACCGGGACCTCAAGCCGTACGTCGAGATGGTCGACGCCGCACAGGAGTACCGGCTGTCCTTCTTCGAGGTGCTCACCGGCATGGCCTACGCCGCCTTCGCCGACGCCCCCGTCGACGTCGCCGTCGCCGAGGTCGGCATGGGCGGCACCTGGGACGCCACCAACGTCATCGACGGCGACGTCGCGGTCGTCACCCCCATCGACCTGGACCACACCGACCGCCTCGGCTCCACACCCGGCGAGATCGCCGGCGAGAAGTCCGGGATCATCAAGCCGGGCGCCTCGGTGATCATGGCCCAGCAGCCGGTGGACGCGGCCCAGGTGCTGCTGAAGAAGGCGGTCGAGGCGGACGCCACCGTGGCCCGCGAGGGACTGGAGTTCGGCGTCGTCGCCCGGCAGGTCGCCGTCGGCGGACAGCTCCTCACCCTGCGCGGCCTCGGCGGCGAGTACGGCGAGGTGTACCTCCCGCTGCACGGCGCCCACCAGGCGCACAACGCCGCCGTGGCGCTCGCCGCGGTGGAGGCGTTCTTCGGCGTCGGCGCCGAGCGCCCGCAGCCCCTGGACATCGACACCGTCCGCAAGGCCTTCGCCGCGGTCTCCTCCCCGGGCCGCATGGAGGTCGTCCGCCGCTCCCCGACGGTCGTCCTGGACGCCGCCCACAACCCGGCCGGCGCCCGCGTCACCGCCGAGGCGGTGGACGAGGCCTTCGAGTTCAGCAGGCTCATCGGCGTGGTCGGGGCGAGTGCCGGCAAGAACGTCCGCGAGATGCTGGAGGCGTTCGAGCCGATCTTCGCGGAGGTCGTGGTCACGCAGAACTCCACCCACCGCGCGATGCCCGCCGACGACCTGGCCGCGCTCGCCGTCGAGGTCTTCGGCGAGGACCGGGTCCAGGTGGAGCCGCGTCTGCCGGACGCCCTGGAGGCGGCCATCACGCTCGCCGAGGAGGAGAGCGAGTTCGCCGGCGGCGGCGTCCTGGTCACCGGTTCCGTGTACACCGTCGGCGAGGCCCGACTGCTGCTGAAGAGGGGCTGACCGACGTGCGCACCCTGTGTTCCTCGACCCTGCTGGGCGAGTTCTTCGTGATCGGCTTCGCCGGACTGGTCGCGATGAAGGAGCCCGACCTGTCCACGGGGACGGTCTGGACGGTCAGCGGCACCGCCATGGTGCTCTGCCTGCTGCTGTGCGGGGTGCTCACCCGCCCCGGCGGCGTCCAGCTCGGCTGGGCGCTGCAGATCGCGCTGATCGCCTCCGGGTTCTTCGTCCCGACGATGTTCTTCATGGGCGCGGTGTTCGCCGCCCTGTGGTGGGCGTCCGTGCACTACGGACGGAAGATCGACGAGGCGAAGGCCCGCTTCGCGGCGCGGGACGCACAGCAGGCGCGGGGCGCGGACCCCGGCCCCTCCGACCTCGGTACTGCGTGATCCGTGGGCCGAGGGGCCCTGTACCCTCTGACCACTCACTCACCAGTTCCCAAGGAGTACCCCCGTGAGCCAGCGCACCCTTGTCCTCCTCAAGCCCGACGCCGTCCGTCGCGGCCTGACCGGCGAGATCATCAGCCGTATCGAGCGCAAGGCCGGCTGGAGCATCACCGCGCTGGAACTGCGCACCCTGGACCAAGAGACGCTGGAGCAGCACTACGGCGAGCACAAGGGCAAGCCCTTCTACGAGCCCCTCGTTCAGTTCATGGCCTCCGGCCCCGTCGTCGCCCTGGTCGTCGAGGGGGAGCGGGTCATCGAGGGGGTCCGGGCGCTGGCCGGTCCCACCGACCCGATCGCCGCCGCCCCCGGCTCCATCCGCGGCGACTACGGCGTCATCGTCCGCGAGAACCTGATCCACGCCTCGGACTCGGAGGACTCCGCCGAGCGCGAGCTGAAGATCTTCTTCCCCGGCCGCTTCTGAGCGAAGAGTCCCGCCGCCCCCCACTCCGCCCGACCCGCCGTGCGGCGGTCCCGGTACGGGCCCGGCCCCTCACCCGGCCCCGACTCGCCGCACGACACGACACCTGACGCCATGTCAGCCGAACGGCCCACATGACGCGGGGCGGCCGCCGCCGAAGCGGCCGTCCGTCCGCATATGCGTGCCGATCGGGGGAACGCGCACCCCCGAACGCCCCTCTCCACAAGCGGGGCGGGGCGTGATCTGCTGACAATGGCGAAGACCCTCGCACGGTGTTCGTGCAGGCGAGACTACGATGTAAGCCTTCACGTCACCGCACCCACTTCGCCGCCCCAACACGAGCCCTCACACGCTTCACTTGGGAAGGCCAGACGAAATCTGATGGGGAACTCAATGTCGTTCATCGGCCGTGACATGGCTGTCGACCTCGGGACCGCCAACACGCTGGTGTACGTCAGGGGTCGCGGAATCGTACTCAACGAACCCTCCGTCGTCGCGATCAACACCAACACCGGTGGCATCCTCGCGGTCGGTGCCGAAGCCAAGAAGATGATCGGCCGCACGCCGGGCAACATCGTCGCCGTGCGTCCGCTGAAGGACGGCGTGATCGCCGACTTCGAGATCACCGAGCGCATGCTCCGCTACTTCATCCTGAAGATCCACAAGCGGCGCTACCTCGCCCGCCCGCGCGTCGTCGTCTGCGTGCCCTCGGGGATCACCGGCGTGGAGCGCCGCGCGGTCATCGAGGCCTCCTCGCAGGCCGGCGCGCGCCAGGTGCACATCATCGAGGAGCCCATGGCCGCCGCCATCGGCTCCGGCCTGCCGGTCCACGAGGCCACGGGCAACATGGTGGTGGACATCGGCGGCGGCACCACGGAGGTCGCGGTCATCTCGCTCGGCGGCATCGTCACCGCCCAGTCCATCCGCGTCGCGGGTGACGAACTGGACAACGCCATCATCCAGTACGTCAAGAAGGAGTACTCCCTCCTCCTCGGCGAGCGGACGGCGGAGCAGATCAAGATCACCATCGGTTCGGCGTACGACCTCGACTCCGACGAGCACACCGAAATCCGTGGCCGCGACCTGGTCTCCGGGCTGCCCAAGACCGTGGTCATCTCCGCGGCCGAGGTGCGCAAGGCCATCGAGGAACCGGTCAACGCGATCGTCGACGCGGTCAAGACGACCCTCGACAAGTGCCCGCCGGAACTGTCCGGCGACATCATGGATCGCGGGATCGTCCTCACCGGCGGCGGCGCCCTGCTGCGCGGCCTCGACGAACGGCTGCGCCGCGAGACGGGCATGCCGATCCACATCGCCGAGGACCCGCTGGACAGCGTCGCCCTCGGATCGGGCAAGTGCGTGGAGGAGTTCGAGGCCCTGCAGCAGGTCCTCGACGCCCAGCCGCGCAGATGACGTAACGCTTCGATTCCGCCGTACGAGAAGCGCCCCTCTCGTACGGCGGATCGGTGCTAGCGGGGCATAAGCTCCCCCATAACGCCCGCGACACCGCGCGTTCCCCCGCTCCGTGAGACAGCACGACCCGTACCCCCTTCGCTTCACCCCCCCCGCACGACCCCCCGCCCCATCCCCCCACCCCCAGCTCCCATTCCGACGAGGAAGGCACGGCCGCCGCACGTGAGGGACACAAAGGAGAGCCGGCTGCTCCTGGTGCTGCTGATCGCCATCGCGTTCGCACTGATCACGGTGGACATCCGGGGCGGTGAGGACTCCCCGGTCGACGGTGCCCGGCAGGCCGCCGCCACGGTGTTCGGGCCGATCGAGAACGGGGTGTCGACCGCCGTCGACCCCGTAGGCAATGCGATCGCCGCGGTCCGCGACTCCGGTGACAGACACGATCGCGTCGCCCGACTCGAGCGCGACAACGCCGCGTTGAAGGCGAAGCTCGGCAGCGACGCCCGCAACCGCAGCCGCCTCGCCCAGCTCGACAAGATGCTGAGCGTCGCCGGCGAGGGCCAGTACGGCATCAAGGGCGCCCAGGTCATCGCCATAGGAGCGGCCCAGGGCTTCTCCTGGACCGTCACCATCGACGTGGGAGCCAACGACGGCATCAAGCGCGACATGACCGTCCTCAACGGTGACGGCCTCGTCGGCCGCGTCACCACCGCCGGGCCGCACACCGCCACCGTGCTGCTCGCGAACGACCCCGACTTCACCGTCGGCACACGTATGGAGGGCAGCGACGAGCTCGGCTTCGCCTCCGGGCAGGGCGACCGCCCCTTCCGGGTGCAGCTCCTCAACGCCAAGGCCGACGTGAAGAAGGGCGACCGGCTCGTCACCTTCGGCTCGCAGGCCGACAAGCCGTTCGTGCCCGGCGTCCCCGTCGGCAAGGTCTCCCGCGTCGACCCCTCGGGCGGTGACCTGACCCGCACGCTCTACGTCGAGCCGTTCGTGTCCTTCACCAAGCTCGACATCGTCGGCGTCGTCGTCGAGGCACCCGGCAAGGACCCGCGCGACACCGTGCTGCCGCCGAAGTCCAAGCCGAAGCCCACGCCGACCGTCACCGTGACCGTGACCCCCTCGGGCGCGGCGCGCGGGGACGAGGAGACGGGCAACGCCGACACCACCGACAACACCGACAACACCGACCGCACTGACAACACTGACGACACCGGCAACGCCGACACCACAGACGACGACACCGGCGGCAACACCGACGCCAACGCCACCGCCGGTGCGCAGCCGACCCCGTAGGAGCCGAACCTGATGCGCCTCAACCGGACGCTGCTCTCCGTCGCCCTCGTGGTCGTCGCCCTGGTGATCCAGGTGAGCGTCCTCGCCCGCCTGCACCTGCCCGGCGCCGTCCCGGACCTCGTCCTGCTCACCGTGCTCGCCCTCGCCCTGGTCTACGGCCACGTCGGCGGCGCCCTCGTCGGCTTCGGCGCCGGACTGCTGTCCGACCTCGCGCCCCCCGCCGACCACGCGGCCGGCCGGTACGCCCTCGTGCTGTGCGTGGTCGGCTACCTCGCCGGGCTCGCCAGACCGGAGAACGGCCGCCTGAAGTCCGCCACCGGGCCCATGGCCGTGGTCGCCGTCGCCGCGATCGGCTCCACCCTGCTGTACGCGGGCGTCGGCGCCCTCGTCGGCGACACCGCCGCCCGCCACGTGGGCCTGACCGGCCTGCTGGTCAGCGCCACCGTCTACGACCTGCTGCTCGCGCCGTTCGTGGTCCCCGGGCTGATGGCGCTGGCCCGCCGCGCCGACAACGACCCGCTCGCCGAGACCGGTTCGGGCGTCAAGGCCGCCGACGTCTCCGCCGGCTGGCTCTCCTCCGGCACCGGACTGCGCATCGGCGGCCAGCGCGGCGGCCTCAAGGCCCGCGCCGCCAAGGCCCGGGTGGCCCGCGCCGGACGCATCAAGGGGGTCAAGCGACTGTGAGCACCGACCAGTCCGCCACCGCCGGGACCCGCGGTCACAGGTCCGCACGGTATGACTCGTACACGCACTGAGAGGGGGCGGCAGCACCAGTGACAAACATCCCCGAGACCGGGCGGACCCCACGCGTCCAGATCCGGCTCGTCGTCATCCAGATCCTCGTCCTCTCCTTGCTCGGCACCCTCGGCGGCAGGCTCTGGTACCTCCAGATCCGCGAGGGCTCCGCCTACGCCAAGGAGGCGTCCGGCAACCACGTCCAGCAGGTCGTCCAGCCCGCGGTCCGCGGGTCCATCCTGGACGCCCGCGGAGTGGCCCTGGCCGACAACGAGACCCGGCTCGTGGTCTCCGCCTCCCGCACCGACCTGATGAAGATGAAGGACGACGGCAAGGCGGTCCTCACCAAGCTCGCCGGTGTCCTCGGCATGAAGCCGCAGGAGGTCATGGACAAGGTGCGGCTGTGCGACGCCAAGACGCCGCAGCCCTGCTGGAACGGCTCGCCCTACCAGCCCATCCCCATCACCGACGAGGCCACCGCCAAGCAGGCACTGCAGATCCGGGAGCGCGCCGAGGACTTCCCCGGCATCACCGCCGAGCCGGAGGCCGTGCGCCGGTACGCCGCCCCGGGCGACGCCAACACCGCCCAGGTCCTCGGTTACCTCTCCCCGGTCACCGACGAGGAGATCACCAAGGCGCAGGACACCGACTCGCCCTACCTCCGCTCCGACCAGGTCGGCCGCTCCGGCCTCGAGCGCCAGTACGACAAGCAGCTGCGCGGCAAGGCCGGCGTCACCCGCTACGAGGTCGACAACCTCGGCCGCGTCATCGGCAAGGCCGAGTCCGACAAGGCCCAGGCCGGCTCCAACCTGGTCACCAGCATCGACGCCCGGGTCCAGCGGGTCGCCGAGTACGAACTGGACGCGGCGATGAAGGTCGCCCGCAAGCAGTTCGACAAGATCACCGGCGAGAACTACAAGGCGGACTCCGGCGCCGTCGTCGTCATGGAGGCCAAGACCGGCCGTGTCGTCGCCATGGCCTCCGCACCGACCTACGACCCCAACGTGTGGGTCGGCGGCATCTCCGCCAAGGACTACAGGGCCCTCACCGGGAAGAACTCCGACTACCCGCTGCTGAACAGGGCGACCCAGGGCCAGTCGGCCCCCGGCTCCACCTTCAAGGTGGTCTCCACCGCCGCCGCCGTCGAGGCCGGCTACGACTTCGACGGCGACTACCCCTGCACCAGCTCCTACTCCGTCGGCGGCCAGGTCTTCAAGAACTTCGAGGGCGAGAACTTCGGCAACATCACCCTCGGCCGCGCCCTGGAGGTCTCCTGCGACACCGTCTTCTACGGTCTCGCCGACCGGGAGTGGAAGAGGGACGGCGGCATCAACCCCAAGAAGGGCCAGCCCAAGGACTACTTCTACAAGGCCGCCCACCAGTTCGGCCTCGGCAAGAAGACCGGCATCGACCTGCCCAACGAGGTCACCGGCCGGGTGCCCGACCGCGAGTGGAAGCGGAAGTACTGGGAGGCCAACAAGGCCGCCTGGTGCAAGACCGGCAAGAAGGACGGCAGTTACGTCCAGAAGATCGCGTACGAGAACTGCCTCGAGGGCAACAAGATGCGCGAGGGCGACTCCATCAACTACTCCATCGGCCAGGGCGACACGCTGCTCACCCCGGTCCAGGAGGCCGTGATCTACGGGGCCCTCGCCAACGGCGGCACCATGTACACCCCGACCATCGGCAAGGCGATCGTCAGCGCCGACGGCAAGGAAGTCACCGAGATCAAGCCCAAGCCCTCGGGCCGGCTGCCCGTCAACAGGGCCACCCTCGCCAAGATGGACGAGGCGCTCGCCGGCGTGGCCACCCGCGGTACCGCGGCCTGGAAGTTCCAGGGCTGGCCGCAGGACAAGATCCCGCTGCACGCCAAGACCGGTACCGCGGAGGTCTACGGCAAGCAGACGACCTCCTGGCTGGCCACGTACAGCAAGGACTACACGGTCATCATGACCATCTCGCAGGCCGGTACCGGTTCCGGTGCCTCCGGTGAGGCCGTCCGCAAGATCTACAACTCGCTGTACGGCGTCGACGCCGAGGGCAAGATCGACAAGCGCAAGGCGCTGCTGCCCACCCCGCAGAAGAGCCTGCCCAAGGTCCAGCGCGACGGCACGATCAAGGCCCCCAAGGTCCAGAAGTACGACCCCGAGGCGGACGAGGCCAACCAGGAGACCCCGCAGGGCGGCGCCTCCGAGACGCCGGTGGCGACCACTCCGTCGCCCACCGCCGGCAACCGACAGACACGGCGGCGCCCGGGCCGCCGGGGCGCACGCGGGAGGACGGCATGACAGGGGCCAACAGCTTCTCCGTCTCCGGATACGGGCCCGCGCGGGCCGGCTGGACGCGGGTCTTCGCCCGCGACTCCCTCGCCCGCCGCCTCGACTGGCCGATACTGCTGTGCGCCGTCGCGCTCTCGATGATCGGCTCGCTGCTCGTCTACTCCGCGACCCGCAACCGCACCGAGATCAACCAGGGCGACCCCTACTACTTCCTCCTGCGCCACCTGCTCAACACCGGCATCGGCATCGCCCTGATGATCGGCACGGTCTGGCTGGGCCACCGCACCCTGCGCACCGCCGTGCCGATCCTCTACGGCATCTCGGTCTTCCTGATCCTCATGGTGCTCACCCCGCTCGGCGCCACCGTCAACGGCGCCCACGCGTGGATCGTGATCGGCGGAGGCTTCTCGCTCCAGCCCTCCGAGTTCACCAAGATCACGATCATCCTGGGCATGGCGATGCTGCTCGCCGCCCGCGTCGACGCCGGCGACAAGCCGTACCCCGACCACCGCACGGTCCTGCAGTCCCTCGGCCTGGCCGCCGTCCCGATCGCGATCGTGCTGCTCATGCCCGACCTCGGCTCGGTCATGGTCATGGTCATCATCGTGCTGGGCGTGCTGCTCGCCTCCGGCGCCTCCAACCGCTGGATCTTCGGCCTGATGGGCGTCGGCGCACTCGGCGCCCTCGCGGTGTGGCAGCTCCACATCCTCGACGAGTACCAGATCAACCGCTTCGCGGCCTTCGCCAACCCCGACCTCGACCCGGCCGGCGTCGGCTACAACACCAACCAGGCCCGCATCGCCATCGGCTCCGGCGGACTGACCGGCTCGGGCCTGTTCCACGGCTCGCAGACCACCGGCCAGTTCGTCCCCGAACAGCAGACCGACTTCGTCTTCACGGTGGCCGGCGAGGAACTCGGCTTCATGGGCGCCGGCGCCATACTGCTGCTGCTCGGCGTGGTCCTGTGGCGTGCCTGCCGCATCGCCCGCGAGACGACGGAGCTCTACGGCACGATCGTCGCCGCCGGCATCATCGCCTGGTTCGCCTTCCAGGCCTTCGAGAACGTGGGCATGACCCTGGGCATCATGCCGGTCGCCGGACTCCCGCTGCCGTTCGTGTCCTACGGGGGCTCGTCGATGTTCGCGGTGTGGATCGCGGTGGGGCTGCTGCAGTCGATCAGGGTGCAGCGGCCGCTGTCGGCGTAGCGGAGCGTCTGGGCAGGGCCGGGGGCCGCGCCCGATGGCGGGCGAGGCGGGGGGGCGGGGGCACGAATTCCCGCACCCCCGCCCCCGCGTTACGCTGGACGACCACCCGGCTCCGCCGGGGCACACCATCTCCCTCTCTCCGAAGGTAATCGCGCGATGCCAGTCGAGTCGGTCTTCCCACAGCTCGAAGCCTTGCTCCCGCATGTGCAGAAGCCGATCCAGTACGTCGGCGGCGAACTCAACTCCACCGTCAAGAACTGGGACGACTGCGACGTCCACTGGGCCCTGATGTACCCCGACGCCTACGAGGTCGGCCTGCCCAACCAGGGCGTCATGATCCTCTACGAGGTGCTCAACGAGCAGGACGGTGTCCTCGCCGAGCGCACGTACAGCGTGTGGCCGGACCTGGAGGCCCTGATGCGGGAGCATTCCGTCCCGCAGTTCACCGTCGACAGCCACCGCCCGGTGAAGGCGTTCGACGTCTTCGGCCTCTCCTTCTCCACGGAGCTCGGCTACACCAACATGCTCACGGCCCTCGACCTGGCGGGCATCCCGCTGGAGGCGAAGGACCGCACGATCGACGACCCGATCGTCCTGGCCGGCGGCCATGCCGCCTTCAACCCCGAGCCGATCGCCGACTTCATCGACGCGGCCGTCATCGGCGACGGCGAACAGGCCGTCCTCGACATGACCGCCGTCATCCGCGAGTGGAAGGCGGAGGGCCGCCCCGGCGGTCGCGAGGAGGTCCTGTACCGCCTGGCACGGACCGGCGGGGTGTACATCCCGGCGTTCTACGACGTCGAGTACCTCCCCGACGGCCGCATCGCCCGCGTCGTCCCCAACCGCTCGGGCGTTCCGTGGCGGGTGTCCAAGCACACCGTGATGGACCTCGACGAGTGGCCCTACCCCAAGCAGCCGCTGGTCCCGCTCGCGGAGACGGTCCACGAGCGCATGTCGGTGGAGATCTTCCGCGGCTGCACGCGCGGCTGCCGCTTCTGCCAGGCCGGCATGATCACCCGCCCGGTGCGCGAGCGTTCGATCACCGGCATCGGCGAGATGGTGGAGAAGGGCCTGCAGGCCACCGGCTTCGAGGAGGTCGGCCTGCTCTCCCTGTCCTCCGCCGACCACACGGAGATCGGCGACATCGCCAAGGGCCTGGCCGACCGCTACGAGGAGGACAAGGTCGGCCTGTCGCTGCCCTCCACCCGCGTCGACGCGTTCAACATCGACCTGGCCAACGAGCTGACCCGCAACGGCCGCCGCTCGGGCCTGACCTTCGCCCCCGAGGGCGGCTCGGAACGCATCCGCAAGGTCATCAACAAGATGGTCTCGGAGGAGGACCTCATCCGGACCGTCGCCACGGCCTACGGCAACGGCTGGCGGCAGGTGAAGCTGTACTTCATGTGCGGCCTGCCGACCGAGACCGACGAGGACGTCCTGCAGATCGCCGACATGGCCACCCGCGTCATCGCCAAGGGCCGCGAGGTCTCCGGCTCCAACGACATCCGCTGCACCGTCTCGATCGGCGGCTTCGTCCCCAAGCCGCACACCCCCTTCCAGTGGGCGCCGCAGCTCAGCGCCGAGGAGACGGACGCCCGCCTGGCGAAGCTGCGCGACAAGATCCGCGGCGACAAGAAGTACGGCCGCTCCATCGGCTTCCGCTACCACGACGGCAAGCCCGGCATCGTCGAGGGACTCCTCTCCCGCGGCGACCGCCGCCTCGGCGCGGTGATCCGCGCGGTCTACGAGGACGGCGGCCGCTTCGACGGCTGGCGCGAGCACTTCTCCTACGACCGCTGGATGGCCTGCGCCGAGAAGACGCTGCCCGCCGTCGGCGTGGACGTCGACTGGTACACCACCCGCGAGCGCACCTACGAGGAGGTCCTCCCCTGGGACCACCTGGACTCCGGCCTCGACAAGGACTGGCTCTGGGAGGACTGGCAGGACGCCCTCGACGAGACCGAGGTCGACGACTGCCGGTGGACGCCGTGCTTCGACTGCGGGGTGTGCCCCCAGATGGACACCAGTATTCAGATCGGACCGACGGGCAAGAAGCTCCTGCCCCTGACGGTCAAGCAGCCGGCGGGCAGCGCGCACAGCCACTGAGGCGGGTGCGCGGGCGGTCGGTGGCTAGGAGCCGCCGTCCGCCGCCTTCAGCGTCCCGGCCTGAGCGCGCAGCAAATCCTCGGGTACCTCCGGGGAGGCGGTGCCGCCGTCCACCGTCATGGCGTGGAACGCGGCGACGGTGGAGCCGCAGCGGAACATGGTGAGGCGGGACGGGATCCGCATGTCCTTGCCGTCGGACCCGGTGAGGACCTTGGTGTAGCGGAACGAGACCGTGTCGTCGCAGACGCGCGGGGTGTCCGCCGGGCGTACGCCCGTGAGGCGCGCGTCCTTCACGCCCTTCTCGCGGAACGCGGTGCAGACGCGCAGGGCGGCTCGGAGGTCGCCGAGGGTGCGGGTGGCGTCGCCGTGCCGGTAGGACACCAGGGAGAAGGTGGCCGGGCCTTTGCCGGCCTCGGCGGTGCGCCGCACGCTGCCCACCGGCGTGTGCCGGCCGGCGCCGTACAGCGCGCCGTCCACGGGGGCGCAGGCCGCCGGGTCGGTGAGGTCGGCCACGATCGGCCGGGTCACGCCGTTGCCGACGCCCTCCGTGCCGTCCTCGCCGTTCCCGAGTTCCTCGATCCACAGCCCCGGCAGGTCGCCCTTGTCGATGACGGCGGCCTGCAGTTGATGCCGGCTCAGCACCGGGCCGGTCTCCGGGCGCGGCGCGGGTTTCGCCGCCGGGTGCCGTGCGGGGGCCGTGGCGTGCGCGGAGCCGGTGGACCCGGCCCCGCCGCCGCACGCGGCCGTCGCGAGAGCGAGCGTCAGCACGGCCGTGCCTCTTGCCCCTCTTCGGATCGTCGCTCCACGCACTGCCCCACCCCTTGATCGTCGTCGTACGAGGAGGGCAGCGTAAGCGGCTGGTCGGGCCGGCTCACGGGGCGGGTCGGTAGTCGGTGGGGAGCGCTACAGTCGTCCCCATTGGTACGGGTTGCGGGGACGGGGTCGGTGGGGTGTGCCGGCCCTGGGGGAGGGGCCGGTAGGGGATGAGTCGTCGCTCAGGCGGATTGGCGGGGATCTGGGCCGAGGCGCAGCGTCAGCAGCAGCGGGGGTTGGAGGCGCAGCTCAGGCAGCAGCGGGAGGAGGAGCGCAGGCGGCGGGCGTACGAGCGTGAGGTGAACCGCAGCCGGCGCGAGCAGCAGGCGGCGTACCGGCAGCAGCGTGAGGCGGAGGCGCGGCGCCGTACGGAGGAACTGGACGCGCGGGTCGAGGAACTGAGCGGGCTGCTGGTGGCCGGCTGCCGGGCACCGGCGTTCCGCGCGGCGGCGCTGGCCCGCCCGGAGGAGCTGGAGCCGTTCGCGCCGGGGCCGTTGGCCCGACCGGTCGCGATGCCCGATCCGAACCAGTACCAGGCGGGGGCCGGCTGGGGCGCGGGGCGCCGGGCGCAGGCGCAGGCCGAGGCGCGGGCCCGGTTCGAGCACGACTGGCATGCCGCGCAGGCGGCCGAGGCCCAGCGGCAGCGCCAACTGGCGGAGTACCGGCGGCAGTACGACGCGTGGGCGGCGGCCCGGCTCGCCGAGATCCGCGCGCACAACGCGGGGATCGCGCGGATGGGCCAGGCCCTGCGGGCCGCGGACCCGCAGGCCGCCGTGGAGTACTTCTCGGCCGCCCTCTACGCCTCCGCCGTCTGGCCGGAGGGGTTCCCGCGCCGGATCGCGGCGGCGTACGACCCGGCGGCCCGGCAACTGGTGCTCGACTGGGAGCTGCCGCGGTACGACGTCGTCCCCGGGACGAAGCTGGTCCGGTACCTGCCCGGCTCCGACCAGGACAAGGAGACGCCCCGGCCGGTCACCCAGCGCCGGGCGCTGTACCGGGAGGTGCTCGCGCGGAGCGCGCTGCTGGTGCTGCACGAGCTGTTCGCGGCGGACGAGTTCGGCGCGCTGGAGTCGGTGGCGTTCAACGGGTTCGTCGACGACCACGATCCGGCGACGGGCCGGCGCACGGAGTTCTTCCTCGTCACGGTGATGGCTCCCCGTTCCCTCTTCGCCGGTCTGCGTCTGGAGCAGGTCAGCCCGGTGGACTGCCTGACGGAGGCGCTGCGGGGGCAGCTCTCGGCCCGCCCCGACCAGTACGCCGCCGTACGGCCGGGCCGGCGCCCGGAGGAGGTGGCCGGCGGGGTCGTCACGCACGGCGGGGAGGAGGAGCCGGACCTCTTCGCCATGGACCCGCTGGACTTCGAGGCCCTGGTCGCGGAGCTGTTCCGGGCGATGGGCATGCAGGCGGTCACGACACAGCGCTCGAACGACGGCGGCGTGGACGTCGACGCGCTGGACCCCACACCCATCCGCGGCGGCTCACTGGTGGTGCAGGTCAAGCGGTACCGGAACACGGTCCCGCCGACAGCCGTCCGCGACCTGTACGGCACCGTGCAGTCGCTCGGCGCCAACAAGGGCGTCCTGGTGACGACGTCCGGCTTCGGCCCGGGTTCGCACACCTTCGCCCAGGGCAAGCCGCTGGAGCTGGTCTCCGGTCCCGAACTGGTGGACCTGCTGCACCGGCACGGTCTGCGGGGCCGGCTGGGCGACGGCGGGGGCGGCGGGGGAGCGCGGTCCGCCGGGGCGGCCGGCCGGGTGCCCGCGCCCCGTGACGAGCCCCCGGCATCCGCGCCCGAGGCCGAGGACTACAACGTGCTCGGCATGACCTGGTCGGGGCGTGTCGCCGTGGACGTGTGCGCGCTCGTCTGCCACGGCAACCGGGTGCTGAGCGACGACCACTTCGTCTTCTTCAACAACCCGCGCACCCCGGACGGCACCGTCCGCGCGCTGCCCGCCGGCACCCCGGACCGGGCCGCGCTGCGGGTCGCCTTCGACGCGCTGCCGGAGCCGGCCGACCGGCTCGTGCTGGTCGCCGCGGTCGACCCGGAGGCGGACCCGCACGCGGACCTGTCCGGCTTCCAGGACGCCGGCATCCGCCTGCTGGACCCGGACCGCAGCGAACTGGCCCGCCTGGAGGTCTCCGGCGGCCGGCCCGGCGAGACGGCCCTCACCCTCGGCTCCTTCCGCCGCCGCCCGGGCGGCGACTGGGACTTCGTCCTGGGCGGCAAGGGCTACGAGGGCGGCCTGGAGGATCTGCTGCGGGACTACGGGATCGACGTGGAGTGACGTGCGGATGAGTGGTCCGGCGGGGAAACGGGGGAGTGGGCGTTGAGCGGTGGAGGGGCCTGGGGACCGGGTGGGCACCGGGCGGTGGAGGGGGAGCCCGAGGGACGCGGACCCGCGGTGCGCGAGCCGGTGGCGCCGGGCGGTGAGGGATGTCTCGTCGTGGCCGTGCGGCTGCCGGTGCGGATCGTGGTGTTCGTGCTGGTGGTGCCGCTGCGCCTGGCGTGGGACGCGCTCGCCGCGGGTGGCCGGCTGCTGCACCGCAGTGTGCTGCGTCCGCTGGGGCGGGCCCTGTCGTGGGTGGGGCGGGCGGTGTTCGTGTGGCCGTTCCTCGCCCTGTGGCGGTACGTGCTGGTGCCGGTCGGGGCGGGGCTGGCGTGGTTGGCGAGGACGCTGCTGGTCCTGCCGGCCCGGTGGCTGTACGGCCGTGTCCTCGCGCCGGCCGGGCGCGGGACGGCCCGCGCGCTGCGCGCCCTCGGCGCGGGTACGGCATGGGTGCTGCTGGGTGCCGGAACCGGGCTGCTGTGGGTGCTGGAGGGCATCGGCGCGGGGATCGCGTGGGTGCTGCGGGGCGTCGGCGCGGGGATCGCGTGGGTGCTGCGCGGGGTCGGTGCCGGGCTCGTGTGGGTGTACGCGCGGGCGCTGACCCCGTGCGGGCACGCGGTGGCGTGGCTCGTGCGGTGGCTGGTGGTCGTCCCGGCACGGTGGGTGGGCCGGTACCTCCTGCTGCCCGCCGGGCGCGGTCTCGTCCTGGGGGTCCGGGGGACGGGGTGGCTGCTGAGGAAGGCTCTCGCCGGGATCGGGTTCCTCCTGTACTGGACCGGGCGGCTCCTGTTCGTCCTGCCCGCCCGCGCGGTGTGGCGCCGGGTGCTGGTGCCGGCGGGCCGGGCCCTCGCGGCCACCGCCGCCGCCGTGTGGCGGTGGCTGGTGCTGCCGGTGGGGCGCGCCCTCGTCATCGTCGGGCGTGAACTCGCCGCCGCGCTCGGTCACGCCTGGCGCGTCGCGGGACACGTCTCGCTCGCCGTGGGCCGGTTCCTGCGCGCCCTCCTGCGATGGACGGTCGCCGAACCGGCGCGCTGGACCTACCGGCGCGTCCTCACCCCCCTCGGACACCTGGTGCGCGACGGGGTGCTGCGGCCCGCCGCCGAGGCCGCGCGCGGGGCGGGCCGCGTGGTGCGGCACGCCCTCGCCACGGCCCGTGACACCGCCCGGCAGGCCCGCGCCGACCTGCGCCGGGCCCTGTTCGGCGGGCCCGGGAAGCGGCCGGAGGCGGTCCGCCGGGAACCCGGGGCCGGCGAGGCACGTACCCTGGAGAGAAGTACGACCGCTCTCACGAAGGACTAGGACACTGGGCAAGCGACAGCCCGAAGGCCCGCCGCCCGCACCCGCGGTGCAGCGCATCCGACTGCGTTACACCAAGCGCGGCCGCCTCCGGTTCACCAGCCACCGTGACTTCCAGCGCGCCTTCGAGCGTGCCCTGCGCCGCGCCGAGGTACCCATGGCGTACTCCGCGGGGTTCACGCCGCACCCGAAGGTGTCGTACGCCAATGCCGCACCCACCGGCACGGGCAGTGAGGCGGAGTACCTGGAGATCGCGCTCACCGAGCCGCGCGACCCGGAGACCCTGCGCGCGCTCCTCGACGTGTCGCTGCCCACCGGGCTCGACGTGCTCGAGGCGGTGGAGGCCCGCACCCCGGGCCTCGCCGACCGGCTCACGGCCTCCGTGTGGGAGCTGCGCCTGGACGGCGTGGCGCCCGGGGACGCCGAGCGCGCGGTCGCGGCCTTCACCGCGGCCGCGAGCGTCGAGGTCCAGCGCCGTACGAAGAACGGCCTGCGCACCTTCGACGCACGTCCGGCCGTCCTGCGGCTCGAGACGTGTCCTCCGCAGGCCGATAGGCCGAACGACCGGCCCTGTGCGATACTGCGGCTGGTTGTTCGGCACGTGACGCCTGCCGTACGACCCGACGACGTCCTGTCCGGTCTCCGCGCCGTGGCCGACCTGGCGCCGCCGGTCCCCGCAGCGGTGACCAGGCTGGCGCAGGGGCTGCTCGATGAAGAGACCGGCACGGTGACCGACCCGCTCGCGCCCGATCGCGAGGCGATCACGGCCGCCCCGGCCGCTTCAGCGGGGGCCGCCGAAGCCGCCGCGCCGGCGCCGGTGCCGGAAGGTTCCGCGTAGGGACGGACGTCGTAGCGCCGCCCTCGTACTCGGGAGCCACCTGGGTCGGGCAGCGCACCGACCACAAGACTTTCGCCAGGCCGTGCACAAAAAGGGGTACGGAACCGGCGAGACAGGACACAGACAGCTTCCGAGCGGCGCCCGCGCCCCGGACGGCGGCAGGCGCGCATCGCGCGAGCCGCGGACGTCACCGGCACTGCCGGACCAGGCGGGGCGCCCGGAAGCCTGACGGGAGATACGCCCGCATGCTCGAACCGACCGAACCCACCGAGGGTTCCGCAACCACCACCTCCGGCGATTCCGGCAGCCCCAGCGACACACTGCCGCCGCGCCGCCGGCGCCGCGCCGCCTCCCGCCCCGCGGGACCGCCGGCCGCGGGTACGGAGACGACCGCCGAGGTCACCGAGGCCACGCCGGCCGCCGCGCCCACCGGTGCGCAGGACGAGGCCGAGGAGGCCGCAGACCTCGCCGGCACGGAGACACCCGCGGTGAGCGACGCCGCCGCGGAGGAGACCGCCGCGACCGAGGCGCCCGCCGAAGCCGCTCCGCCGCGTGCGCGCCGCCGTGCGACCCGCAGGGTGTCCGCACCCTCCGGGGCCCCGGAAGGGGCCGAGGCCGCCGCCGAGACGGTGGTGACACCGCAGGCCGCCGAGGCCGCCGAGTCCGGGGCGAAGGCCGATGCCGACGCCTCCGCCGAGGTCGCTCCGCCGCGTCCGCGCCGCCGTGCGACCCGCCGGGTGACCGCGCCCGCGGCCGCCTCGCAGCCCGCCGCCGAGGTGCCCGCCG
>BNBP01000071.1 GCA_014656015.1 Streptomyces griseoaurantiacus | reverse complement strand
TTGAGTTCTCAAGGAACGGACGCTTCCTTCGTACTCACCCGAGAGACTCTCTCAGGCTTTCCTCCGGGCGCTTCCCTTCGGTCTTGCGTTTCCGACTCTATCAGACGTTTTCACTGTCCGATTTCCTCGGCGCTTTCCAGGTTCCCGCTCTCGCGTTTCCCTTTCCGGCGGTTCCGACGTTACCAGATCCATTTCGCATCCGATCCCCCGTCAGAAGGGGGCGCCTTCCCGGCTGTTGGGCCGTTCCGACTGGTGAGACCTTAGCGGATTCCCCGCTCCCGATGCGAATCGGGGCCGGCGTCCTCGTCGGACACGGAATCCTCATTTCACACGCACGCATACCGAAGTAATGACGAGGACGCCGTGGCAACGACGTATCGCCGGGGTTCGGTAGGTACTTGCGGAATGACTGTCCGGGGACCGGCCCTGAGGCGGCGCTCACGTTCGGACAGCCCGGAGTACATTACGGATCGCCCGTGGGCGTGTCAACTCGGTGCCGTGGGGGCCGGACGGGCACCGGTGGGCGTAGTCTCGTCCTCATGACCTCGCGCATGTGTATCCAGTGCTGGTGGGCCGCCTGACGGCGGCCGACTCACATGCGCGAACCACGGCCGCCGCTTCGGCGGCCGTTCTCGTTTCCCCCCTCCGGGGACCGGCCCGCCGGTGCGGCGGCCCCGACCAGGAGGCAGGGAAGAGATGACGAGGATCTTCAGCGGGGTCAAGCCGACGGGGCATCTGACGCTGGGGAACTACCTGGGCGCCGTGCGGCGGTGGGCCGAGGTGGATCAGCACGCGGCGGACGCCCTGTTCTGCGTCGTCGATCTGCACGCGCTGACCGTGGACCACGATCCGGCACGGGTGCGCCGGCTGAGCAGGCAGGCGGCGACGCTGCTGCTGGCGGCGGGGCTCGATCCGGCGTTGTGCACGGTGTTCGTGCAGAGTCATGTGGACGAGCACGCCCGGCTGTCGTACCTGCTCGAATGCGTGGCGACGGACGGTGAGATGCGGCGGATGATCCAGTACAAGGAGAAGTCCGTGCGGGAGCGCGCGCGGGGCGGCAGTGTGCGCCTGTCGCTGCTGACGTATCCCGTGCTGATGGCGGCCGACATCCTCGCCTACGGAACGGACGACGTGCCGGTGGGTGACGACCAGACGCAGCACGTCGAGCTGGCGCGGGATCTCGCGGTGCGGTTCAACCAGCGGTACGGGCACACGTTCGTGGTGCCGAGGGCGGTGCGGCCGCAGGTCGCGGCGCGGGTGATGAGCCTGCAGGATCCGCTGGCCAAGATGGGCAAGAGCGAGGACGTGGGGCCGGGCATCGTCTATCTGCTCGACGAACCGGACGCCGTGCGGAAGAAGGTCGCGCGGGCCGTCACCGACAGTGGGCGGGACGTGGTGTACGACCGGGAGGAGCGGCCGGGCGTCGCCAATCTGCTGGAGATCCTCGCGGCCTGCACGGACGGGGAGCCCGAGAAGCTGGCGGCGGCCTACGAGTCGTACGGGGCGCTGAAGCGGGATGTCGCGGAGGCGGTGGTCGAGGTGCTGCGGCCGGTGCGGGAGCGGCATCGGGAACTGTGCGCCGATCCGGGGTACCTCGAGGGTGTCCTGCGGGCGGGGGCCGAGCGGGCCCGGGAGGTGGCGCGGCCCCGGGTCGACGCGGCGTACCGGGCGATCGGGCTGCTGCCCGCGGGGTGAGCGTCCCGGGGTGCCGCGCGTGTGCGCGGTGCCCCGGAACGGTCGGGACCGACGTCAGCCGTTGCTGCCGGAGGCCAGCTCGCGGCTGCGGTCGCGGGCGGCCTCCAGGGCCGCGATCAGTGCCGCGCGTACCCCGTGGTTCTCGAGTTCGCGGATCGCGTTGATCGTGGTGCCGGCCGGGGAGGTGACGTTCTCGCGGAGCTTCACGGGGTGTTCGCCGCTGTCGCGGAGCATCGTGGCCGCGCCGATCGCGGACTGGACGATGAGGTCGTGGGCCTTGTCGCGGGGCAGGCCGAGCAGGATGCCGGCGTCCGTCATCGCCTCGACCAGGTAGAAGAAGTACGCCGGGCCCGAGCCGGAGAGTGCGGTGCAGGCGTCCTGCTGCGATTCGGGGACCTGGAGGGTCTTGCCGACGGCGCCGAAGATCTCCTCGGCGTGGGCCACGTGCTCGGGGGTGGCGTGGGTGCCCGCGGAGATGACGGACATCGCCTCGTCGACCAGGGCGGGGGTGTTGGTCATCACGCGGACGACCGGGGTGCCCGGGGAGAGGCGGTCCTCGAGGGAGGCGGTGGTGATGCCGGCGGCGCCGCTGATGACGAGGCGGTCGGCGGGGGTGTGGGGGGCCAGCTCGGTGAGGAGGGTGCCCATGTCCTGCGGCTTGACCGTGAGGATGAGGGTGTCCGCGGACTTGGCGGCCTCGGCGTTGGTGACGGGGGTGACGCCGTAGCGGGTGCGGAGCTGCTCGGCGCGGTCGGCGCGGCGGGTGGTGACGAGGAGGTCCGCGGGGGTCCAGCCTGCCCGGATCATCCCGCTGAGCAGGGCTTCGCCGATCTTGCCGGTGCCGAGGACTGCGACTTTCTGGGTCATGGCGTGGGGTGCCCTCCGGGGGTGCGCGTCGTCTTTGGTCATCTTTGCACCGGTGGCGGGGGCGGGGAGGCGGCGTCCGGTGGGCGGACGGGCAGGGGTGCGCGGAGGCGGGCGGGGCGGGCCCCCGAAGACGGACCCCCTACGCCTTGCCCCGGCGTCTGCGGGAGGGGTTGCCGGTGCGGCGGCCGGCGCGCTTCCGGTGGCGGGCGCGGGCCTCCTCGTACTCCTCGCGGTGCAGCGACTCGCCCGGCGCCTCCTTGAGCGAGCGGAGGAAGTAGGCGAGGAGCGAGCCGATGAAGCCGATGGCCAGCAGACCTCGCAGGGACGCCTGGCGGTCGGGGTCGGGACGGCGGGTGAAGGAGCCCCGGGTGTGGCTGAACGCGAGGGCGCTGCAGACCGCGAACATCACGACCATCAGCACGGTCACCGCGCTGCCGACGTCGGCGATGCGCAGGCCCTCGTAGGCGAGGCGCAGGACGAGGCAGCCGAGGGCCGCCGCCGCGAGGGAGCCGACACAGACGGCGGCGCGGCGGACGGCGTAGCCGCGGGGGCCGCCCTCGTGGTCGAGCCAGGTGGTGCCGAAGAAGCGGAGGGGTTCGGGACGGGGGCCGCCGCCGGAGCCCGGGGCGTCACGGGAGCCCGGGGCCTCGCCGACCTCGGCCGGGGGTTCTCCCTCGCGCCTGCCGGCGGTCTGCCCGTCCACGCGTTCGTTCCGCCCGTTTCGTTCGCTCACCGGTCGATTATCGCTCCGCCGCCGCCCGCCCCTGGTCGGAGGGCGGGCGGCGGAAGGGGTCAGGAGCAGCGCGGGGCGACGTAGCCGTCGCTGCCCGTCTTGACGTAGGCGTCGGAGACGAACTGCGCGTTGCCGATGCAGTCCCAGATCTTCGAGGTGCCGTAGTAGCCGCTGACGGTGTCGCCCGAGCGCTGGCAGATGATCGGGACGCTGGAGCCGGCGCGCAGTGTCTTGACGATGCTGTAGTTCACGCCCGGGCCGCTGCGCACGTGCAGTTCGACGCCGGGGGCGATGGGGTACAGCTTGGTCACCTCCGCGGCCGCCGTCACCGCCTCCCCGAGGGGCTCGACGAGGAGTTCGGGTGCCGCTGTCGGTGTGCTCTCCGGTGTGATCTCTTCCGTGGCCATGTGGCCTCCCCCGTATGCGAGTTGAGAATATTTCACGCCAATCGTCCTGGCGCCGCCGAGGCTAGCAAGCCCTACGGGATTCGTACGTGGCATCGACTAGGCTCGGCGCGTCGCGCAAGCGGACGCGAGGCACGGGGGTGACTGATGCCGCCACGGCGCAACGCCGGGACCGAACCGGAAGCGGAGCGTCCGGAATACGCCGGGCAGTACCGGCTGGAGGCCGAGCTCGGCTCCGGCGGCATGGGCGTCGTCCATCTCGCCCGGTCCACCTCGGGGCTGCGCCTCGCCGTGAAGGTGGTGCACGCCCAGTACGCCCAGGACCCCGAGTTCAGAGGGCGGTTCCGGCAGGAGATCGCGGCCGCGCGGCGGGTCAGCGGCGCGTTCACGGCCTCCGTCGTCGACGCCGATCCGGAGGCCGAACGGCCGTGGATGGCGACCCTGTACATCCCCGGGCCCACCCTCGCCGAGCATGTGAAACGGAACGGCGCGCTGCCCCCGGCGCGGCTGCGCCGGCTGATGGCGGGGCTGGCCGAGGCGCTGCGGGACATCCACCGCGTCGGTGTCGTGCACCGCGATCTCAAGCCCAGCAACGTCCTGCTCGCCGAGGACGGGCCCAAGGTCATCGACTTCGGCATCTCCAGGCCCTCGGACAGCGAGCTGCGCACGGAGACGGGCAAGCTGATCGGGACCCCTCCGTTCATGGCACCGGAGCAGTTCCGCAGGCCGCGGGAGGTGGGGCCGGCCGCGGACGTCTTCGCGCTGGGCTCGGTGCTGGTGCACGCGGCGACGGGGCGGGGACCCTTCCACTCCGACAGTCCGTACCTCGTGGCATATCAAGTCGTCCACGACGAGGCGGACTTGACAGGAGTGCCGGAGGACCTGGCGGAGCTCGTCGCGCGCTGTCTGGCCAAGGAGCCGGAGGACCGGCCGACGCCGGACGAGGTGATGACGGCGCTGCGGTCGGTCTCGGCCGCGTACGACACGCAGGCGTTCATACCGGCGCAGCGGGACGTGTCCTTCCTGGAGGCCGGGTCGGAGACCGTGACGGCCGGGGAGCGGGGCGAGGGGCCCGTCGAGGACCGGGCGGGGAGTGCGGCGGGCGCGGAAGGTCCTGCGGGTAGGGAAGGTTCCGCGGGCGCGGCCGGTGCGATGCCGGGGTCCCGGACGGAGAGACGCGGGCGGGCGAGGGAGTGGTCCCGGGGGCGGCTGTGGGGGGTGGGAGGTGCCGTCGCCGCGGTGCTCGCCCTCGTCGGGGGCGGCGTCGCCGTGCTCGCGGGTTCGGGGGCGGACGAGCGCGGTGCGGGACACGGGACGGCCTCCGCGGGTGCCTCGGCCCGGCCGTGGACCGTGCGTCTGCACGCGCCCGGCGTCACCGCGCACGGCATGGCGCACTGCGTGGCCGGGGGCGGGCGGCTGTACTGCACGCGGGACGGGGTCCTTGCCGCCGCCGTCGATCCCGAGGACGGGCACACCCTGTGGGTGCGGGCGGGCAAGACCGCTGCGGGGGCCGGGACCCCGGTGCTGTCCGGGGGGTTGCTGCACGTCGTCGGAGGAGGCGGGAAGCGGCTCACCGCCCTCGACCCCGCGACCGGCCGGACGCGCTGGAGCCGGGACATCACGCCGTACGCGGGGCGCCTCGCGCACGCCGGCGGGGTCGTCCTGCTCACCGGCGCCGACTCGAGGGTGACCGCGCTGGACTCCGCGACCGGGGCGGTGAAGTGGCGGCGGGCGCTGCCGGGGCAGACGCTGCCCGACTTCCGGGTGTTCGGGGACGGGCTCGCCTATGTGACGCGGAGCGCCGAGGGGGGCGGGACCTCGGTGACCGCCGTCGATCCGGCGACCGGGGGCGTGCGGGCGCGGTGGCGGATGGACGGGGCGCTGACCGTCGTCGGGGCGCGGGGCGGGACGGTGTGGTTCACCTCCACGGACGCCTCCTCGTACACGGACGGTGTGGTGCGGTACGAGAGGGCGAGCGGGGCGGTGCGGCGGGTGGCGCTGCGGTATCCGCTGCCGGGGGCGCAGGTGGTCGTACACGGGGAGACGGTGTATCTGCTGGCCAGCGGGGGTGCGGTGGTGGCCGTCGAGACGGCGGGGGCGACGGGCGGGGCGGCCGGTGGGGCGACTGGCGGGCCCGCCGGCCGGCAGAAGTGGCGGCTGGAGACGTCCGTGAGTCTGGCGTCCGCGCCGGTGGTGTCCGGGGGGCGGCTGTACTTCATGGCGGCGGACGGCCGGCTGGTGGCGGTGGACGCGGGGCGGGGGGTCGTGCTGGGGCAGACGGGGGTGCGGATGGGGGCTTCGCGGGGGTCGCTGCCGGGGGCGTTGGCGGTGCCGGTGGTGGCTGGGGGGCGGGTCGTCGGGGCGGCGCCGGACGGGGTGGTGTTCGGGGTGGGGGATCCCGCCGGGTGGTGACGGTCCCTCCGGGGTGACGGCCCCTCCGGGGGTGAGCCGGGTGGGGCGGTGGCCGTGGGGTTCTCGCCCCCGCCGCCCCTGCCTTTCCCGGGCCCTTCGAGGGGCTGCGCCCCTTGGACCCCCTCGGGCGCTTCACGGCCCTGAGGGGGTCCGCCCGTCGGCGGGTGCGGGTCGTGGGCGGCTTGTCGCGCGGTTCCCCGCGCCCCTTGGGGGCCGGACCCGGCTTCGACGGGAACCGCACCCGTCCGTGGGCGCGGTTTCCCGCGCCCCTTCTGGGTGAGAGCGTCAGCCCAGCTTGGTGACGTCTCGGACGGCGCCCTTGTCGGCGCTGGTGGCCATGGCGGCGTAGGCGCGCAGCGCGGTGGAGACCTTGCGGTCGCGGTTGCGGGGGGCGTAGGCGCCGTCGAGGGCTTCGGCGCGGCGGGCGAGTTCCGTGTCGTCGACGAGGAGCTCGATCGTGCGGCCGGGGATGTCGATGCGGATGCGGTCGCCGTCCTCGACGAGGGCGATCGTGCCGCCGGAGGCCGCCTCGGGCGAGGCGTGGCCGATCGACAGGCCCGAGGTGCCGCCGGAGAAGCGGCCGTCGGTGACCAGCGCGCAGGTCTTCCCCAGGCCCCGGCCCTTCAGGTACGAGGTCGGGTAGAGCATCTCCTGCATGCCGGGGCCGCCCTTGGGGCCCTCGTAGCGGATGACGACGACGTCGCCGTCCTTGATCCCCTTGGTGAGGATCTTCTCGACGGCCTCCTCCTGGGAGTCGCAGACGACCGCGGGGCCCTCGAAGGTCCAGATGGACTCGTCGACGCCGGCCGTCTTCACGACGCAGCCGTCGACCGCGAGGTTGCCCTTGAGGACCGCGAGGCCGCCGTCCTTGGAGTAGGCGTGCTCGGCGGAGCGGATGCAGCCGCCCTCGGCGTCGGTGTCGAGCGCCTCCCAGCGCTCGGACTGGGAGAAGGCCTCGGCGGAGCGGACGCAGCCGGGGGCCGCGTGCCAGAGTTCGACCGCCTCGGGGGACGGGGAGCCGCCGCGCACGTCCCAGCTCTTGAGCCAGTCGGACAGCGAGGGGCTGTGCACGGAGTGGACGTCCTCGTTGAGCAGACCGGCGCGGTGGAGTTCGCCGAGGAGGGCGGGGATGCCGCCGGCCCGGTGCACGTCCTCCATGTAGTACGTGCGGTCCTTGGCGACGTTGGGGGCGACCTTGGCCAGGCAGGGGACGCGGCGCGAGACGGCGTCGATCTGCTCCAGGCCGAACTCGACGCCCGCCTCCTGGGCGGCGGCGAGCAGGTGCAGGATCGTGTTGGTGGAGCCGCCCATCGCGATGTCGAGCGCCATGGCGTTCTCGAACGCGGCGAACGTGGCGACGTTGCGCGGCAGGACCGTGTCGTCGTCCTGCTCGTAGTGACGGCGGGTGATGTCCATCACCGTGCGGGCGGCGTTCTCGTACAGCGCCTTGCGGGCGGTGTGGGTGGCGAGGACCGAGCCGTTGCCGGGGAGGGAGAGGCCGATGGCCTCGGTGAGGCAGTTCATCGAGTTGGCGGTGAACATGCCGGAACACGAGCCGCAGGTCGGACAGGCGTTCTCCTCGATGCGGAGGATGTCCGCGTCGGAGATCTTGTCGTTGACGGCGTCGGAGATGGCGTCGACCAGGTCGAGCGTGCGGACCGTGCCGTCGACCAGGGTGGCGCGGCCGGACTCCATGGGGCCGCCGGAGACGAAGACCGTCGGGATGTTGAGGCGCAGCGCGGCCATCAGCATGCCCGGGGTGATCTTGTCGCAGTTGGAGATGCAGACCAGGGCGTCGGCGCAGTGCGCCTCGACCATGTACTCCACGCTGTCCGCGATCAGGTCGCGGGAGGGCAGGCTGTAGAGCATGCCGCCGTGGCCCATCGCGATGCCGTCGTCGACGGCGATGGTGTTGAACTCGCGCGGGATGCCGCCCGCCTCGGTGATGGCCTCGGAGACGATCCGGCCGACCGGCTGGAGGTGGGTGTGGCCCGGCACGAACTCGGTGAAGGAGTTGGCGACCGCGATGATCGGCTTACGGCCGATGTCCGCGCCGGGTACACCGGAGGCGCGCATAAGGGCGCGGGCGCCCGCCATGTTGCGGCCGTGGGTGACTGTGCGGGACCTCAGCTCGGGCATCGTCGCTCGCTCCTTCGGGGGGTGATGACTGCCGTCGAGCGTACGCCGGTCATCCAGGTGCCGGGACGGGCCGTCCGGAATGCGGGATGTGCGTCTCGCGCGGCGTGCCGGCCCGGGAGCCCTCAGCCGCGTCCGGCACGGGCGGTGGAGGCCAGGTGGAGGCGGGTGAAGGCCAGCGCCTCCGCGAGGTCGGCCTCACGTTCGGCGCCGGACATGGCGCGGCGGGTGTTGACCTCGATCACGACATGGCCGTCGAAGCGGGTGCGCGCGAGGTGCTCCAGGACCTCCGCGCAGGGCTGTCCGCCGCGGCCGGGCACCAGGTGCTCGTCCTTGGCCGAGCCCTTGCCGTCGGCGAGGTGGACGTGGCCGAGGCGGTCGCCCATGCGGTCGAGCATGGCGAGGGTGTCGGTGCGGGCGGTCGCGGTGTGGCTGAGGTCGATCGTGAAGTGCCGGTAGTCGTCCTTGGTGACGTCCCAGTCGGGGGCGTAGGCGAGCATCTCGCGGTCGCGGTAGCGCCAGGGGTACATGTTCTCCACGGCGAACCGCACGTCGGTCTCGTCCGCCATGCGCCAGACGCCCTCGACGAAGGCGCGCGCGTACTGCCGCTGCCAGCGGAACGGGGGATGCACGACGACGGTGCTCGCGCCGAGCTTCTCGGCGGCGGCGCGGGCCCGCTGGAGCTTGGTCCAGGGGTCGGTGGACCACACGCGCTGGGTGATGAGCAGGCAGGGGGCGTGCACGGCGAGGATCGGTACGCGGTGGTAGTCGCTGAGTCTGCGCAGTGCCTCGATGTCCTGGCTGACCGGGTCGGTCCAGACCATGACCTCGACGCCGTCGTAGCCGAGGCGCGCGGCGATCTCGAAGGCCGTCGCCGTGGACTCCGGGTAGACGGAGGCGGTGGACAGGGCGACCTTCGGTTCCGTGTCCGGGATCTGCGTTTCCGTGGCCGGGATCTGCACGGGGGGCTCCGCCATGGGGGACAGGTTACGGGGTGCGGTCGGGTGGTGTGGGGGCGCCCGGGGAGTGGGGATGCTCACTGCCGGGCACCGTCCGGGGCGCCCCTCCTACGTCCCCATCTGGTCGAGGCTCCGCAGGATCACGCCCTCGCGCAGGGCCCAGGGGCAGATCTCCAGGGACTCCACGCCGAGCAGGTCCATCGCGGCCTCGGCGACCAGCGCGCCGGCCACGAGCTGGTGGGCGCGGTCCTCGGAGACGCCGGGGAGGTCCGCGCGCTCCCGCGTGGTCATCGAGGCGAGCCGGGGCACCCACGCCTCCAGGGACTCCCGCTTCAGCTCGCGCTGCACGTACAGGCCCTCCGCGGAGCGGGCGGCGCCGCCTATGCGGGCGAGCTGGCGGAAGGTCTTGGACGTGGCCACCACGTGGTCCGGCGGCCCGAAGCGGCTGAACACTCCCACCGTGCGCGCTATCTCGGCGCGCACGTGCTTGCGCAGCGCGCGGACGTCGTCGGGGGCGGGCGGGTCGCCCGGAAGCCGTCCGGCGGTCAGCCGGCCCGCGCCCAGGGGCAGCGACACGGCGGCGTCGGGCTGCTCGTCGATGCCGTAGGCGATCTCCAGGGAGCCGCCGCCGATGTCGAGGACCAGCAGCTTCCCGGCCGACCAGCCGAACCAGCGGCGGGCGGCGAGGAACGTGAGCCGCGCCTCCTCCTCGCCGCTGAGCACCTGGAGCTCCACGCCGGTCTCCTCGCGGACCCGGGCGAGGACCTCGTCGGCGTTGCGGGCCTCGCGCACCGCCGAGGTGGCGAAGGGCAGCAGGTCCTCCACGCCCTTGTCCTCGGCGGCCTGGAGGGCCTCGCGGACCACGGCGACCAGGCGGTCGACGCCCTCCGTGCCGATCGCCCCGTCCTCGTCGAGGAGTTGGGCGAGCCGCAGCTCGGCCTTGTGCGAGTGCGCGGGCAGCGGGCGGGCACCGGGGTGCGCGTCCACCACCAGGAGGTGGACCGTGTTCGATCCCACGTCGAGGACACCGAGTCTCATGGACGCAAACGCTACTGCCGACGGGCACTTACTCTGGAGGCGTGCCAAAGACGAAAAACGCGAAGAGCGGCAAGCGGGGCAAAAACACCGGGGCCGCGGCGGGTCCGAAGGCCCCTTCGCCGCTGCGCGACGGTTCCGACGAGAAGGGCCTCGACTTCGCGCGGGCGTGGGTGGAGTTCCCCGACCCCGCCGACGAGGAACAGGTCTTCCGCTGCGACCTCACCTGGCTGACCTCGCGCTGGAACTGCGTCTTCGGCGCCGGCTGCCAGGGCATCGAGGCGGGCCGCGCCGAGGACGGCTGCTGCACGCTGGGCGCGCACTTCTCCGACGAGGAGGACGAGGAGCGCGTCGCCGGCCATGTGGCGAGGCTCACGCCGGACATCTGGCAGCACCACGACGAGGGGCACGCGGGCGGCTGGGTCTCCGAGGACGAGGAGGGCTCCCGCCAGACCCGCCCGTTCCAGGGCTCGTGCATCTTCCAGAACCGCCCGGGCTTCGCGGGCGGCGCCGGCTGCTCCCTGCACATCCTGGCGCTGCGCGAGGGTCGCGAGCCGCTGGAGACCAAGCCGGACGTGTGCTGGCAGCTTCCGGTGCGCAGGACCTACGACTGGATCGACCGGCCCGACGACACCCGCGTGCTGCAGGTGTCGATCGGCGAGTACGACCGCCGGGGCTGGGGCCCGGGCGGGCACGACCTGCACTGGTGGTGCACCTCGGCGACCTCGGCGCACGGCGCGGGCGACCCGGTGTACGTCTCCTACCGTGCGGAGCTGACCGAGCTGATGGGCAAGGCCGGGTACGACCGGCTGGTCGAGCTGTGCGAGGAGCGACTGTCCCGGGGGCTGCCGCTGGTGGCCCCGCACCCGGCGGACCCGGTGCCTGCGGCGGGCCCGGCGGACCATGCGGACCCGGCGAGCCCGGCGAGCCCGGCGGTCTGAGCGCGGACGTTCACTGCGCTGCGCTCACCGGGCGGGGCTCACTGCGCGGGGCTCGCCGCGTCCGGGGTGTCGGTGGGGGGCGTGGAGCCCTCCTCGCCGGAGGGCGTGCCGGGGTCGGTGGTGCTCGGGTCCGGTGCCGGGTCGTCCGGCGTGGGGTCGGGATCGGGTGTACCGGGGCTCGCCGGGGGCCGCGTGTGGTGATGGTGGTGGTGATGACCGCGGGGCGGCGCCGGCGGGTCGGCGTCCGGGGCCGGGGTTCCGGCCGTGCCGTAGCCCTCGATGGTGACCGTCGTGCCGCCGGGGGCGAGCGTCACGCGGGCCTGCCAGGGACCGGCGGGTTCGCGCAGGTGGTCCACGTACACCCGCACGGTCACGGACTCGCCGGGCGCGAGGGTGCCGGAGGTGCGGCTGAGGTAGAGCCAGGGCGCGCCGCTCCTCGCCGACCAGCGCACCGGTGAGTCCCCGGTGGCCCGCAGGGTGATGACGGTCGTCGTGCCGCTGCTCTCCGCGCCGACGGCGAGGCGGCCCGTGCCGCGGGAGTCCGTGTCGCCGCCCACCACGGCGACGTCCACGTCCCCGGCCGGGCGGGGGCGGCCGGAGCGGCGGGAATCGGGGCTCACGCGGGCGTTGCCCGCGTTCTCGTACGGGCCCGTGCCGCCCTCGGCCGCTCCGGCGTCCGGGGCCTCGCCGGCGGTGGCGGGCCTGCCGTCCGTGCCCTCGCCGATCAGCGGGGCGCCCCGGTAGGCGGCCCACAGCGCGAGGACGGGGGCGGCGACGACGGTGGCGACGACCGTCGTGGTGAGCGCCCGGGCACGCAGGCGTTCGCGGCGGGCCGCGTGGTCGCCGGGGTCCAGGGGGAAGCCGCGCCGGTCGAAGCGCGGGCCCTTGCCGCGCACCCGGGAGGGGTGGGCCGCCGCCGCGCGCAGGGCGGCGCGGGGCGCGGGCAGGACCGGTAGCGCGTCGGGGGTGACGGTGGCGCCGGGCCAGTTGCCGGGCAGGACGCGTTCGGCGGTGCGGCGGCAGCGGGGGCAGTCGTCCACGTGCCGGACGAGTTCGGTGCGCAGCGCGGTGCCGAGGACGAGCCGGCGGTCCCCGGTGAGGTGGGCGGTGCCGGGGCAGGTGCCGGTCTCCACGACGGCGAGGGCGGTGCGGGTGCGTTCCACCTCGCAGGCGGCGGAGGCGAGGAGTTCGCGGGCGGCGGCGAGGTTCTGGCCGAGGACGGCGGCGACCTCGTGGGCGGCGAGCCGGTGGCGCACGGCGAGTTCGAGGGCCTCGCGCTGCTCGGGGGTGGTGCCGGCGGCCTCGGGCCAGGCCAGCAGCGCGAGTTCGCGGCGGCGGCGCTCGCGGGTCTCGGGGGTGAGGTCCGTGGCGCCGGGGGGTGCGGCGAGCACGGTGGCGGCACGGCGGTCGGCGGTGTCCTTGGGACTCACAGAGCTCATGGGGCTCTTCGGGCTCTTGGGGCTCCTGAGGTGGGCGAGCCGGCGGCGGCAGGCCCAGCGGGCCAGCGCGTACAGCCAGGCGCGGCGGTCGCCGGGAGCCTCCGGGCCGTTGCGGCCGCGCCGCTCGGCCACGGCGAGGACGTCGCCGAGGGCGGCGACCGCCGCGTCGTGCTCGCACAGGACCGACAGACAGTAGGTGAACAGTCCGTCCAGAGGGGGCTCGGACGACCCGGACGACCCGGATGGACGCGCGGCGGTGCGCGCGCTCCCATGCGCCGGGCGCGCGCCGGGGGTGTACGTGGAGGTCTGCGGGCTACTGCTCATCACCCGTGCGACCGTAGGCGCCCGCACCCTGTCCGTTCTCACCCCTTCCGCGCTTTTACTCCGTACGGGTGAAACGATCCCTCATCCGAGTGCGGGGTGTCCTCCCGGCGGGTCCGGTGCGTCAGGAGGGTTGGGGGGGGCGGGGGCGCGCCGTGGCCCGTCGCGCCGTTCCCCGCGCCCCTGGAGCCCGGGGGGACCCCGCTGTCAGTGCCCCCCGTTACGGTTTGCGCATGGCTGCCCGTACCAAAACCGCCAAGGACCGTCCTTCCTACCGCTGCACGGAGTGCGGCTGGCAGACGGCCAAGTGGCTCGGCCGCTGCCCCGAATGCCAGGCCTGGGGCACCGTCGAGGAGTACGGCACGCCCGCCGTCCGCACGACGGCGCCCGGCCGGGTCACCACCGCCGCCCTGCCCATCGCCGAGGTCGACGGCCGGCAGGCCACCGCCCGCTCCACCGGCGTCCCCGAGCTGGACCGCGTGCTCGGCGGCGGTCTGGTCCCCGGCGCGGTCGTCCTCCTCGCGGGCGAGCCCGGCGTCGGCAAGTCCACGCTCCTGCTGGACGTGGCGGCCAAGGCGGCCGCTCCCGAGCACCGCACCCTGTACGTCACGGGCGAGGAGTCCGCGAGCCAGGTCCGCATGCGCGCCGACCGCATCAAGGCGCTCGACGACCACCTCTACCTGGCCGCCGAGACCGATCTCGCGGCCGTTCTCGGCCACTTGGACGAGGTGAAGCCCTCCCTGCTGATCGTCGACTCGGTGCAGACGGTCGCCTCCCCGGAGATCGACGGCGCGCCCGGCGGCATGGCCCAGGTCCGCGAGGTGGCCGGCGCCCTCATCCGCGCCTCCAAGGAACGCGGGATGGCCACGCTGCTGGTGGGCCACGTCACGAAGGACGGCGCGATCGCGGGCCCGCGTCTGCTGGAACACCTCGTGGACGTGGTGCTGTCCTTCGAGGGCGACCGCCACGCCCGGCTCCGTCTCGTACGCGGCGTCAAGAACCGGTACGGCGCCACGGACGAGGTCGGCTGCTTCGAACTGCACGACGAGGGCATCGTGGGCCTGGCCGACCCCAGCGGCCTGTTCCTCACCCGGCGCGACGAACCGGTGCCCGGCACCTGTCTGACCGTCACCCTGGAGGGCCGCCGCCCGCTGGTCACCGAGGTGCAGTCGCTCACGGTCGACTCCCAGCTCCCCTCTCCCCGCCGCACCACCTCCGGTCTGGAGACCTCCCGCGTCTCGATGGTGCTCGCCGTGCTGGAACAGCGCGGCCGGATCAGCGCGCTGGGCAAGCGGGACATCTACACGGCGACGGTCGGCGGGGTGAAGCTCTCCGAGCCCGCCGCCGACCTGGCCATCGCCCTCGCGCTCGCCTCCGCCGCGAGCGACACCCCGCTGCCGAAGAACCTCGTCGCGATAGGCGAGGTCGGGCTCGCGGGCGAGGTGAGACGGGTCACGGGCGTGCAGCGCAGGCTCGCCGAGGCGCACCGTCTGGGCTTCACACATGCCCTGGTCCCGGCCGATCCGGGGAAGATCCCACCGGGCATGAAGGTGCTGGAAGTGGCGGACATGGGGGACGCGCTGCGGGTCCTGCCGCGCTCCCGTCGCCGAGAGGCCCCGCAGGAGCGGGAGGACCGCCGGTAGACTTTGCCCTGGTCTCGCCCGTCCGTACGAAAGAAGAGTGCGACACGGAGCGCCCCAGAACCTGCGACCGGAGGAGTGCAGTGGCAGCCAACGACCGGGCGGCAGCTCCCGGAAAATCCGGTGGGAGTTCCGGTGCCGACGGCCTGATGCGCGCCTCCCTGAGCGCCGTGGCGCCCGGTACGGCCCTGCGCGACGGACTGGAGCGGGTGCTCCGCGGCAACACCGGCGGACTCATCGTGCTCGGCTCCGACAGGACCGTGGAGTCGATGTGCACGGGCGGCTTCGTCCTCGACGTCGAGTTCACGGCGACGCGGCTGCGCGAGCTGTGCAAGCTCGACGGCGGCATCGTGCTCTCCTCCGACCTGTCCAAGATCCTCCGTGCGGGCGTGCAGCTGCTGCCCGACCCGACGATCCCCACGGAGGAGACCGGCACCCGGCACCGCACCGCCGACCGGGTCAGCAAGCAGGTCAAGTACCCCGTGGTGTCGGTCTCCCAGTCGATGCGCCTCATCGCGCTCTACGTGGACGGGCAGCGCCGGGTCCTGGAGGACTCGGCGGCGATCCTCTCCCGCGCCAACCAGGCGCTGGCCACGCTGGAGCGGTACAAGCTGCGCCTGGACGAGGTGGCGGGCACGCTGTCCGCGCTGGAGATCGAGGACCTGGTGACGGTCCGGGACGTCTCGGCGGTCGCGCAGCGCCTGGAGATGGTCCGCCGCATCGCCACCGAGATCGCCGAGTACGTGGTCGAACTGGGCACCGACGGCCGTCTTCTCGCCCTCCAGCTCGACGAGTTGATCGCGGGCGTGGAGCCCGAGCGGGAACTGGTGGTGCGGGACTACGTGCCCGAGCCCACCGCCAAGCGCTCCCGCACGGTCGACGAGGCCCTCGCCGAGCTCGACGCGCTGAGCCACGCGGAACTGCTGGAGCTGTCCACCGTCGCCCGCGCGCTCGGCTACACCGGCTCCCCCGAGGCGCTGGACTCCGCGGTCTCCCCGCGCGGCTTCCGCCTGCTGGCGAAGGTGCCCCGGCTGCCCGGCGCGATCATCGACCGTCTGGTGGAGCACTTCGGCGGCCTGCAGAAGCTGCTCGCCGCGAGCGTGGACGACCTGCAGACGGTGGACGGGGTCGGCGAGGCCCGCGCCCGCAGCGTCCGCGAGGGGCTGTCCCGGCTCGCGGAGTCCTCGATCCTGGAACGCTACGTCTGAACCCCGCGCCCGGGGACAGCCCTTGAGCACGAAGGCCCGTGGGGCTGCCCGCGGGGCTCAGTCCTTGGCGAGCACGAAGGACGTCCGCGCCTTGGTGAACCCCTCGGCCTTCGCCTCCACCAGGTAGGTGCCCGCCGAGGCCTTGCCCGCCTTCGGGGTGGCACAGTGGGCGGCGCTCGGCTCGCGGTCCCACTTCACCGTGTAGGTCGCGCTGCCCTGGGCCGGCACCCGGAAGAGGACGCTGCCGGAGCCCTCGGCGCAGTCGTCGGAGGCCCAGAAGTCCTCGTCCTCGCCCGTCTGCGTGATCGTCAGGACCGCGTGCTTCGGCCCGAGGTCGATCTTGCAGTCACCGGCGGAGGTGTTGCGGGCGGTCAGCCGCAGGGTGGGGGTCTGCTCGGGAGCGTAGGTGTTGTGGACGCTGCTGAGGTTCAACGTGACCGCGCTCGTGGTGCAGTTGGGCAGGGTGGAGCCGGCCGGCACCTGTTCGCCGCTGACCCCGCCTACGCCCCCGCTCCCGGCGCCGCCGCCCTCCGTACCGCCGGCGGATCCGCCGCCCCCGGCACCTGCGCCCGTACCGGTCCCGTCGCTGTCGCCCGCACCGTCGCCGGAGCCGTCCGAACCGCCGGAGCCGCCCGAGCCGCCGTCCTCGCCGCCGCCCGACTCGTCACGGCCGCCGGGGTGCCGGCTGATCGCGGGGCCCGAACTGGAGGGTCCCGGGGTGATGGAGGGCGCGGGGTTCTTGCCGTCGCCCCCGCCCTCGCTCTTCTTCCCGCCGCCTCCGCCGAGGGCGACGAACCATACGACGAGGAGCGCCAGCACCCCGAGTACGGCAAGGAGAACGGCCCTCCGACGCCAGTAGATGGAGGAGGGAAGCGGCCCGACCGGATTGCGCAGAGATCCCACGGCCCAAACCTTACGAGAGAACACTCGCCCAACTGGCCGTCACCCGCCGCTCATCGGCAACTTTTCCGGATCATCATCTGTTCCAACGAACCCGGGAGGGTGCGAAGGGGCACCGTGCCCCCGCGCCGGCACGGCCGTGTGCCCCGCACGGGGGGCACGGCCACGACACCCGGACACCCCGCCGGGGCGACACGCCGCAGCACGCCCCCACCCCGTGGCAGGATCGAAACCGCCATGACAGCACCCACCGCGCACACCACAGACAGCCCCGCCGCCGCCTCCCCCACGCCCCACCCCATCCCCACCCCCGCCGCGGACCCCACGACCCCCGCTCCCCCCGCCGTCACCGGGGGGAACCTGCACGGTCCCGTCATCGCCTGGTTCGAGGCGCACGCCCGCGACCTCCCCTGGCGCCGCCCCGACGCAGGGCCCTGGGGCGTGATGGTCAGCGAGTTCATGCTTCAGCAGACCCCGGTGAGCCGCGTCCTGCCCGTCTACGAGCAGTGGCTCGCCCGCTGGCCGCGCCCCGCCGACCTCGCCAAGGAGGCGCCCGGCGAGGCCGTCCGCGCCTGGGGCCGCCTCGGCTACCCCCGCCGCGCGCTGCGGCTGCACGGCGCGGCCGTCGCCATAACGGAACGGCACGGCGGCGACGTCCCCACCGACCACGCCCAGTTGCTCGCCCTGCCCGGCATCGGCGAGTACACCGCCGCGGCGGTGGCCTCGTTCGCCTACGGGCAGCGGCACGCCGTGCTGGACACCAATGTGCGCCGCGTGCTGGCCCGCGCGGTCACCGGCGTCCAGTACCCGCCGAACGCGACCACGGCCGCCGAGCGCAAACTGGCCCGCGCCCTGCTGCCGGAGGACGAGCACACGGCCTCCCGCTGGGCGGCGGCGTCGATGGAACTCGGCGCGCTGGTGTGCACGGCGAAGAACGAGAGCTGCCACCGCTGCCCGATCGCCGACCGGTGCGCCTGGCACGTCGCGGGCAAGCCCGCGCACGACGGCCCGCCGCGCCGCGTCCAGTCGTACGCGGGAACGGACCGCCAGGTGCGCGGCCGGCTGCTCGCGGTGCTCCGGGAGGCCGCGCACCCCGTTCCGCAGGCGGCCCTCGACCGGGTGTGGAACGAGCCGGTGCAGCGGGCCCGCGCGCTGGACGGCCTGGTCTCCGACGGACTGGTCGAGCCGCTGCCCGGCGGCCGGTACCGCCTTCCCCTGAGCTGAGCCCGCCCCGGCAGCGGGCTCGGCCCGGGGCCGGCCCCCGGGTCCGAGCCGGGCCGGTCCCCGCGGAGCGGGCGTTGATCTTTACCCCCGCTTCGCCGTTCCACACCCCTCCGACAGCGACATCACAGTCGTCCATGACGTTCGAGGTGCGCCACCCCCACCACGAATCGCCTGTGGGGGAAGGAATCACCCCTTCCCTTTAGCCCGCGCTTACTTCCGTTACACAACCGACGGACAGCCGAGCGCCGTCCGCAGGCTTCCTCGGACAGCCTCGTGACAACGCCTCCGTAGTTTTCTTCCCGTACCCGGCGAGGACAGGACGGCCGGAACGGAGAACCGACGACAGGTCGGCGCGGGGCGCGGGAGGCGATGGACATGACGCAGGCTCAGGGCGAGGTGCTCGGGTTCGAGGAGTACGTCCGCACACGGCAGGACGCACTGCTGCGCAGTGCGCGCCGGCTGGTGCCGGACCCGGTCGACGCCCAGGACCTCCTGCAGACCGCGCTCGTACGGACGTACGGCCGCTGGGACGGCATCGCCGACAAGCGGCTGGCCGACGCCTACCTGCGCCGGGTCATGATCAACACTCGTACCGAGTGGTGGCGTGCCCGCAAGCTGGAGGAAGTGCCCACCGAACAGCTCCCGGACGCCTCCGTCGACGACTCCGCCGAGCAGCACGCGGACCGTGCCCTGCTGATGGACGTCCTCAAGGTTCTCGCTCCGAAGCAACGCAGCGTCGTCGTGCTGCGACACTGGGAGCAGATGACCACGGAGGAGACCGCCGCCGCCCTCGGCATGTCGGCCGGTACGGTCAAGAGCACGCTGCACCGGGCGCTCGCCCGGCTCCGCGAGGAGCTGGAGTCCCGCGATCTGGACGCACGCGCGCTGGAGCGTGAGGAGCGGGAGCGTTGCGCGGCCTAGGCAGAGGGGTCGGTTGGCCCGGCAGGGCCCTCAAGGCGGTGATCGCGGCGGTGGCCGCGATCGCCGCCCTCGGCCTTTTCGTCTCCGCGTGCGGGACGGGCGGGACCGGCGCCCGGGACGAGGGCCCGGCGGGCAGCGAGACGCTGGCCCCGGTCTCCTCGCCCTCGGGCTCGGTGCGGCGTACGGAGCCGGAGTCGACTCCGAGCGCGCCCTCGTCCTCCGAGGCGGTGCCCGCCCCGGCCGAGCAGGAGAAGCGGCGGGGCCTCGCGGTCAAGCTCGTCGAGAGCGACCCGAAGGTCAGCCCCGCGGTGAAACGCCAGCTCAAGCCGTGTGTCGGGGACGAGTACCCGGTGGACGTGTCGTACGGCGGGCTGACCCGGGGGCCCTCGGACGACATCGTGGTGAACGTGATGACGTGTGGAGACGCGGTGGGCGTCGGCGCCTACGTGTACCGCTCGGGCGATCACGGGTACGACAATGTGTTCAGGGCCGAGGACCCGCCGGTCTACGCGGAGATCGACCGGGGCGACCTCGTGGTGACCCAGCAGCTGTACCGCAAGGGGGACTCGCTGACCTACCCGTCCAGCGAGGAGGTCATCACCTACCGCTGGGCGGGGAGGCGCTTCGTCGCGCAGTCCCGCGTGCACAACGACTACAGCAACGCGGTGGACCAGGAGGTGACGACGGCGCCCAGCACCCGCTGAGGCCCCGCCGCGCACCGGTCCCCCGAGGTCACGGGCCCGCCCTCCGACGGGTCCGCGGCGGCGCGGGGCACACCGCCGCTCCCCTCGACCAAGACGCCCGAGACGACAGAGACGACAGAGAGACGGCCGAGAGCACCGATGGCAGAGCAGACCCACGTCCTGTTCGTGGAGGACGACGACGTCATCCGTGAGGCCACGCAGCTGGCGCTGGAGCGCGACGGCTTCGCGGTCACCGCCATGCCCGACGGGCTGTCGGGCCTCGAGTCGTTCCGCTCCCGGCGCCCCGACATCGCGCTGCTGGACGTGATGGTGCCGGGGCTCGACGGGGTGAGCCTGTGCCGGCGCATCCGTGACGAGTCGAACGTCCCGGTGATCATGCTGTCCGCGCGGGCCGACTCCATCGACGTCGTCCTCGGCCTGGAGGCGGGCGCCGACGACTACGTGACCAAGCCCTTCGACGGGGCCGTGCTGGTCGCCCGGATCCGCGCGGTGCTGCGCCGCTTCGGGCACGCGGGCGGCATGCGGGGCGAGGAGGACGATCCGGCGGCGGAGGGCGGGGTGCTCACCTTCGGCGAGCTGGAGGTGGACACCGGGGGCATGGAGGTGCGCCGGTCCGGGCGCCCGGTGTCCCTCACCCCGACCGAGATGCGGTTGCTGCTGGAGTTCTCCGCCGTGCCGGGCACGGTGCTCTCGCGTGACAAGCTCCTCGAGCGGGTGTGGGACTACGGCTGGGGCGGGGACACCCGCGTCGTCGACGTCCATGTGCAGCGGCTGCGCACGAAGATCGGCCAGGACCGGATCGAGACGGTCCGCGGCTTCGGCTACAAACTGAAGGCCTGAGCGGGGCGGGAGGGTGCGGAGGATGTTTCGGCGCCGAGGGCGGGCCGACGGCGCGGTGGACGGCGGTGTGCCGCACGCGCGTGCCGCCGTCGGCGACGACGGCGGGCCCGGTACGGGTGCGGCCGACCCGTACGTGATGTTCCCCGACGGCCCGGAACCGGGCGGACCCGAGGTCCTCGTAGGCGCCGGGGCGCGTGCTTCCGGAGCGCACGACCCGGCCGCGCCCGAGTCCGGCCCGCGCGCCCCCGGTATGCGCACGGGGCTGCGGTGGAAGCTGAGCGCGGCGATCGCGCTGGTCGGCGCGCTGGTGGCGGTCGCCCTGAGCCTGGTGGTGCACAACGCGGCGCGCGTCTCGATGCTGGACAACTCGCGTGACCTGGCCGACGAGCGCATCCAGGTGGCGCAGCGGATGTACGAGTCCGGGCGCACCCAGGCCTTCGGGGTCAAGGTCGACGACCCGGGCATCCCCCGGGACCTGCTGGCCAGGGTCAAGCAGGGCCGGCGGGCCACGTACGTGGCGGAGGGGCTGCACGGGGTGCCGGACATCTGGGCGGCCGTGCCGCTCAAGGACGGCAGGGTGCTGTCCCTGCAGACCACGTTCACCGACCGCAGCGCCAGTGTGATGAACGACCTCGACGAGGCGCTGCTGATCGGCTCGATCGCGGTCGTCCTCGGCGGCAGCGCGATCGGGGTCCTCATCGGCGGCCAGATGTCGCGCCGGCTGCGCAAGGCGGCGGCCGCGGCGAACCGGGTCGCCATGGGCGAGACGGAGGTCCGGGTGCGGGACGCGATCGGCGGCGTCGTACGGGACGAGACCGACGATCTCGCGCGGGCGGTGGACGCGATGGCGGAGGCGCTGCAGCAGCGCATCGAGGCGGAGCGGCGGGTGACCGCGGACATCGCGCACGAGTTGCGCACCCCGGTGACGGGCCTGCTCACGGCGGCCGAGCTGCTGCCGCCTGGGCGGCCGACCGAGCTGGTGCTCGACCGGGCCAAGGCGATGCGGACGCTGGTCGAGGACGTGCTGGAGGTCGCCCGGCTGGACGGGGCCTCGGAGCGGGCCGAGCTGCAGGACATCATGCTCGGGCAGTTCGTGACCCGGCGGGTGGCGGTGAAGGACGCCGGCGTCGAGGTGACGGTGGTGCACGAGTCGGCGGTCACCACGGACCCGCGCCGGCTGGAGCGCGTGCTGTTCAACCTGCTGGCGAACGCGGCTCGGCACGGCCGGCCGCCGGTGCGGGTGTCCGTGGAGGGCCGGGTGATCCGGGTGCGGGACCACGGGCCCGGTTTCCCCGAGAAGCTGCTGGAGGAGGGGCCGAGCCGGTTCCGCACCGGCAGTCCCGACCGGGCGGGACGGGGCCACGGCCTGGGCCTGACCATCGCCGCGGGCCAGGCGCGGGTGCTGGGCGCCCGCCTCACCTTCCGCAATGTGCGCGCCCCCGGCGCACCCGGGAGCGCGCCGGCCCAGGGGGCGTTGGCGGTCCTCTGGCTCCCGGAGCACGCCCCCACCAGCACCGGCAGCTATCCGATGCTGCCGCGGAGCGCCCCGTAGGGAAGGGCCCGGGAACCGGAGGGGCCGGGGGTCAGGGCCGCAGGTTCTCCAGGTCCTCCAGGAGGCCCGGGTGGACCGGCTTCCAGCCGAGGGCCTCGCGGGTGCGGGCGCTGGTAGCCGGCTGGTCCGCGGCGAAGATCGGTGCGAACGGGCCGAAGGTCTCGTCCGGCACCCGCTCGACGGGCAGACCGAGCCGCCGCCCGATGACCTCCGCGATGTCCCGGACCGCGTCGCCCTCGTCGGCGACGGCGTGCCAGGCCGTGCCGCCCGGGGCGCGCTCCAGGGCGAGCCGGAACAGGACCGCGGCGTCCCGCGCGTGCACGGCGGGCCAGCGCTGGGAGCCGTCGCCCGGGTAGCCGGCCACGCCGGTGCGGCGGGCGGCCTCGGTGAGCAGGCCGGCGAAGCCGCCCCGTCCTTCCTCGTGGACGGTGCGCGGCATGCGCACGGCCGAGCTGCGCACCCCGCGGGAGGCGAGCGCCAGCACGGCCATGACCGACAGGGCCCGGCCGCCCACGGGCCCGACGGTGGGCAGCGGGTCCTCCTCGGTGGCGGCGCGCCCGGGGGCGCGGGGGGTGCCGGAGACGGTCACGAGGGGGCGGTCGGAGCCGAGGAGTTCCTCGCCGAGCGCGGTGAGCGCGGCGTTCTCCTCGGCGATGCCCCGGGCGAGCACCTCGGGGTCGGAGTAGTCGCGTCCGAAGGCCAGGCTGATGACACCGTCGGTCCCGGCGGCGCCGGTGCGCAGGACGTCGAGGTCCGTCAGCGATCCGCGCAGCACCTCGGCGCCGGCGCTCTCCAGGGTCGCGGCGGAGGCGTCCGAGCGGGCCAGGGCGAGCACGGTGTGGCCGGTGTCGAGGAGTTCGGCGACGACGGCGGTGCCGATGGTGCCGGTGCCGCCGGTGACGAAGACATGCATGAGTGCTCCCGGGAAGGGACGAAGAAGTGGAAAAGGCCGGAAAGGGCCGGCAAGGGCCGCCGTGGACCGGAGGGGACACCGGGCGGCCCATCGATGGGACCGTTGTCCCATCACCGACCCTACATGGTGACGGGACTCTTGTCCCATCACTCTCCGCCTAAGCTGTCCCCCATGGCCAGATGGCAACCAGGAGCGGCCCAGCGACTCGTCGTCGCGGCCGTCGACCTCTTCACCGAGCAGGGGTACGACGCCACGACGGTGACGCAGATCGCCGAACGCGCGGGCGTCACCAAGAGCACCTTCTTCCGGCACTTCTCCGACAAGCGCGAGCTGCTCGTCGCGGGACAGGAGACGCTCAGCAGGCTGCTGGCCGAGGGCATCGCCGAGGCGCCCGCGGACGCCACCCCGCTGCGGGCCGTGGCCGCCGGACTGGAACGGGCCTCGAGCGCCATGGGGCCGGCCAACCGCGAACTCGGCCCCCGGCTGCGGGCGGCCGTGGCGGCCAGTACGGAACTCCAGGAACGCGATGCCCTCAAGAGCGTCGGCATGGCCGAGGCGATGACGGCGGCCCTGGTCGCGCGCGGCATCCCCGAGACGACCGCGCACCTCGCGGCCGAGCTGGGCGTCCTCGCGTTCAAGCGGGGCTACGCCCGGTGGTCCGAGGCCGGCCGCGAGGAGGCCGGGGACCTCGCCCCGCACACCCTGACCGCACTGGACGAACTGCGCGCGGCGACCGCGAACCTGGGCTGAGCCCGTGCCGGCACCCCGGGCACACGAACATGCCGAGGCCCCCCGGGTGAACCCGGGGGGCCTCGGCGGACGGAGTGGTGGGAAGGGTCAGACGGCCTCTGCAACCGCCGGCCGCTCCCCGGCGGCGTCCCCAGCCGCCTCCTCCGCCGGCTTCGGGCCGCCGGCTCCCCGCAGCGGCACCTCCTTGACGAACACCGCCGCCACCAGGGCGACCACGGCGACGGCCGCGCCCAGCAGGAACGCGGAGTGCGTCCCCGCCGACACCGCGTACTGGTACGCCTCGCGGGCCTGCACCGGCAGCTTCGCCAGGCTCGCCGCGTCGAGCTGCGCCGACTGCTCGGTCATCTTCCCGCCGAGGGCACCCGCCCGCTCGACCATGACGTCCTGCACCCGGTGGTTGAACAGCGCGCCCATGATCGCGACACCGAACGAGGAACCGAGCGTCCGGAACAGGGTGGTGGAGGAGGAGGCGACGCCCATGTCCTTCATCTCCACGCTGTTCTGCGCCACCAGCATGGTGATCTGCATCAGGCAGCCCATGCCCGCGCCGAGCACCGCCATGTAGATCCCGGAGGTCAGCCGGGTGGTCTCGGTGTCCATCTGGGCCAGCAGGAACAGTCCGGCGATGATCAGCACGCCACCGGCCAGCGGGAACACCTTGTAGCGGCCGCTGTTGGTGGTGACCCGGCCGGCCACCATCGAGACGACGAGCATGGCACCGAGCATCGGCAGCAGCAGCAGTCCGGAGTTGGTGGCGGAGGCGCCCTGCACCGCCTGCTGGTACAGCGGCAGGAAGAGGACGGCGCCGAACATCACGAACCCGGTGATGAAGCCGATGATCGACATGAGCGAGAAGTTGCGGTTGCGGAAGATGTGCAGCGGCATGATCGGCTCGGCCGCCTTGGTCTGCCAGAACAGGAAGCCGACGAGCGCGGCGACGCCGATGCCGATCAGCTCCATGATGCGGGCCGAGCCCCAGGCGTACTCCGTGCCGCCCCAGGTGGTGACCAGCACGATGGAGGTGATGCCCAGGGTCAGCAGGCCGGCGCCGAGATAGTCGATGCGGGTCTGCGCGCGCTTCTTCGGCAGGTGCAGGACGACGCTGATGGCGATGAGCGCGACCGCGCCGAGCGGCAGGTTGATGTAGAAGGACCAGCGCCAGCCGAGGTGGTCGGTGATGGTGCCGCCGACCAGCGGGCCCGCGATCATCGCGAGGGCCATCACGCCGGCCATCATGCCCTGGTACTTGCCCCGCTCCCGGGGCGGGATCAGATCGCCGATGATCGCCATGACGCCGACCATCAGACCGCCGGCACCGAGGCCCTGCACGGCCCGGAAGCCGATGAGCTGCCCCATGTCCTGCGCCATGCCGCTGAGCGCCGACCCGATCAGGAAGACCACGATCGAGGTCATGAAGACGCCCTTGCGCCCGTACATGTCGCCGAGCTTGCCCCACAGGGGTGTGGAGGCGGCCGTCGCGAGCGTGTACGCGGTGACCACCCAGGACAGGTGTTCCAACCCGCCGAGTTCACCGACGATCGTCGGCATCGCGGTGCCGATGATCATGTTGTCCAGCATCGCGAGCAGCATCGCGATCATCAGGGCGAGCAGGACGACGCGTACGCTGCGCGGCTGCTTGCCTTCGTTCCCGGCCCCGGTTTTCTCGGCCCCCACGGGCCCGTCGGCCGCTATGTCCGCGGTCTTCGCCATCGTCCCCACATCCCCTGCTTGCCACTGATGCCCTCGCACGCCGCCGCATGCGGGACGGTCTCTGCCGGGTTCGGATACTTACTTGCCGCCCGGCTAGTTCTTCACACTGCGAGAAGGTACTCTGGTAACTAGCCGGGCGTCAAGTAAGTTTTTCCCGGCAGCCGGACCACCGGCCGGCGGGCAGGTCCGAGGGAGTGCGAGGAGAGACGGAATGGGCAGCATGGACGGCAGCAGGCACCGGCGGCGGGGCGACACCCGCCAGCGCATCCAGGACGTCGCCCTCGAACTCTTCTCCGACCAGGGGTACGAGAAGACCTCGCTGCGGGAGATCGCCGAACGCCTGGACGTCACCAAGGCGGCCCTGTACTACCACTTCAAGACCAAGGAAGACATCCTCATCGGCATCTTCGGGGACCTCACCCGGCCGATCGACGAGCTCATCGCCTGGGGCCGAGAGCAGCCGCACACCCTGGCGACCAAGCAGGAGGTCGTCCGCCGCTACAGCGAGGCCCTCTCCGACGCGGGGCCGCTGTTCCGCTTCATGCAGGAGAACCAGGCGACGGTGCGCGAGCTGCGCATCGGCGAGATGTTCAAGGACCGGATGCTGGAGCTCAGCGCCATCATCCGGGACGTGGACGCCCCGCTGGCCGACCAGGTCCGCTGCATCACCGCGCTGTTCACGCTGCACGCGGGGATGTTCGCGCTGCGGGAGCTCAAGGCCGATCCGGAGGACAAGCGCAAGGCGGTCCTGGAGGTCGCGATCGACCTGGTGACACAGGCGCACAACGGCGCCTGAGGGACCCGCCCGGAGACGGGCACGAGAACGGCGCGTGGCGGAGCCCGAGGGCTCCGCCACGCGCCGTTCTCCGTGGGGGGGGGAAGTCTTCCCGGGAGGGTCAGACGCCCGTGCCGTGCGCGTGCAGGAAGGCGACCGGGTTGACGGCCGAACCGTAGTTCGGGGTCTTGCGGATCTCGAAGTGCAGGTGGGGGCCGGTCGAGTTGCCGGTGTTGCCGCTGCGGGCGAGGTGCTGCCCGGTGGCGACGACCTGGCCGGGCTTGACGTCGATCCGGGACAGGTGCGCGTACTGCGAGTACGTGCCGTTGGCGTGCTTGACGACGATCGCGTTGCCGTACGCCGGTCCGTCGCCGGCGCCGTTGCCGCCGGCCTTGACGACGGTGCCGCCGTGCGCGGCGACGACGTCCGTGCCGATCGGCACCGCGAAGTCCTGGCCGCTGTGCTTGTGCGCCCAGTGGCTGCCGTTCTGGTCGAAGCCGGCGCTGAGCGCGTACTTCTTCACCGGGTCGACCCAGGAGGCGGCCTTCTTGGCGGCGGCGGCCTTGGCGTTCGCCTTGGCGGCCTTCGCCTTGGCCTTCGCGGCCGCGGCGGCCTGCTGGGCGTGGGTGGCGGCCTCGGCCTGCGCGTCGGCCTGCGCCCGTACGGCGGTGGCGAGGGTGCTGGACGTCGCGCTGCCGGTCGGCGTCGCGGCGACGGTGTCGGCGGCTACCGCGGCTCCGGCACCCAGGACGACCGAGGCGCCCAGACCGGCGCCGAGGACGGCGGCACGGGTGCGGAGCGAGGACGTACGGGCGTGACGGAGGAACGTGGAGCGGAAGGACATCGAAACCTCAGGTGCTGGGGGACAGGGCCGAAAGCAACCACCCGGTGTGCGAGGCCGTGAGGCCCGCGTCCGGATGGCTCGTCCTTGGTAACCCCGATGCGCCCGAATGCCCAAAATCGTGATCTCTTGGGGTGAGTTAGTAGGGATGTGACGAGACGGTGGACTTTTCGTCTTCCTGTCGGTTTTGCGGCCCGGCGTATTCCCACTACCGGGCGTAGTACGGCGCCCGTCCCCTGTGCGGGACGTCACCGCGCCGCGCACCGACCGGCGCCCGGAATGTGACCCCCACTACGCCCGTTTCCGCAGGTCCCGGGCGTGCGAAAAGGGGCTGCCCCCAGGACCGAAGTCCCGGGGACAGCCCCTTCGTGCGCGGTGGCCGCAGCCCTGGAGAGCTACGCCTCCTTGCTCAGGTTCGGACCGGCTCCGCCGGCCGCCTGCTCGATCGGCGGGACGTCGGGCAGTGCCGCCTTCTCCTCGCCGCGGAAGGTGAACGTCGCCGTGTCGCCCTCGCCCTCGGTGTCCACGACCACGATGTGCCCGGGCCGCAGCTCGCCGAAGAGGATCTTCTCGGACAGGGTGTCCTCGACCTCCCGCTGGATGGTCCGGCGCAGCGGCCGGGCGCCCAGCACGGGGTCGTAGCCCTTCCTGGACAGCAGCTCCTTCGCGGACTGGGAGAGCTCGAGGCCCATGTCCCGGTCCCTCAGGCGCTCGTCCACCTTCTCGATCATCAGGTCGACGATCGCGAGGATGTCCTGCTGGGTCAGCTGCGGGAAGACGACGACGTCGTCGACACGGTTGAGGAACTCGGGCCGGAAGTGCTGCTTGAGCTCGTCCGAGACCTTGTTCTTCATCCGCTCGTAGTTGGACTTCGTGTCGCCCTGGGCCGCGAAGCCGAGGTTGAAGCCCTTGGAGATGTCCCGGGTGCCGAGGTTGGTCGTCATGATGATGACCGTGTTCTTGAAGTCCACGACCCGGCCCTGGGAGTCGGTCAGGCGACCGTCCTCCAGGATCTGCAGCAGCGAGTTGAAGATGTCCGGGTGGGCCTTCTCGACCTCGTCGAAGAGGACGACCGAGAACGGCTTGCGCCGCACCTTCTCGGTGAGCTGGCCGCCCTCCTCGTAGCCCACGTAGCCGGGGGGCGAACCGAAGAGACGCGAGACCGTGTGCTTCTCGCTGAACTCCGACATGTCGAGGGAGATCAGCGCGTCCTCGTCGCCGAAGAGGAACTCGGCGAGCGCCTTGGACAGCTCGGTCTTACCGACACCGGACGGGCCGGCGAAGATGAACGAGCCGCCGGGACGCTTCGGGTCCTTCAGGCCGGCACGGGTGCGGCGGATCGCCTTGGAGAGCGCCTTGACGGCGTCCTTCTGGCCGATGACCCGCTTGTGAAGCTCGTCCTCCATGCGCAGCAGGCGCGAGGACTCCTCCTCCGTGAGCTTGAAGACCGGGATGCCGGTCGCCGTGGCGAGGACCTCGGCGATCAGGTCGCCGTCGACCTCGGCGACGACGTCCATGTCGCCGGCCTTCCACTCCTTCTCCCGCTTGGCCTTGGCGGCCAGGAGCTGCTTCTCCTTGTCGCGCAGGGAGGCGGCCTTCTCGAAGTCCTGCGAGTCGATCGCGGACTCCTTGTCCCGGCGGACGCCGGCGATCTTCTCGTCGAACTCGCGGAGGTCCGGCGGCGCGGTCATCCGGCGGATGCGCATCCGGGAGCCCGCCTCGTCGATCAGGTCGATCGCCTTGTCGGGGAGGAACCGGTCCGAGATGTAGCGGTCGGCCAGGGTGGCGGCCTGGACCAGGGCCTCGTCCGTGATGGAGACGCGGTGGTGCGCCTCGTAGCGGTCGCGCAGGCCCTTGAGGATCTCGATGGTGTGCGGCAGGGACGGCTCCGCGACCTGGATGGGCTGGAAGCGGCGCTCGAGGGCCGCGTCCTTCTCCAGGTGCTTGCGGTACTCGTCCAGCGTCGTCGCACCGATGGTCTGCAGCTCACCGCGGGCCAGCATCGGCTTGAGGATGCTCGCGGCGTCGATGGCGCCCTCGGCGGCACCCGCACCGACCAGCGTGTGCAGCTCGTCGATGAACAGGATGATGTCGCCGCGGGTGCGGATCTCCTTGAGGACCTTCTTCAGGCGCTCCTCGAAGTCACCGCGGTAGCGGGAGCCGGCGACCAGGGCGCCGAGGTCCAGGGTGTAGAGGTGCTTGTCCTTGAGGGTCTCGGGCACCTCGCCCTTGACGATGGCCTGCGCGAGGCCCTCGACGACGGCGGTCTTGCCGACGCCGGGCTCACCGATGAGCACCGGGTTGTTCTTGGTGCGGCGGGACAGCACCTGCATGACCCGCTCGATCTCCTTCTCGCGCCCGATGACCGGGTCGAGCTTGGACTCGCGGGCGGCCTGGGTGAGGTTCCGGCCGAACTGGTCGAGGACCAGGGACGTCGAGGGGGTGCCCTCGGCAGGGCCGCCGGCGGTGGCGGTCTCCTTGCCCTGGTAGCCCGACAGCAGCTGGATGACCTGCTGGCGGACACGGTTGAGGTCTGCGCCCAGCTTGACCAGGACCTGGGCGGCGACGCCCTCGCCCTCACGGATCAGGCCGAGCAGGATGTGCTCCGTGCCGATGTAGTTGTGACCCAGCTGAAGGGCCTCGCGGAGCGACAGCTCCAGGACCTTCTTGGCACGGGGGGTGAAGGGGATGTGGCCGGACGGGGCCTGCTGGCCCTGGCCGATGATCTCCTCCACCTGCTGGCGGACCGCCTCGAGCGAAATCCCGAGGCTCTCCAGGGCCTTAGCGGCGACACCCTCACCCTCGTGGATCAGGCCCAGGAGGATGTGCTCGGTGCCGATGTAGTTGTGGTTGAGCATCCGGGCTTCTTCCTGAGCCAGGACGACAACCCGCCGCGCGCGGTCGGTGAACCTCTCGAACATCGTTAATCGCTCCTCAGAGCGGTCAGGCAGTAAGGGGGCTGTCCCCTCCCTGTCCTTCCGCAGCTTAGTCCCGCAAGCGGGGACCGCTCATTCCAACTGCCGACACCGTCGATGGCCTCCTGACCCCGAACGCCGACATCTGCCACAACCCGATGGTGCGAGACGATGTTCCCGCAGGCCAGGCACTTACCCCAGTCGCCAGTACGCCGATGGCGAACGTGGGGCGGCCCGTTCCGCGCGTCGCCCCCTCCCACTAGGCATGTCTTACCCGCAGGGACTGACACTCCATGCCGCGCACACCGGTTCCCTCCGCTACGGGCGAACAACCTTGCGCCGCCCCGAGGCCCGGGAGGACGCCGGAAGGGGTACGGAACGTGTGCGGCACGCGACCGAGCGTAACCCGCGGCGCCGCTCGGCTGTTGCTCCGGGCATGGCCTCCACCGCCGCCACCGCCTCCCTCTCCGCCGCGCTCCCGCTCCCGCTCCCCCGCCGGCCGCTGCCCGACGAGGGCGCCGCGGGCGCCGCGGACACTGCGGGCCCCGCGGGAAGCGCCGACGAGGCGGTGCGCCGGTGGTACGAGGACGAGCTGGGCTGGGCCACGGCGGCGGGGCCGCCGGTGCGGCTCCTCACGGGGCTGCGGTTCGACGTCCTGGACGTCCCGCGCGCGGCGGGCGCGGCGGCCCTGCGGCGACTGGACCCCGCCTGTCCGGTGGCACTGCACGGGGACCGCGTGCGGCTGCTGGTGGCCGCGGGCGCCGCGGAGGAACTGCCGGGACTGCTGGAGTGGCTGGAGTGGGGCTCACTGCCCCTGGACCTGCGCGCGCTGGGCGCGGGCGGCGGCATCACGGCGCCGCTCCCGGTCCCCGCCCCGGCCGCCGGCGCGCAGGGGGCCGCCGTCTGGCTGCGGCCCCCCGTACCGGGACGCGAGGTGGAGTCGTCCTTGCCGGCCGTGCCGGCGTGGGGAGGCGGTGGGGGCGCCCCCGGTCTCGTACGACTGGTGGAGACGGTGGCCACGGAATGCCACCGGATCCGGCTGCGGCGGACGGCCGCTCAGCCGTTGGCCTTCTCGTAGGCCTCGCGGATCGTCGCCGGGACGCGGCCGCGGTCGTTGACCTCGTAGCCGTTCTCCTTCGCCCAGGCACGGATCTGCGCGGTGTCCTGGCTGCCGCCGGACGCCGCGGCGCGCGCCTTTCCGCGTCCGCCGGAGGCACGGCCCCCGGTGCGGCGGCCGCCCTTGACGTAAGGGTCGAGAAGTCCGCGGAGCTTGTCGGCATTGGCTGTCGTGAGGTCGATCTCGTACGTCTTGCCGTCGAGCGCGAACGTCACGGTCTCGTCGGCCTCACCGCCGTCGAGGTCGTCGACAAGAAGGACCTGAACCTTCTGTGCCACTGTATTTCCTTTCATCGAAAACCATGGGGTCGGGGGTCCGCGGCCTCGGCCGCTGTTTCGCGCCCCTGTTATATGCAGTACTGCAGTACGTCGGAAAGCAAACCGCTTTTGAAGGAAAAACACAAACCCTTGGCGGGAACCGGTGCGGGACATGGGAACGTCACCGCCTCCGGATGCACCGGAAACGCACGCGTATCGGACATAGGGCGCCCGCATCGCACGGAAGGCGCCGGGGTGCGGAAGCGCGTAACCGGAAGAACCCGGAGAGCGATCACAGATGCAGAAGCATCCGGCTGTTGCCCAAGGTGTTCGGTTTCACTCGTTCGAGACCGAGGAACTCCGCGACGCCCTCGTCATAGGAACGCGACAGCTCGGCGTAGACATCGGAGTCGACGGGTGTCTCGCCGATCTCGACGAAGCCGTGCCTGCCGAAGAACTCCACCTCGAAGGTCAGACAGAAAACGCGGCGCACACCGAGCCAGCGCGCGGTCTGCAGCAACTTCTGCAGCAACTGATGGCCCACGCCGAGGCCGCGGGCCTGCGGGCCGACCGCGAGGGTGCGCACTTCCGCGAGGTCTTCCCACATCACGTGCAGTGCGCCGCAGCCGACGACCTCGGCGTTGTCGTCGCGTTCCGCGACCCAGAACTCCTGGATGTCCTCGTAAAGCGTGACGGTCGCTTTGTCGAGCAGGATGCCGCGCCGTACGTAGGAGTCGAGGAGTCGGCGCACCGCCGGGACATCACTGGTCCTCGCCCTGCGGACGGTGACGGCTTTAACAGCCCCTTCGGGGCTTCCTGGGCTCTTCGGTGGCATGAACGGACGTTATCGCCCGCCGTCGGGACGTCCGGCGCCGGGTCTCTCGTCGGGGCTCTCGCCGGCCCTCTCCCCGGCGCTCTCGGGGGCGCTTCGATCGGGTGGCGGCGAATCCGCTGTTTCGGAAGAGGGCGGCGATTCGGATTCCCGGCTGCGCGGCCCCTGGGCGATGCGGACGGCGTCCTGGAGGGCCTGCCGCTGTTCCTCGCTCATCATCCCGAAGAACGCGACCAGGGCGGCCGCCGGGTTGTCGCTCTGCGACCACGCCTCGTTCATCAGCGCGGCGGCGTAGGCGGCACGGGTGGAGACCGCCTCATATCGATAGGCCCGGCCTTCCGCCTCACGGCGCACCCAGCCCTTCTGATGGAGATTGTCCAAAACGGTCATCACCGTGGTGTAGGCGATGGACCGTTCCTGCTGGAGATCTTCCAGAACTTCCCGGACCGTCACCGGGCGGTTCCACTTCCACACCCGTGTCATGACGGCGTCTTCGAGTTCTCCCAAGGGACGAGGCACACGCCGAACCCTAGTGGGAGTTCCGCCGCAATCCCACCAAAAACGCTAGCAATCACGACAAAAAGGGCGCGCGACTCGAAAGGGTGAGCTTCGAGTCGTACGCCCTGTGACGCGGGAGGGTCAGGCGCCCTCGGCCTTCTCGGCGGAGGGCGCGCGCTCTGCGCGCGCGAGCGCGGCGTCGACGACCGCGTCCTCCTTGTACTTGTTGGCGCCGCCCTGGCTCTTGACGATCGTGACGATCACACCGATGAAGAAGACCGCCATCACGATGGGGGGCACGAGCGCGGAGAGGTAGTCCATGGCTCCAGGGTAGCCCCGGGGGCCGGGCGGCCCCGGGCGGGTGCGGTCAGCCGGCGAGTACCCAGGCGCGCCGCCCCGAGGGCGGCGGGGCGGGCTTGCGCTTCGGCGGGAAGACCTCGCCCGGGGTGGGGACGGGGCGCTGCGGGCGGGGGGTCTTCCCGGGCTCACGGGCCGGGCCGGGCGGCGCGGGCGGCGGCGGAGGAGGCGTCCGGACGGGGCCGGGCTTGTCCGGGGCCGGCTCGCCGGGAGCGGGTTTCCCGGGCCCCGGGCGTTCCTCCGGCGCGGGCTCGTCGTCCCCGGCGGCGCGGGCGGCGGGGAACCGGCAGCGGGCCAGGAGGGTGGCGGCGAGGGGGTTGCCGCTCAGCGCGCCGAGCGCGGCGAGGTCCTCGCGGCAGGGGCGGTGGCCGGCCCGCAGGGCCTCCTGGAGGAGGTCGAGGTAGGCGGCGGCCGTGGCGGGGAGGGCGGCGCGGTGGCGGGCGAGGTCGGCGAGGAGGTGGGCGCGCTGCCGGGCGGCCTCCCGGCTCGCCTCGTCGAGGGACGCGGCGAGGCGGCGGCAGTCGTGCAGGTCCTCGGCGGGGAGGGGGCGGGAGTGGAGGGCGAGGGCTAGGACGCGGCGGAGCACGCGCAGCTCCTCCGCGCCGAACGCCATGCCGCGGTGACCGTGTGGCGTGGGCATGAGGTGACCGTACGCGCTCATCAGACAAAACGGGCAGAAGGGAGGCGTCTGGCGTGCCGTGGCCCGCATGGAGGGAAGGCGCCGCGCAGGGCGCCCTCCCGTCACACCCTGGGCGTGTTGCGGGCGTGGACCAGACGGAGCCCGATCAGCGTCAGCCACGGCTCGTGGGCGTCGATCTCGGCGGCCTCGCCCAGGACCATCGGGGCGAGGCCCCCCGTCGCGATGACGGTCACCTCGTCCGGGTCCTCGGCCAGTTCGCGGGCCATGCGGCCCACGACGCCGTCGACCTGCCCGGCGAAGCCGAAGACGATGCCCGCCTGCATCGCCTCCACGGTGTTCTTGCCGATCACCGCCCGGGGCCGCGCCAGCTCGATCTTGCGGAGCTGCGCGCCGCGCACGCCCAGCGCCTCCACGGAGATCTCGATGCCGGGGGCGATCACGCCGCCCACGTACTCGCCGCGCGCGGACACCGCGTCGAACGTCGTCGCCGTGCCGAAGTCGACGACGATCGCCGGGCCGCCGTACAGCTCGACCGCCGCGACCGCGTTGACGATGCGGTCGGCGCCGACCTCCTTGGGGTTGTCCATGAGGATCGGCACGCCCGTCTTGACGCCCGGCTCGACGAGGACGGCGGGGACGTCGCCGTAGTACCGGCGGGTCACCTCGCGCAGCTCGTGCAGGACCGAGGGCACGGTGGCGCAGATGGCGATGCCGTCGATCCCGTCACCCAGTTCCTCACCGAGCAGCGGGTGCATGCCCATCAGGCCCTGCAGCAGGACGGCGAGTTCGTCCGCCGTCCGGCGCGCGTCCGTGGAGATGCGCCAGTGTTCGACGATCTCCTCGCCGTCGAACAGTCCGAGCACGGTGTGCGTGTTGCCCACGTCGATGGTCAGCAGCATGGCGTCGAAAACCTGTTCCCTTACTCCGCCGCTCGCAGGTCCAGGCCGATGTCGAGGATCGGCGAGGAGTGCGTGAGCGCGCCCACCGCCAGGAAGTCCACGCCGGTCTCCGCGTAGGCCTTGGCGTTGCCCAGGGTGAGCCGGCCGGAGGCCTCCAGGAGGGCGCGCCCCCGGACGATGCCGACCGCCTCGGCGCACTCCTCGGGGGTGAAGTTGTCCAGCAGGATGAGGTCGGCGCCCGCGTCCACGACCTCGCGGAGCTGGTGCAGGGTGTCGACCTCGACCTCGATGGGGACCTCGGGGAACGTCTCGCGCACGGCCCGGAAGGCCTGGGCGACGCCGCCCGCGGCGACCACGTGGTTGTCCTTCACCAGGGCCGCGTCCGACAGGGACATCCGGTGGTTGACGCCGCCGCCGCAGCGGACGGCGAACTTCTCCAGGGACCGCAGCCCCGGTGTGGTCTTACGGGTGTCGCGCACGCGGGTCTTCGTACCCTCCAGCGCGTCCGCCCACGCGCGCGTGGCGCTCGCGATGCCCGAGAGCCGGCACAGCAGGTTGAGCGCGCTGCGCTCGGCGGTCAGCAGGTCGCGGGTGCGGGTGGTGACGGTGAGCAGCTTCTGCCCGGCGCTCACCCGGTCGCCGTCCTCGACGTGCCGCTCCACCTCGAACTCGTCGGTGCAGACGACGGACAGGACGGCCTCGGCGACCCGCAGGCCGGCCACGACGCCGTCCTCGCGGGCGGTGAAGTCGCCGGTGGCGCGGTCGTCCTCGGGGATGGTCGCCACCGTGGTGACGTCCACGCCGCCGTCGAGGTCCTCCATGACGGCGAGGTGCGCGAGGTCCTCGACCTCGACGGGGTCGAGGCCCGCGTCGGTCAGGAGCTGGGCCAGCGCGGGGTCGAGCCCGCACTCGGCGTACTCGTGCTCGCCCTGCTCTCCGTGCGCGTCGTCCGCGCCGCAGGCGCAGCCGGCGCCGCAGCCGCCGCCGGCGAGGGGCAGTTCGGAGGCACCGGCGGGGATGCCGGGGGTGTCGGGGGTGGCGCTCACGTCGGTCACTGCTCCTGGGGCTCGGGGGTCACGGGGCTTCCGGCGGCCCGGGCGGGGCCGAGGGTCGGCGGGAAGTCCGCGGTGTCGGTGGTGCGGACGGCGAGGGTCCGGCCGGGGGTCAGGGTGACGACGACATGGCGCCGCCAGGCGGTGTCGTCGCGCTCGGCGTGGTCCTCGCGCCAGTGGCAGCCGCGGGTCTCCTCGCGCAGCAGCGCGGCGGCGACCAGGGCGCGGGCCACGCACAGCAGGTTGGTGGCCTCCCAGGTGTCGACGCCGGGCTCGGCCGTCTTGCCGTGCTCCTCGAACGCGGTGAGGGCCTCGGTCCGCAGCCGTTCGAGCCGTTCGGTGGCCGTCCGCAGGGAGGCGGCGGAGCGCAGCACGCCCGCGCCCTCGGTCATGATCCGCTGGAGGGTGAGGCGGGCCTCGGGGGGCAGCAGCGGGTGTCCGGGGCGCGCGGACACCGGCGCGGGCACGCGGACGGGGAGCCCGCCCGTGTCCCCGGCCTCCCGGCCCGCCGCGATGTCGGCGGCGATCCGCTCGGCGTAGACGAGGCCTTCCAGGAGGGAGTTGGAGGCGAGCCGGTTGGCGCCGTGCACGCCGGTGCAGGCCACCTCGCCGCAGGCGTACAGGCCGGGCACGGTGGTCCGGCCGTGGCGGTCGGTGCGCACCCCGCCGGAGGCGTAGTGGGCGGCCGGGGCGACCGGGACCGGCTCGGTGACCGGGTCGATGCCGTGGGCGCGGCAGGCGGCGAGGATGGTGGGGAAGCGCCGCTCCCACATGTCGGCGCCGAAGTGCCGGGCGTCCAGGTACATGTGGTCGGCGCCCTGCTCCCGCATCCGCCGCGTGATGCCCTTGGCGACGATGTCCCGGGGCGCGAGCTCGGCCAGCTCGTGCTGGCCCACCATGAAACGCGTGCCCTGGGCGTCGACCAGGTGGGCGCCCTCGCCGCGCACCGCCTCGGAGACCAGCGGCTGCTGGCCCTCGGCGCCCGCGCCGAGGAACAGCACGGTCGGGTGGAACTGGACGAACTCCAGGTCGGAGACCTCGGCGCCGGCCCGGAGCGCGAGGGCGACGCCGTCGCCCGTCGACACGGGCGGGTTGGTGGTGGCGGAGAAGACCTGGCCCATGCCGCCGGTGGCGAGGACGACCGCGGGCGCGTGGACGGCGCCGACTCCGTCGTGCTGGCCCTCCCCCATCACGTGCAGGGTGACGCCGGCGGTGCGGCCCTCCTCGTCGGTCAGCAGGTCCAGGACGAGCGCGTTCTCGACCGTGCGCAGCCCGCGGGCGCGCACCGCCTCGACCAGCGCCCGGGAGATCTCGGCCCCGGTCGCGTCGCCGCCCGCGTGCGCGATGCGGCGCCGGTGGTGGCCGCCCTCGCGGGTCAGCGCCAGGCCGCCGCGCTCGGACTCGTCGAAGTGCGCCCCGGTCCCGATCAGCCGCCGTACGGCGTCCGGGCCCTCGGTGACGAGGATCCGTACCGCCTCCTCGTCGCACAGCCCGGCGCCGGCGACGAGGGTGTCGTCCAGGTGCTGCTCGGGGGTGTCGCCCTCGCCGAGGGCCGCGGCGATGCCGCCCTGCGCCCAGCGGGTGGAGCCGTCGTCGAGGCGGGCCTTGGTGACGACGACGGTGTCCAGGCCGGCCGCCTCGCAGCGCAGGGCCGCGGTCAGTCCGGCGACGCCGGAACCGACGACCACGACGTCGGCGGTGAGGGCCCAGCCGGGGGCGGGGGCGTGCAGTCTTATGCCGGTGCCTGTGCTGCCGGCGCTGGTGCCTGTGCTGCTCACGAGGCGGCTCCGCGGTTGTCGGGGTCGGCGGCCGCTTCGGGGGCGGGGGCCTGGAAGGTGAGGGGGAGGTTGTCGATCAGCCGGGTGGCGCCGACCCGGGCGGCGACGGCGAGGACGGCCTCGCCGGTGAAGTCGTCCGGCACCTCGGTGAAGTCGGCCGGGTCGACGAGGGCCAGGTAGTCCAGGACGAGCGGCGGGTCCGTACGGGCGGCCTCGTCCAGGACGGCGCGGGCGGCCGCGCGCACGGCGGCCGGCCCGCAGGGGGTGGCGAGGGCGACGGCGTGCGCGTCGGCGGCGGCCCGGGACTCGCCCAGGGCGTCGAGCGCCTGGG
>BNBP01000070.1 GCA_014656015.1 Streptomyces griseoaurantiacus | reverse complement strand
GGCGGCTGCGGAAGCACCCGCACTGGGGCTACCTGACGCCGCTGGAGATCAGGCAGCGACACGAGCAAGGACACGCCCTCGCGGCGTAAGCATGGAGTGTCCAGCCTCACGGGGAAAGTTCAGGGTGCCGGGGTGCCGGGGTGCCGGGGTGCCGGGGGTAGCAGCCATGTCCGGTGGGACCAAGCCGCGCTCTGTGAGGACTCTTTCCGCCAGCGCAGTTCCAGGCACCCGCCTGGCCCGTCGTCCGCTGCATGGCTGGAGTGCACGATGCCCTTGACTGTCTCGATCGCTGTCCAACCCTCCGGTGCGGTCGTCGCCACCGGTGGTGACGTTCTGGCCCACGACCTGCTTCGGCAGGCCGGATTCACCCGGCATGCCGACTGGCACGGTATACGGCACCGTCTGTCGGCTCGCATGCCGCACGAAGAACAGCTCGAGATCGCTGAGCGGGCCGTGCGGATGCTCGGTGCGGCACGGTACCTCGTGGAATTGGATCTGGCGTTGTCGGAGATGAGTCCTGCGGGGGCGGTGGTGCTCGACCTGCTTGACCAGGTTCGTGGCGCGGAGCACGGTCGGGCGCTGGCACGCGTTATCGGCCAGCTGGTGGACGGCGAACGCGGCGTGCTGTTACGGCTGCAGGAGGCATTGGAGGCTGCGGCTGAGCAGGTCACTGAACTCGACGTCGAGGCCTACGAGTTGTCCGATCGCATCAGCGCCGTCGCGGAGCAGCTGTTCGCACTGAATGAGGTCATGACGGGTGTCGTTCTCGAGGCGGCCGCGCTCGCTCCAGGCCTCGATCGCGCTGCTGTCCAGGCCAAGTCCAGGCCAAGGCCTCTTCGCGGAACGGGTCCAACCCCAGGACTGTATCCGGGGCCGCCACTGCGACGACTCCTGTGGTGCCGGAGGCAGGTAAGGGCGGACGGGGTCGGTGAGCGACGCGGGAGCCGGGCTGCCGGGTGCTCTGGGGCCCATGTACGTGGTGCGCGCCTTCGATGCCGTGGCCAGTGCCGTAACCGCTTACGGTGTGCCGCTTTTGGTCCTGTTGACGACGGGGTCGCCGGCATTGACGGGAATCGCCTTCGCGGTAGGGACATCCCGGATCACCGCACGCGAAGCCCACAGAGCGGCCGGGATCAGTCACGTACGGGCAGCACAGTCGCCTTCATGGCGCGACTTTCGGAGGTGTGATGCCAGCGAACGGCCCTGGTCTGTCTGCTCTTCGCCGCGCAGCCGGTGGGCGACGCCGTGAGCGTCGCCCCGCGTGAAGGCGTGCGTTCTCGGACTGTGTGCCCCTTCCCCCCTCGCCGTTCACCGGCCCGCGACGACGTTCGTGACATCGCCACCGGAACTTCACACCTGTTCTCCCCGCTGCCCCCCGACAGGGCCTCCAGCGCATCCAGCTCTGTGCGGGACCGTCAATCAGCGCGGTGTGCGCGGCGATCGACGGATACGTGGCCTCGCGCTGCGGCTGCGTGAACAGCACCAGGGCGCACGACGTCATGAGCGCGCGGAGCTGCTCGCTCCAGTCGGCACCGGCCTCCCGCCCGGTCAGGTCGACCTCGCCGAGCAGGGCATCCAGCATGGGCGCGTGCAGCTCGGCGGTGTTGGCGACGTAGACGTACAGCGAGGCTGGCCGGTGTCCAGCTCCTGCGCCAGCCGGCGCATGGCCATTTGTGGAGCCCTTCCGCCCGCATGATCCGCACGGTGGCGTCCACGATCGCGTACCGCGGCAGGGCGGGCTTCGCCGGACGCTCCCGGCTGCTGATCGGCTCTCGTCGCGCAGTCATGACGGCGATCGTAACGAACGCGTTCGTCCGGCCGGAGCCTCCGGCCCGCGGGCGGGCGCGCGGTCAGCGCTTTTCGTACGGGTCCGGCGGCTGTGCTACGTGCTTGACCGTCGCGCCGTTCAGCAGCGGGGGCCAGGCGGCAGACGAACCCAGCGCGCCCTTCGGTCGCCAGGTCCCCGTCACCGTCACCCAGGTGTCCGTCCGCGGTGCCTGTACCCCGCGGACCTCCACCTTGCTCGTGGTGGCGTCGGCCGCGCAGCAGGAGACCAGGAGCCGGGTCACGTACCATGTGTCGCCCTCGCCGCGGGTGACGAAGCCGGTCAGGCGGACCGTGCGGTCGCGCAGTGAGTGCCCGCTGTCGTAGACGGCGCGGGAGGTGAAGGCCGCGACACTCAGCTCCACCGGATCGCCCGCAGGTAGCGTCGGGAACGTTCCGACACCCCGGGCCGCGTCCTGGGCGTCCTCGCGGGCCGCGCTGTAGGAGCCGAGCGCGGGCGGCGGGAAGAGGAGCAGGGCGAGCGCGGGGAGTGTGAGGAGCCAGGCGAGACGCGGCCCGGCCGCGGAGGGCGTGTGCCCGTGCTGGTGCACGTGTGCACCTCCGTTCGCGGGCAGGGCACTCGCCCGCGCCGTCCGGAACAGTCTCACCAGTGCCAGCAGCACCAGCAGCACTCCGGACGCGACGAGGTACGGCCGCAGTCCCGCCTGCACGTACCGCATATACACGGCGCTGAGCAGGGAGATCCGCAGCAGCGCGCCGCCCACCAGCAGCAACAGCACGGCCGGCCCGTACCGCCTCACAGCAGCCACCACCCCACGAGCACGCTGCTCACCAGTGCGACCGACCAGGTCACCGACGAGAACCGGACGGCGAACCCCCGGCCGAAGGTACCGGCCTGGAGCGCGACCAGTTTCAGGTCGACCATCGGCCCGACCACCATGAACGCCAGCCGCGCGGTCGGTGAGAACCCGCTCAGCGACGCGGCCACGAACCCGTCGGCCTCACTGCACACGCACAGCACCACGGCGAGCAGCGCCAGCAGCGGCACCGCCAGCCAGGCAGAGCTCGTGAACACGTCCAGGAGGGAGCGCGGCACCGCCATGTTGAAGGTCGCGGCCGCCGCCGAGCCCAGGACGAGGAAGCCGCCGGCGTGCAGGAAGTCCTGCTGCAACTCGGCCGTGAAGGTGTGCCCGCGCGAGCCGTCCGCCCCGGCGGGGCGTGCCGTCGGCAGCCGCAACCACTCCTCGCGCCCGAAGCGGGCCCACAGCCAGCCCATGACCACGGCCGTGAGGAGTGAGGCGACGAACCGGGCCGCCACCATCAGCGGCTGCCCGGGAAAGGCCAGGGAGGTGGCGACGAGGACGACGGGGTTGATCGCGGGGGCGGACAGCAGGAACGCCAGCGCGGCGGCCGGCGCCACCCCGCGCCGCATCAGACTCCCCGCCACGGGCACGGACGCGCACTCGCAGCCCGGCAGCACGACCCCGGCCGCCCCGGCGATGGGCACGGCGAGCGCGGGGTTGCGCGGCAGCAGCCCGCTGAACACACGCTCGGGCACGAAGGCGCCGATGGCCGCCGAGACGAGTGTGCCGAGCAGCAGGAAGGGCACGCCCTGGACCACGACCGCCGTGAACACCGTCCACCAGGCGGCGACCGGCGGAGTGTAGACCTCGAGCACGACCAGCGGGCCGAGGAACTGCGCGACCAGGACGACGGTGAGGAGCGCGGCACCGCCGACCGCCAGTCCGACGAGCGTCCGGACGGCGAGCCACGCCACGTCCAGGGGCCCGTACCGGCTCCCCATGTCTTCCTGCTCGCTCACACCACTCGCTCACGTCGTACGCCGCCGGGCTCCACCGTACAGGCCCCAGCTGTGGGCCCGCCCAGTTCTCGGCCGAAGTGACCTGTCAGAACGCGGGTTCGGGTGCCGTCACCCGCCGTCCGGCTCCCCGTCGCCGCCTCGGGCGGACGCCCACCAGACGGCAGACGGCATAGAGCGCGAACGAGATCGTCGTGACATAGGGGCTGATGGGGATGGAGCTGCCCAGGGCGAGCAGAATGCCGCCCTCGATCGAGACCACCGCGAAGACCACGCTGAGCACCGGCAGCAGCACCGGCGACGCCGTGACACGGACGGCGGCCGCCGCCGGGGTGACGACCAGCGTGAGGACGAGCAGCGCTCCGACGACCTGCACCGACAGGGCGACCGCCAGCCCCAGCACGAGCATGAACGCGAGGGACAGCCCGCGCACCGGTACCCCCCGGGCCTCGGCCACGTCCGGGTCCGCGCTTGCGAAGCTCAGCGGCCGCCACATGACCGCCAGCGCGATCAGGACCACGGCCGATGTGGCGAGCAGCCATGTCATCTGCGGGGTGTCCACGGCGACGATCTGCCCAGTGAGCAGGCCGAACTTGTTCGCGGCGCGGCCCTTGTAGAGGGCGAGGAAGAGCACCCCGAGGCCCAGGCCGAACGGCATGATGATGCCGATGGCCGAGTTGCGGTCCCGCGCCCGCGCGCCCATCACACCGATCACGGCCGCAGCGACCAGCGAGCCGATGATTGAACCCGCGACGACGTTCACCCCCATCAGCAGGGCTGCCGACGCCCCGGCGAAGGACAGCTCGCTGATGCCGTGCACCGCGAAGGGCAGATCGCGCAGGATGACGAACACTCCGGCCAGACCGCCGATCAAGCCGAGCGCGGCGCCCGCCACGAGCGAGTTGCGGACCAGGGCGAGCAACTCGCCGTAGTCGTCGAAGACGAAGATCTGCTGCCAGATGCCATCGGCGAGTGTCATGGGCGCACTCCGTCCCTCTCGTGGAGCTCCTGCGGGTGGTGGGGCGTTCCCTCCGGGGCGCCCGGGCTGTCCGGGGCTCCGACGACCACGACCCGGCCGTGGACGCGGACGACCTCGACCCGGGTGCCGTAGAGCCGCGACAGCGCCTCGGAGGTCAGCACTTCGTCCGGCGTGCCGACGCGGTGGCCGCCCGGCGCCAGGTAGAGGACCCGGTCCACCAGTCCGAGCACCGGGTTGATCTCGTGGGTGACGAAGACCACCGCGGTGCCGTGGGCACGGCGCCGGGCGTCGATCAGTTCGGTCACGGCCCGCTGGTGGTGCAGATCGAGGGAGAGCAGCGGCTCGTCGCAGAGGAGGATCCGCGGATCGGTGGCCAGGGCCTGCCCGATGCGCACGCGTTGCCGCTCGCCGCCGGACAGCAGCCCCAGGGGTACGTCGGCGTAGGACAGGGCCCCGACCTCCCGCAGGATCTCGTCCACCCGGCGGCGCACGGCCCGGGTGCGCCGGGCGGGGCCGAAGCGGTGCCCGTCGATGCCGAAGCGCACCAGCTCGCGGGCGCGCAGCGGGGCCTGTGTGGAGAGCGCGGCCTGTTGCGGCACGTAGCCGATCTGCCTGCTCACCTCGCGAGGCGGGCGTCCCAGGACCGTCAGTGTGCCGGCGGACAATTCCCACCGGCCGAGCAGCGCGCGTACGAGGCTGGTCTTGCCCGATCCGTTCGGCCCGAGGACGGCGACGAACTCACCGGGGCGCACCTCGAGTTCGAGGTCCCGCCACACGGTGCGCGCACCGTAGGAAAGGGCCGCGCCACGCAGTGCGACCACCGGGGCGGCGCCGTCGTCGGCACCGCCTTCCCCGGTCCCGGCGTCGCCCTCACGGGCGTGCGGTACGGAGGCCATGGCCGGCCGGCTCACTTGTCCAGCGCGCTCGCGAGCGCGTCGACGTTGTCCGTCATCCAGCCGAGGTAGTCCTTGCCCTCGGGCAGGGTCTCGGTGACGGGGACGACGGGAATGCCGGCCTTCTTCGCCGCGTTCTCGACCTTCTCCGTCTGCGGTCCGGAGGTCTGCTCGTTGTAGACGAGCGCCTTGACCCGCTTGTCGCTGTACAGCGCCAGGGTCTCCTGCAGCACCTTGGCGGAGACATCGTCGCCCTCCTCGATCGCCTCGCTGAAGTCCTCGGGCGTCTTGTTCACCAGGCCGCTCGCCTCGGTCAGGTACAGCGGCACGGGCTCGGTGATGCCGATGGCCTCGCCGGAGTGCTCCTTCTTGATGTCCGCTTCCTTGCTCCGCAGCGACGTCAGCTTGTCCTTGAACGTCTCGGCGTTCTTGGTGAAGGTCGCGGCGTCGTCGGGGTCGGCCTTGCCGAGGGCCGCGGCGATCCGGTCGGCGATCCTGGCGACGCCCGGGAAGTCGTACCAGACGTGCTCGTTGAGCTCACCGCCCTCCGGCGCTGTCCGGCCCGACACCTTCACCGCGTTGATCAGCTCGGCGGAGGAGCCGTTGCTCTTGAGCATGCGGTCGATGAAGTCGTCGTAACCGCCGCCGTTCTCGACGACGACCTTCGCCTTGGACAGCGCGAGCTGATTGCGGGTGTTGGCCTCATAGGAGTGCGGGTCCTGGTCGGGGTCGCTGATGATCGACGTGACGCTGACCCGGTCGCCGCCTATCCGCTCAACGATGTCGCCGTAGACGTTGGTGGAGGCGACGACCGGGACGGCGGATCCGGAGGCCGGACTCGCCGTGGCGTTGTCGTCGTCCTTGGAGTTCGACGAACTGCCGCAGCCGGCGAGCAGGGCGGCCAGTCCGGCGCAGGACAACAGCGCTGCCACGCGGCGGGTCGGGGACAAGAGCATGGTTCCTCCACGACGACGGGGGTGTTGATGTCGTGGCCACGCTAGGTGAAAACGAATGTCAGAACCAAGTGCGAGATGGGTCGATATGAAAATCGTTGCCAATCGTTGACTTCTGCTGGCAGTGCGCGCAAACGCCGGTGAGTTCCACGGTGTGTTCGACATCGGCGAAACCGGTGTCCGCCGCCACGGCGTCCGCCCAGCGCTCGACGTCTTCCGACTCCACGGCTCGGCTCAGGCCGCAGCGGCGGCATACCAGGTAGTGCCGGTGTCCTTCGGCCGGGCGGGGGCGGTAGAGGCGCTCGCCGGTCCTGTCCCGGACGACGTCGACGTGTCCATCCCGCTCGAGCGTCGCGAGGGTCCGGTAGACCGTGGTGAGGCCGATCGCGGTTCCTCCGGCCGTCAGCGCCTCGTGCAACGCCCGGGCGGAGACGAAGTCGGGGGAGTCGCGCAGCACGCGCAGTATGGCGTTCCGCTGTCGGGTGGAACGCCAGCCCGGCCGCTGCTCCCCGGCCGACGAGCCGTGCACGATGCCTGCCTCCCGCAGTGTGGGACCTGCTGTCGCGTCAGGGTAGTTGAACATGATTTCCATGACTAGCACCAGGCGTGCGCCTGGAAGTGATTGAATATGATTGTCGTTATCGCTTACTGTCTGTGCTGTCCGAACTGCCGCACCGTCGGCAGCGGCGCGTGCGACGACAGGGGGGGGTAGGCCCTGATGGCCTTGGCAGGCCGGATATCCGTCACCGGGAGGACAGACGCCGAACGGAACCGGCGCGTGGGCGGGGCAGTGCGTGCTCGCCGGCCCCGGCCGCCTTCGACCAGGACAAGGAGGACGGACTCGTACTCGTCCTCGACGAGGGGCCGCCGCCCCAGTCGGACGCCGTGCGTGAGCCCTGCTCGCGTGCCCGTCCGGTGCCCTCGCCCTTCGGTAGCCGCCGCGGTAGCCCGTGCGGCGGCGCATGTGGTCGGCGGCGTGCGGCGCGTTTCCCCCAAGTGACCGGATCGACTTCGCTCAACTCAGCAAAACGTCAAGGAGAAGCATGTCCAAACAGTTCGATCGCCGTGCCTTCCTGCGCCGTGGTGCGGCCGGAGCCGCGGCCCTGGCGGTGGGGCCCGGCCTGCTGGCGGCGTGCTCCACCGACGAATCCGGTTCCGGCCGGAAAGGAGCGGGTTCCTCGCCCCGCTCGGGCGGCACCCTGCGCGCCGCCTTCGTCGGCGGCGGCGCCTCCGAGACGCTCGACTTCTTCAACGGCCCCTCCGTACTGGACCTGGTGCGCGCCCGCGCCTGGCACGGCACCCTGGGCAACCTCGACTCCAGTGCCCCCGACGGGGTGCGCTACGGCGTGCTCAAGGGCATCGACATCTCCCACGACCTGTCGTCCTACACGCTGCACGTGCGCCCCGGCGTCCGCTTCACCGACGGTTCCGAGCTGACCGCTGCCGACATCCTGCACTCGCTGAGCGCCCTCGCGGGCAAGAGCACCCTGCCCGTGTACCGGCTCGCCGCCGCCAACTTCGACCTGGCCCACGCCAAGGCGGACGGCGACCTGAAGGTCGTCCTGCCCACCCTCCGGCCCATCGCCGACGGCCGCATGATCCTCTGCCAGGGCAACTTCCTCGTCGTCAAGGACGGCACCAAAAAGTTCCGCAAAGGCATGCCCAGTTGCGGCCCCTTCCGGCTCACCGAGTTCACGGCGGGCCAGGGTTCGGCCTTCGAGCGCTATGACGACCACTACGACCACGTCCCCCTCCTGGACGGCCTGGAACTGCGGTCGATCGCCGACTCCACCGCCAGGGCCGGGGCGCTCACCGGCGGTGAGATCGACTTTGCTCACGACCTCTCACCCGTCACTGCGCGCACCCTCGCGGGCGAGGCGAAGGTCGAACTCGTCCCCACGAGGAGTCCCTACCTCGTCGGCCTCTCCTTCCAGATGAACATGGGCGTGAAGCCGTTCGACGACCCCCGGGTGCGACAGGCGTTCAAGCTCGCGGTCGACCGCGAGGCCATGGTGAAGACGGTGTTCCACGGGAACGCCGAGATCGGCAACGACCTGCCCGCCATGGGCTTCCCCGACTACGCCGACGGCATCCCCCAGCGGGCCCACGACCCTGAGCGGGCCCGGGGACTCCTCAAGGAGGCCGGCGCCGACGGGATGCAGATACGGCTGACGACCGGCCCCGAGACGCCGGGCATGGTGGAGATGGCCACCCTCTTCGTCGAGGACCTGAAGAAGGCCGGCGTCAAGGCAACGGTCCGTGAATTGCCCGCCGGGCAGCTCTACGCCGACTTCGCCACCTACGCGGCGCTGCCGCTGGCAGGCTCGTACCAGATACCCATTCCCGCGCTGTCGACGTATCAGATGAGCACCGCGGGCGGCATGCCCTCGGCGTTCGGCTGGAAGGAGTCCGCGACCGACGCGCTCGTTGCGAAGGCCCGTGCCGAGAGCGACCCGGCCGAGGCGAAGAAGCTCGGCACGAGGGCGCAGCGCATCCGCTGGGAGAAGGGCAACCAGATACTGCCGGTCTTCAAGCCGAACCTGAACGCCCAGGCCGAGGGCGTCGCCGGAATACGCGACGACCTCTTCGAACAGTTCCCCGGCTTCTCGCGGGCGTCCCTGGCGTGAACCTCCTCGCATTCGCCGGCCGCCGCCTCGCCGGGGCGGCCCTCCTGCTGGTACTGCTGTCGGCCGCGGTCTTCGCGGCCACGGCCGTCCTCCCGGGAGACGCCGTCAGCTCGGTCGCCGGTGTGGACGCCTCCACCGAACAGCGCGCCCATGTCCGCGCGGAACTCGGTCTCGACCGGCCCGCCGCCGAGCGGTACGCGTCCTGGGCGGCCGGTGCCGTCCGGGGTGATCTGGGCCGCGGGTTCGTGGGGGAGCGGCCGGTCACCGACGTGCTCGCCACGCGGCTGCCCAACAGCCTGCTGCTCGCCGGACTGACCCTCGCGGTCACCGCGCCCCTCGCCCTGTCGCTCGGCCTGTGGACCGGGTTGCGCGCCGGCGGAACCGCCGACCGTCTGGTCTCCACTGGCGCCCAAGCCCTCGCAGCTGTACCGGAGTTCGTCGTCGCCGCACTGCTCACCGCGGTACTGGCGGTGTGGCTGGGGTTTTTCCCGCGGGTCTCCGTCGTCCCCCTGGGCGGCACCCCGCTCGACGCGCCGCACGCCCTGGTCCTGCCCATCCTCACGCTCAGCACGGTCGGGCTCGCCGTCGCCACCCGACTGCTGCGCGTCTGTGTCGCGGACGCGGCGGCCGCACCGTACTGCGAGGCCGCGCGGTTGAACGGTGTGCGCGGGGTGCGGCTCGCGGTGCGCCACATCCTCCCCAACGCCGCCGGGCCCGCCGTGCAGGCGCTCACCCTCACCACGGGGGCGCTGGTCGGCTCCTCGGTGGTGGTGGAGAACGTCTTCGACTACCCGGGCATCGGCCGGGAACTGCAACTGGCCGTCGCCGCCCGGGACGTGCCGATGGTGCAGGGCATCGCCACCGCCCTCGTCGCGGTGATGCTCGCGGTGCTCCTCCTGGGCGACCTCTGCGCACGGCTGCTCGGCAGGCGGGAGGTGAACAGCCGATGACCGCCGGTTCCACGCCGACGCGGAGGGCCCGTCCGATAGGCCGCCGCACACCGCGCGGCCGGCTGCCGCTGGTGCTCCTCGTCATGGCCACACTGGTGGTCGTCCTGCTCGCCCTGCTGGGTCCGCTCGCCGTGCCGCACAGTCCCACCGCGCTACTGGGCGCGCCCTTCCAGCAGCCGGACGCGGAGTTCCCGCTCGGCACCGACGCCCTCGGCCGGGACGTGGTGAGCCGGGTGCTCGCCGGCGGACGCACCCTGGTGCTCACCGCGCTCGCGGGAACGGCGGCCGCCGGTGCCGTCGGGCTGACCGCCGGCGTCCTGGCGGCCATGGCATCCCGCCGGCTCGGCGACCTGCTGGTCCGCTGCGTGGACGCCCTCGCCGTGCTCCCGCCCCTCCTCGTCGTCCTCGTCCTGGCCGCCGGCTTCCCCGGCAGCACCACGGTCGTCGTGGCCGCCGTGGCCCTGGCCACCGCCCCGTTCTCCACCCGGGTGCTGCGCGCCGCCGCGGACACCGTCCTGACCAGCGGCTACGTCGAGGCCGCCCGAGCCCGGGGCGACACCCGGCGGGCCGTGCTGCGCCACGACGTCCTGCCCAACATCGCCGGGCCGGCCCTGACGGATGCCGCGCTGCGCCTGGTCGCCTCCCTCCACCTCACCGCCACCGCGGGCTTCCTCGGCCTCGGCCGGGGCGGCGGGACGCCGGACTGGGGGCGCATGGTGAGCGAGAACGCCCCCGGGGCGACGCTCGCCGTCCTGCCGTTCCTCGCCCCGGTCCTCCCGCTGGTGCTGCTGTCCATCTGCGTCGGACTGCTGGCGGACGTGGTGGGACGGGGGACCGCATGACCGGCGGGGCGCACGAGGTGCTGTCCGTAACGGATCCGGTCGCCGAGGTCGCTGGACTGACGCTCGGTCCGGCAGGGGGCGGCCCGCCCGTCCTGGAGGACGCGCGGCTGCGGGTGCGGCGCGGACAGGTGGTGGGGGTGATGGGCAGGTCGGGGTCCGGCAAGAGCAGTCTGGCCTACGGCCTGCTGGGACACGTACGTCCGGGGCTGGAGGCCCGTGCCGGCACCGTCCGGGTGGCGGGCCTCGACCCGTTCGACCGCGCGGGGGCGCGCCGGCTGCGGGGCAGGGTGGTGTCGTACCTGGGCCAGGACCCCGCCTCGTCGCTCAATCCCGCGCTCCGGATCGGCGCACAGCTCGCCGAGGCGGTGCGCCTGCGTACGTCCGCCGGGCGCGGGGACGACGTCCGGGCGCGGGTGGGGGAGCTGCTGCTGTCCGTGCGGTTGCCGGCCGACCGGGCGTTCCGACGGCGGCTGCCGGGCGAGCTCTCGGGCGGCCAGGCGCAACGCGTCGCGCTTGCCCTCGCGTTGGCGGGATCGCCGCGTCTGCTGGTCCTGGACGAGCCCACCAGCGGCCTCGACACGGTTCTGGCGGCCGGCATGCGGACGCTGCTGGGCGAGATCCTGGCCGTCGGCAACCGCTCCGCACTGCTGATCAGCCACGACCCGGGGTGGCTCGGATCCGTGACGGACGACGTGATCCGTCTGGAGGCGGGCCGGATCGTGGGAGGCGGTCCGCCCACAGCGTCACCCACGGCGGTGCCGCGAGGCGGCGGTGCGAGGGGTGCCTCCGGTGGCGCGGTCGGGCGATCGGCGGCCGGCGGCCTGCCCGTCGGGGGTCCGCCCGGGCTTGGGCTGCTTGCCGGGGAGTCGTCTGCCGCAGGATGTGCACCCGCGGGGGAGTCGCCTGCCGGGGATGCGCCCACAGGCGGGTCGCCTGCCGGGGAGTCGCCCGCCGGGCGTTCGGCCGGCGGGGAGGCGCACGCCCGGGAGGTGCCCGCGAGGGAGCCGTCCGCCGGGAGTCCGTCCATGGGGGAGCCGCCCACCGGCAAGCCACCCGCAGGTGAGCCGTCCATCGGGAAACCGCCCGTGGCGGAGTTGGCGGTGCGTGGGCTGGATGCGCGGTACGGGCGCGAACTCGTTCTGCGCGGTCTCTCTCTCACCGTCCCCGCGGGCCGCTGTACCGCCGTGGTGGGCCCGTCGGGGTCCGGGAAGACCACCCTCGCCCGGTGCCTCGCCGGGCTCCACCAGCCCGTACGGGGCGGCGTCGAGTGGCGGGAGCCGGGTGCCCCGCACGTGGGCGGCGCGCCTGTGCAGCTCGTCGCGCAGGACGCGCGCGGCGCCCTCAACCCGCGCGAATCCGTGCGCACGTCGCTCCTGCGGCCCCTCACGGGAGTGGGACGCCGACCGGGCCGGGACCCGGCGCGGGAGGCCGTACGGTTGCTCGGCCTGGTCGGTCTGGACCCGGACGTACTGCCCCGTCGTCCGGGTGAGTTGTCCGGGGGCCAGCGCCAACGGGTCGCGCTGGCACGGACGCTGGCCGCCCGGCCACGGGTCCTGGTCTGTGACGAGATCACCTCCGCGCTGGACGGGGAGACGGCGGACGCGGTCCTCGCGCTGCTGGACTCACTGCGGCGGGAGTTGGGACTGACGGTGGTGATGGTGACGCACGACCTCGCGGCCGCCGCCCGCCACGCGGAGCACGTCGTCGTGCTCGACGCGGGACGGGTGGTCGAGTCCGGCCCGGCCGGCCGGGTGCTGGCGGCTCCGGAACATCCCGTCACCCGGGAACTGCTCGCCTGCGCCCACCACTTCGCGGTCCCCATGCCGGAGCGGTGACGGGAGCGCGGGGACGGAGGGCCGATGGCCTCCGCCGAGAGGGGGGAGCGCACCGGGTGCTCCCCCCTCTCGCGTACCTCACCGCGCGTAGGCGCGGGCCAGTGCGGCCTTGTCTACCTTCCCCACCGCGGTGAGCGGAAGCACGGGGACCTGGACGATCTCGTCCGGTGCCTTGTGCCCGGCCAGTCCGCACGTCCTGACGTGGGCGGCGACCTCCCGCGTCCCGGGCGCCACCCCCGGGCAGACCACGAAGGCCACGGACCGTTCGCCCCACCGTTCGTCCGGCACCCCGACCAGAGCCGCCGCGGTGATCGCCGGATGGGTCAGCAGCTGCTCCTCCACCTCGGCCGCGGGGATCTTCTCGCCGCCGCGGTTGATCTGGTCCTTGATCCGCCCCACCACGACGAGGTGCCCGCTCGGCAGCCGCCGCACCACGTCGCCGGAGCGGTAGTACCCGTCCGGGGTGAAGGCCGTGCGGTTGTGCGCCTCGGCGCGATAGTAGCCGCGCAGGGTGTACGGGCCCCGGGTGAGCAGCTCGCCCGGGGTACCGTCCGGGACCGGCCGGCCGCCCGCGTCCACCACGAGGACCTCGTCGTCCGGTGAGGCGGGCCGGCCCTGGGTCGTGTGGACGAGGTCGTCGGGGTCGTCGAGGCGTGTGAGGTTGATCAGCCCTTCCGCCATGCCGAAGACCTGTTGCACGCGCGCGCCGAGCGCAGGGCCGAGGCTGCGGGCGTGGTCCTCTGTCAGCCGTGCCCCGCCGACCTGCACCACCGCGAGGCTGTCGAGGTCCCAGGAGCCGGACGCCGCCTCCTCCGTCCAGTGCGGGACGAGCGGCGGGGTCAGGGAGGTCAGGGTCACGCCCTCCCGTTCGACGAGGGTGAAGGCCGTCTGCGGGCTCGGGTCCGGCGCGATCACCACGGTTCCGCCGGCCATGAGGGTGCCCAGCACGCCGGGGCAGGCGAAGGTGAAGTTGAAGCCGAGGGGCAGGACCGCCAGGTACACGGTCCGTGTGTCGAGTGCGCAGACGTCGGCGCAGGCGCGGGCGTTGTAGGCGTAGTCGTCGTGCGTGCGCGGGATGAGCTTGGGCAGGCCCGTGGTGCCGCCGGAGAGCAGCAGGAGGGCGAGGGCGCCGGGGTCCGGGTCGCCGGGGCCGGTGTCGAGGCCGGCCGGGTCCGTGCCGTTCGCCCGCAGCGCGTCAAAGGCGACGACGTCCTCGTACGGGCCCGGGTCACCGACCACGACGACGTGGCGCAGCGAGCCGCCCGGCCCCAGCTCTGCGCGTACCTCACGCATCAACTCACGGTGATCGAACCGGGCGTGCCGATCGGGCACCACACAGGCCACGGCACCCGACAGCCGTACCAGGTGGCCGATCTCCCGGCGCCGGTGCCCGGGCATGGCGTGCACCGGCACCGCCCCGAGCCGTTGCAGCCCGAACCAGACGAGCACGAACTCGGCGCGGTTGGGGAGCTGGACCACCACCCGGTCGCCCCGCCCGATCCCCAGTCCGCGCAGTCCGGCGGCGACGCGGTCGGCCTCCGCGTCGAGCTCCGCGTAGGTCCAGCGCCGGTCGCCGTCGACCACCGCGACGCGCTCCGCGTGTGCGGTGCCCGCCTGCCGCAGACGGGCACCGAAGGTGATGCCCTGCCAGTGTCCGGCGGCCCGGTAGCGCGCCGATTCCGCCTCCGGCCAGGTCGGTTGAGCGTCCGTCATGGGTCTCCGCCTCTCATCTGTCCGGCCTCCGGCTCTGGCGCCGGGCCGCGTCGTGTGTCTACGATGTGCCGCATCGAAATGATAATCATTTCTATATAGGCCGTGTGTGGCGGCATCCCAGGAAGGGCACCCAGCAGTGAGCGATGAAGCAGTCGGCAAGGCGCGGACAGCGACGGAAGGTGACCCAGGCAGCCGCGACAGCCGTGCCCTCACGGCGCCGGCGGTGCGCGAGGCGGTCGCACACGCGCTGGACATGGCGCCGCGCGATCTGGACGGCGACCGCGACCTCTTCGAACTCGGCCTCGACTCACTGCTGCTGATGACTCTGGCGGGTACCTGGCGGCGCGCCGGCAGCACGGTCACCTTCCAGGACCTCGCCCGCGTCCCGACCCTCACGGCGTGGACGGCCCTGCTCGCCCGGGCTCCGCGCGGCCCCGGGCCCGCCGGGGCGCGGCCTGCCCCCCCGGCACCGCCGGAGACGGGCCCCTTCCCCCTGGCGACGATGCAGCACGCCTACTGGATCGGACGCCAGGACGGGCAGCCACTCGGTGGCGTCGACGCGCACTTCTACGTCGAACTCGACGGCCACGACGTCGATCCGGCCCGGCTCGACACCGCACTGCGGCACCTGGTGCGGCGGCACGGCATGCTGCGGGCCGTCTTCGACGAGGAGGGACGCCAGCACTACGGCGCGCCGGGCACGCCCCTGACCCTCCACGACCTGCGCGCCCACACGCCCGAAGAGGCCGACGCCGTACTGGAGTCGCTGCGTGAACGCGACACCCACGCGCGCACCGACCTCGCCACCGGCGACGTCTTCCGCGCCGCCCTGTGCCTGCTCCCGGACGGCCGCACCCGGCTCCGGATCGGCCTGGACATGATGGCCGGCGACGCGCTGAGCCTGCGTGTCCTCCTCTCCGACCTGCGACGCTTCTACGAGAGCCCCGACGACCCGCCGCCCGCGCTCACCCTCGACTACCGCCACTACCTCGCGGAGCACGACGTCCGGCGCGCGGCCGAACGCGAACGGCACGCCGCCTGGTGGCGCGAGCGCCTGCACCGGCTGCCGCGCGCCCCCCGGCTGCCGACGACCGTCGACCCGCTCACCCCCGTCGGCGCCGACGACATCGCGCTCACCCGCTCCCGCCGCCTCCACCACTGGCTCGGCCCCGACGACAAGGCGGCACTGCTCGCGGCCGCCCGCCGGCACGGACTCACCCCCGCCGCGGCCCTCGCCACGGCCTTCGCCGAGGTCGTCGCCGCCTGGAGCGACACCCGGCGGTTCCTCCTCAACCTGCCGCTGTTCGACCGGGAGCCGTTCAGCCCCGAAGTCGCCCACCTGGTGGGGGACTTCAGCAGCTCGGTGCTGCTCGACGCGGACCTGGGCGCACCCCTGCCCTTCCATCAGCAGGCCCGCCGACTCCAGGAACGCCTCCAGGAGGGCATCTCCCACGGCGCGTACGGGGGCGTCGAAGTGCTGCGCGACCTCGCCCGCGTCGAGGGCGCCCCGGTACTGGCGCCCGTCGTCTACACCAGCGCCATCGGGTTGGGCGAGATCTTCGAGCAGGACGTGCAGAAGTCCTTCGGACGACCCTCCTGGATCATCTCGCAGGGGCCGCAGGTGTACCTGGACGCCCAGGTCACCGAGCTCGACGGCGGTCTGCTCCTCAACTGGGACGTACGCGAGGGGGTGTTCGAGGCCGGGGTGCCCGACGCGGCCTTCGACGCCTACCGGCGCCTCGTCGGCCGCCTCCTGACGGACCCCGGCGCCTGGTCCCGCCCCGTGGACGGCCTCCTCGCCCCCGGCGTCCTCGCCCGGCGCGCGGTCACTGCCCTGCCCCCCGCGCCGGTGCCGGAACGCGCCCTGCACACCCGCTTCTTCGCGCGCGCCGAGACCGACCCGGACCGCACCGCGGTCCTCCCCGCCGGCGGCACCCCGCTCACCTACGGCGCACTCGCCCGAGCGGCACGGCGGATCGCCGCGCTGCTGAGCGACCACGGGGTCCGGGAGGGCGACACCGTCGCGGTGACCCTGCCCAAGGGCACCGGCCAGATCACCGCGGTCCTCGGCGTCCTGGCGGTCGGCGCGGCCTACGCCCCCGTCGGCGTGGAACAGCCCGCCGCGCGCCGGGCGCGCATCCACTCCGTGGCCGGCGCCTGCGCCGTCCTCACCGACCGGGCGCACGCCCACCTCTGCGCGGAGGCCGCCGCCCCGGTGCTGCTCGTCGAGGACGCGTCGACGGCCGCGCCCGTCCCGGTCGTCCTGCCAGACCCCGGCCTGCCCGCCTACGTCCTGTTCACGTCCGGCTCGACGGGTCAGCCCAAGGGCGTCGAGGTGTCCCACCGCGCGGTCGTCAACACCGTCGAGGCGATGGCCGAGCAGCTCGGGCTCGGCCCCCAGGACCGCACCCTCGCCCTCTCCGCCCTGGACTTCGACCTCGCCACCTGGGACATCTTCACCCCGCTCTCCCTGGGCGGCCAGGTCGTCACCGTCGGGCAGGAGCACCGCCGCGACGCCCACCACTGGGCCCGACTGGTGCGCACCCATGGTGTGACGCTGTTGCAGTGCGTGCCCGCGCTCCTCGACCTGCTGATGGCCGCGGGCGAGGACGTCCGGGACGGCGCGGGGCTCGGGGACTCCCTGCGCATGGTCCTGCTCGGCGGGGACTGGGTCGGGCTCGACCAGCCCGCCAGGCTCCGGGCTCTCGTACCCGGCTGCCGGTTCGTCGCGCTCGGCGGTATGACGGAGGCGGCCGTCCACTCGACGGTCTTCGAGGTGGCCGAGACCGATCCGGCCTGGAAGTCCGTGCCGTACGGGGTGCCGCTGCGCAACATGCGGGCCCGCGTCGTGGACGGACGCGGACGCGACTGCCCCGACCTCGTCCCCGGGGAGCTGTGGATCGGTGGCCCCGGCGTGGCCAACGGCTACCGGGCGGACCCCACGCGCACCGCCGAACGCTTCGTGGAGTACGACGGCGAGCGCTGGTACCGCAGCGGCGACCTGGCGCGCTACCGGACCGACGGCGTGCTGGAGTTCCTCGGCCGCGCCGACCACCAGGTGAAGATCGGCGGTCACCGCATCGAACTCGGCGAGGTCGAGTCCGCGCTGGAGGACGATCCCGCCGTGCTGCACGCGGTCGCCACGGTCCTCGACACCCCGGTGCGGCACCTGGCCGCGGCCGTGTCCGCGCGCGGTGTCGCGCCGGGCCCGGACACCGCGCCCGCCCGTGACGGGGAGCCCGGCCCGGACGCCGTGCGGGCCCGTGGTGCGGCACCCAGCCCCGACGCCGTGCGTGCCCGGGCGGCGGAGCGGCTGCCCGCCTACATGGTGCCCGAGCGCGTCCTCGTCCTCGACGAGCTGCCGCTGACCGCCAACGGCAAGCTCGACCGGGCGGCGGTCCACCGGACGCTCACCGAGGCCGCGGGCCGTGCCGCACCCCGCACCTCCGCCCCGGCCGGCCCGGTGGAGAGCGCCGTCGCGGCCGAGTGGGCCGACCTGCTGGGCGGGGCCGAAGTGGGGCGCGAGAGCGGCTTCTTCCTGCTGGGCGGGGACTCCTTGATCGCGACCCGACTGATCGGCCGGCTGCGTGCCGCCGGCTTCCCGGACGCCCGCGTGGCCGACCTGTTCGCCCACCCCGTGCTCCAGGACTTCTGCGCGACGCTGCGTCCCCGGGCGTCCGACGACCGAGAGCCGGCCCCGCCCGTCCTCGTCCCCGACCCGGACCGCGCCCACGAGCCCTTCCCGCTGACGGACGTCCAGGCCGCCTATCACACCGGCCGCGACCCCCGCTTCACCCTCGGCGGCGTCGGCACCTGGCACTACACCGAGTTCGATGGCACCGGCGTCGACCTGGACCGGCTGGAGCACGCCTGGAACACCCTCGTGCGGCGGCACGGCATGCTCCGGGCCGTCGTCGAGGACGGGCACCAGCGGGTGCTGCCCGAGGTCCCGCCGGTGAGCGTCCCGGTGGAGGACGCGCCCGCCGGAGAGGAGGCCGAAGCCCTGGCGGGCCTCCGCGCCCGCCTGTCCCAGCAGGTCCGCGACCCCGCGCGGTGGCCGCTGTTCGCCCTCGGAGCCGTACGCCACCACGGCGACGACGGCGAGGTACGCACCCGCCTCGGCATCGGCCTGGACTACCTCGTCCTCGACGCCCTCTCCCTGACCACCCTCTACGCCGAGCTGAACGCCCTCTACGCCGACCCGGACCACCGGCTGCCGCCCGTCGACGTCACCTTCCGCGACTACCTGACCGGTCTCCCGGCGGACCCCGGGGCGGCGAGCCGGGCCCGCGCCCACTGGCAGGACCGGCTCGCCGAACTCCCGCCCCCGCCCGCCCTGCCCCACGACCGGGACCCGGCCACGCTCGAGGCTCCCGTCTTCACCCGCCGCCGGCTGACCCTGCCCGCCGAGGACTGGCGGGTGGTGAAACGGCGCGCGGTCCGGTACGGCCTGACACCCTCCACCGTGCTGCTGGCCCTGTACGCGGAAATCCTGGAGGCCTGGAGCGGAACCGACGCCGTCACCGTCACGCTCACCCTCTTCAACCGGCGCGACGCGCACCCCCACATCCACCGGGTACTGGGCGACTTCACCACCCTCTCCCTCGCCGGGTACCGGCGCGAGGGCGCGGCCTGGCTCCCGGCGGCCCTCGCGCTGCAACGCCGCCAGGCGGCGGACCTGGACCACGCCGACGTGCCGGTCGACTGGCTGCTGCGGGAGTTCGGCCGTCGCACGGGCACCGTGGACGCCGCCGCGCCCGTGGTGTTCACCAGCGCCATCGGCGTGGGCGACGCCACGCTGGCCGGACCGGGCACCGGCTTCCCCGAGAAGGTCTGGGGCATCTCCCAGTCCCCGCAGGTCTGCCTGGACAACCAGGTCACCGAGGAGTCCGGGCACCTCGTCGTCACCTGGGACGCGGTGGAGGAGCTGTTCTCCGACGGTGTCCTGGACGCCATGTTCGACGCCTACGCGGCCTCGCTGCGGCACCTCGTCACCGGCGATTGGGAGGCGCCGCTGCCCGACCCGCTGCCCGCCTCCCAGCGCGCCCGACGTGCCGCCGCCGCACGGGAGGCCGCCCTGGAGCCGGCCGATCCGCGCCCGCTGCACGAAACCTTCTTCGCCCACGCGGCCGACCGCCCCGATCGCACCGCCCTGGTCACGACGGCGGGGGAGGAGACGAGCTACGGAACCCTCGCCGCACAGGCGCTGCGCACCGCCGCCGCGCTCGTCGACGCGGGCGTGGCGCCGGGCGACCCGGTCGCGGTCACCCTGCCCAAGGGCCCGGAGCAGATCGCGGCGGTCCTCGGCGTCCTCGCGGCGGGCGCCGCCTACGTCCCCCTCGGCCTCGAACACCCCGCCGCCCGGCTCGCGCGGGTCCACGCCACGGCACGGTTCCGCGTCGTCGTCGGGGAATGGCCGGACCAGCACGGCACGGGCCCCCGCGCCCTCCCCTTCTCCGCCACGCAGGCCCACGAGCCGCTGCCTGCGCCGCTCGGGACGTCCCCCGGGGCACTCGCGTACGTGATCTTCACCTCCGGGTCGACGGGCGAGCCCAAGGGCGTCGAGATCCCGCACGCCGCCGCCTGGAACACGGTCGCGGACATCAACGCACGGCACGGCATCGGCCCGGACGACCGGGTCCTCGCCCTGTCCGCCCTGGACTTCGACCTCTCCGTGTACGACGTCTTCGGCCTGCTCTCCGCGGGCGGCTCCCTCCTCGTCCCCGCCGAGGACCAGCGTCGCGAACCGGCCCGCTGGCCCGGCCTGGTGGAGCGGTACGGCGTCACCGTCTGGAACACCGTCCCCGCCCTGCTCGACCTTCTGCTCGACGCCGACGAACAGGGCCCGCCCGGCACCGAGGGCCTGCGCGGGCTGCGCATCGCGCTGGTCTCCGGCGACTGGATCGGCCTCGACCTCCCCGGCCGGCTGCGCGCCCGCACCGCACGGCCCTGCGCGTTCGTCGCCATGGGCGGCGCGACCGAGGCCGCCATCTGGTCCAACACCCTCACCGTCACCGAGGTGGACCCGCGGTGGGCGTCCGTGCCCTACGGCCGCCCCCTGACCGGGCAGCACTACCGGGTGGTCGATCCGGCAGGGCGGGACTGCCCCGACTGGGTCCCGGGCGAACTGTGGATCGGCGGCGCGGGACTGGCCCGCGGCTATCTGGGCGACCCCGCCCGCACCGCCGAGAAGTTCGTCGTACGGGACGGGCGGCGCTGGTACCGGACGGGCGACCTGGGCCGCTTCCGCGGTGACGGACTGCTGGAGTTCCTCGGCCGCCTCGACACCCAGCTCAAGATCGCCGGCCACCGTGTCGAGGCGGGGGAGATCGAGGCCGCGCTGGAGTCCCACCCCGCCCTCGCCCGGGCCGCCGTCGTGGCCGTGGGGGAGCGCACCGCGAAGCGCCTGGCCGCCTTCGCCGTACCCCTGGACATCGCCGAACCCCCGGCCGTCGAGGACCTCCTGGGCCACCTCGCGGACCGCGTCCCCGCCTACGCCCTCCCGTCCCGCATCCTGCTGCTGCCCGCTCTGCCGCTCACCGCCAACGGCAAGGTCGACCGCAACGCCCTGACGGACACGGCGGGCCCCGGCCCCGCCCCCGCCGGCGCCGAACCCCCGCGCGACGGCACCGAGACGGACCTCGCCGCGCTCTGGCGGGAGCACCTGCCGGAACCCGTGCCCGACCGCCACGCCAACTTCTTCACCCTCGGCGGCGACAGCCTCTCCGCGCTGCGCCTGCTCACGGCGATCGAACGCCGCCTCGGCGCCACCGTGCCCGTCCGCCGCTTCTTCGCCGCACCGACCATCGCCGCGCTCGCCGCGGACATCACCCGAACGCTCGCGGCCCACGAGGCCGCCTACGAGACCGGAGAGCTGTGAACATCGCCGAACTGCTGGCCCGTTACGCCGACGAGGGCGTCATCCTGTGGGCCGACGACGGACAACTGCGGTTCCGGGCCCCCCAGGGCCGCCTCACCGACGCGCACCGCGCCGAACTGCGCACACACAAGGAAGCCATCCTGGACCACCTGGCCGCCGAGGAGCCCTCGCTGCGCGCCGACCCCGACAACCGCCACGAGCCCTTCCCGCTGACCGACATCCAGGCCGCCTACCTCATCGGCCGCACCGACGCCTACGCCTACGGCGGTGTCGGCTGCCACGCCTACGTAGAACTGGAGTACCCGGAGCTGGACGTGGACCGGGTCACCGCCGTGTGGCGGGAGCTGGTCCGGCGGCACGACATGCTGCGCGCCGTCATCCACCACGACGGCCACCAGCGGGTCCTGCCCGACGTACCGGACCTCCCCGTCACGGCCGACGACCTCACCGCGCTCCCGCCCGCCCAGGCCGAGGCGGAACTCGGGCGCACCCGCGCCCGGCTGTCCGCACGCCGGTCCCTCACCGACCGGTGGCCGCTCCTCGACGTCCATGTGAGCCGGACCGCCGGGCGGGCCGTGCTCCACCTTTCCGTCGACATGCTCGTCGTCGACCACGCGAGCCTGCGCATCCTGCTCGCCGAGTTCCAGCACCGCTACGGCGGCGGCACCCTCTCCGAGGCACCGCGGATCACCTTCCGCGACTACGTCCTGGCCCGCCGCGCACTGACCGGCACCGACGGCCACACCCGCGACCGCGCATACTGGACCGACCGGCTCGACACCCTGCCGCCCGCCCCCGAACTGCCCCTCGCCGAAGCCTGGGAGGCCACCGTGGGCGTCCCCGCCGACGGGGACCGGCCCCCCGCCCCCGAGGGCGCACCGGTGACGTTCCGCCGGCTGGAGGTCCTGCTGCCCGCGGCCGACCGGGAGCGGTTCACCGGGCGTGCCGCCCGGCGCGGACTGACCGTGTCCACGGCCCTGCTCACCGCCTACGCCGAGACGGTCGGCCGCTGGTCGCGCACAAGCCGGTTCACCCTCAACGTCCCCACCGTCGACCGCCCCGGCCTGCACGACGACATCGGCCGCCTCATCGGCGACTTCACCTCCCTCGAACTCCTCGCCGTCGACCTCGGCACTCCGGCCGCCTTCGCCGAGCGGACGGCGGACCTTTCGCGGCGGCTCCTCGAAGACCTCGCGCACCCGCTGTTCACCGGCTCCGAGGTGCTCGCCGAGCTCTCCCGCCGGGCCGGCGCCCCGGTCCTGATGCCGGTCGTCTTCACCAGCGCCCTGGGCGCTGGCGGCACCGCCGAGGGCGTGCCCCCCGAGGTGACCCACGCTGCCACCCGGACCCCGCAGGTGTGGCTCGACTGCCAGGTCATGCACCGCGGCGACGCGCTGGCCCTGTCCTGGGACATCCGGGAGGGCGCCCTCGCCCGCGGCGTGGCCGAGGCCATGTTCGACGCCTGGACGGCGTTCGTACGGCTGCTGTCGGCCGAGGGCGAGGACGGGGAGGCAGCCTGGGACACCCCGGCCGGCATCCCGCTTCCCGCCGACCAGGCGGCCCGCCGGCGGGCGGTCAACGCGACCGGCGGGCCGCTGCCGGACGCCCTCCTCCACGAGCCCCTGTTCGCCCAGGCCCGGGCCACGCCCGACGCCCTCGCGGTCAGCACACCCGAAACAGCGCTCACCTACCGGCAGTTGACCGACCGTGCCGGCGCGGTCGCCGAGGCACTGGCCGCCCGCGGACTGCGGCCCGGGGAACCCGTCGCCATCTGGGCCGACAAGGGCTGGGAGCAGGTCGTCGCCGTCCTCGGCACGCTCATGGCGGGCGGCGCCTACCTGCCCGTCGACACGGCCCAGCCCGCCGCCCGCCGGGACACCATCCTCGCCGACGCGGGCGTCCGCACGGTCCTCACCCAGTCCTGGCTCGCCGAGAGCGACGACCTCCCGGCGACCGTGTCGGCCCTCGCCGTCGACCTCCTCGCCGCAGCCCCTGCCTCGCCCGTTCCGATCGCACCCCGACGCGACCCCGACGACCTCGCCTACGTCATCTACACCTCCGGCTCCACCGGCACGCCCAAGGGCGTCATGATCAGCCACCGGGCCGCTCTCAACACCGTCCAGGACATCAACCGCCGCCACACGGTCACCGCCCGCGACCGCGTCCTCGGCATCGCCGGCCTCGGCTTCGACCTGTCCGTCTACGACCTGTTCGGGCCGCTCGCCGTCGGCGCCACCCTCGTCCTGCCCCGCGCCGACCGGCGCGGCGACCCCTCCCACTGGGCCGAGCTCGTCCGCGACCTCGGCGTCACGGTGTGGAACTCGGTCCCTGGCCAGCTCCACATGCTGTGCGACTGGCTCCGCTCCGAACCCCCCGCCGAGGACAGCACGCTGCGGCTCGCGCTGATATCCGGCGACTGGATACCGGTCGCCCTGCCCGACCAGGCCCGCGCCCTGCTGCCCGGTCTGGAGATCGTCTCCCTCGGCGGCGCCACCGAGGGCTCCATCTGGTCCATCGCCCACCCCGTCGGCGAGGTGGACACCGCCCGCCCGAGCATCCCCTACGGCACTCCGCTGACCAACCAGACTTTCGCCGTGCTCGACGGACAGCTGCGGCCGCGGCCCGAATGGGTGCCGGGCGAGCTGTACATCGGCGGCGCGGGCGTCGCCCTCGGCTACCTCGGCGACGAGGCCCGCACCGCCGAACGGTTCCTCACCCACCCCGGCACCGGGGAGCGGCTCTACCGCACCGGCGACCTCGGCCGCTACCTGCCCGACGGGACCATCGAGTTCCTGGGCCGGGAGGACGCCCAGATCAAGATCCGCGGCTACCGGGTCGAACTCGCCGAGGTGGAGGCCGCCGTGCAGGCCCATCCGGCGGTCGCGGCGGGCGCGGTCGTCGTCGACGACTCGGTCGCGGGCGGCCGCCGTCTGGCCGCCTTCGTGGAGACCGCCCGCAGGGACGGCGACGAGCGGGCCGCACCGGGCGCGGAACAGGCGCGCGCGGCAGCCGCCGACGCCGTACGGGAGGCCTCCGCGGCCGTCGACGAGGAGCGGCTGAGGGAGTTCCTGACCGCGCTGGACGAGGTGGCCCTCGCCGAGATGACCCGCGTCCTGGCCGGCTCCGGAGTCTTCGACGACGGCGCGGCCCGCACCGCCGACGAGGTGGGCACCGCGCTGCGCGCCACGCCCCGCCACCGGCACCTCGTACGGCGCTGGCTGCGCGCCCTCGCCGCCCGGGACCGGCTCACCCACAGGGCCGCCGACGACACCTACACGGGCCTCGCCCCCGCCTCCGCCCCCGGCACGGAGCACCACTGGCGGCGGGCCACCGACCTGGAGCACGAGATCGGCTGGAGCACCGAACTGCTGACCGTGATGCGCACCTGTGCCGACCGGCTGCCCGAACTGCTCGCCGGCGACGTGGGCATCCGGGACCTGCTCTTCCCCGGCGCCGCGACGGACGCCGCGGACGCCGCCTACCGGGACAACCTCGCCATCCGGCACCTCAACCGCGCGGTGGTCGCCGCGCTGCGCGAGCTCGCCGCGCACCACACCGGAGAGGAGCGGCTGCGGATACTCGAGGTCGGCGGCGGCGTCGGCGGCACCACCGGCGAACTGGTGCCCGTCCTCGCCGAGTACGGCGTCGACTACCTGTTCACCGACCCCTCCGCGTTCTTCCTGAACGAGGCCCGCGAACGCTTCGTCGACCACAACTGGGTCCGCTACCAACGCTTCGACGTCGACGAGGACCCGCGCGCCCAGCACCTGCTGCCCCACACCTTCGACGTCGTCGTCTGCGCCAACACCCTGCACGCCGCCGCCGACGCGGACGCGGCCGTGGGACGGCTGCGGGAGCTGCTCGTGCCGGGCGGACAGCTCGTCTTCGTGGAGAACACCCGCGACGAGAACCTGCCGCTGCTGGTCTCCATGGAGTTCCTCGAGGTCGCCGGCCGGACCTGGACCGACGTGCGCGCCCACACCGGCCAGTCCTTCCTCACCCACGCGCAGTGGCGCGAACTGCTCGGCCGGCACACCGCGTCCGACGTCCTCTCGCTGCCCGGGAAGCAGGACGCGCTCGCGCTCACCGGACAGGAAGTGTTCGTCGCCACGATGAAGGACGACCGGCACCACGTGCCGGTGGGGGAGCTGGCCCGCACCGCGGCCACCCGGCTCCCGGAGTACATGCTCCCCTCCGTGTGGCAGGTCGTCGACGCCCTGCCCCGCACGGCCAACGGCAAGACCGACCGCGCCCGCCTCGCCACCTGGCTGCCCCGCGAGAGCACACCGGCCGTCGTGGCCGAACAGCCCCGTGACGAACTGGAGCAGAGCCTGGCCGGCCTGTGGTCGGAACTCCTCGCGGTCGAACACGTCACCCGCGACGACGACTTCTTCGACCTCGGCGGCGACTCGCTCCTGGTGGCCCGGATGGTGGGCCGACTGCGCGAACGTGTACCGCGGGCAGCCGACCTGGAGTGGGAGGTCGTGCTGCGCCACATGCTGCGCCGCCCCACCGTCGCCGGACTCGCCGGGTTCCTGCGCGGTCTGGCCGGCCCGGAGGACGCACCCGCGCCGGACGCCGTGCGCACGGATCCGGTGATCCACCTGCACGGCGCCCGGTCGGCCGACGAGCCCACCACCGTGCTCGTGCACGCCGGAACCGCGACGATCATGCCGTACCGGGCGCTGATCACCGAGATCAGGCGCCGCTCGCCCGGCCTCGCCGAGGTCGTCGGCGTGGAGGTCCCGGACCTGGGCGGCTTCCTCGCCGCCCCGCCGGACGGGCTCATCGAGCAACTGGCGGCCGACTACGCGCGCGCCCTGACCGCGGACGGACGCCACCGCTTCCACGTCGTCGGCTACTGCCTGGGCGGCCTGATCGCCACCGAGGTGGCCCGCAACCTGGCCGAGTCCGGGGCGGAGGTGGAGAGCCTCACCGTCATCAGCAGCCACAGCCCCCGCTTCCGCCTCGACGACGAACTGCTCGCCGAGTACTCCTTCGCCGTCATGATGGGGATCGACCCAGCCGCGCTCGGCTTCCCCGACGACCAGTACCGGGTGGCCGCGGCAGCCGACGCCGTCCTCGCCGGAAGCCCCGGTGTCCTGCCGGACGGCGGACTCGCCGCGCTGCCGACCGAGTTCGAAGACGTGGCCGGCTGCTTCCGGCGCCTCGCCGAGGTGCCCCGCGCCACCCGCATCGCGCGAATGTGCGAGGCGGTCCCCGCCTCGGCCGGCAGTTACGAACCCGACCACATGACACGGCTCTTCCTCGCCTTCCGGCAGAGCGTCTTCGCCATCACCCGCTACACCGCCGAGCCCTACGCCGGCGACATCACCTTCCTGCGGCACGACGGCGCCTACCCCTTCCCCGGCAGCAAGGACGCCGTCACCGCCTACTGGGAGGAACTCACCCTGGGCGACCTGGACATCGTCGACATCGGCGGCGACCACTACACCTGCCTCTCCGTCGAGCACGCGCCCGGCATCCTCAAGACCCTCGGCGAACTGACCCGGGGGGCGATCACCCGATGAGCACACCCGTGATCGGGGTCCTGGGGGCCTCCGGGGCCGTCGGCCAGGCCGCCGTACACGCCCTGCGCGCACTCGGCCACACCGGGCTCCGCCTCGGCGGACGGACCCCGTCGGCCCTGTGCGCGGTGGCCCGGGAGGAACCCGGCAGCCACGACGAGACCGTCTGGGCGGACGCCGACGCACCGCAGGGCCTGCGCGCCTTCACCGAGGGCTGCCACACCGTCCTCAACTGCGCCGGCCCCACCTACCGGCTCCGCGCCACCGTCGCCTCGGCCGCACTGACCGCCGGCGCGCACTGCGTCGACGTGGCCGGGGACGACCCGGCCGCCGAGGACCTGTCGAAGGACGGCGATCCGGCCCGCGACGGCCGCACCGTCGTGCTGTCGGCGGGCGCCCTGCCCGGCCTGTCCAGCCTCCTGCCCCGCTGGCTCGCCGGACAGGGCCTGGACACCGTCTCCGCGCTGACCGCGCACTGCGGCGGCCTGGAGACCTGCACACCGACCGTCGCCCGCGACCTCATGCTCTCCCTCACCTCCGGCGGCGCGGACGGCGCGGCCTACGGCGAGGCGCTCGCCGCCGTCCGCGACGGCCGGCGCGCACCCCGCGCCCTGCGCACCGCCGAGGACACCGAACACGCCGCCTTCCCCGGCCGGGTGGCCCTGCAGCCCTACCTCAGCGGCGAGAGCGAACGCCTCGCCCACGCCCTGGGCCTGGACCGGCTCGACTGGTACAACGTCCACCCCGGTCCCGCGGTACGGGCGCTGCTCGGCCGGCTGCCGGCGAGCCTGGCCGCCGGGGAGGACCCGGCCGCACTGGCGGACCGGCTGCTCCTCGCCGCCGACCTCGACCTGGCCGGACGCACGCCCTACTACGTCATGGACTTCCTCCTGTCGGGCACCGCCTCCGGACGGCCGGCCACGGCCGGACTGACGCTGCGCACGGCCAGCAGCTACCGGCTCACCGCCACCGTGGGCGCGCTCGCGGTGGACGCCGTGCTCCGCGGGGCCGTCCCGCCCGGCGTGCACTTCGCCTGCGACGTACTGGACCCGGACGCGGTGGTGCGGCATCTGCGCTCCCACGGGATCGCCGGGCTGCGGCTCACGGGGACGGCGGCCGACGCCGCGCCAGTGGAAGAGGGTGTGCTGTGAACACTCCTCCGACGCCCTTCCGCGTCCTGGTCTGCGGAACCAACTTCGGCCGCTTCTACGCCGAGGCGGCCCGCGGGCGCCCCGGATACGCGCTCGCCGGCCTCCTCAGCCGGGGCTCGGCGGCCTCCCGTGCGTACGCCCGCCACCTGGGCGTCCCGCACTACACGGACGTCGACGACCTCCCGGACGGCATCGACGCCGCGTGTGTGGCGGTGAGTTCGTCCATCTCGGGCGGGCAGGGCACCGACCTGGCCCGGACGCTCATGGACCGGGGCATCCACGTCCTCCAGGAACACCCCGTCCACCTCACCGAGCTCACGGAGAACTACCGGTACGCCCGCCGCCGGGGAGTGCGGTACCGCCTCAACACCCACTACCCGCACGTCGCCCCCGTCCGCGCCTTCACCGACGCGGCCCGCAGGCTCCTCGCACGGCAGCGGCCGCTCTTCGTGGACGCCGCCACACCGGTCCACCTGATGCACCCCCTGGTGGACATCCTCGGGCGGACACTGGGCACCCTGCGGCCCTGGCGGTTCGCGGACCCGGCGCCGCTGCCCGCCGACATCGGGCCGCAGCCCTTCCGTTCCCTCCAGGGCGTCTTCGCGGGCGTGCCTCTCACCCTGCGGGTGCACCACCAGCTCGACCCGTCCGACCGGGACAACCACGCCCTGCACTGGCACCGGATCGCCCTCGGCACCGAGGGCGGCGTCCTTACCCTCGCCGACACCCACGGGCCCGTCCTGTGGAGCCCGCGTCTGCACGTCGGACGGGACGCCGACCGGCGCTTCGTCCTGGACGGGCCGGGCACCGGAAGCCTGGGGCTGGCGACCACGTCCGTCGTCGGGGACACAGTGCCCTTCCGCACTGTCTTCTCCGACCTGTGGCCCGAGGCCGTCGGCAGGGCGCTGGACGGGCTGCGTGACGCCGTCGAGCAGGGCGGGGACGCGTGGCGCACGGGCCAGTACGACCTCGCGGTGTGCCGCATCTGGACCGACCTCGCGGCCCGGCTGGGCCCGCCGGAGATCGTCCGGCCGGGCACACCGCGGCCCCTGGCGGTCAGCGACATGTTCCCGGCGCGCGGACAGCCCCCCGCGCACGCTTCCCCCAAGGCCGGCACCGGCACCGGCACCGGTTCCGACGTCGACAGCGACGCCGACACCGGTTCCGATGCCGGGCGCGAGGCCGCTCCCGGCCACGACACCGGCGCCGCCACCCCCTACACCCCGTCGGCGGAGTTCTTCGACCTCGTCGCAGCCGAGCACACCGCGACCGCGAGCGCACCCGCGATCGCAGCGCTCCTCGCCGACGCCGACCTGACCGGCGGGCCGGTCGTCGACATCGGAGCGGGCACCGGCCTGGTCACCGAGGCCGTCGCCCGGGCCCGGCCGGACGCGGAGATCCTCGCCTGCGAACCGGCCGTCGGTATGCGGGCCGTGCTCACCAGCCGGGTGTTCAGCGATCCGGACCTGCGCTCCCGGGTCACGGTCACGGCGGACGCGGCCCCCGACCTCGACCTCCCCGACCGGATCGGTGCTGTCCTGCTCTGCGGAGTCCTCGGCCACCTCGACGCCGGGAACCGCGCCCGGTTGTGGCGCCGGCTGACCCGGCGGCTCGCCCCCGGCGGACTCGTAGTCGTCGAACTCATGGGCTTCGACGAGCCGTTGACCCTGCCCGAGACCAGACTCGCCACCGCCACCGCGGGCCGGCAGCGCTATGAGTGGTCGTTCGCCGGAGCACTCGACGACAGCGACGTCGCCGACGACACGGCCGAGGGCGCGATGCGCCTGCACTCCACCTGGCGCGTCTACGAGGACGGCGCCACCGAGCCGGTCCGCGAGGTGCGCGACTCCTACCGCTGGATCCCCTTCGGCCTGAAAGACGTGGAGGCCGAGTCCGGCCTGACCGCCCGCCCCCTGCCGACCCGCCCCGGCGCACCCCCGCTGGCCGTACTCGTCCTTCCTCCCGTTTTCCCCGTTGACCACCCCACTCACACCGAGGACCACCGATGAGCACACCCCTGCCCACGCCCCGCGACTTCCCGATGCGGCGCGGCTGCCCCTTCGTCGCGCCCGAGGAGTACGCCGCCCTGCGCACCGAGGACCCGGTCGCCCGCGTCACCCTGCCCACCAAGCGGGAAGCCTGGGTGGTGAGCCGGTACGACGACGTGCGTGAACTGCTCTCGGACCCGCGCGTCAGCGCGGATATCACCCGGCCCAATTTCCCCGCCCTCGGCGAGGGAGAGCAGGAGGCCGGGGCGAGGTTCAGGCCCTTCATCCGCACCGACGCGCCCGAGCACACCCGTTACCGGCGGATGCTGCTGCCGGTGTTCACCGTGCGCCGAGTACGTGCGATGCGTCCCGCCGTGCAGGCGCGCGTGGACGAGATCCTGGACGCCATGCTCGCCGGGGGCGGCCCCACGGACTTCGTCGCCGCGTACGCCAACGCCGTGTCCACCTCGGTGATCTGCGAACTGCTCGGCGTGCCCCGGGAGAACCTCGAGTTCTTCCGGGACGTCACCCGGATCTCCGGATCCCGCCACAGCACCGCCGCGCAGGTCTCCGAGGCGCTCGGGGGTCTCTTCGGGCTGCTCGCCGAACTGGTCGCCCAGCGGCGGGACGAACCCCGCGACGACCTGATCTCCAAGCTCGTCACCGAGCAACTGGTCCCCGGCCACGTGACGACGGAGCAACTGCTCTCCACGCTCGGCATCACGATCAACGCCGGCCGTGAGACCACCACCAGCATGATCGCCCTGAGCACCCTGCTCCTCCTGGACCGGCCGGACCTGCGGGAGGAACTGCGCCGCGACCCCTCCCTGATGCCGGCCGCCGTCGACGAACTCCTGCGCGTGCTCTCCGTCGCCGACTCCATCCCGTTGCGCGTCGCCGCCGAGGACATCGAGCTGTCCGGCCGGACCGTCCCCGCCCACGACGGCGTCATCGCCCTCCTCGCCGGGGCCAACCACGACCCGGAACAGTTCGACCACCCGGAGCGGGTCGACTTCCGCCGCACGGACAACCACCACGTGGCGTTCGGCTTCGGTGTGCACCAGTGCGTCGGACAGCACCTGGCGCGGCTGGAACTGGAGATCGCGTTGGAGACGCTTCTGCGTCGCGTTCCGACGCTCCGCCTCGCGGGGGAGCGGGACGAGGTCGTCGTCAAGCACGACTCGGCCACCTTCGGCCTCGAAGAACTGAGGGTGACCTGGTGAGCGCCGCCGTCCCGCATCTCCCGCCGGCCGCCCCCGCACATGCCGCCCGCGGGGACAGCCCGTGGATCAGACGGTGGAGCGGCAGCGGAGCCACGTCGCGGGCCACCCTGGTCTGTCTGCCGCACGCGGGCGGCAGCGCGACTTTCTACCGGCCCTGGGCGGCGCTGCTGCCCCCCGAGGTGGAACTCCTCGCCCTGCAGTACCCGGCCCGCGAGGAGCGCGTCGAGGACCCGGGGATCACCGGCATGAGTGAGCTGGTGACCGCGGTGGCGGACGCCGTACTGCCGCTGCTCGACCGGCCGTACGCCCTCTTCGGGCACAGCATGGGCTCCGCCGTGGCCTGGGAACTGGCCCACGAGCTCCGGCGCCGCGGTGCCCCCGGTCCGCGCCGGCTCTTCGCCTCCGGTCGCGTCGCCCCCGGCACGGCCGTCACCGGGCAACTGCACCGCCAGAGCGACGACGTGCTCGGGGCCGAACTGCTCCGGCTCGGCGGTACGAGCGGTGAGATCCTCGACGACCCCGGACTGCGCGCCCTGGTCCTCACCGCCGTACGCCACGACTACCGGATCATCGAGACCCACCGGCCAGCCGAACGGCCACCGCTTACCTGCCCGGTCCATGTGCTGACCGGCGCCGCCGACCCCGAACTCGGCGAGGAACGCGGCCGGGACCGGGCCGGCGGCTGGGCGGACCTCACCACTGCCCGTACCGAGGTGCGGGTCTTCCCCGGCGACCACTTCTACCTCACCCCGCGCCGCCGGGAGGTGGTGGCCACCGTGCTGCGCCGGATGGACCCCTCGCTGGCCACGGGCGCCCGCACCTGGCCGAGCACCCCGTGAACCGCCCGGCCCCCCGCCTCCGGAGACCGTCGTGATCGACTACTACTCGCCGTCGGCCGAGTTCTACGAACTGGTCGCCACCCGGCACACTGCCAGCAGCGGCCCCCCGCTCACCCGCGTCCTCACCGGCCTGGACGTCTCCCACGGCCCCGTCCTGGAGATCGGCGCCGGCACCGGACGCGTGACGGAGGTGATCGCCTCCGCGCTGCCCGGGGCGGAGATCCTCGCCGCCGAACCGTCGGCCACCATGCGCGCCGTGCTCACCTCCCGGGTCGCCCGTGATCCGGACCTACGGCGCCGGGTCACGGTGGTCGACGGCGCCGCGCAGGACCTCGTCCTGCCCGAACGGCTCTCCGCCGTCGTCATCTTCGGTGTGGCCGGCCACCTCACCGCGGCCGAACGCGTGGCGCTGTGGAAGCGGCTCGCGGCCCGCCTGCCGGACGGGGCGCCCCTCGTCGTGGAACTGATGGGGGTCTCCGCGCCCCGGGTCATCCCGCCGGTGATGTCCCTGAGGGAGACCATCGGCCGTCAGACCTACGAATGGTGGATCGGCGGCGAACCCACCGGGGGCGACGCCATGCGGTTCACGACCACCTGGAAGGTGCTGCGCGAGGGCCGCACCGTGCGCGAGGTCGCCGACAGCTACGACTGGCACACCTTCGACGTCGCCCAGCTGGCCCGGGAGGCCGGCATGACCAGCCGCCGCATCACCGAGGCGGGCGGCAGGCCCATCCCCGAAATCGGAGTACTCCTCAAGTGAAGTCACCCACGTCCCGGCCCGGCCCGGAGCCGGCTCCCCCCGCCCCGGACACCGGGGCGCCCCCGCCGCTGCGCACGCTCGCCGCACCCGTCCGGGGCCGGCTGGCCCTCGCCGCCGGTCTCCAGGCTGTCGCCGCCCTCGCCGGGGTGGTCCCGTTCATCGCCGTCTCGCTCCTCGCCGACCGCCTCACCGACGGGGCCTCCGCCGACGCCTTGTGGCCGCTGGTCGCGCTGGCGTGCGCGGCCGGTCTGTTCGCCCTGGTGTGCGGAACGGCGGCCGGCGCCCTCGCCCACCTCGCCGACAACGACCTCCAACTCGCCCTCCGCCGCCGGCTCGCCCGGCACATCGGCCGGCTCCCCCTGGGCCGGTTCACCGAGAAGGGCACCGGCGAGATCAAACAGGCGGTGCACGACGATGTGAGTGCTCTGCACACGCTGTTCGCGCACACCCTGCTCGACGTCGTCGCCGTGCTCACCGCCCCGGTCCTCGCCCTGGCCTACCTTTTCACCGTCGACTGGCGCCTCGCCCTGCTCGCCGTGGTCCCCCTCGCACTCGGCGTGCTCCTCTTCCGGCGGGCCATGTCCGGCGCGGCGGCGCAGATGGCCGAGTTCGGCGCCGCCATCGGGCGGATCTCCGCCGCCGCCGTGGAGTTCGCGGCCGGCATCGCCGTGTTCAAGAGCTTCGGACGCGGACGCAGGGCACACGAGCGGTTCGTCCGCGCGACCGAGGGGTTCGCCGACTTCTTCTCCGGCTGGGTGCGGGCCACTCTGGTCAGCTCCACCGCCGCCGTCCTGGTCGTCACCCCGGCCGTCGTGCTGCTGCTCCTGACCCTGGCGGGCGCGGTCCTCGTCACCCGGGACGGAATGCCCGCCGCGCGGCTCGTCCCCTTCCTCCTGCTCGGACCCGCCGTCGCCGCCCCCATGGGCGTCGTCGGCCCCCGCGTCCAGCAGATCCGGGCCGGCCAGGCCGCCGCCGTACGCCTGACGGAACTGCTGCGCGCCCCCACGCTCCCCGAACCCGCCGACCCCGTCCTGCCCGACGGCCACCACGTCTCGATGCGCGGTGTCTCCTTCTCGTACGACGGGCGCACCGACGTCCTCAGCGGCGTCGACCTCGACCTCGTGCCCGGCACCGTGACCGCGCTTGTCGGGCCCTCCGGCTCGGGTAAGTCCACTCTGGCCTCGCTGCTGCCCCGCTTCCACGACGTCACCGCCGGCACGGTCACCCTCGGCGGCGCCGACGTGCGGGACATCCCCGCGACCGAGCTGTACCGCCGGGTCGGCTTCGTCCTCCAGGACGTACGGCTGCTGCGGGCGAGCGTCGCCGACAACATCCGCCTGGGCCGCCCCGACGCCACCGACGAGGAGGTCGAGCGGTGCGCCCGCGCCGCCCACCTCCACGACCGCGTCCTGGCCCTGCCCGACGGCTACGCCACCGTACTCGGCTCGGGCGTCGCCCTGTCCGGCGGTGAGGCCCAACGCCTGTCCATCGCGCGGGCGCTGCTCGCCGACGCGCCTGTCCTCGTCCTCGACGAGGCGACCGCGTACGCCGACCCGCACTCCGAGGCGCTGATCCAGGACGCGCTGTCCGCGCTCGCGGCCGGCCGCACCCTGCTCGTCATCGCCCACCGGCTGTCCACCATCCGCTCGGCCGACCGGATCGTGGTCCTGGAGGACGGCCGCGTCACCGAACAGGGCCGCCACGACGATCTGCTGGCCGCCGGGGGCCGCTACGCGGCGCTGTGGGACGCCCAGCGAAGCCCGGACGACGTCCGAGAGGGAAGCACCCGATGATCCGACAGCTCTACCGCGTCCTCGGTCCGGAGGGCTCCCGTCCGCTGAACCGGCTGCTCGTCCTCCAGTCGGGCGCGGCCGTCCTTCAGGGCATCGCCTTCGCCTTCCTCGTACCCGTCCTGCGCGCCCTCCTCGGCCCCGGCCCCGACGACGCATGGCCCTGGCTGACCGCGTTCGCCGGCTGCGTACTCGCGTACGCCGTGCTCCAGAGCGCCGCCCTCAGCGGCGGGTTCTCGGCCGGCTCCCGGCTCTCCCGGGTGCTGCACCGTCGCATGGCGGACCAGGCCCTGCGGCTGCCGCTGGGCTGGTTCACCGCCGGCCGCACCGCCGAGTTCAGCAGGCTGGCCGGACAGAACGTGATCCAGGTGATGAGCACACCGGCCCATCTGCTCCGCCCGTTCCTCACCTCCTTCCTCACCCCGGCGACACTGGTGGCCGCCACCTTCTTCTTCGACGTCCGCACCGCCCTGGTGCTGCTGGCTTGCGCGCCCGTGCTCTTCGCCGTGCAGTGGGCGAGCACGGCGGTGATGCGCCGGCTCGACCTCGGCCGGGACGCAGCGATCGGCGAGTCCGCCGACCGGGTCCTGGAGTTCGCCCGGAACCAGCCCGTCCTGCGGGCGTTCGGCCGGACGGCGCAGGGGTACGGGGCACTGGACGACGCCCTGGTGGCCGAGGCGCGCGCGGACCGGCGGCTCATCGCACGGGGCCTGCCCGGCCTGGTCTCCTTCTCGTTCGCCACCCGGCTCGTCTTCGCCCTGCTGCTCGCGCTGGGCGTGTCCTGGCGGCTCGAGGGATCGCTCGACGTGCCCACCCTGCTGGCACTCCTGGTGCTCCTGGTCCGGCTCATCGACGGCGTGTCGTCCGCCGCCGAGGCCGGCGCGGGCATGCGGCTGGCCCGCAACACCCTGGACCGGCTCGGCGCGTTCCTGGACGCGCCGCCGTTCCCGCAGCCCGCCGAGCCGAGAACACCCTGCGACGCGAGCGTGGAGTTCACCGGGGTCGGCTTCCGCCACGAGGGCGACCCGGCCGCACGCCCAGCCCTCCACGACGTCACCTTCCGCCTGCCCGAGCACGGCTTGACGGCGCTGGTGGGACCCTCCGGCGCGGGGAAGACCACGATCGCCGCGCTGCTCGCCCGCTTCCACGACACCACCGAGGGCACCGTCCGCATCGGCGGCGTCGACGTCCGGGAGATCGCCGCCGAGGAGCTGGCCGCCCGCGTCTCCCTCGTTTTCCAGGACGTCTACCTCTTCGACGGCACGATCGAGGAGAACGTCCGGATCGCCGCACCGGACGCCGGGCCCGGCGAACTCGCCGAGGCCGCAGCCCTGTCCGGTCTCGACCGCGTGGTCGACGAACTGCCCGACGGATGGGCCACCACGGTGGGGGAGGGCGGCACCCGGCTGTCAGGCGGACAGCGCCAGCGCGTGTCCCTGGCCCGCGCCCTGCTCAAGGACGCCCCGATCCTCGTCCTCGACGAGGCCACCGCCGCCCTCGACCAGCAGAGCGAGGCACTGTTCGCCGAGACCGTGCGCGCCCTGGCCGACCACAGGACCGTCCTGGTCGTCGCACACCGGCTGAGCACCGTCATCGACGCCGACCGCATCCTCGTCCTGGAGGACGGCGAAATCACCGAACAGGGCACGCACGACGAACTCCTCGCCGCCGGCGGCACCTACGCCTCCTTCTGGGAGCGACGCGCCCGGGCCCACGGCTGGCGCCTGGCGACGGCCCCCTCATGACCCGGCACCCGGCATCCGCGAACCCGCCCCGCCCGACCCGGCACGACAGAGAAGGACACCACACGATGAGCACCGGTCCCCGGCCCCTGTGGGAGGCATGGGCGAAGTCCGTCCCCCCGCTCGCCCGTACGAGCACCCGGGAGCCCTGCCCCGACCCCGTGGCCACGGCCACCCACCTCGCCCGGGCGCGACTGGCCGACCAGTACATGGTGTACGAAACGGAGGGCGGCGTCTGGCACTTCGCGGCGGGTTCCGCCGTCGACGTCACCGCGACCGCCACCGGCATCACCGCGCGTGCCGCAGGACGGAGCTGGACCTCGCGCACCGACGGGAAACCGCTGACGGCGTTCACCGCGGCCCTGGGCGCACTCCGCGCAGCGGGAGAGGACGGCACCGCACGCCACTTCTACGGCTGGGCGGCCTTCGAACTCGCCCACCTCCTGCACGCGGACCCCGCGGCGACCGGGGACCGGCCCCTGCTGCACGTGCTGGTCCCGTCCGTCGAGGTGACCCTCGCCGCTGACCGCACGGTGGTCCGCGCGGTGGACGAGGCATGGCTGCGCAAGGTCGCCGACCTGCTCGCGGAACGCCCCGAGCAGCGGGCTCCGGCCGTCGGGGGACCGGCGCCGGGGAGCACCGAGGCGGTCGTCGCCGCCGGCTCCGCCGCCTACGGCCGCGCGGTGGCCCGGACGGTCGCCGACATCCGGGCGGAGCTCCTGGAAAAAGCCGTGGTGTCCCGGAAGGTGCCCCTGCCCGCCGGGCCCCGCGCGGACTTCCCGGCGACGTACCTCGCGGGCCGCCGCGCCAACACCCCCGCGCGCTCGTACCTGTTGGACCTTGGGGGGTACCGGGCGGCCGGGTTCAGCCCCGAGACCGTACTGGAGGTCGGCGGGGACGGACGGGTGAGCACGCAGCCGCTCGCGGGCACTCGCGCGTACGGGGCCGACCCGGCGGAGAACGAGCGCAGGCGCGTCGAACTGCTCACGGACCCCAAGGAGATCCACGAGCACGCCGTCTCCGTACGGCTGGCCTTCGAGGAGATGGCCGCCGTGTGCCGGTCCGGTTCCGTGGCCGTCGAGGAGTTCATGGCGGTGCGGCCGCGCGGCTCGGTGCAGCACCTGGCCTCCCGGGTGACGGGGCGGCTGCGGGACGGTGCGGGACCGTGGGACGCGTTCGCCTCGCTCTTCCCGGCGATCACCGCCACCGGCGTCTCCAAACGGGCCGCGCTCCAGGCCCTGGCCCGCCACGAGGACGGACCCCGGGGGCTGTACGGGGGCGCGGTGTTCCGGGGCGGCACCGACGGCGCCCTGGACGCCGCCCTCGTGCTGCGCACCCTCATCGGCGCGGGCGAGGAGGAGTGGCTGCGCGCGGGCGCCGGGGTCACCGCCCAGTCCAGCCCCGCACGCGAGATCGAGGAGACCTGCGAGAAGCTCCGCAGTGTCGCTCCGTACCTCCGTTTTACCCGAGAACCATCCGATACTGCCGACATCGCGCCCTGATCACGAACTGGTCATCGCTGGGGGGATCACCCGGGGGATGCCGCGGTGATCGACCGAAGGCCGACACGGGGAGGTACCACGTGAAGGACGCGCCCTTGTATCTGAGGCCGCGGGTCGACCCACCGCTCGCCTCACTGCTCGGGAACGCGCCGTTGCTGCACTCCCTGGCCGACGCGCTGG
>BNBP01000069.1 GCA_014656015.1 Streptomyces griseoaurantiacus | reverse complement strand
AGCCGGGGCGAGAAGCCGAAGGCGGTGGCGTTGCGCATGAACACCGGGGTGAAGTCCTCGTCGGCGAGGGCGTGCGGGCGGCGCAAGCGACGGGCCGGTCCCCGTGCCGTCCGAAGGGAGCGGGGAGCCGGGCTCCCGACCGGACGGGGCGGGGCGGAGCGACGGCCCGCCCGTGTGCGGGGCGGTGGCGCGTGCGGTGTCCGTGACGGAGGAGGTGGCCGTGGTGCGGGGGACGGCGGGGAGGAAGGAGTCGCCCTGGCGGTAGATCGTCACCTCGGGGACCGGGCCGGTGTTGCGAGAGGTCCTGCCGGGGTGACGGTGTTCGGTGCCGTCCTCGTCGACCACGACGAGGTCGACGCCGAGATGGCGGGCGGTCGCCGAGGCCGCCAGCGCGGCCGTGTCCGCGTCCCACCGACGGGCCCGCTGCACGTGCAGCCGCACGAGGGCGGCCCGTTGCACCGGGTTCAGGACCGCCCGCACGGCCTCGGGCAGGCGGCCCCCGTCCGCCTCGACCGCCGCAAGGTCGAGGCGCTCCCGGGCCGGGTTGCGGCCGTAGTCCGTGCCGCCGATCCGCCGGTCCAACTCCTCCGTGCGGAAGACCGCGTCCGGGTCGAGGGGCGCGTCCTTCGGCATCTCCTCGCTCCGGACCACCGCGGCCGCCAGCAGCGCGGGGTCGCGGTACCGGCCGCCGACCACATGGGCGACGGCGGCGAAGAACCCGTTGCCGTCGGCCTCGGGCCGGTACAGGTCGTAGACGCGGGTGCGGCCGTCGGGTCCGGTGGCGGTCAGGGTGCGGTGGTCCGTCGCCGCGTCGAAGCGGACGCCGCTTCCGCCGGGGTCCGGCTGCCAGGGCGGACGCGCGTACGCCGGGCGGGCGCCCCGGTCGGGGCCCTCGGCGCCTCCGTCGGACCCCTCCCCCGTCCTGCCGTCGCCGGACGTGCCCTCCTTGGCGCCGCTCTCGCCGGACTTCGCCTCCTTCGCCTTGCCGTCGCCGGGCTTCGTCCCCTTCGCCTTGCCGTTGTCCTTCCCGCCGTCGTCCTTCATCTTCGGCTTCTTCGGTTCCTCCGGCTTGCTCTCCGGCGTTCCCGGCGGAGTAAACGTGACCTCCCCCGGTTCGGGTGTGCTGCCGAGCCGTTCGCGGCCCTGTTCCGTGGCGTGCAGTTGGTGCCAGCGCGTGAGCCGGTCGGCGCCCTCGCGGACCCGGGCGTACTCCAGTGCCAGCGCCTCGGCCTTCTCCCGTGCCGCCCGCAGCAGGGCGTCGAACTCGTCCACCCGGACACGTGCCGCGTCCCGTGCCCGGGTCACCTCCGCCAGGGCCTCCCGCTTCACCCGTGCCAGCCGGTCCACGGCGTCCTGGCGCTGCTCCTCCCGCAGTTCGGCCCAGCCCTCGTGCGCGGGTTCGGTGGTGTGCGCCTCGTCGTCGAGGGCGCGCAGCGCGTCGCGTGCGGCGACGACCTCCGGCAGGGTGTCCAGCACGGCGATCCGGGTGTCCAGGTCCCGCTGGGCCGTTTCGAGGGCCGCGTCCCGCGCGGGTCCCTCGTCGCGGCGCAGGTCCCAGTACTTCTTGTCGGCGGCCGTCCACTCCTTGTCCGCCTTGGTGACCGCGTCCCACGCCTTGCCCACCTTCGGCGGGAATCCGGTGTCGTCGATCAGTCCGAGCGAACGGGCCACGTCCTCGCGCACCCAGGCCAGCACGGTGGTGTCGGTCTCCACCGCCTGCGGTGCCCGCTTCGTCTCCCCGAAGGGGCCGCGCAGCACCCGTACCGCCCGGCTGTCCTTGGCGTGGTGGTGGACGGCGGCGACGCTGAGCCACGTGGTGGGGATGGCGAAGAGGAAGGAACGCGTGGTGTTCGGCTTGACGTTGACCGATCCGAGCCGGTCGCCGGACTGGGCGAGGGCGTCGGACTCGGTGGAGGAGTCGCCGGGCCCCGAGGCGCCCATCTGGTTGGTGCCGGTGTCCTGGGAGGAGGTGAGGGGGCCACCGCCCAGGGAGGACTCGGTGGAGCCGACGCGGGCCGCGGACATGCCGGCGCCGTGGGTGTCGCGCCGGGGTGCCTCGTGCTTCATCCCGTCGGCGACGGTGAGGAGTTGGGCACCTCGGAAGTCCGGCCGGGAGTACATCCGCAGGTCTCCGTCGGCGCCGCCGAAGAAGCCGCTGTCGGTCAGCCCGGGGATCTGGTAGCCGTCGGCGGTCAGGGTGTGGTCGTAGAACGAGGTGAGGGCGCCGTTGCCGGTGCCGTCCTCGAGGTTCTGCGCGGAGCCGCTGCCGGCCCCGGTCAGCGGGGTGTCCAGCGCCTTGGCGACGAGCGCCTCGCCGGGGGTGCCGGTGCGCGGCACGTCGAGCGAGGCGTCGTACGCGGCCGCCAGGGCGAGGGTGTTGGCGGTGTGCAGGTGGTCCAGGCCGACGACCCGGCGGATCTTGAAGCCGTCCGTGGGCAGGGTGAACGGTTTCGTGGTGCCGTCACCGGGGTGCACGACGTCGTGCCAGCCGCCCGCGCCCATGACGCGGGGGATGTCCACCTTGTGGGGGCTGCCGGCCGGGCCGAGTCGCGGTGGGGCGAGCGGATCGGGGCCGGTGCCGTCGGCGCCGCCGGTCCCCTCGGTGCGGTCCGTGCGGGGCGGGTCGGGGCGCATGAGGCTGAGCGGCAGGTGCTCGACCAACTCGCCGACGTCGCCCTCCTCGACGATGGTGTGCCGACGGTGCCCCGTCCACTTGTGCCACCAGCGCCCGAACCCCCGCCGGCACGCGGCGAGTCCGGTCGCGGGAGCCGGCGCGGTTCCGTCGGGGGCTGCCGGTTCGCCGGTGTCGGTGACCTCCAGGGTGAGGCGGAGCCGGTAGCGGGTGACGTACTCGGCGTGGGCCTGGGTGGTCGTCGCGGTGGCGATGCGCACCCCGCCCTCGGAGTGGGTCTGGCTCGCGTTCTGCTGGGTGGCACCGACCTCGGAGTACTGGGGTCCGGCCGCCCTGACGACGTCGTTTCCGGTGTGCACCCCCTCGCTGACGGTGGTGCCGACACTCGCGCCGACGGTCCGGCTGCTGCCCTCCAGCTCCGTCTCCACGGCCTGGCGGTGCTCCTCGAACTCCACGCTGTGTCCGAGGCCGTTGAAGCCCGGCTCCCCGTCGGTTCCGGTGCCGGCCGGGGTGCGGGGCACCTTGACCGGGATCAGTTCCGACCGGACCCTGACCTGACGTTCGCCGATCCACAACTGCGCGGTCTGCGAGCCCCAGCGGCCGATACTCGCCGGCACCGAGGAACCGGGACCGATCATCTCCTTGCCGAGGGAACGCACCACGCGCGCCGACACCAGCCGGTGGATGGCGTCCCGATCCGCCTTGGGCAGGCCGAGCGGACGCAGCTTGCGGTCGAAGTCCCGCAGGACGGGCGCGGCGTTGAGGGAGTTGACGGGAAAGCCGCCGAACGGGTTGTCGAGCAGCCAGGGCTGCGGCGACCAGGAGCGCCCGGTGTACATCGGCACGTCGCCCCACCGGTCGGTGAGCAGGCCCAGCCGGTAGGCGCTCTTCTCCGGGATGTGCCCGGTCCAGCCGTCGTTGACGAGGACCCGGCGTCCGGCGGCCCCGGCCAGCCAACGCGGCACGTACCGCGAGCCGGTGGCCGCCCGGCCGACGGTGGAGGAGGCGGCCGCGACCTCGTGCTGGACGTCACCGGTCACCAGGACCTGCCGGTTGAAGTCCTTGCGGTTGATCTCCGCGAGTGCGACCCGGGAGACGGTGCGCGCCTGCGCGCGGTCCAGCCGGTAGGGGCTGACGACGAGACCGTAGGCGCCGGTCAGGCCGGGCCCGGTGCGGTGGGACTGCAGCAGGGTGACCTGGCCGCCGAAGAACGTGGTGCTGGTGCGGATGTTGCGGCCGACGGCCGGGGTGACACCGCCGAGCGTGGTCTCGGTGTCGACGGAGACGGCTCCGGTCAGCGCGGTCAGACTGCCCGGGATCAGCCGGGTGCGGTGGGCGACGACTGCCGAGCGGTTGAGGTACGGCGCCTTCGCCCACAGTCCGGAGACCCGCCACCCCGAGGGCGTCGAGGTCTGGTCGAAGTTGGAGGTCAGGTACTGGCTCTGGAAGGCTCGCATCGCGGCGTCGTGTGCGGGGGCGCCCTCCTCGGCCAGCAGCCAGGAGCCGCCGGACGCCTCCTCCAGCACCTGCTGCGCCGCGTCGGTGATCCCGGGGTGGGCGGTGACGGCGAGGGTGAGGAAGGGGTGGCGCTGGTAGTCCTCGGGTCGCTGCCGTGCGGCCCGGTCGAAGAACCGGCGGGTGGACAGGGCGAGGTCGCGGGCGCCACGGGCGGTCATGGCCAGCGGGCGCCCGTGGAGCGCGGAGAGGGGCCGGTGGGTGAGGCGGGTGGGGACGTGCTCCGTGGGGATGCTCAGCAGCACGCGTCCGACGACCGGCCCGCCCGCGTCCGTGTCTGTGCCCGTGTCCGTGGCGCTGCCCGGTGTCGTGGACGGTGCGATCAGGTCGGTCCGCGGGTCCCGGAAGACGAACGGCTGGGTGCCGAGCAGGTTCAGGAACAGGATGCCGCGCAGCATGCTGCGGAACCGCCAGAACCCGCCCCGCCGGGCGGTGAGGGTGAGGTCGTAGCTGTAGAGGTGGGCGCCCTTGGTGCTGATGGACATCGCCTCGTGCGTGGCGCTCGGCCCGTAGCCGCTCTCCACGTCACTGCGGCGGCCGTACCGCCCGCCGAGGGAGGCGGCGCCGGCCCGGTTCGGGCGGCCGATGTCGTCGGTGGCCGGGTCGCGCACGGAGAGCAGGCCCTCCACTCCCCCGTGCAGTCCGCGCCCCGCGCTCTGCTGCCCGCCCAGGTTCTCGCTGCCGGGCGCGCTGAACCGCAGCCGCAGGTCCTTCTGCTTCCCCTCGTACCGCCGCCCCGTCAGCCTGGCGTCGATCCACACGTGGCGCAGACCGCGGGTGGCGCGGCCGGAGTCGACCAGCGACAGGCGCAGGCCGTCGGTCGCCATCGTCTCGAGGCTGCCCGCCATGCCGTGGTGGGTCAGCGTGTTGAGCACTTCGAGGGTGTTGTTGAGGACGATCTCGTAGTGCGCGGCGTCGCGCCAGCGCGGGTTGTCCGGGTTCAGTTCGTCGATCGGCGCCACCAGGTCGGGGTGGACCCGCGCGACCTCGCTCAGCACCCGCTCGGCGACGTACTCGGGGAACGTGCGCTCCCGGCCCCGGTCGGTGCGGGTGGCGGAGCCGTCCGCGAAGGAGAAGCCCTCCACGCGCGCCATGCCCAGGGTGGTGGGGTCGTTCTCGGCCAGGTAGGGCGGGGCGGCCGGCTCGGGCCCGGTGGGCAGGTGGCGGTCCTCGCCCGCGAGCCGCCGGGCCTCGGTGCGCGTCATCCGCTCCACCGCCCAGGTCTGGAAGGTCTGGCTGCGCGGCGGTGAACTCCAGCTCCGCGGCGGGTTCTTGCGCAGTTTGCCGCGGCGGCCTTCGCCGCGGCGCCGGTCCGGCAGCGGTGCCTTGGTGTCGGGCGGCGCCGTGACGGTGATCGTCTTCTGCACGAGGTAGAGCCCGGTCGGATCGCCCTTCGCCTGCGCGGCCGACTTGACGGCGCCGGTGCCGCCGGTGGTGGCGCCCCGGCTGCGGGAGCTGCCGTAGCGGAAGTTGCCGCCGAGCAGCAGCCGCAGGTTGAACTTCCCGTCGCGCAGCCCGAACCACTGGAACGAGGGGCCGACCGCGCCGCCGATCTCGGTGTTCCTCGAGTGGCCCACGGTGCGTTCGTTGCGGACCGTGGACTGCGTGATGTCACGCAGTTCCGCCGCCTTGGTCTCGCTGATGAGGACGGCCTCGCCCGACTCGACCCGGACCGAGAACACGCCGAGCGGCGAACGGCCCGCGTCGTCGCGGAAGAGCGGGGGCGTGGTGGTGCGGCCCGCGTTGAGGACACCGCCGGCGCGCTGGAAGGTGTCGGAGGAGAAGAACTCGCTCAACTCCGTGCCCGCCGCGGTGTCCGACTTGACGCCTGCCTGGTGCAGCACCCAGGTGCGCACGTGCGCCATCGGGCCGTAGGTCTCGGTGGCGACCGAGCGGTAGGCGGGCCGGCCGCCCAGGTCGATCCGCGCGGGCAGCCGTTCCGCGGGCGGAGCGTCGTGGGTGAGGCTGTCGGCCAGCCGCACCATCAGTCCGTCCCGGACGGCGAATCCGAAGCCGATCCCCCGCGTGCCGCGCCTGGTCACCGGCTTGCCCAGGCCGTCGACCGGGCGGCCCCGGCGGTCGGTGACCGCGACCTCGTACCAGACGTCGTCCAGGTGGGCGTGCGAGCCGTCGGTGGTGCGGGTCTCGACCTGGTTCACGGTCTGGTTCTGCTGCCCGTACTGGACCCGCTTGCCCCAGGACGTGCGGAAGAAGACCCGGCCCCAGACGCTGTACGGGTGCTTCGCGGGGCCGAGCGGCACCGACGGCAGCAGGGAGGTGGAGGTGCTGTTCACGGCGGTCCGGCCGGTCGTCGCGGTGGTCCGCTGCATGGTGTCCACCTTGACCGGGTTGGCGTAGCCGAAGGTGAAGCGCTCCCACTGGCCGTACGGGCGCGCGGTCACGGTCGCCACCCGCGTACGGCCGCTCCTGGTGCGGTAGGTGAACTGCCGGCCGTCGCCGAAGAAGGCGTGCGGGTTGCGTTCCAGGTGCAGCCGTACGTCGTCGACGAGGGTGCGCTTGGGCGTGCCGCGGCGCTTGGCCGCCGGGGCGGGGGCCAGGTGCCAGTGGGTGCCGAGGCGGTCCCCGATCTCCCGCGCCACCTGCTCGCCGCCGCGCAGCACCCGGTCGCCCTGGCCGAGCCGGTAGGAACGGCTCAGGACCTGGGGCGGCAGTCCGGGAAGCAGGGCGCCGACGCCTCCCATGTACGCGGGCAGCCGTGAACGGTCGGTGAACTTCACGGGCCCGCCGCCGCCGACGGGGGCCGGTGGCAGGTCGCGGTCCAGGCGCGGAGGGCGCCGTGCGTCGAGGTCGTCACCGACCCAGGCGGGCCGGGGCACGGCCGGCAGCCGCAGGGGGGCGGGGGTGGGGGCGGGAGCCGGGGCGGGGGCGTCCTCGGGGATGGGGGCGAGCGCGGCGGCAGCGGGGGGCACGCGTGGCGGCGCGGTGCGGGACCGGGGCGAGGGGACCTTCCCGCCGACGGTTCTGGGGCGCCTGGGGGCGACGGTGGTGGTGTCGGACGGGTTCGAGCGGGAGGTGGACGCGGCGGACGACGTGGGTCCGGGCGGGGACGCATGGGGCCGGGGCGGAACCGGGGCCTGCGCCGGGGGTGTCTGCGCCGTCGGGAGCAGGGCGGACGGGTGCGTGCGGGTCCAGTCGGCGGCGGCCGTGACGCCGGGCGTGGCCGGAACGCCGGCCAGCGAGACCGGACCGGTGCTGCCGGACCGGCCGAGGCCGATCACGCCCCTGGGCGCCCAGACGGTCCGGCCGGTGGCGCCGACGACGGCGTTCCGCAGGGACGGGGGCGCGACGGGTCCCGGGGCGTTGGGCTGCGGCGCGGTGGGCCGGCCGGAGGCGGGCAGGGGGGCGGTGGGCTGCGCGGGGTTCGGTTGCGCGGGGTTCGGTTGCGGGACGTTCGGCCGGGGTGTGTCGTCGCCGGAACGGGAGACCGCCAGGACGATGTCCGTCTTCCACAGGTCCCGGGCGAGGAGTTCGGGGTCGCGCGCGAGGAGTTGGGCGAACTCGGCGTGCGGCACGGCGACCCGTCGTCCGCCGGGCAGCGTGATCCAGACCCTGCCCGTGCCGGTGTCCTCCGCCGTCACGACGTACGCCGGGTGCTCTCCCTGTCCCGCCCAGGGCGTCGCCTCGCCGCCGGTACGCCGGTAGGAGCCGTCCGGCTGCCGGGTCAGCGTGCCGAGGACGGAGGCGTCCACGTGCGTGTTCGGTGGCATCGGCCCGCCCCAGTTGCGGCCGCTCGGCCGGCCCGCGGCGTCGCGCATCAGCGACTGGGGGTGGAGGGCCCCCTGTTCCTCCAGGTGGTGGGCGGCGAGTTCGACGGAGTCGTACGGGTTGCGCCCGGCGGCGATCGCCCGGGTGGCCAGCAGACCCAGTTCGTTCCGCTTCGACGGGTCGGGCGACGGCAGGTGCAGTGCCGCCGCCGCGGCGGCGCCCACGTCGGGCAGGGAGGAGAGCCACTCGTACGCCTTCACCTGTGCCCAGTACAGCCGGGAGACCTCCGCCGGCCCGACCGTGGCCGAGGGATCGAGCCGCAGCAACCGCGTGGCGGCGGTCGGCAGGTCCCCGAGATTCCGCGTCTGCCGGGCGACGCCGACGAGTTGCGGCACCCGGACGAAGTCGGTGAGCCGGGTGCCCGCGGGCGCGCCGGCCGCCCGCGTGAGCAGGGCTCGGTAGGCACCCTCGTCCAGGACGCGCAGGCCGTCGACGTGGTCCCGCCGGTTGGCCAGTGCCGCTCTGTGGAACAGGTCCAGGGTGAACGGGCCCATGCCGTTCAGGTGCGGGTCCTGGCGCCGCATCGTCTCCAGGGCGCCGATGCCGCGCAGGAGGCCGTCGTGGGAGGGGTCCTCGCCGATGCCGGGGCCGAAGGTCTGCCGCAGGGCCCGCACCAGCCGCAGGGTGACGTCCAGGGTGTCGCCGGGGACGTGACCGGGGCCGGTGTGCAGGCCGGCGGTGCGGGCCAGGCCGGCCAGTTCCGCGTCGCGGGGCTCGGGCCAGAACTCCAGGATCCGGCCGCCGCGTCCGCGCGCGTCGGTGTACGCCTCCAGCCAGAACCGCGGGTGGGGGGCCTCGGTGCCGGCGTAACCGACGGGACGGTCGCCGGCCCGTACCCGCTTGCGGGTGCCGTTGGCCACGACCTGGGCGAGGGCGGTGTCGGCGAGCGGGTCGGGGGCCGGAGGGAGGGAGGCCGCCAGGTTGGAGTACGCCTCCGCGTCACCGCCGTACACGCCGCCGGTCCAGCAGGCGTCGAGGTAGATCCAGTCCTTGTCGCGCAGACGGCGGACGCTGGGCCGGCGGTTGAGCCAGCCGGTGAGCTCCTCGCCGGAGGCGCGGTAGGTGGTGCCGTCCTCCTGCGGCATGTCGACGTGTCGCGGCCCGCCGTGCGCGGAGATGTGGTGCACCCGCTCCCCGGGCTTGGCGCCCACGGTCAGCGGTCTCTCGGCGGTGGCCACCGCGGCACCGGAGTGCCGGTGCGCGAGGGTGGTCATCCGGTGTGCGTTCCGCGACTGCTTCTCCCGGACGCCGGCGAACTCCGCCGGGTGGAACGCGGCCCGCCCGGTCTGCTCGGTGCCGTCCCCGTCCGCGACCATGGTGTAGCTGACCAGGTTGCGGTGCCACTCGGGCACGTCCGCGGTCCCCGCGGTGGGGGGACGGGACACGGCGGGTGCGCCGGGCGTGGCCGCGACGGTCGGTGCGGTTCCGGGCGCCGCGTGCGTCGGCACCTCTCCGGGGAGGCTGCGGATCCAGTCGCCGCGCGGCACGTCCGGCCGTTGTTCCAGGTAGATCCTCGCCGACGTCCCGTCGTCCCGGATCTCCAGGGCGGGCTCACCGCTGCTGGACCACACCTGCCGGCCGAGCCGGTCGGCCAGGGACCGCGGCAGGTCGAGCTGCCGTCCCCCGGCGTAGGGAACGGCGAGCAGGACCGGCACGTCGCCGGGCAGGCCGGACAGCACGGGATCCATGGCCAGCAGTTCGACGAACACGTCGATCGGCACGTCGCTCTGCGCGCCGTCGCGTGTGAGGACCGCGACCCGGTAGGGGGTGCCGCCGGCCACGACGACGAAGGGCCGGGGCCGCCCCGGTCCCGGGCGCCACGGCGCCGGAACAGGGTTGGCGGTCTGGGGCTGCCCCTCCGGCTGTCCGGTGGGCTCCCAGAGGTGGTCCAGGTCCAGGTCGAGGCCGTGGCTCTCCTGTGGATCGCCACCCCAGTCGCGTCCGTACGGGGTGCCGTCCGGGGCGGTCATCGCACGCGGATGGGCCAGCGCCCCGCGCAGGAAGAGCCCGAACGCGGCGAGGGTGGCCAGCCCGGGTGCCTGCTCCATGGCCGGCTCGAGGGCGAGACGGAACAGCTCCCCGTACTGGCCGGGGCCGACCGGCTCCGTCGGGTCCAGGAGCAGTACCCGGCGGGCCACGGCCTCCAGGTCGAACGGCCCCTCGCGGAGTGAACGGTGGGTGTCGAGTGCCCGCAGGGTGTCCAGTCGTCCGACGGCGTCGTGCAGCCGCGGGTACAGGCGGTCCCCGGTGATGCGCTCACCGAAGGCGTGGACGAGGGGGTCGCGGTACGGGTCCGGGGACGGGGACCCGTGGGGACCGGCCTGGGGTTCGGGGCCGGGCGTGTCGAGGTCCATGGCCGTCGAGCCGAGCGAACCGGTGGGTGAGGGCGGGCCGGCCGGGGGGCGGCCGGACAGGGGGGTGAAGTCGGCGTCGATGCCGGGGACGAAGGTGTGCCGCTGCGGCGGGGGCGTGGTGAAGGCGTCCGTGTCCGGCGCCGGGACGGGCGAGGGGGAGGACGTGAGGGACGAGGTCGGGGCGAGGAGGTCCGCACGGCTCGACGTGGCGACGGACGGAACGCTCGGGACGGACGGGGCGGGAGGGCCGCCCCGGGGGGCCGGGGCGGGGTCGAGGGCCGCGTGCGTGCCGGGAGCGTCGGTGTCCGGAACGGGCGGGTCGGAGGCGTGCGGGTCGAGGGTGTGTGTGCCCGGGGCGTGCGTGCCCGGGGCGTGCGTGCCCGGGGCGGCGAGGTCATCCCGGGTGGGCGCCGGGTCCGTGGGGGGACCCGTCTCCGTCCGGTCCCTCCGGTCCGAGGGGTTCGACGAGGTGGGGACGGGGCGCGGGTCGGCCGTCGTCGCCGTCGCCCCGGGGCCGTCGCCCCGGCCCCGGACCGGCAGACCGAGGTCTTCGCGGAGGCGGTCGGCCAGTCCGGCGGCGGCCGGCCGGCCGCCGCCGTTCACCAGTGTGTCGGCGACCTGGCTCACGGCGTCCCGGTACGCCTCCGGCGCGTACCGGGAGTCGGCGAACACGGAATGCGGTTCCGGGGGCAGTACCAGTGCGGAGGCGGTGTCCCACGCCTGCCGGACGGTCCCGGGATCGACACCGGGCGGCGCCGATCCCGCGAAGTCCTCGAAGGAGCCCCGCCACAGCCGCAGCGACGCGTTGGCGGCGGCGGTGTCCAGACCGGCCGGCCATGGACCCGGCCGCGTCATGAGTGCCTTGACCTGGTCGACGGTGGACAACCCACTGTCGGACAGGGCCACCCGGCCGTCGCCCAGCTCGGCCTGCGCCCGCGCCGCGGGACCCAGGGTCACCCCCGCGGCGGTCAGGTCCCGCACGCTCACCGTCGTGTCGGGGGCCGGCCCGTCCGGCAGTCCGTCCGCCGGGAGGTCCTCGGCGCCCACCTGGGAGGCGATCCACTGCCGCTGGGCCCCGTCCCGCTGTACGACGGGGGCGGGGCTGGGGGCGGACTCCGGAACGGAGCCGAGGGTGGCGTGCGGGGAGGGCGCCGGGACGGCGGGGTCCCCGCCGGGTTCCTGCACCCGGCCCTCGCCCCCGGCCGGCCGCTGCGCGGACCGCCCCACCGGTTCGGTCACCTCGTCGGGGGCGGCGGGATCCCGGCGGCTCCCCGCGGCGCCGTCCGCCCCGGACCGTATCCGTTCGGCGTCGGGGGACGCGTCGGTGAACTTCCGTCCGGCGCCGGTGTCGAGCGGGTCCGCCCGCCCGTCGTCCCCGCCGTTCGCCGGGGCGGGGAGGGGCGCGTCCCGGTGGTCCTCCTCCTCGTCGCTGCCGTAGCCACTGTCGGTGTCACCGTCGCCGTCCCGTTTCGTGGGGACCGGGTCGTACCCCCGCACGCTGCCGGCGTCCCCGTCACTGCCGTAGCCACTGTCCGCATCGCTGTCGCCGCCCCCTCCCGTGCCGCCGCCACCGGTCCCCGTGCCGGCCCCGCCGGCGGGCCTTCCCCCGCCCGGCAGGCTCACCGGATTCTTCAGCCAGTTCGCCGTGTTGACGATCCCGGCCTCCGCGCCCGCCTGGAACCGTTCGCTCAGCCCTGCCCCGACGAACGTCTGCCAGCTCGGCGTCCAGTTGCCGTAGAACGCGCCCATGACGACCGACTCGGCCAGCGACTCGGAGGCGCCGTCGGCGAGGAACTGACCACCCTGGTGGACGGAGTGCGCACCGAGGCCGTCGCCTCCGGGGGTGGGGCGCGGGCCCGGCGTCGGCAGGCCGGCGCCGCCGTGCCCGGTGGTTCCCGTGGTCCTGCCGTTTCCGGGATTGCGGAGGTTCCCGGGATGCCCGGGATTCCCGGTGTTCTTGAAGGGGGTGTCGCCGAACTTGCCGACGATGTCGTCGATGTTCTTCTTGAAGGGGTTCACCAGGTTGTCGGTGACGTTCTTCATGAACTTGGCGAACACCGGCGCGAGGCCGCCCGCGACGCCGCCGAAGGCGCCGCTCACCCCGACGTCCTTCCAGTCGATCGAGCGCGGCCGCTGTCCGTCGGGGGCCAGCGTCATCATCGCCAGCCGGACGGCCAGCGTCGTGAACGCCTCCTCCACGGCCTCCGTCAGACTGGGCAACAGGTGGGTGCGGTGGGAGAGTTCGTACAGCGTCTCCAGGATGAACACACGGCTGCGCGCCCGGGCGAGGGCCGCCTGGGTGGCGCTCGCCCCGCCCGTGAAGAAGGACAGCAGGGCGAGGACGGCCAGTTCGACGGCCAGCCGGACCAGTTCGGCGATGATGTTCCACTTCGCCTCCCTGATCTGCATGGAGACCTTCACCTGCCCCGACTCGACCCGGTCAAGGTCCTCCTCGAAGGCGTCGAGGTAGGGCAGCACCTCGCCGATGGCGGCGACGAACTGCCGGGCGACGCCGGGCGGGAAGCCCTGGCTCACCGCGGCCATCGCCGCCTGTGCCTGTTCCCTGAGCTGGCCGACGTCCCGCTTGATCGCCCGGTAGGACCTGCTCGTCCCGTAGGCCGTGTCCTCGTCGGCCTGGAGGAAGGTCTCCCCGATGAGGACGAAGAAGAGCCAGTTGAGCTTGGGCGAGACGATGATGGCCACGTTACGGACGGCCCCCGCGGGCGTGTTGGCCGATGCTCTCCATGACGCCGCGCTGGGTCGCGAGGATGGTGCCCAGGTTGTCGATGGTGCCGTCTCCGATGGCGAGCACGCCCTCGGCGACCGCGTCCAGGGTGCCGAGGACGGAGTCACGGGTCTTCACGTACGTGGCGCGCAGTTCGTGCCCGTAGTCGTCCTCGCCGGTCCAGCTCGTGTCGGAGAGCGCGAAGTGCGCGGAGGTGGCCAGGGCGCGCGTGGCCCTGCCGAGCTCGTGGATGGCCCTGCTCCCGGCCATGAGGAGCGCGGAGTCCGCGGTGAAGGCGGGCCCGGTCATCGCTGCGGTCCTTCCGTGTCGTCCTCGCCGTCCTCGTGGATCTCGTCCCGCAGCCGTAAGCCGTCCGCGGGCCGGGGAGGCGTGGCGGATCCGCCGCCGGCGTCGTGGTGGGCGAGGAAGCGCTCCCAGTCGACGTCGAGGCCGGACAGTTCGGGGATCCGCTCGCCGGAGCCGCCGAGCGGCCGGAACACCCGTACGGCCTCCCGGGCGGCGCGGTCGCGGCCCTGCCGCACGGCCTCGACGACGGCGGCGCCGAGTTCGGGGCCGGTCATGTCGCGGTACTTGGCGTCGAGGAAACGCAGGCCGGTGAGTTCGCCCCGCGCGCCGACGGTGGCCTCGACGGCACCGTCCTCGGACCGTGCGACGGTCGACGAGCCGCGCAGGCGCTCCTCGGCCCGGCGCACCGCGGCCTCGACCGCCTCCGCCTCGGCCCGGGCCTGCGCGACACGCCGCTTCAGCGCCTCGGCCGGTCTCCGCCTTCCCTTCCGGTCCGGCTGCTGACCGTTCATCACCGCGCCTCCCCACTACCTCGTCCCACTCGACGAAGTGATCGTCGACGGCTTCGGTGACGACTGCGCGAACGAGACCTTCCGGGTGGTTGAACCGGAGACACTCTTCGTCCCGCGTCGATGCGCCGGCAGGCCTGGGCTGGCGGGAGCGGTAACGACCCGGGGCCGCTACGAGATCACCCTCCCACCTGCGACTTCACACTTTCTGCACCCACTCGCCACTTTCCCCCCATCCGGCGTGTAGGCTCCATCCGCTTCTTCCGCACCATCGAGGGGGGAATCCTCATGCGCACGCGTCATGCCCTGGTCGTGGCCGCCACCGCCGGCAGTCTCGCCGCCGTCATAGCCGGCCCGGCCCAGGCCGCCGAGTACTCTTCGGCGCTGAAGATCCGCGGCGTCCAGTACGACGCACCGGGCCGGGACTCCAACAGCTGCACTTCGGGCAACACCAAGCAGGAGTACCTGACGGTCAAGAACTACTCGAAGACCGCGACGATCAACCTCAAGAACTACGTCGTGAAGGACGCGACCGGGAACCGGTTCAAGTTCACCGCGAACCACTACCTCCAGCCCGGTGACTACGTGAAGCTGCGCGGGGGGCGCGGCACCGACTCCGACGCGGGCAACGTCGTCTACCGCAACAACTGCAACTTCCTCTGGAACAACGACAAGGACACGATCTACCTGTACAAGCCGTCCGGCAGCCGCTCCGACGTGCACGCGTACACCAAGTCCCGCGACGACCGCGACGGCAACGGGTACATCGGCTTCCACAAGTGAGCCGCACCGCCGGCCGCTGAGCCACGTCGCCGGCCGGCCGGCGTCACCGGAACGGCCGAAGGCGGCACCTCCGCCTGCGGGCCGGCGGGACACACCGCCGGCCCGCAGGCGAGCGGGGCGGATCCGGGCGACACGGGCCCGTTCGAGGGAAAGATCCATCGAACGCCCTGTTTGGGCGGGAACGGGCGGGGCATTCGGCTCCGGTGCGAGTGCATTCCTCTTCCGTGCCCGGGTCCTCCGCGCCCGGGTCCTCCGCGCGGGCCGCCGCCGTTCCGCCCCTGGCGGAGGACGGACGGCGCCTGCTGATCCTGAGCGCGAGCATGGGCGCCGGACACGACACGGTGGCCGCCGAACTCGCCCGCCGGGCCCGTGAGCAGGGCCATCAGGCCGAGATTCTCGACGTCCTCGAACTCCTGCCCTACCGCCTCGGCACCGGACTGCGCCTCTTCTACCAGTCCTCGGTGCGGCACTACCCGTGGGCGTACGCCGGGCTGTACCGGCTCTTCCTGCGCCGCGGGACGGGCAGCAGGCCCAGCGGGGTACCGCTGGCGCGGCTCGCCGGGCACCGGCTGGCCGAGCGGGTCGAGCGCTTCCGGCCCGACGTGGTGGTGCCGGTCTTCCACCTCGCCGCACAGCTGACCGGCCATCTGCGCGCGCGGGGCGCGCTGCGGGTGCCGAGCGCGGTGTACATCCTCGACTTCGCCGTGCACCGGCAGTGGCTGCACCCGGGCAACGACCTCTACCTGTGCCTGACCGACCGGGCCACCGCGGAGGTCCGTGAGGACATCCGCAGACCCGCCCTGACCGTCGGCCCCTGCGTGTCCCCCGACTTCGGCACCGGCAGCCCCTCCGGTCCGCACGGCGACTCCCCCGGTGCGGACGCCTGGCGGCTCCTCCTCGAACGCCACGGTCCCGGCCGGACGCCCGTCGTGCTGTCCTGCGGCGCCTGGGGTGCCGCGACCGGGCTGGCCACGACGGCCCGGACGCTCACCGGGCACGGATACCTGCCGGTGGTGGTCTGCGGCCGCAACGACCGGCTGCGCCGGGCCCTGTCCGAGGTCCCCGGGGTCCTCGCGCCCGGCTGGGTGCGCGACATGCCCGGTCTGCTGCACGCGGCGCGCGCCCTGGTGGACAACGCGGCCGGGCAGACCGCCGTGCAGTCGCTGGCCGCAGGGCTTCCGGTGATCGGCCACCGGCCCCTCCCCGGCCACGGCGAGGAGGGCGTACGGCGGATGGCCGACCTGGGCCTGACCGAGGTGGCGGGCGACGAGCGGGAGCTGTGCGAGGCGCTGGACCGGCTCACCGCCGAGGGCGAGGCGCGGTGCCGCCGGATCGCGTACGGCCTGACGGTGTTCCGGGAGGCGGACCCCCTGAGCCGGCTCCTGGCCCTCACGGAGCGGGCGGAGACGGGGTGACCCCGCCGGGCGCCGCCGGCCGCGGTCCTCGCGCGGAGCCGGGCGCGCGCCCACGCCGGGGGCATGCCCCGGCACGCGAACCGGGTGCGCGCCCTCAGTCCGTCGCGGGCGTCAGTTCCGCGAGCAGCAGCGTGCGGTCGTCCGCGCTGCCGACCTCCGCCGCCTCCCTCAGCAGCACCTCGCACAGTTCGCGCAGTTCCTCGGGCCCCGTGACGTCCGCCGGGCCCGCGGGGTGGTCGCCCTTCGCGGGGGTGTCCGCCTCCAGGGCCCCGACCAGCCGGGCGATGCCCTGGTCGATGTCGGTGTGGCGGGACTCCACCAGGCCGTCGCTGTACAGCACGAGGAGCGTCGGCTCGTCCACCTCGACGACCGTGGGCTCGTAGGTCCCCGTGCCCAGGCCGAGCGGCAGCCCGGGGCTGGTGAGCGCGAGCGGCCCGGCGGCCCGGTCGGGGCCCCGCATCAGCGGCGGGGGGTGCCCGGCCGCGACGACCGTGCAGGTGTGGCGCCGCGCGTCCCACTCCGCGTACACGCAGGTCGCGAAGGACGCTCCCGGGGTGTCGCAGGCGAGCGCGTCGAGCCGCTGCATCAGCTCGGCGGGCGTGATGTCGAACCCGGCCAGCGTCCGGACGGCGGTGCGGAGCTGGATCATCGCGACCGCCGACTCGGGCCCGTGCCCCATCGCGTCCCCGACGATGAGGCTGACCCGGTGGCCGGGCCGCGGCAGCACGTCGAACCAGTCGCCGCCGATGACGGTGTCCTGTCCCGCCGGGAGGTAGCCGTGGGCGATGCGGCAGCCCTCGAACTCCGGGGCGGTCGCGGGCAGCAGGCTGGTGCGGATGGCGAGGGCGGTGCGCCGCTCGTGCTCGTAGCGGCGGGCGTTGTCCAGGGCGACGCACGCCCGTCCGGCCAGCGCCTCGACGTGCGCGGCGTCCTCGGTGACGAAGGGCGGCCGGCCCGGGCCCCGTACGCAGACGATGACCCCGACGGCCGCGTCCCGCAGCCGGAGCGGGACGACCAGGAGGGAGACCGACCGCAGCACCTCCCGCAGGACCGGGTCGCCGCCCTGTGAGGCGGTGAGCCGCTCGGAGGTGTGCTCGTCCATCGCGTCGAGCAGTTGCGGCCGCCCGGTGGCCAGCGCGCGGGCGTACGGGGTCTCGCGGGGGAAGACCACCACCTCCCCGAGGGGCAGCCGGCGCTCCCATTCCGGGGCGGACCGGAAACCCGAGCCGAGCGCCAGCCGGCGTGCCTCGATCTGCGGCGGGTCGGCGGTGAGATAGGCGTTCTCCTGCTGCAGCCACCGTTCCAGCAGGTACACCGAGGAGGCGTCGCAGAACTCCGGCATCAGGGAGTGCACGACGTGGCCGCCGGTCAGTCGCAGATCGAGTACCGAGCCGATCAGACCGGCCATGGAGGGGCCGCCTGTGGGTGCGCCGGGGGCGGGAGGACCGGCCGGCCGGTCCTGCGGGACCGGCGGCACGGCAGGGGCCGGCTCGGGCTGGGCGCGTGCTTCGTTGCGCAGGATCGTGCCTTTCCGGGTGGGGCCGGGGGCCGGTCGCGCGGCAGGGAACGGACCTCCCCGCGTGACGTCGGCAACTATATGATGTTGCGTCAAGGATGCTCGTTGTCGGAGGAGTTGATGTGCCCATCGACGAAGGTCTCCCGCAGGGAGTAGACCTCGAAAGGGCGAGCGTCGCTCGCATGTACGACGCGATGCTCGGCGGCCGGCACAACTTCGCCATCGACCGCGAGGCCCTCGCGGCCTTCACGGCCATCGACCCCCAGGTGCGCACACTGGCCCGGGCGAACCGTTCCTTCCTGGGCCGGGCCGTGCGTTTCCTCGTCGAGCAGGGCGTGCGGCAGTTCATCGACCTCGGCTCCGGCATCCCCACTCAGGGCAATGTCCACGAGGTGGCGCAGGCGGCCGCTCCGGGCGCCCGGGTCGTCTACGTGGACAACGACCCGGTGGCGGTCGCGCACAGCACCTCGCTGCTCTCCGACAACCCGGACGCGGCCATCGTGAACGCCGACATCCGCCGTCCCGCCGACGTCCTCGCCTCCGCCCGGCTGCGCGAACTGATCGACCTCGACCGGCCCGTGGCGGTGCTGATGATCACGATCCTGCACTTCGTCACCGAGGAGGAGGATCCGGCGGGCATAGTGGCCGCGTTCCGCGAGGCCCTGCCCGCGGACGGCTGGCTGGCGCTGACGCACGCGACCAACGAGGACCGCCCCGACACGGCCGCCGCCGTGGGCACGTTGTACCGCTCCCGCGCCACCTCGCCCGTCACCGCCCGCTCACGGGCGGAGATCCTCGGCCTGTTCGACGGTTTCGACCTCGTGGACCCGGGGCTGGTCCACGTACCGCTGTGGCGCCCCGGCCCGAGGGACGAGGTCCCGGACGATCCCTCGGAGTACTGGGTGTTCGCGGGGGTCGGCCGCAGGACCGTCTGAGGAGTCCGCGCCCTCCGGCCTGCCGCGGGCAAGGGCCGGCCCCGCCGCGAAGGGGGGGTGCGGCGGGGCCGGGAGGCTCGGTCCGCCAGGGGGGGTAGGCATGTTTCCGAGCCTTTCGTAACTGCTGGTGCCCCCTCAGCACGCATATATGCGCGCCGATTTCAGTTCTTTTTCTCGTCGGGGATGCGGAAGCAGGCGATCACCGTCTTGCCGTCCGGACAGGGGCGGGTCCGCAGGGTGTCGGCCAGCGCGTCGACCAGGAACATGCCTCGTCCGCCCAGGCGTTCGGCGCTCGGCGCCTGGGCCACCGGGAGTTCCGGCGAGGAGTCGTGCACCGCGACGTGCAGGCACCGGGTGTCCCAGGTGAGCACGAGCTGTGCGTCGCTGCGGGCGTGCACATGGGCGTTGGTGACCAGCTCCGAGACGGCCAGCAGCACCGCGTCGGCGGTGGCCGGCGCCTTCGAGGTCCAGCCCAGGGTGTCCAGGTGCTCCCGGGTCCAGTCGCGGGCGGTCTTCGCCCCGGTACTCATCGGCAGGGAGCGCGCCCAGCCCACTGCTCGCAGCGATTCGTTCACCGTTCGTCCTCCCCGGGTGCCGTCCACTGTCGCGGGTACCCGCGCCGGGCGTCCGCATGACTGCGGGCCGCCGGGTGCCGGGGGCCGTTCGCGGGGTTTTCGCGGTCCTGCGGGTGCGTACGGCGTATCGGGGACCTCCGGCCCGGGCGGGCCGCCGCCTTCTGGGACAAGCTGGAGGGACAGGACGACGCAGGAGACGCAGGATGTGCCGGGCCGGCCCCGTGGCGGCGGACCGGTGGAAGGAAGCGAGGCACCATGTCCGAACAGCAGCGGCCGCCGTCCGGCCGCGACCAGGCCCCCTCCGCCGCCGGGGAGCCGCCGGAGGGGTCCGCCGCCCCGGAGCACGCGCACGCCGGCGATCTCGGGCGCAGGCTGGCGCACCGGCGCCGGGAACTGGGGCTCACCCGGGAGGACGCGGCGGCCCGGGCGGGCATGGCGCCGGACTACCTCCGCTACCTGGAGGAGAGCCCCGGGGCCTCCCCCGGCACCAACGTGCTGCTGCGGCTGGCGGACGTGCTGCGGACCACGGTCACGGAGTTCACCGGCGCCGCCGCCGAGCGGCCGCCGGGAACCGGCCGGGCGGCCGCGCACCCCGCGTTCACGGAACTGAGCGTCCGGGAGTGCCGGGCGCTGCTCGCCTCGCACGGGGTGGGTCGGCTGGCGGTGAGCACGGCCTCGGGGCCGGTGGTGGTACCGGTCAACTACACCGTCGTCGACGGTGCCCTCGTGTTCCGCACGGCGCCGGGGACGACGCCTGCCCTGGCGGTGGGCAACCGGGTCGCGTTCGAGGTCGACCGGGTGGACGAGGCGCTCAGCGAGGGGTGGAGCGTGCTGGTGCGGGGGAACGCGCGGGCGGTGACCGACCCGGGGTCGGTGCGCCGGCTCGGCGAGCGGGCGGTGAGCGGCCCGTGGGCGGGCGGAAAGCGGGAGCTGTGGGTGCGGGTGGACCCCATGGAGATCACCGGACGCCGTATCACCGTGTGAGGCGCGGCGGCGAGGGGCTCCGCCGGGGTGGCCCCGCTCCGCCGCTCCGGGCGGCGGGGGGAACCACCGTCGCAGCCACCGTCACCGGTGCCGTTCTCGCCGTCGGCTCACGGTCGTTCGGTGAGCGAGGCGAAGAACTCCTCGATGGCGGGCCGGACCCGGCTGCCGCCGGACAGCCCGCGCCACTCCCGCCGTACGAGGGCCACCACGCGGAAGCAGTCGTCGATCGGGGTGATCCAGTGGTGGCTCATGCCCCACGCCGTGTTGACCAGCAGGGCCTCGACATCGGGCCGCAGACCGGCCAGTTCGGGGTGACGGTCCACCACGGCCCGCCAGGCCTCGGCCTCGGGCTCCCAGCGGGTGGCGCCGGCGGGGCTCGGGTAGTGGGCCGTCACCGTGTCGTCCGGGCGCCGGACGAAGAACGCGAGGCCGACCGGGACGCCGAGGGCGCCGGTGTCCACGGGCGGCAGCCGCAACCGTCGCTCCGGCACCAGGCGGTAGCGGCCCTCCGCGGTGCCGCCCTCGGCGAAGAGCAGCGCGCACGGACGGCAGCCGCAGTGCAGTCGCTGCCGCTCGGTGTCGTACAGGTGCTGGTGTTCGGCCGGTAGCGGGACACCGCACAGGTCGCAGCGTTCGGCGTCCGCGGCGCGCCGGTCGGCGGCGTCTCGGATCACTCGGGCCAGCGCGCCGGCCGTCACGGCGACCCCTGGGGTTCGGCCGGTCCGAGGGCGAGGGTGTCGAGCGGGACGAAGGCGGCCTCGCGCTCGGAGTCGCCCACCCGTTCCACGCCGGACAGTTCCGGCGCGGCGGCGAGCAGGGCCTCGCGCACGGCGCTCTCCAGGCCGGCGGTGGTGGACCCGCAGCCCCTGACGTCGAGGCGGACACGGGCGACGCCGTCGTCGATGCCGGTCAGTTCGATCTCGCCGCCGCTCTCGCGGACGACGGTGCGCAGTCCGTCGACGGCGCGTTCGGCCCGGCGTTCGACGGGATCGGGGTGGAGGTCGTGCAGCACCAGGAGGTGGCCGAGGAGCCGGTCCTCGGCGAGCCGGGCGGCGAGCGCCTCGTCGGCGAGTTCGAGGATCCGGGCGAGCCCCTCGCCGTAGACCTCGGTGAGCGCGCCGACGGCCTCGACCGCGGCCCGCGCCGTGGGTTCGGACGCCTCCTCGACATGGCCGAGGAGTTCGTCGATGCGGGTGAGGCGCTCCTCGACGGCCGGGTCGTCGAGCCGGCCGGCGCCGGGGCCGTACGCGGCCGTGGTGTGCTCAGCCATGGTCCGCTCCGCGGGCCGGCGAAGGGTGCCGTGCGGGGGTGCGTCCGGCGGCGATGCCGCGCAGCCGCCGGAGGACCGCCCCGTAGGGCCCGGTCACGGAGGCCGGCGGACCATCGGCGGCGGGCTCCTCCCGCAGTGGCAGGAACGCGTCCGGGAAGCCGGGCACGGCGCAGCCGATGCAGACGCCGCCGGCCTGGGGGCAGCCGCCGGTGCCGTCCGCCCCGCGCGCGGGCACGGCGCAGTCGAGGACGGGGGCCGAGAAGCCGAGCTTCACCTGGCACGTGGACGAGGGGCGGTCGGGTGTCGCGGGTCTTCCGGGTGCCCGGCTCACCTCGGTGGCGACGGTTGCGGTGGTCATGTGCGCGGCTCCCTCGGAGACGGTCGCGGAGTCGGTCGTGGGCCGCGGTCACCGGGGCGTCCCCCCTGTCGCCCTCGCCTCCTCGTACCGCGAGACGACCGTGCGTCCGGTACCCACGCCCGCCCTCACGCTGCCACCGGGGGCTCGGTTACGCCCCTTGTCGGGGGCATTGGGGTGAGGGGTGGACGGGCGGCGCCCGCGGTACGGGAGAATGGCGCACCGGTGCCCCTGACCTGGGGACACCGCGGGTGGTCCGTGCGGCCCGGGTGGCGGGCGGCACGGCGTGAGGGGAACGAGGGGAAGGGCCCATGCCCGAGAGCGGGAGACCGGCCGGTGGGGTCGTGCCGGCACACGGTACGGGCCCTGCGGGCGAGGTGGACGAGGTGGCGCGTGCCGTCCTGACGGCCTCGCGGTTGCTGCTCGCGGTGTCGGCCCGCTCCCTCGCCGAGGTCGAGGAGCGCCTCACGCTGCCGCAGTTCCGGATGCTGGTGGTGCTCTCCACCCGGGGCGCCACCAAGCTCGTGGTCCTCGCGGAACTGCTCCAGGTCGCCCCCTCCACCGCGATGCGCATGGTGGACCGGCTCATCGCGGCGGGCCTCGCGGACCGGCGGATCAACCCGGACAACCGCCGCGAGACCCGGTTGACGCTCACCGAGGAGGGCCGGCGGGTGGTGGGCCGGGTGATGGCCCGCCGCCGCGAGGAGGTCACCGGGATCGTCCGGCGGCTCGCGCCGGAGCAGCGGGCCTCCCTCGTCGAGGCGCTCACGGCGTTCACCGAGGCGGGCGGCGAACCGCCCGTGCCGCCCCTGGCCCAGGTGACACCGGCGCGGCGGCCCGGGGCGGGAGACCGCACGACGTAGAGGGCCGGAGTCGACGTACGGGGCCGGAGCCGACGTAGAGGTCTGGAGCCCGTCCTCGTACGGCCGCCCGGCGTGGTGAGGTCGGTTTTCCGGCGTGGCGGTGACGGCTCCCCGCCGCGGTGGGGCGGATCAGGTCCGTCCGGCCGCCGTGCGTGCCCGGAGCGCGTCGCGGGCGCGGTCGAGGGCCGCCATGGCCGGGCCCACCGTGCCGAGGACCGCGGGGCGCGCGGGCAGCCACGGGTGCGGGCGGGTGGGAGCGCGACGGCGGGCGGCGCGCCACCGGCGGGCCAGGGTGGCGTCGTCCCGCTCGGTGAGCCGGCTCTCGAGCCGGGGCCACACCTGCTCCTGTTCGTAGGTCAGATGGGCGCGGGTCAGCCCGGCGAGCGTGCGGAGGCACGCGGTGAACCCGGGGCCACCGGACGGCAGCCGCGCCAGTGCCCGCAGCGCCCGCTTCGCCTCGTCCTCCTGGGCCAGTGCCGTGCGGGCGAGCGCGTCGCCGTCCTCGCACAGCCGGCGCACCGCCGGCCAGACCACCCGCTCCTCAGCCAGTTCGTGCGCGGACAGCAGCGCGACGAGCCGCCGGGCCGGCCGCCGCGGCGCGGGGTCCTGGGCGGGACCGCCGGTGGCATCGGTGGTGTCGGTGTCATCGGTGACGTCGTCGAGGAGACGCCAGAGGGCGTCGTGGTCCTCCCGCAGCAGGTTCACGAGTCGGTTCATCGCGGCCCTCCGGCCGGGCGGAGGCGTGTTCGCCGTCCACCGGAGAACGGTGCGTCGTCTCGTGTGGGCATCGCCGGCTCCCTCCCGCGTAGGGCCCCGTAGTTCCCGGCGCGCCGGGTGCGAAACGCGGTGCGGGGGAAGTGCGTCCGCCAGGGTGAGCGGTGGGGGGCGGGGCGGACCCCGTGGGGGCGGGTCAGAGGTCGCGGGCGAGGCCGGGTTCGCCCCAGCCGAGGGTCTCGGCCTGCCCCTCCTCCGGCACGGGGACGGCGGGTTCACCGCCCGCCTCGTTGAACGCCGCGAGCGCCTCGACCAGCGCGGCCCGGTGCGCGGGGTCCAGCCGCTCGACGATCGACGCGATGGCCGCCCGGCGCCGGGCGACGACGCCCGCGACGGTGCGCCGTCCCTCCTCCGTGAGGGTCAGCAGGGTCTCGCGCCGGCTCTCCGGGTTGACCTCGCGCACGGCGAGCCCCGCGGTGATCAGCCGGTCGACCATCCGCATCGCCGTGGACGGCGCCACCTGGAGCAGCTCGGCCAGCGCGACCAGCTTGGTGGCGCCCCGGGTGGAGAGCACGATCAGCATGCGGAACTGGGGCAGGGTGACCCCGTCCTCGACGGCGGCGAGCGAACGGGCGGAGACCGCCATCAGCAGCCGGGAGGCGGCGAGGACCGCCCGGGTCACCCGCTCGACGTCGTCCGTGTCCTCGTGGGTCCCGGAATCTACGGGGGTCCCGGACTTCTCGGGGCCGGTGTCAGTGTCGCGCTCCGCCATGGGTTCTTTCTATCGCGGAGGCGGCCGCCGGGGCGGGCCGGGCCGAGCGACCGCAAGGTGAGCGAGGGTCTCGGGGAGGTGAGGGCCGGCGAGAGAAACGCCGGAGGGAGGGTTCAAGGGCTCCAGGTGGGATAGTCCGTACGAATGAGTGCGATTTCGACCAGAAAGTCTGCTGATGCAGAGATTCGTCCGGGTCCGATCGGCCGTGTGGCGGGACCGCGCGCGAAGGAACTGCACCACGTGCCGCTGAGCGTGCTGCTGATGCTGGCCGGCATGTGGCTGTTCATCTGCATGGCGGCCCTGCAGTACCCGGAGGACCTCGGCAACGATCCCCACCTCGTGGAGATGGGCGCCGGGATCATCGTCTTCCTCACCGGTCTGGTCCGGCTCTCCCGGCCGCGCGGCAGGGAGACCGATCTGCTGGTGACGGTGGTCGGGGTGGGCCTGATCCTCTCCGGCTTCTTCGGCGACTGGGGCGCGGAGGTCATCCGCTGGAACCAGGTGGCGTCCGGCTGCGTGCTGGCCCTGCTCGGTCTCCTCGGCCTCATGCTCGCGGAACGCTCGCGCGACTCCGGGAAACCCGGGGAACCCGGGGAACCCGAGGAACAGGACGGTTCCACGGCTCGCACGGGCTCCGCACGGCGGACGGCCCGGCACACCTCCTGACCCTGACCCCCCGGGGCGAGGGCGGGCCGACGGGCGGCGCCCCGCGTCCACGCCCCGCGCGCACCCTCCCCGTGCACGCGGGCACGCTCCGGCGCCCATACCCATGACCGCCCCCGAAAGCCCCATACGTGCGGACATGCACACGTTTCAGAACACGGCCGGGCGGATACTCCATCACCGCCCGCTCCGTCCGCCCGTCCGCGCACCGTTCCGGCCGCCGGCCGGCTCCCCGGTGCTCGCCGTCCCGCAGAGGTCGCACCATGGCTCACGCCTTCTCCCGCGCCCCCTCGTACGCCCGAGACGCCGCCTCCCTCGCCGAGGTGCCGACGGGTGTGCCGGGCGCGGAGCCCCGCATGGTGCGCCGGCCGGCCGAGGGGGAACGGGCCTGTCCGGGATCGGCCCTGGTGACGGGGGCCTCCTCCGGCATCGGCGCCGCGGTGGCGCGGCGTCTGGCGGCGGAGGGCTGGCACCTCGTGCTCAACGGACGCGATCCCCAGCGGCTCGCGCAGGTGGCCGACGCGACCTCGGCCGCGGTCTTCCCCGCCGACCTCTCCCGCCCCGGCGCCGAGGGCCTGCTCGCGGACTTCGCGCTGGACGCCGCGGGGGGCAGGGTGGACCTCCTGGTCGCCGGGGCGGGCATCGGCTGGGCGGGGGACTTCGCGACGATGCCCCCGGGCTCCATCGACACGCTCTTCGAGGTGGACGTCCTGCCGGCGATGCACCTGGTACGGCGGCTGCTGCCGGGCATGGTGGAGGCCGGCGCGGGCCGGGTGGTCCTGGTCGGGTCGGTGGCCGGGATGCTGGCCGTGCGCCAGGAGGCCGTCTACTCGGCCGCCAAGGCGGCGCTCGCCGCGTTCGCGGACGCGCTGCGCTACGAGCTGTACGGCACCGGCGTCGGCGTCAGCCATGTCGTACCCGCCGTGGTGGACACGCCGTTCTTCGAACGTCGGGGCATGCCCTACGTACGGTCGCACCCGCGGCCGGTGCCGGCCGAGAAGGTGGCCGAGGCGGTCAGCACCGCCGTGGCGCGGGGGCGGGACGAGGTCTACGTCCCCGGCTGGCTGCGGCTGCCGGTCCGGATCCGGGGCACGGCCCCCGCCGTCTACCGACGGCTCGCCGCCCGCTTCGGGTGAACCGCCGAAGCCGTCCAAGCCACCGAAGCCGTCCGAGCCCGCAGAGCCGTCCGAGCCCTCAGAGCCGCCGAAGTCACCCGACCCCCCGCCCCCGATGTCACCGAAGCCCTCGAAGTAACCGAAGCCGCCGAGGAGTCACGGCGTGAACGCGCCCACCGTCGTTCTGGCCCTGCTCGCGGCCCTCGCCAACGCCGCGGCCTCGGTGCTGCAGCGGCGTGCGGCGGCCGACGAGGCGGATTCCGGCGCCGGGATGCGGCACGCCGCGCACTGGATGGCCCATGTGCTGCGCCGCCCGTTCTGGCTGGCCGGTTCGGCGCTGCTGGCGGTGTCGACCGTGCTGCAGGCCGCCGCGCTCACCGTCGGCAGCCTCTCGCTCGTCCAGCCCCTGCTCGCCGCCGAGCTGCTGTTCACCCTGGCCGTCGGCAGCCTCGTCTTCCACCACGCGCCGGACCGGCGCACCTGGCTGGCCTTCGTCGCCCTCGCGCTCGGCCTGGGCTTGTTCCTCGGCGCGGCGGCGCCGACCGAGGGACGCTCCGCCGCGACGCCGGGGCGCTGGCTGCTGGTGGGGGCGGCCACGCTCCTCGCGGTCGTCCTGCTCGTCCTGGCCTCCCGGCCGACCAGGGGTTCCTGCCGGGCGGCGCTGCTCGCGCTGGCCTCGGCGATCTCGTTCGCGACGACGGCCGCGCTGATGAAGGAGGTCACCGGGCGGATCGGCGACGTGGGGGCGGGGATCTTCGCGAGCTGGCCGCTGTACGCGCTGGCGGTGGCCGGACTGACCGCGTTCGTCCTCCTCCAGGGTGCCTTCCGCGCCGGCAGCCTGACCGCCTCGCAGCCCGCCCTGACCCTCGGCGACGCGCTGACCAGCGTGGCCCTGGGGTGGGTGCTGTTCGACGAGCACATCGGCCTGGGGCTGCGGCTCGTGCCCGAGATCCTCGGCATCGCGCTGATCGGCGCGGGCACCGTGGGGCTGGCCCACGCGGCCTCGCAGCACGAGACGTGGGACAAGGGCTCCGGCGGGACCGGCACCGGGGGTGCCACCGCCTCGCGGTCCGCCGCCCGCGCGCGTTCGCGCCGCGAGCCCTGACCGAAACCGGCCACGCCCGCCGGGCCGTGCACGAACTCCCGGACGACGGGGAAACATCACGGCGGGGCACCACCGGCACGGCACCAGTCGGCAGGGCATGACGAGGCCCCACGGCAGGGCACGACCTCAGCAGCGCACCACGGCGGAGACACACCGAGGACGACAGCCGCACGACAGAACAGCCACACGACAGAGAGGTACCGAGAGGCATGAGCCGCACGAGCCACGAGCCCGTTCCCGTGTCCGGCCCGCGCGCGCCGGTCCCGCCGCCGTCCGTCCGGCGTGCGGCGGCCCTGGCCGCCGTGCCCCTCGCGGTCACCGCCGCGGCCGGCGCGCACATCGTCCCGGCCGCCACCTGGCTGCCGGGGCTGCGGCGCCGCTGCTTCCCCCGGCTCGCGGGCATCGGCCGGCCCGGCCATGTCGCCCTCACCTTCGACGACGGCCCCGACCCGCTCTCCACCCCGCTCTTCCTGGAAGCGCTCGACGAGCTGATGGTGCGCGCCACGTTCTTCGTCCTGGGCGAGAGCGTCCTGCGCCACCCCGAGGTGGCCCGCGAGACGGCCCGCCGGGGACACGAACTGGCCGTCCACGGCTGGACGCACGACCGGCCCTGGCTGCCCGCACCCGCGCGGGACGCGCGCGAGGTGGCGCGGGCGGCCGAGGCGGTGGCCGAGGTGACCGGCCGCCGGCCGCGCTGGTACCGGCCGCCGTACGGGATCCTCACCTCCGGCCGCTGGGCGGCGGCCCGGCGGGCGGGGCTGCGCCCGGTGCTGTGGTCGGCCTGGGGCAGGGACTGGACGGCGGACGCCACCGCGGACTCGGTGCGCGCGACGGTGGAGGCCGATCTGCGCGGCGGCGGCACGGTGCTGCTGCACGACACGGACCGGGCCGCCGCCCCGGACTGCTGGAAGGCGACCCTGGAAGCGCTGCCGGCTCTGGTCACCGACTGCCGGCGGGCGGGCCTGACGGTGGGACCGCTCGCCGACCACGGTCTGCGCGCAGCCCCCTCCGGCGGTGTCCGCCGCCGGGCCGTGGGAGGTGTGCGCCCACGTGCCGAAGAGGACGTCCCGGCGTCCCCCACGGCTCTGCCGTCACTGCACTCACAGGGACAACATGCGAGGTCAGCGGGGTGATGACGGGCCGCCCCGAGTTGCCGGGAAACGGCCCACTCCCCGGATCGCGGCGGATAGCGTGCGAAGACCCGTTCCCCCGCTTCCCTCCCCCACGGTCCGCTCCCGCCGGACCTCCGAGCCGCAAGGAGAACCGGGATGTCCCACGACCCGCACTCACCGCACCCCTCCTCCCCGGTGCCACCGCCGCACATACCGAGCTGGTCGGTCTCCGCCCTGCCGCACCCGTGGCCGCCGGACGAGGAACCCGTGGAGGAACCGGTGGCGCACGCACGGGACGGTGATCCGGCCGAGTACGAGGGGGACTTACCGACCCGCCCCTTGCGCCGGGCGTTACCGCACCGGGCGCGCGGGCACCACGGGGACCTCCGGATGCTGCGCCGCGCCTACCGCAGGCAGCGCCGGGTCGCCACCCTCGCCGCCCTCGGCTACTTCGTGGCCTTCCTGCTCCTCTCCGCGTACGAGCCGTCGGTGATGACCCGTCCCGTCACCGGCGGCCTGTCCACGGGGCTGCTGCTCGGGCTGGTCCAGCTGCCGGTCACCTGGCTGGCCGTCCTGCTGTACGAGTACACCGCCCGCCGCTACGTCGACCCGCTCGCCGCCCGCGTACGCCGCCACACCCCACCCGATCCCCTGGCCCGGGCCGCCGAGGGCGAGGGGCTCGTGGGGCCGGGACGATGACCGAGTTCGACGGTTCCGCCCAGTCCTGGTCCCTGGTCGCCTTCTGCGCCGTCGTCACCGTCACCCTGCTGCTGTGCGTGATGACCGGCCCCGACCGGGACGATCTCGCCGAGTTCTACACCGGCTACCGCACGATGTCGCCGCTGCGCAACGGGCTCGCGATCGCCGGGGACTACATCTCCGCCGCCACCGTGCTCACCATCGGCGGGGTGATCGCGCTGTGCGGCTACGACGGTGTCGTCCTCGCCCTGAGCATGACGCTGTCGCTGATGCTGCTGATGTTCCTGCTGGCCGAACCGCTGCGCAACACCGGCCGGTTCACCTTGGGCGACGCGCTGTCCCGGCGGATGCCGGGCCGGTCGGTGCGGATCACCACCTGCGCGGTGACCCTGATCGCGCTGCTGCCGATGATGCTCGTGCAGCTCGCCAGCACCGGCCAACTGCTCGCGTACATCCTGGGGTTCACCGGGAGCACCATGAAGACCGGGTGCGTGGTCGGGGTGGGCGCGCTGATGATCGCCTACGCGGCCATCGGCGGTATGAAGGGCACGGCCCTCATCCAGCTGTTGAAGATGGTGATGCTGCTCGGCTCGGGTGCCGTCGTCGCCGTCCTCGTGCTGCGCGCCTTCGACTGGGACCCGGGGGCCCTGTTCACCGCCGCCGCCGAGCACAGCGGCGCGGGGCAGGCGTATCTGCGGCCCGGGCTGCAGTTCGCCGCGGGCGAGCACCCCCGGCTGGACATGATCAGTACCCAGCTCACCATCGTGCTGGGCGCGGCCTGCCTGCCGCACGTGACGATGCGGATGTACACCGCGGGCAGTGCCCGGCAGGTGCGGCGCTCGATGTCCTGGGCCGTGACCGCGGTCGCGGTGTTCGCCGTGGTGATCACCGTGGTGGCCGTCGGGGCCACCGCGCTGGTCGGCAGGGAGGGGCTCGCCGCGGCCGATCCGCGCGGCAACACGGCGTATCTGCTGGGTTCCCGGGCCGCGTTCGGGGCGCATCTCTCGCGTCCGGAGACGCTGCTGTTCACGAGCGTCACCACGGCGCTCTTCCTGACGCTGCTCGCCTCGGTGGCCGGGATGATCCTCGCCTGCGCCAATTCCCTCGCCCACGACGTGTTCGCCACCCGGTCGAAGCCGCCGGGCCCGCAGCGGGAGACGATGCTCGCGCGGGTGTGCGCGCTGGTCGTGGGTGTGCCGGCGATCCTGCTCGCCACCCTGGTGCAGGACCGCAGTCTGCAGCCGCTGGCGACGGCGTCCTTCTGCGTGGGCGCCTCCGCGCTCGCGCCGGCGCTGGTGTACGCCCTGTTCTGGCGGCGGTGCACCCGGGCGGGGCTGCTGTGCACGCTGATCGGGGGCACGCTGGCGGTGCTGGTGCTGATGCCGGGGACGAGCCTGGTCTCCGGGTCGCCCACGGCGGCGTTCCCGGGGCTGGACTTCCACTGGTTCCCCTTCACCACGACGGGGGTGGCGTCGATCCCGGCGGGGTTCCTGTGCGGCTGGGTGGGGACGATGCTGTCGGGGCGGTCCCGGAAGGACCGTCAGCGGCGGCTGTACGACCGGGTCGAGCCGCGCATCCTGGCGGGCACGGCCCTCCCCCGCGCCCGCGCCGGCGCCCCGCCCGTGACGGGGGGCGGTGGGTAGCCGAGGGGGTGCGGGCGGGCGGGGAGGGGGCTGTGCTCCGGCTCGTTCCGGTTCACCCGGCCGCCCGGCAGTCGTGGAGCAGGTGGACCTGGTCGAGGACGTTCTCGATCAGCTCGGCCGCGCTCATGGTGCCCTCCTGCTCGTGCAGCAGTCCGTTCTCGACCAGGGCGACGGCCACGGCCAGCGGGCCGGCGGCCGGCGCGGCGCCGAAGCGCCGCTCCACGTCGGCCGTGATGAGCGTGCCGAACAGCAGGTGCGAGAGGCGGTGCCACCGGGCGACGCAGGAGGCCGCGTGCATCCGCTCGTGCACCACCGCGTAGACGCGCCGGTAGGGGCGGAGCCGTTCGATCAGTACGGCGAGGCTGCCGGGCCGGCCGGTGGCGGGGTCGAGGGAGCCGACGGCCGCCTCGAGCATGTCGAAGCGCTCGGCGACGGTGGTGGGGCTTCCGTCTGCCCGCGTGGCCCCGGCGGCCTCGGCCAGGCCGACCTCTTCGAGCACGGCGGAGGTCCACCGCTCGAGTACGGCGGCCAGGATCATGTCCTTGCTGGGGAAGTAGTAGGTGACGGCGTTGGCGGTGAGGCCGCAGGCCCGGGCGAGTTCCGAGACCGCGGTCTCGTGGAAGCCGGCGTCGCGGAACATCTCGGCGGCGCGGTCCAGGATGAGTGCCTCGCGTTCGGCCCGGGGGACCGCTTTTCGGTTGACTGGCATGGTCACCGGATCCTAAGGGCTGCCCCGCGGTCCCTGGCGGGACGGCCCTTGGCCGGACCGTGCCCGGCGGTGATGCCGGGCGGGTGCGGCGGGCCGGCCCGCGCACGCGGGCGCAGACCACGCCGGGAACGCGTGGCCTGCGCCGGGGAGTGCGTTACCGCGTCTGCAGCCAGTGGTCCCGCCGCCTGAGTTCGTCGACGGGCACTCCCCCGGCCAGTTCGGACACCAGCACCTCGGGGTCGAATTCGAGGCCGGCCGGGTTGGCGTCGAAGGCACCGGTCGCGAAGAACCGTTCGAGTTCCTCGTCGGTGTCGAAGTTGTCGATCTGGAGTTCGAGCTGGTTTCCGTCCGGGTCCCGGTAGTACATCGCGGTGGTCGGCCCGTGGTTGATGCACCAGTACGGGCTGATCCCCCTGCCCTTCAGGAACTCGTAGTTGGCCGCGAGCGCCTGGAGGTCGGCGAAGGTGAAGGCGACGTGGTCCACGCCCGCGGTTCCGGGACGCGGCTCGTCGAGCGAGTTCATGCCGAGGACGGCTATGCGGTGGTGTTCCTCGTCGTAGGTGAGGAAGGACAGGTGGTCGTCCTCGAAGACCGGAGCGGCCATCAGCACGAGCTTGTACCACTCCTTCATCTCGACGAAGCGCGTCGTCCTCAGGACGATGTGGGCCAGCTTGACCGGCGGGGTGCGTGTCATCTCAGATCTCCGTGTTCCCTGCGAGCTCGGTGCCGAGCTTCTCGAAAGCCTGTAACCGTTCCTGGCCGCGGCACATGGGCGTTCCCTTGCCCCCTCCCCGACTGCGACCGCGTGAAGTGGATGACTCCATCGTACAGTTTCTTGCAGACTCTTCAAGAAAAGAGCGGGCACGGATTTCCGCCGGACGGCATGCGAACGCCGCGGACGCGGGTGGCGGGCCCGCGTCTGCGGCGTGATCGGGGCGGCGTCGGCCCCTAACCCTCGCGCGCCGTCGCCCTGTGGGGGCGGCGGTGTTCCGGCTGGGAGGGGGAGGCGAGCGGCTTGAGCGGCGGGATGTCGCGGCGGCTGATCTTGTCCACCTCCACCGTGAGCGACTCCCCGTGATGGTGGATCACCAGCGGATCACCGCTGAGCAGCGTGTACGCCGCCGAGCCCCGCCCGATCTCCACCCGCACCCGGCGCCCCAGCAGTTCCAGGGTGAACGCCAGGCGGCTGAACGTCTCCGGCAGCCGGGGCGCGAACTGCAGGGTCCCGCCGTGGTGCCGCATGCCGCCGAAGCCCGCCACGAGGACCATCCACGTGCCCGCGAGGGAGGCGATGTGCAGCCCGTCGCGGGTGTTGTGCTCCAGGTCGTGGAGGTCCATCAGCGCGGCCTCGTGGAGGTAGTCGTAGGCGAGCGACAGGTGGCCCGCCTCGGCCGCGATGACCGCCTGGGTGCACGCCGACAGGGAGGAGTCGCGCACGGTGAGCGGCTCGTAGTAGGCGAAGTTGCGCGCCTTGTGCTCGGCGTCGAAGAACGCGCTGCACGTGTACATCGCGAGGACCAGGTCGGCCTGCTTGACGACCTGTTTGCGGTACAGGTCGAAGTAGGGGAAGTGCAGCATCAGCGGGAACTGGTCGGGGCGGGTGGCCGCGAAGTCCCAGCGCTGGTAGCGGGTGAACCCGGCGTGCTGCTCGTGCACGCCCAGTTCGTGGTTGTAGGGGATGTGCATGGCCTCGGCGGCGTCCCGCCAGGCCGCGCTCTCCTCGTCGTCGACGCCGAGCGCGGCCGCCTGCCGCGGATGCCTCTCGACCGCGTCGGCGGCGGCGGTCAGGTTCATCCGGGCCATGAGGTTGGTGTACGTGTTGTCGTCGGCGACGGCGCTGTACTCGTCGGGGCCTGTGACCCCGTCGATGTGGAAGGCGCCCCGGTGGTCGTGGTGACCCAGCGAGCGCCACAACCGGGCGGTCTCGACGAGGAGTTCGACACCGGTGTCGCGTTCGAAGCGTGTGTCGCCGGTGGCGGCCGTGTAGCGGACCACCGCGTCGGCGATGTCCGCGTTGACGTGGAAGGCGGCGGTGCCGGCCGGCCAGTACGCCGAGCCCTCCTGGCCCGCGATGGTGCGCCAGGGGAACGCGGCGCCGCGCAGGCCGAGTTGCGCGGCGCGCTCGCGGGCGGCGGGCAGGGTGTTCTGCCGCCAGCGCAGCGCCTCGGCGACCGCCTCGGGCGAGGTGTAGGTGAGCAGCGGCAGGACGAAGGTCTCGGTGTCCCAGAAGGCGTGGCCGTCGTAGCCGGAGCCGGTCAGTCCCTTGGCGGGTATGGCCCGCTGCTCGGCCCGCGCCCCGGCCTGCAGCACGTGGAACAGGGCGAACCGCACGGCTTGCTGGATCTGTTCGTCGCCGTCCACCTCGACGTCCGAGCGGGCCCAGAAGTCGTCGAGGTACTCCCGCTGCTCCTCCACCAGGCCCGCCCAGCCGCGGGTCGCGGCGGCGGCGAGCGCGGCGTCGACCTGGTCGCTGACGGCGGGCAGCGAACGGGTGCTGGACCAGCCGTAGGAGACCAGCTTGTCCACGCGCAGGCTCTCGCCCGGCGCGAGCACGGAGGCGACGGTGAGCCGGGCGAGGTCCTCGGTGGACTCGCACTCGGTGGCGGTCTCCTCGGGGCCGGTGACCCGGTGGTCGGCCGCCGCGGCGACCCGGAGCCGGCTGCGCCGGGTGCGGTGCACCAGCCGGAGCCGGGTGCCCTTGGCGAAGTGCGTCTCCGCCTCCAGCGGGGACTCCAGGGCGACGGCCGCGCGCGGGTCCCCGTTGTGGCCGGGGAGCTGCTCGTTGGTCACCAGTTCGGACTGCACGACGATCCGGACCCGGCTGTCGACGGCGGACACCTCGTAGGAGACCGCGGCGATGGCCCGCTGGGTGAAGGACACCAGGCGGCGGGAGCGGATGCGGACCGTGGTGCCGGCCGGGGAGGTCCACTCGCAGGTGCGGGTGAGCAGTCCGGTGCGCAGGTCGAGGACGCGTTCGTGGGAGCGCAGCCGTCCGTAGCGCACGTCGAAGGGCTCGTCGTCGACCAGCAGGCGCAGTATTTTGCCGTTGGTGATGTTGATGACGGTCTGTCCGGACTCCGGGTAGCCGTAGCCGGCCTCGGCGTACGGCAGCGGGTGGGACTCGTAGACGCCGTTGAGGTAGGAACCGGGCAGTCCGTGCGGCTCGCCCTCGTCGAGGTTGCCGCGCCAGCCGACGTGGCCGTTGGACAGGGCGAAGACCGACTCGCTCTGCGGGAGGACCTCCGAGTGCAGGCCGCGTTCGCGCAGGCACCAGGGTTCCACGCCGTAGGAGGTGTGCGTGATCACACCCACCTCCCCAGGTCCACGAGGTCCTTCACGACGATGTCGGCGCCGTGTTCGCGCAGGGCGTCGCCCTGGCCGACGCGGTCGAGGGCGACGAGGTAGCCGAAGTGGCCCGAGCGGCCGGCGTCCATGCCGGCCAGTGCGTCCTCGAAGACGGCGGCCGCCTTGGGCTCGACGCCCAGGTCGGCGGCGGCGGCGAGGAAGGTGTCCGGGCGGGGCTTGCCGGGCAGGCCGCGCTCGGCGGCGACGACACCGTCGACGCGGACGTCGAAGAGGTGTTCGGCCTCGATGGAGCGCAGGACGTCACGGCAGTTGGCGCTGGAGGAGACGACGGCGGTGCGCAGGCCGGCGGCGCGGGCCCGCTCGATGTAGCGGAGGGTGCCCTCGTAGGCCTCCACGCCCTGGGTGCGGATCAGCTCCAGCAGGAGGTCGTTCTTGCGGTTGCCGAGGCCGTGCACGGTCTCCCGGTCCGGCGGGTCGCCGGGCTCGCCCTCGGGGAGGTGGATGCCGCGCGAGGCGAGGAAGGTGCGCACGCCGTCGGCGCGGGGGCGGCCGTCGACGTACCGGTCGTAGTCGGCGCCCTTGTCGAACGGCCGGAAGTCCGTGCCGTCGCGTCGCCGCAGATACTCGTCGAAGGTCTGTTTCCACGCGGCGGCGTGGACGACGGCGGTTCGGGTGACGACTCCGTCGAGATCGAAGAGGCAGGCCTGGATTGCGTCCGGGAGACCGAGCTCAGTCATAGGGGACAGCTTCCCCCCGACGGGCGGAACAGGGGGCGGGCCCGGGGTGTGTGTCGAGCGCCACATTCCCGGACGCGGCGGGGGTACTCGTACCCCATGAACGATGTCGTGGACTCGGACGAACTGCTGCGGAGGATCCAGCGGGCACGGGGGTGGGCGGAGGAACAGGAACGGGAGTGGCGGGAGAGGGGGGAGGAAGGGGCGGTACGGGCCCTCGTCTACGAGACGGTGGGCAGGGTGCTGGAGGAGATCATCAGCCCGGGTGCGGGTGGCCCGGGCGCCGGGGAGGGCCGCGCGCTCTGAGGCCCGGTGGGGGCCGGGAGGAGTGGGGCCGCGCGGGGCGAGAAGAATGGGGGCGTGACCTTCGACGACCTCCTGCGGCGGGCCGCCGGCCTGGTGCGTCCGGGATCCCGGGCCGTTCTCGGTCTCGCCGGTGCTCCCGCGTCCGGCAAGACGACCCTCGCCGCGCACCTCGTGCGCGCCCTCAACGCCGCCTCGGACCCGCCGCTCGCCGCCCATGTCCCCATGGACGGCTTCCACCTCGCCGACGCCGAGCTCGACCGGCTGGGCCGCCGCGACCGCAAGGGCGCGCCCGACACCTTCGACGCCGCCGGCTACGCGGCCCTGCTGCGCCGGCTGAGGGACCCGGAAGAGGACGGCACCGTCTACGCGCCCGGTTTCGAACGGGACCTCGAACAGCCGATCGCCGGGACCATTCCGGTACCGCCCGGCACCCGACTGGTGGTGACCGAGGGCAATTACCTCCTCCTCGGCACCGGTGAGTGGGCACGCGTACGCCCTCTGCTGGACGAGGTCTGGTACTGCGAGCCCCGCGACGAGGAGGCGCGCGTCGCACGGCTGATCGCCCGCCACGAGGAGTTCGGCAAGGACCACGGGGCGGCGGTCGCCTGGGCCCTCGGCCCCGACCGGCGCAATGCCGCGCTCATCGCCACGACCCGCGACCGGGCGGACCTGATCGTCCCGGAACCCGTCCTGCCCGCCATGCCCGAGCTGGCAGGGCTGCCGGACCGGCGGGACCGGCCGCTTCCCGCGCCCTCGCGGGCCGAGTAGGCAACGGGCGTGCCACGTGCGGGAGATGCGCGGCACGCCCGTTGCGGCGGGCGGGCCCGGGCGGTGTGCGGCGTGGAGGTGAGCGGCCTGCGCACCCCGGCCCGTGCCCGCCGTCGGGAGGTCATCGCACGGTGCGGGACTCCAGGTCGCGGCGGGTGTCGTCGCCGTAGACGCCGCTCTCGTCGCCCCTGATGCCGTACCAGAGCTGGAAGCGGGCGACGGCCGCGCGCAGCACGGCGTCGTAGTGGCCGTCGGTCGCGCCGTCCCGGTACACGTCGGGGACGCGCAGCAGCCGCTGCTGCAGTTCACTCACGGCGGGCCCGCTGTCCCCCTCGCGGAGGGTGCCGACCCCGTCCGGGTCGGTGTCCGGGGCCCCGGCGGGCCGGGAGGCGGCGCCGGCCGCGGCAGGTCCCGGCGATGCGGCGGCCCGCCGCGCCTCGGGGCCGGCGAGGCCGGTGACGGTGAGCGCGGCGGCGAAGCCGAGGAGAGCGGCGGCGGCCACTCCGACGGCGAGGGCGGCCCGCCGCCGCGTGACCCCGGCTCCCGCCGCCCTCCCCCGCACGCCCCGCGCCGGGTGGCCGCGCCGCCGCGGGCGCCGACCCGTCCCCGGCCCGGCACCGGCGTACGGCGGTGCCGGAGGTGCGGCGCCCGAGGAGGCCAGGGGCTCGGTGACCGGGGCCATCTCCTCGGTGGCGAGGTCGGTGACGGGGACCGCGCCGGGCCCGGGTCCGCCGGGCAGGACCGCCTCGTAATCCGGCTCCGCCTCCATCCCCGCCCCGGCCCCACGGTCCTCGCGGCTCTCCCGGTGCTCCCGCACCAGCTCCGCGAGCGCCTCCGTGCGCCGCCGCCGCATGACGTACGTGGGCTCCAGCACCGGGCGTCGCGCGGGCTGTCCGGGCCGGTCGGGGGGATCGGTCGGTGTCGGCACGCCGTTCTCCTTCCGTGCGCCTTCCCTGGGCCGTGCGTCAGTCCGGTGAGGGATACGTGCGCGCCCGCCCCGCGGTTCATCCGCCCGCCCGCGGTCCGTCCGGCCGCACCTCGTGCGCGCGCCGCCCGTGCTCCCGCGTGCGCCCCGGCCCGGCGGGGCCTGGACCGCTCGACGCGGATCGTGACCACCCCGTACGCGGCCCGCCGCCTCAGCGTGCTGCACGGGTTCCGGCAGGCGGCGGGGCTGCGTACGTGGGAGGGCTGCGTGCCGCGCCGGGGCGGCGTGCGGGTGCGGATCACCTCGCTGCCCGGACGGCACGCGGGGCAGGCGGTACCGCGGGGACTGCTGCCGCCGGTGAGGGGCTCCCTGCTGGAGTTCGGCCTCGAGGACGGGCCCGTACGCCTGCGGCTGTACCTCTCCTGAAGCCGCCGGGCAGCGTTGTGCCGCCCAGGAAGCGCCCCGGGCGGAAGGCGTAGGGGTCGCCCCGGAGGGCTCCGTGCACCGGCGGACATCGGCCTCGTCGTAGCAGAACCGCACGGCGTCCGGGCCGCGCACGGCCAGGGCGGGGTGGCCGAGGAACCGGGTGCTCAGCACCGGCTCCGCGCTGTCCCGCATGCGGTCGGGCAGCCAGGCGTGTCCCTCGGTGAGCACGGCGAGGGAGCGGTCTATCAGGGCGTGGCGGTTCGCGGTCTTGGGGAGCGGGTGCCCCGGCCGGGGCGCGGGGCTCCGGGGCGCATGCCGGGGCCGGGTGGCCCGGGCCGCTCGTCTCGCGCGCGCCGGGCGGGGTGGCCGAACGGGCACGGCGGGTGTCCCGGTTCCGGGACCCGTACCGAGGGCGCCGGTCGAGGATTCCGTGCCGTGCGCACTCCGGGCAGACTCGGCGGCCGGGCGCCGTCCGGCGCCCGCCCGGGAACCGGTCGAGCCGGGACCGCGACGCGTCCCGGGAGAGGACGTGACCCATGGAGCGCACAGGAGGCACCCGGTCCACGGAGAGCGGTCTGCCGATCGAGCCGGTCTACGGGCCGGGGGATCTGGCGGGCTGGGATCCGGCGGAGCGGCTGGGGGAGCCGGGGGCGTATCCGTACACGCGGGGTGTGTATCCG
>BNBP01000068.1 GCA_014656015.1 Streptomyces griseoaurantiacus | reverse complement strand
CGCGGGGGCGCCGAAGGCCGGGGGCGCGGTGGCCTGGGCGGGCGGGGCGAACCCGAGGGCGGCGCCCGCCTGCGGCGGCGGGGCCTGCTGCGGCGCCGGCGCCTCCTCCTCGGCCACCTCGCCGCCGAAGTTCTTCAGCAGCGCGTCGAGGCCGCCGTCGAAGCCCTGGCCCACGGCCGCGAACCGCCAGACGTCCTTGAGGTAGAAGTCACCGAGCATGACGGCCCGCTCCGTGCTGAACTCGGAGCCGCTGAACGGGTAGCGGGCGACCTCCTCGCCGCCCGCGACGATGCGCAGGTAGCCGGGGCCGATCTGGGACATCTGGCCGGCGCCGTCGAGCGTCGCGGTGAACGACAGCTTCTGAATGTGAGGCGGTATCCGGTCCAGCGTCACCCGGAAGGACTCGGTGTCGCCCGCCTGGGCGCCGAGCAGCTGAATGGACTCCTCGGGCGTCTTCGGCTGGTTGAAGAAGACGAAGTACCGGTCGTCCGAGAGCCGCTCCTCGGCGTCGAGCCCGAAGCAACTGATGTCGAACGTCAGCCCGGGGCCGGCGATCTGCACACCCACGTACAGATCCGTTCCCGCGGTGAGGTCACTGATCCTGGCCTTGTGGCCGCGTTGGAATTCCCTGGCCATGCGTACGACCGTCCCCCATCCCGTATGCGAGTGCGTCGCGCCAGGCTAACGGCAAAGTCCGACAACGGAGGAGGCCGGTACAGACCCGGTACACAACAGGGCCCGGGTCCGAAAGCGCCCGCCGTGCCTCGCGGGACGGCCGTCCGGCGCCCGCGACGCTATTCGGCCGACGACTCGGGCTGGTGCGGCAGCCGCCCGGCGGCCACTACCCCTTCGAGGTAGCCGCGGGCCCGCTCCGTGCGCGGATAGGCCTCCAGGAGCTGCCAGAAGCGGGGGCCGTGCCCGGGGACCAGCAGATGCGCGAGTTCGTGCAGCAGCACGTAGTCGACGACGTACTCGGGCATGTCCCGCAGGCGGTGCGAGAGGCGGATGCTGCCCTCGGCGGGGGTGCAGGAGCCCCAGCGGGTGTTCTGGTTGGTGACCCAGCGGACGGTGGCGGGCCGGGCCCGCCCCTCGAAGTACTGCGCCGACAGCCGCTCGGCGCGCTCGGCCAGCTCGGCGTCGCCCAGGCGTCGCCTGCTCTCCTGGGCGGCCAGTTTCTCGAGCATGACGGTGACCCAGCGCTGCTCCTCCGCCTCGGACATCCGGGCGGGGATGAGCACGACGGTGCGATCGCCCTCGCGGTACGCGGAGACCGTTCTGCGCCGTCGCGCGCTCCTGCGGACCTCGATCGCGCTCGTCGTCCGGCCGCCCTGCGGCGGGTTCGTCGTGCTGCGCTGCGGTTCGGCTGCGCGGTGCGGTGGATCGGCGGACACGCCCGCACGTTACCCGCTGCGCACGGGGGAAGTCCCCCTTCCGGGCGCGCTCGGCGGGTAGCGGGCGCCACGCCGTGCGCAATCCGCACGAATCGCATGACCTGCATATCGCATGACTTGTACGACGAATGCCTCTGCCTGTGGACAACTCGGGACGGGCTGCGCGGTCGGCCCGGCATCCTGGCCCTCGCACTCGTCGGCGGAGCACGTCCCGGTGGACCACTCATCGGCTCGTCGACGGATCGGTGCGAGGACACGGCTACGGGGGAATGTGATGCATCCGATGGTGAAGCCCGCGCTGCGGCGCGGCTGGCGGGATCTGAACACCGTGCAGTTCGGGATGGCGCCCGCACACGCCATGGTGGTGGGACCGGTGGACACCGCGACGGGCAGTCTGCTCGGCCTGCTCGACGGGACCCGGGGGCTGCCCCTGCTGCGGGACGAGGGTCGCCGGATGGGCCTGCCGGACGGCCACGTGGACACGCTGGTGGAGCGGCTGTCCGCCTCGGGCCTGCTGGACGACGCGAAGGGCGGTGGCCCGGAGGCCGCGGATCTCCGGGAGAGAAAGGAGGTCCTCGACCGGCTCCGTCCCGACCTCGCCTCCCTGTCGCTCCTCGCCCGCGAGCCGGGCGCCGCACTCGACCGGCTCGCCGCCCGCCGTTCCCTGCGGGTGCGGGTCAGGGGTGCCGGGCGGGTCGGCGTCGTCCTCGCCTCGCTGCTCGCCGGGGCGGGGGTGGGCGAGGTCGACGTGCGGGACATCGGCCGGGTCGAGCCGTGGGACGTGGCACCGGGCGGGTTCCCGGCGGAGTCGGTCGGCGAACGCCGCGACGAGGCGGCCCGCAGGGCGGTGCGCCGGGCAGCGCCCGATCGGCCCCCGGGCCGCCGGGCGGCCGGGTCACCGGGCGAGGGCTGCGCCGATCCCGGTCTGGATCTGGTGGTGCTCGCCCCGCGCGACGGTCTCGCCGTCCACGCCCCCGATCCGGCCGCCGTCGAGCCGCTGCTCGCCTCCGGAACACCCCATCTGTACGCGGGGGTCGTCGAGGGCACGGGGGTGGTCGGGCCGCTCGTGGTCCCCGGGGAAACCGCATGCGCGGACTGCCTGGACCGGCACCGCCGCGACCGGGACGAGACCTGGCCGCGCCTGGTGGCCCAGTGGCGCTCGGGGCGCCCCCGCCCGGGACAGGCATGTGACCTGGCGCTGGCCTCCGCCGTCGCATCGCTCGCCGCCGGGCACGCCCTCACCTTCCTCGACGGCGGGACCCCGGCGAGCGCCGGCGCCCGCTGGGAGGCCGCCGTGCCCCGGTTCGACTGGCACGCGCGCCCGGTGTGGGCCCATCCCGGCTGCCCGTGCGGCGCGGCGCGGAAGGACGGCAGCGGTGACGGGGCCGAGGGCCGCGCGGAAAAGGTGGAGAAAGGTAACAGGGCACGGGACGCGGAGGACGGCGGGTCACGCGCGACAATGGCCGTGCGGCAGCCGTCGGCGGAGGTGTCCCGCAAGGCCCCGGCGACACGGCTGTCCAGGACTTGGAGGGCGCATGTCTGATCTTCCCCGCAAGGCGGTCACCCGGACCGCCAAGCTCGCGGCGCTCCCGCTCGGCTTCGCCGGACGGGCGACCTGGGGACTCGGCAAACGGATCGTCGGCGAGTCGGCGGAGCTCGTGGGCCGTGAGCTCCAGCAGCGCACCGCGGACCAGCTGTTCAAGGTCCTCGGCGAGCTCAAGGGCGGTGCCATGAAGTTCGGGCAGGCCCTGTCCGTCTTCGAGTCGGCGCTGCCCGAGGAGGTCGCCGGGCCCTACCGAGCCGCGCTCACGAAGCTCCAGGAGGCGGCTCCTCCGATGCCGACCCGGACCGTCCACGCCGTACTGGCGGAACGGCTGGGCGAGGACTGGCAGGAGCTTTTCCAGGAGTTCGAGGACAAGCCCTCGGCCGCCGCGTCCATCGGCCAGGTGCACCGGGCGGTGTGGCACGACGGCCGCGAGGTGGCGGTCAAGGTCCAGTACCCGGGCGCGGGCGACGCGCTGCTCTCCGACCTCAACCAGCTCAGCCGGTTCGCCCGGCTGCTCGGTCCGCTCGTCCCCGGCATGGACATCAAGCCGCTGATCACCGAGCTGCGCGACCGGGTCTCGGAGGAACTGGACTACGGCCTGGAGGCGGAGGCCCAGCAGGCGCACGCGGAGGAGTTCGCGGAGGACCCGGACGTGGTCGTCCCGGCGGTGGTCCATCAGTGCGAGCAGGTCCTGGTGACCGAATGGATGGACGGGACGCCCCTGTCGGAGATCATCTCCGCGGGCACCAAGGAGCAGCGCGACCGGGCCGGCCAGTTGCTGGCCCGCTTCCTCTTCTCCGGACCGGCCCGCACCGGCCTGCTCCACGCCGACCCGCACCCCGGCAACTTCCGGCTGCTGCCCGGCGGCCCTCAGGGCGAGGACGACTGGAGGCTCGGCGTCCTGGACTTCGGTACCGTCGACCGGCTCCCCGGCGGGCTGCCCGCGCCGATCGGCCGCTCGCTGCGGATGACGCTCGAAGGCGATGCCGAATTCGTCTACACGCATCTGCGCGAGGAGGGATTCGTCAAGGAGTCCATCGACCTGGAGCCGGACGCGGTCCTGGACTACCTCCTGCCGATCATCGAACCCGCCAGGGTCGAGGAGTTCACCTTCACGCGGGGCTGGATCCGCAGCCAGGCGGCCCGAATCGCCGATGTCCGCTCTCCCGCCTACCAGCTCGGCAAGAAGCTCAATCTGCCCCCGTCGTACCTGCTGATCCACCGGGTCACCCTCAGCACGATCGGCGTGCTGTGCCAATTGGGCGCGACGGTGCGGCTGCGGGAGGAACTGGAGCAGTGGCTTCCGGGTTTCGTCGAGGAGGAGGACGACTTCTTCGAGGCGGCGGAGACGGACGAGCCCGTCGAGCTCGTCGAGCCCGAGGACACGGACGCCGCGGACCTCGCTCTTACGGAGGAGGTCGAGGAGGCCGAGGAGGTGCGGCTTCCCGGGCAGCAGAAGGCCGAGGCGGAATCCGGCAGGGAGCCCGGGGACGAGCCGGCGCACGGGACCGGCGAGGGGCTCGGGGACGGGCGCGGTGACGGCTCCGGGAAGCGGTCCGCCTCGCAGGCCTGAGCCCCGGCGCAGTCGCGGCGCGGTCCCGGCCCCGGGACGCGACCGGGGGCCGGTCCTGGTGGACCGGCCCCCGGGTGAGGTTCATCGTCGATGACCGCGGTGGGTCACTGCATGACGGCCATGGCCAGCGCGCGGCGGGCGCGCAGCGACGCGCGCTCGGCCCGGCGCTGCATCCGGCGGGCGACCGCCAGGCGCACGGCCTGGCGTTCCCGCTCGGCCTCTCGCAGTCGGTCGTGCATATGCGCACGAGCCAGGGCTTCTGGGATGAGTTGCATCTCTCGGGTCCTGTTCTGGCGCGAGTCGTTCGCACCCGTGGTGGTGACGTCTTCGATCGCGGAGCCGGACGGCTCGTTCGTGGACGGCTTCATCGGGGCCTGCTTCGTGGGGTCGAGCGTGAGGGGACGGTTGATCGTGCCGGGGGTGTTCATGCCGTGACCGGGTTCTTGCGCGGGCGGCCACGCGGCCGCTTCCGGGCGACGACGACGCCCTGGACGAACAGTTCGCCACCCCAGACGCCCCAGGGCTCGCGCCGCTCCTTGGCGCCGGCGAGGCAGGCGTCGACCAGCGGGCAGGTGCGGCAGAGCGACTTCGCGTACTCGACGTCCGCCGGCGACTCGGCGAAGAAGACCTCCGGGTCGTACGAGCGGCACGGGACGGCGACACCGAGGTTCTCGATGGCGTCGTCGAGCGCGGTGAGCGTGGTGAGCGGGGTCAAGGTGGAGTCCTCCGGAAGGACGGGCTTGGGGATCGTGTCGGAAGGCGGTACGGACGGGACGTGCGCTTCGAGTTGCACGGTTCGTCTTCCTCGTCTGGTCGGTCCGGCCCTGTGGGGCCGGGAGTCGGCTGGTACCGGGGCTGTTCTTGTTCCGAGGTCCTTCGTCCGTCGGTCCCGGTGCGGGACAAACAGAAGGGCCGCGGATCCCGGTTGGGTTCCGCGGCCCTGAAGGCGCCTGCCTGATCGGCGATCAGGCTGGATCACTCCAGGGTTCAGGCCCGCGGAAGGCCCACATCAGGTGGTGCTGCTTCGTCTGCTTCCGGAATCCGGCACCGGCCGCCGCAAAGGCATGGGCCTGCGCCTGTGCCTCTACCGCTTCCAGTGCCTTGGTCGGTCGCTCATCGCGCTCACGGACGGGCAGGCCCGAGAGAGACAGGAGGGACGCCGGACGGTCGACACGGATGCCGGACACACCGGTGCCCAGGTAGGAGACGCCCTGCGGGCACACGGAGGCGGCCGAGCGATCGGTCACTTTGGCGGTGCTGACGAAGCTGCTGTTGATGCTGATCACTGAAATCGCCTCCCTTCGGCGTCTCGGGGACCGGTGGTGAGCCGATCCGTCTGGATGTGCAAGTAGACCACGGGATCAGGGCCTTCGAGAAGGCCGCCGTCCCCGTGGCTTAGAACCTATGGGGATTCCCGGGGCATGCGCAAACTATTTTTGCGACGAGTTCCACTCAACCTTTCGCCTCCTCGCCCGCGGCCTCCTGGCCTGCGCAGATGGCCAGGACCTCGGCTCCGTACCGTCTGTACTTGCGCATGCCGACACCGGGAATCCGTGCCAGCTCCTCCGGCTCCTCGGGCACCGTCTCGGCGATGGCCATGAGCGTCCGGTCGGTGAAGACGCAGAAGGCGGGCTGTCCGCTGCGCCCGGCCTGGACGGCCCGCCACTCCCGCAGCCGCTCGTACAGTCCCTCGTCCATGTCGGAGGGACAGTCCTCGCAGCGCATCAGTTTCATCTCGCCGGCGTCCGTCAGGGTGCGTCCGCAGACCTTGCAGCGGGCCACCGTCCGCTGGGTGCGGCGGGCGGTGGGCACGGCACCCGCACCCGTCGCACCGCCTCGCCCGCCGGCCGAGCCGTAGCCGCGCTCGACGCCTCCGGAGCCACCCGGTCCGCCGCTTCTGCCCCCCGTCGCGGTCGAGCCGGGGCGCAGACCGTCGAGGAAGCGGCTGGGGCGGCGGCTAGGGCGTCCGCCGGGCGAGCGGGAGAGCGCCCAGGAGACGAAGAGACGTTCCCTCGCCCGGGTGACTCCGACGTAGAGGAGCCGGCGCTCCTCCTCGATCTGCTCGTCCGTCCTGGCGTAGCTGATCGGCATCATGCCCTCGGCGACACCGACCAGGAAGACGACGTCCCACTCGAGTCCCTTGGCGGAGTGCAGGGAGGCGAGGGTGACGCCCTGCACCGTGGGTGCGTGCTGGGCGCCCGCGCGTTCGTCCAGTTCCGTGATCAGGTCGCCGAGGGTGACGTCCGCCCTGACGGTGGCGAAGTCCTGGGCGAGGTGGACCAGGGCGGCCAGCGACTCCCAGCGTTCCCTGACCGCGCCGGAGCCGGCCGGCGGTTCACCGGTCCAGCCCTCGCCGGAGAGGACGGCCCGTACCTGGGAGGGCAGGTCGACCACGTCGTCGAGCCGGGAGTCGTTGCCGCCGAAGCGGGCGGCCGCACGCAGGGCGTGGATCGCCCTGCGCACCTCGGGGCGGTCGAAGAAACGCTCGGCGCCGCGGAGCTGGTAGGGGATGCCCGCGTCGGCCAGTGCCTGCTCGTAGGTCTCGGACTGGGAGTTGGTGCGGAACAGGATCGCGATCTCCGCCGCGGGAACCCCGGAGTCCAGCAGTGCGCGGATGTGGCGGGCGGCGCCCTCGGCCTCGGAGGGTTCGTCGGCGTAGTCCGCGTAGGTCGGCTCGGGGCCCGCGGGGCGTTGGGAGACGAGTTCCAGGCGGTGGTCGGCGGCGCGGCCGCGGGCCTGGGAGAGCAGTCCGTTGGCGAGGTGCACCACCTGGGGGGTGGAGCGGTAGTCGCGGACGAGTTTCACAACCGTCGCCCCGGGGTGGCGGACCCGGAAGTCGAGCAGGTGGTCGGGGGTGGCGCCGGTGAAGGAGTAGATGGTCTGGCTGGCGTCGCCGACGACGCACAGGTCCTCGCGGTCGCCGAGCCACAGTTCCAGCAGGCGCTGCTGGAGGGGGCTGACGTCCTGGTACTCGTCGACCACGAAGTGCTGGTACTGGGCGCGGACCTGTTCGGCGACGTCGCGCCGGTCCTGGAGGATGCCGACGGTGAGCAGCAGCACGTCCTCGAAGTCGATGACGGCGCGGTCGCGCTTGATCTCCTCGTAGGCCTCGTAGAGCTTGGCGATCTCGGCGGGGTCGCGGGGGGTGTCGCGGGCGGCCTTGGCGGCCGCCGCCGCGTAGTCGCCGGGAACGGTCTGGGTGACCTTGGACCACTCGATCTCGCCGGTGACGTCCCGCAGTTCGTTGCGGTCGAGGCGGATGCGGGAGGCGGCGGCCGCGTCGGCGACGAGCTGCACCTTGCGGTCGACGAGACGGGGCAGGGAGCCGCCGACCGCCTTCGGCCAGAAGTACTGGAGCTGGCGCAGCGCGGCGGAGTGGAAGGTGCGGGCCTGCACACCGGCGGCGCCGAGTTGCCGCAATCGGCCGCGCATCTCGCCCGCGGCGCGGTTGGTGAAGGTGACGGCGAGCACGCTGGAGGGCTGGAGGATGCCCGCGCGCACCCCGTAGGCGATGCGATGGGTGATCGCCCGGGTCTTGCCCGTGCCGGCTCCCGCCAGTACGCACACCGGCCCGTGCAGGGCCGTGGCGACGGCGCGCTGCTCGGGGTCGAGCCCGTCGAGCACGGCGTCCGCGGAGTCCGGTACCCGTGGGAAGAGGGTGGAATGCGTTGCTGCTGTCACCCCGCCATGCTGCCAGGTCGGTGGGGACGGATGCGGCGGGTTGTCCACAGGGAGGCATACGTAGTCGTACTAATACCATCCACTGTCGTGTCCACGGCGAGAAGGGCGGCCCGGCCGGGAATGACACGTCCTTCACATGCGTTCAACACGGCAGCGATGACGCATCCCGCTCATTGACGAGAGAAGGAGCACGGACCGACATGTCGGGCACTGTGACGATGTACAGCACCACGTGGTGCGGCTACTGCCGTCGGCTGAAGAGTCAGATGGACCGTGAGGGCATCTCGTACAACGAGATCAACATCGAGCAGGACCCGCAGTCGGCGGCGTTCGTGGAGAAGGTGAACGAGGGCAACCAGACGGTCCCGACCGTTCTCGTCGTCTCCCCGTCCGGTTCCGAGACGGTGATGACCAACCCGTCCCTGGCCCAGGTCAAGCAGGCCATGGCCGCCTGAGGTCCGACCCGTTCCGTGCGAAGGCCCCCGCAGCCGCGGGGGCCTTCTGCACGTCGCCGCCGTCGGGTGCCGTCGGACGTGCCGTCTCAGACCGCCCTGGTGGGGAGCGGCTTGCCGTACCACAGTTCGATCAGGCGGGCCGCGATGGAGATGCCGTAGGGCGGAAGGACCTCGCCGGACTCGAAACCGGCCCGCAGGTCCTCGCGGGAGAACCAGCGCGCCTCGTGGATCTCGTCGCCGTCGACGTCGATGTCGGTGTCGGTGGCCTGGGCCATGAAGCCGAGCATGAGGCTGGAGGGAAAGGGCCAGGGCTGGCTGGCGACGTACTGGACGTCGCCGACGGTGATGCCCGCCTCCTCGAAGACCTCCCGGCGCACGGACTGCTCGATGGACTCCCCCGGCTCGACGAAGCCGGCGAGCGTGGAGAAGCGGCCCTCGGGCCAGTGCACCTGGCGGCCGAGCAGGATGCGGTCCTGGTCGTCGGTGACCGCCATGATCACGGCGGGGTCGGTGCGCGGGTAGTGCTCGGCGCCGCAGGCCGGGCAACGGCGGATGTGGCCGGCCGCCGCGATCACGGTGCGTTCGCCGCAGCGGGAGCAGTAGCGGTGCAGGCGCTGCCAGTTCTCCAGGGCGACCGCGTGCACCATGAGGCCCGCGTCCCGCGGGGACAGCAGCAGTCCGGCCTCGCGGAGCCCGGCGGGGCGTGCGGACTGGTCGATGCGGCCCGGCAGGGTGTCCTTCTGGAGGGCGAAGTAGCTCACTCCGTCGTCGTCCGTGCCGAGGAAGTAGCGGTGGGCCTCGGTGAGCGGGGCCTCGAAGGACGGGGTCATGACCAGTTCGGTCCGGCCGTCCTCCGTCTCGTCGATGAGTACCTGGCCGCCGGAGACCACGAAGCAGCGCGTCGAGGGGTGGCTCCAGGCCGCCGCGAGCCATGCCTCGTCGAGACGGTGATGGGCGGCCCGGTCGACGCCGCTCGGGGCGGTGAGCGAGACGGGCCTGTCGCGGTCGGCGGTGTGGTCGGTCCAGGTGGTCACAGGTGCTTCCAACTCCCCCAGGGGTGCGGTGGATCGGTGGGCGGTTCAGCGGGACGGACGGCGGGAGGCGACCGGGTCCGGCGGGATCTGGGCGTCCGGGGCGGCCTCCCCAGTGTGCCGCGCCCGGAGCAGGGCGCGGCGGCCGGTCCGTCCTGCGGGACGGTCACCGCTCATGGCGCCAGCTCTCCCCGAGGTCGCTCCACAGGTGTGCGCCGGCCTCCGCGCCTTTGAGGAGCAGGTCCAGTTCGACCTTCTCGTTCGGCGCGTGCCAGCCGTCGGACGGCACGGAGATGCCGAGGAACAGCACCGGGGCGCCGAGCACCTCCTGGAGGTCGGCGGCGGGCCCCGAGCCGCCTTCCCGGGTGTAGCGGATCGGCTGTTCGAAGGCCCGGCCCATCGCACGTACGAGCGAGCGCAGCGCCGGGTGGTCCAGCGGGGTCAGGCACGGGCGGGTGGCGGGGCCGAAAATGATCTCGGACCGGATACCGGCGGGCACCTGCTCGGCGGCCCAGGCGCGGACCACCTTCTCGATGTGGTCGGGCTCCTGCCCGTCGACGAGCCGGAAGGACAGTTTGACCCGGGCCGAGGCCGGCACGACGGTCTTGCTGCCGGGGCCCTGGTAGCCCCCGCCGATGCCGTTGACCTCGGCGGTGGGGCGGGCCCAGACGCGCTCCAGGGTGGTGTAGCCGGCTTCGCCGTGGGTGGCCGTGGATCTGGCGGTGCGCAACCACCGCTCCTCGTCGAAGGGCAGTTCGGCGAAGAGGGCCCGTTCGCGATCGGTGAGATCGCTCACGCCGTCGTAGAAGCCGGGGACCGCCACCCGGGCGTCCTCGTCGTGCAGCGCGGCGACCAGCCGGGCGAGGGCGGTCGCCGGATTGGGCACCGCGCCGCCGAAGGAGCCGGAGTGGATGTCCTGCTCCGGACCGTGCAGAACGATCTCGCACTCGGCGAGCCCTCGCATGCCCGTGCACACCGTGGGGGTGTCCTCGGACCACATGCCGGTGTCGGAGACGATCACGGCGTCGGCGGCGAGCCGGTCCGCGTTTGCCTCGAGGAGGGCGCGGAAGTGCGGGGAGCCGGACTCCTCCTCGCCCTCGATCAGCAGCTTCAGGTGGACGGCGGGGGCGGTGCGCCCGGTGGCGGCGAGGTGTGCGCGCACGCCGAGTGTGTGGAAGAACACCTGCCCCTTGTCGTCGGCTGCCCCGCGCCCGTACAGCCGGCCCTCGCGGATCTCCGGTGCGAAGGGCTCGCTCTCCCAGCCGTCCTCGCGGGCGGCGGGCTGCACGTCGTGGTGGCCGTAGACCAGCACGGTGGGCGCCAGCGGGTCCTCGCTGGGCCACTCGGCGAAGACCGCCGGGGCGCCCGCGGTGGGCCACACCTCGGCGGTCGGGAAGCCGGTCCCGGCCAGCCGGGCGGCGAGCCACTCGGCGCTGCGCCGCACGTCCGGAGCGTGCTCGGGCTGCGCGGACACCGACGGGATGCGCAGCCACTCCACGAGGTCGTCGAGGAAGGCGGCACGATGGCGGTCGATGTACGTGCGGACGGCGCTGTCCGGGGTGGTGCTCATACCCACGAGCCTAACGGCCTGCGCCGACATCCCCTCCCGGCGGTTCGTCGGTGGGCGGCCGGACACCGTCGGTGAGCGTTTCGGGTACGCCGGTGATCGTTTCGGTGCCGTCCTCGTACCGCCTCCCGTCCCGGATCGCCGTCCGGGGCTCCCCGGCGGCCGGCACGCCGCTCTCCCCGGCGCCCAGCAGCCGCTCCAGTTCGGCCCGCCCCGGCAGGTCCGGCGGCCGTACGACCTCGCCCCGGCGCACGTACACGAACGCCGCCGTGACCCGCTCCAGGGGCACACCCCGCTGCTCGGCCCAGGCCAGCCGGTACACGGCGAGCTGCAGCGGGTCGGCGGTGGGCGCCCGGTTGGTCTTCCAGTCGACGATCTCGTACCGCGCCGTCCCGCCCTCGCCCTCGCGGTAGACCGCGTCGATGCGGCCCCGTACGACGCGTCCGGCGATGCCGATCTGGAAGGGCGCCTCCACCCGGTACGGGGTGCGGTGGGCGTAGGGCGTGCGGGCGAAGGCCTCCTTGAGTGCCTCCAGATCGCGCTCGTCGGCGATCTCGGCCTCGGTGCCCGGCAGCTCGTCGGGTTCCAGCATCGGCAGCCGCAGCGCCTCGAACCTGCTTTCGACCCAGGCGTGGAACCGGGTGCCCCGTCGGGCCGCGGGCTGCGGAGGCCGGGGCATCGGGCGGGCAAGCTCCTGTGCCAGCCCGTCCGGGTCCTCGGCCAGCCTCATGAGCTGCGAGGCGGTCAGCGAAGCCGGGAGGACGACCTCGGTGACGCCCGCGCGGGCCCGCAGCAGCTCTCCGGTGAGCGCGTCGAGGTCGCGGTCCCAGGAAGCCAGCGTGCGGGCCTCCTCGGGGGTGAGCGGTGTGCCGCCGGGCACGTCCGCGGTGCGCGAGTGCGGGATCCGTTCCGGGCCGGACTGCGTCCCGGGGGGTGGTGCCTGGTGGGGCACGACGGGGCGGTCCGCCGGGCGGCCGACGGACCGGGAGCCGGTCCCGCCCCCCGGCTCCTCCTCCTCGCGGTCGGCGTACACGTACCCGTCCTCGTCCCCCTCCTCGGGCGGACCGGGGAAGGGCTCCTCCTCGGGCAGGCCGTCGAGGGGGTCGTCGTCCGGCGGCCCGTACGGGGGCTCCTCGTCCGGGTCGTACGGCGGCTCCTCGTCCGGCGGGGGCCAGTCCGGGTCCTCGTGCGTGAACGGGTCGTGCGCGGCCCGCGGTGCGGCGGCCTCCGCGGCGGACGCGGACACGAGGGAGGCCGTGTGCTCCAGGTGTGCCAGGACGGTCTCGGCGGCGGCACGGCGGCGGGCCAGCGCGGCCTCGTCCAGCGGCAGCGGCCAGGCACGGTCGGCGGAGGCCGCGAGCAGGGCCGGGTTCTCCTCGCCCTCGGCCGGCGGCTCCGCCCAGGCCTCGATCTCGCCGTGCCCGGCCGCGCAGTGCGCGTACAGGGCCACGAGGAAGTCGGAGGGGCCGCGGGGTTTCTTCTGCGACGGGCCCCACCAGTGGCCGGAGCCGAGCAGCAGCGAACGCGGGCGGGTGAACGTCACGTACCCGAGGCGCAGCTCCTCGGTGAGCTGGTGCTCCTTCATCGCCTCGTGGAAGCCGCGCAGTCCCCGGGAGTCCCAGGACTCCACCTCGGGGAGCGTGGCCGCGTCGCCGCGCAGCGGGTGCGGCAGCACCTTGCCCTGGGCGGTCCACTTCTCGCGGCCCTGGGTGCTCGGGAAGGTGCCGGTGACCAGTCCGGGAACGGCGACGACGTCCCATTCCAGACCCTTGGACTTGTGCGCGGTGAGCACCTTGACGGTGTTCTCGCCACCGGGCAGCGCGTTGTCCAGGCCTTTCTCGTACTGCGCGGCGGTGCGCAGGAAACCGAGGAAGGCGAGCAGGCTCGTCTCGGGTTCGTTGGCCGCGAAGGAGGCGGCGACGTCCAGGAAGTTGGCGAGGGTCTCCCGGCGGCGGGCGGCCAGGGCGTGCGGGGAGGCGGACAGCTCGACCTCCAGGCCGGTGACGGCGAGCACGCGGTGCAGCACGTCCATCAGCGGGTCGGCCAGCGAGCGGCGCAGGTCGCGCAGTTCGGCGGCGAGCCGGGCGAACCGGACGCGCGCGTCGGAGGAGAACGGCAGTCCGTCGTCCTCGTGTCCGGCCTCCATGGGCAGTTCGAGGAAGGTGTCGAGGGCGTCCGCGAGCGAGACGACCTCCGTCGGGTCGACGCCCTCGACGGCGGCGGCGAGCCGCACATCGGGGTCGTCCTCGTCCACGCGGGTGTGGGACACGAGCAGGCGGGCGCGGCGTCCGAGCAGCGCCAGGTCGCGGGGGCCGATGCGCCAGCGGGGGCCGGTGAGCAGACGGACCAGGGAGGCGTTGGCGCCGGGGTCCTGGAGCACCTCGCAGACGGCGACGAGGTCCGCCACCTCGGGCAGGTGGAGCAGCCCGGACAGGCCGACGACCTCCACGGGCACGTCCCGGGCGACGAGGGCGCCCTGGATCTCGGCGAAGTCGCCCGCCGTGCGGCACAGGACCGCGATCTCGCCGGGCTCCTTGCCGGTGCGCACCAGGTGGGCGATCGACTCGGCGATCCAGCCGATCTCCTCGGCATGGGTGCGCAGCAGGGCGCAGCGCACCTGCCCCTCGCGTTCGGCGCCCGGGGCCGGGCGCAGCGCCTCCACGCCCGCGTGCATCGCGCGCAGGGGCGCGGCGAGACCGTTGGCGAGGTCCAGGAGTCGGCCGCCGCTGCGCCGGTTCTCGCTGAGGGCCTGGCGGGCGGCGGGGCGGCCGTCGGCGTGCGGGAAGTGTGCGGGGAAGTCGTCCAGGTTGGCGACGGAGGCGCCGCGCCAGCCGTAGATCGCCTGGCAGGGGTCGCCGACGGCGGTGACGGGGTGCCCGCTGCCGCCCCCGAAGAGCCCGGAGAGCAGGACCCGCTGGGCGACCGAGGTGTCCTGGTACTCGTCGAGCAGCACCACACGGAACTCCTCGCGCAGGATCCTCCCGACCTCGGGCAGGCCCGAGAGGGCGGCCGAGAGGGCGATCTGGTCGCCGAAGTCGAGCAGGTCCCGCTCGCGCTTCGCGGCGCGGTAGCGCTCCACCAGCCCGGCCAGGGAGCGGCGGGCGGCGGCCGCCTCGGGGACCTTGCGCAGGTCGGCGTTGCCGAGCCGGACGCCCGCCAGGGTGTCGAGGAGCTCGGCGTCGAACGCCTGCACCTCTGTGGGGCGCACCAGGTGCTCGGCGAGTTCGGAGTCCAGTGCCAGCAGGTCGCTGACGAGGTCGGGGAAGGACCGGGTGAGCGCGGGGTAGGGGCCGGGGGCCTCGCGCAGCACGCGGGCGGCGAGCTGGTAGCGGGTGGCGTCGGCGAGGAGCCGCGAGGTGGGCTCCAGGCCGATGCGCAGCCCGTGGTCGGTCAGCAGGCGGCCGGCGAAGGCGTGGTAGGTGGAGATCAGCGGTTCGCCGGGCGGGTTGTCGGGGTCGATCGCGTCGGGGTCCGTGACGCCGGCCCTGACCAGGGCCTTGCGGACGCGCTCGGCGAGTTCGCCCGCGGCCTTGTTGGTGAACGTCAGCCCGAGCACCTGTTCGGGCGCGACCTGGCCGGTGCCGACCAGCCACACCACGCGCGCGGCCATCACCGTCGTCTTGCCCGAACCGGCTCCGGCGACGATCACCTGCGGGGCGGGCGGCGCGATGATGCAGGCCGTCTGCTCCGGGGTGAACGGGATGCCGAGGAGCTCCTTGAGCTGCTCGGGGTCGGTGATACGGGCGGGCATGGGGAGAGGCTAACGGCGGCCACTGACAGCGCGGGCCCCGGTCGACCCCCCGACCGGAAGAAGCGCAGGTCAAGGCGGGTGGTGCCGTACGTCACGCCGTGACGGAGGCCGGGTGCGGAGGGGCGGAGGCCGGGTGCCGAGGGACGGAGGGACGGGTACGGAGGGACGGAGGGGCGGAGGCCGGGCACGGAGGGGCGGGCCACTCGCCGCTCACTCCACCACGTGCCGTCCCTCCGGGCGGGCGCTGCACGCCGCCCGGAACGCGCAGTGGGCGCAGTGCTGCCCCGCCGTCGGCGAGAACCGTTCGTCGAGGACCTTCCCGGCGGCGGTGGCGAGGAGTTCGCCGACCCACTGCCCCTCCAGGGGTTCCTGGGCCTGCACCTTGGGCAGTTCCTCGCCACCGTCCCTCCTGGCGGCGCCCTGCCTCAGATGGACGAGTTCGGCGCCGCCGGGCTCGGGCCGGGTGCCGTCGAACACCTCGTCGACCGCCCCCTCGCGAACGGCGAGCTGGTAGACGGCGAGCTGGGGGTGGCGGGCGACCTCGGCGGCGCTGGGCGCCTGCTTGCCGGTCTTGAAGTCGACGACGTAGGCGCGGCCCTCGCCGTCTGTCTCGACGCGGTCCATGCTGCCGCGGATGCGCACCTCGTAGTCACCGGCCCCCAGGGTGACGTCGAAGTCCTGCTCGCTGGCCACCGGCGTCCGGCCGGCCCGCTGCCCGCCCGAGTCGACGTGCCACTTCAGGAAGCGTTCGAGCGCCGCGCGCGCGTGGGCCTTCTCCTGGGCGGACTTCCAGGGGGCGTCGAAGGCGAGCGCGTTCCACACCGAGTCCAGCCGCTCCATGAGCACCTCCAGATCGGCGGGGGTGCGGCCGGAGGCGACCTCGTCGGCGAGGACGTGCACCACGTTGCCGAAGCCCTGGGCGGCGGTGGCGGGCGCGTCGGCCTTCACCTCGCGGCCCAGGAACCACTGCAGGGCGCAGGTGCGGGCGAGCTGGTCGAGTGCGCTGCCGGAGAGCGCGACGGGCTTGTCGCGGTCGCGCAGCGGCACCTTGCTCTCGGTCGGCTCGAACATGCCCCACCAGCGGTAGGGGTGCGCGGAGGGGACCAGGGGGCGCCCGTCCTCGTCGGCGAGCGCCGCCAGCCGGGCGAGGCGCCGGGCGGCGGCCTCCCGCAGTGCCGGGGATGCCTCGGGGTCGACGGTGGTGGCGCGCAGTTCGGCGACGAGCGCGGAGACCGACAGCGGGCGGCGGGGGCGGCCGGTGACGTCCTTGGGCTCGACACCCAGTTCGGTGAGGAAGCGGGAGGGTTGGTCACCGTCGTCCGCGGGCGCCTTCACGGCCGTGACGACCAGGCGCTCCTTCGCACGGGTGGCCGCCACGTAGAACAGCCGGCGTTCCTCCGCGAGGAGCGCTCCCTGGCTGAGCGGTTCGGCGAGTCCGTCGCGGCCGATGCGGTCGGCCTCCAGCAGGGAGCCGCGACGGCGCAGGTCGGGCCACAACCCCTCCTGGACGCCCGCGAGGACCACCAGGTGCCATTCCAGGCCCTTGGAGCGGTGCGCGGTCATCAGGCGGACGGCGTCGGCACGCACGGCCCTGCGGGTGAGGGTGTCCGCGGCGATGTCCTGGGCCTCGATCTCCTCCAGGAAGTTAAGGGCGCCACGTCCGCCGACGCGCTCCTCGGCGCGCGCGGCGGTCGCGAACAGGGCGCAGACGGCGTCCAGGTCGCGGTCGGCATTACGGCCGGCGGCGCCCCCGCGCCGGGAGGACCGCTCCAGCCGGGCCGGCCAGGGGGTGCCGTTCCACAGCTCCCAGAGGGCCTCCTCGGCGGTTCCGCCGTCGGCCAGGCACTCCCTGGTCCGCCTCAGCAGCGCGCCCAGGCGCTGCGCGCCCCGCGCGTACGACGGATCGTGCGCCACCAGGCGCTCGGGCTCGGCCAGCGCCCGCGCGAGCAGTGCGTCGGACGGCGGCGGCACGGGGCTGCCGGCGGCGCGCTCCTCCTCGCGCAGCGCACGGCCGAGGCGGCGCAGGTCGGCGGCGTCCATGCCGGCCAGCGGGGAGGCGAGCAGCGCGAGCGCCGTCTCGATGTCGAGCCAGCAGTCCGCCGTGCCGGTGTTCGCGTCGTCCTTCGTGCCGTCCCCGCCGTGCGCGTCGCCTCCGCCCTGTTCGTCCTGCTCGTCCTGCTCGTCCCGCTCGTCCCGCTCGTCCCGCTCGTCGTGCTCGTCCCGCTCGTCGTGCTCGTCCCGCTCGTCGCGCTCGTCCCGCTCGTCGTGCTCGTCGTGCTCCTCGGCCGCGTCCTCCGCGTCCGGCCCCTCGGCGGCACCGCCCTCCGTCACCTCCGCGCGGGCGACCGCTCTGAGGGCCGTCAGCAGGGGGGCCACGGCGGGTTCGTGGCGCAGGGGGAGGTCGTCGCCGTCGACGTCCAGGGGGACCCCGGCGGCGGTGAGGGCGCGGCGGACACCCGGGACGCCGCGGGCGCCGGCGCGCACCAGGACGGCCATCTCGCCCCACGGAACGCCGTCCTCCAGGTGGGCGCGGCGCAGGATGTCGGCGATGTTGTCCAGCTCCGTGCCGGGCGTCGGGTAGGTGCGCACCTCCACTCGGCCGCCCTCGCGTGCCGCCGTCAGCTCCCGGTGGGCCCGCACCTTCTCGGCCGGGAGCCGGGTCAGCGGCATCCGCCGGGTGAGCAGGCGGGTGGCGGCGAGCAGGGCGGCGCCGGAGCGGCGGGATGCCGTCAGGACGCGGACCGGGGCCGGGCGGCCGTCCGCGCGCGCGAAGGCGTCGGGGAACTCCAGGATGCCGCCGACGTCGGCGCCCCGGAAGGCGTAGATCGACTGGTCCGGGTCGCCGAAGGCCACCAGGGTGCGGCCGCCGCCGGCGAGCGCGTGCAGCAGCCGTACCTGGGCCGGGTCGGTGTCCTGGTACTCGTCCACGTAGACGGCGTCGTACTGGGCGGCGAGCCGCGCGGCGACCTCGGGGCGGCGGGCGAGGAGCACCGCGCGGTGGACGAGTTCCGCGTAGTCGACGACGCCCTGGAGGTCGAGGACGTCCAGGTACTCGGCGAGGAAGGCGGAGGCGGCCAGCCAGTCGGGGCGGCCGATGCGACGGGCGAACGCCTCCAGGGCGGCGGGGTCCAGGCCGAGCTCGCGGCTGCGGGCCAGGACCGCGCGCACCTCGTCGGCGAAGCCACGGGTCGTCAGACAGGCGCGCAGGTCCTCGGGCCAGCGCACATGGGCGAGGCCCAGGCGCTCCAGCTCCGGCTGGCCGGCCAGCAGCCCGCGCACGGTCACGTCCTGTTCGGGGCCGGACAGCAACCGCAGCGGTTCCACGAACAGGCCGCTGTCCTGGTGGGCGCGGACCAGGGCGTAGCCGAAGCTGTGGAAGGTGGTGGCCCGCGGCGCCCGCTCCGCACCGATCCGCAGCGCCATGCGGTCGCGCAGTTCGACGGCCGCCCTGCGGCTGAACGTCAGCACCAGAATGCGTTCCGGGGCGGTGCCGCGGGCGATGCGGGCGGCCACGGACTCGACCAGCGTGGTCGTCTTGCCGGTGCCGGGGCCCGCGAGGACGAGGAGGGGCCCCGTGCGGTGGTCAACCACCGCACGCTGAGCGGCGTCAAGACGAGGGGGGGCCGGGCGGGGCGGCGGGGTACGCACCAGTCGGTAAGCGCCACGGTTCCCCTGCCGCACCGGGGGGTGCGGCAGGCGCCTGGTGGAGGAAGAGGAGCTCACGTGGTTCGCCGGTCCTGGTGCTGGTACGGGTGGGGCGGGGTGCCGCGCGGGGCGGGCGGGGGCCGTGGGGCGAGGGCGACGCGTGCCGTCGACGCTACGCCGGTGACACCGCCGGAAGGACACCGTCCGGATGTTCCCGGCCGTCTCCGCGGGCACACGGATCGCATGCGTTCCTCACCGCACGAACGTACGTCATGTCCCACACGTGCCCTCTGTCCCCCGTACGGGGCAAGCGGGGCACCCGACGCCCGCCGGGGGTCATCGAGCCCGCCCCGGGGCCGGCTCGGCGCCGTCCCAGCGCGCCCGCGCCATGTCGAGGCGGGGCATGTGCCCCTCCGCGGACCGGCTCGCCCCCTTCAGGGGTGTGCCCTCCTCCCGGTAGTGGCCGAGGGCTCTCAGCTCGTGCCCCGGCAGCAGCACGCCGTCGGCGCGCACCACCCGCCACCACGGGACCGCACTCCCGTACAGGGCCATCGCCCGGCCCACCTGCCGGGGCCCACCCTCCTCGAGCCACTCGGCGACGTCCCCGTAGGTCATCACGCGCCCCGGCGGGATCAGCTCGGCCACCTCGAGGACCCGTTCCACGTAGTCCGGGTACTCCGGCACCGTGTCCCCGTACTCCGGCACCGTGTCCCCGTGCTCCGGCACCGTGTCCGCCGGACGGCTCTCCTCGCTCATCCGCCCCATCCTGCACGACGCCACCGACAATGGGAGGCGTGGGCGGCCGGGATCGTCCCTCGCCCCGGAAGGGAGCGTCGGGCAGACTGTGCGGTCCCGCTTGTGCACCCTGATGACCCCGTATGTCGGACGGGCATGCCACCATCGTGCGGGCGGTGACAGGTGATACGAGACCAAGAAGAGACGATGAGACAGCAGGGTGTGCATTCCGAGAGCGCGGAGGGCACCTCTGAGGCGTCGTCGCGCCCGAACACCGCCGGACCGGACAAGGACGGGGACGCCGCGGAGGCGTCCGGGACCGGCCAGGAACCGGCCGAGGAGATCTTCAACGACGAGGTGGAGGGCGACGAACCGCTCCTGCCCGCGCGCGTGCACCGGCCCTCGGACCTCGTGCGGCTGGGGGTGGGCCTCCTCGCGGTCGTCGTGCTGCTGATGGTCGCGGCCTTCGCCCACGGCACCACCTCGGGGCTCGAACAGGACATCAACAAGGGCACCGGGCAGGCCCCCGATCTGCTGATCAAGCTCGCCGGACTGGCGTCGAGCATCGCCATCCTGCTGGTCCCGGTCGCCTTCGCGATCGAGCGGCTGATCAAACGCGACGGGCTGCGTATCGCCGACGGCGTCCTGGCCGCCGTCCTCGCGCACGGAGTGACACTCGCCACCGACCTGTGGGTCGCCCAGGCCGCTCCCCATTCCGTCCAGGAGGCGCTCACCCAGCCCTCCCCCGGCGACACGCACGCCCTGACCGACCCGGTGCACGGCTATCTGGCCCCGGTCATCGCCTACATGACGGCCGTCGGCATGTCCCGCAGACCCCGCTGGCGGGCCGTGCTGTGGGTGGTGCTGATGCTGGACGCGTTCTCGATGCTCGTCACGGGCTACACCACCCCTTTCTCGATCATCCTGACCGTGCTGATCGGCTGGAGCATCGCCTACGGCACCCTCTACGCCGTCGGCTCCCCGAACGTACGTCCTACCGGTCGGACGCTGATGGCGGGACTGCGCACGGTCGGCTTCCGCCCGCTGACGGCGGCCCGCGAGGAGTTCCCGGACAGTGCCGAGAACAGCGACCGCGGCAGGCGCTACTTCGTCACCCTGGAGGACGGCCCGCCGCTGGACGTGACGGTCGTCGACCGGGAACAGCAGGCGCAGGGCTTCTTCTACCGGGCCTGGCGACGACTGACGCTGCGCGGCATCACCACCCGGAGCAGTCTGCAGTCACTGCGCCAGGCGCTGGAACAGGAGGCCCTGCTGGCCTATGCGGCGATCGCGGCCGGAGCCAACGCGCCCAAGCTGATCGCCACCTCCGAGCTGGGTCCCGACGCCGTGATGCTGGTCTACGAGCACACCGGCGGCCGCACCCTGGACTCGCTGGACGACGCCCACATCACCGACGAACTGATGCACGACACCTGGCAGCAGGTGCGGTCACTGCAGTCGCGCCGCATCGCGCACCGCAGGCTGGCCGGGGACGCCGTCCTGGTCGACCGTGCGGGCACGGTCATCCTGACCGACCTGCGCGGCGGGGAGATCGCCGCCGGCGACCTGGTGCTGCGCATGGACATCGCCCAGTTGCTGACCACGTTCGGACTGCGGGTGGGCGCGGAGCGCGCGGTCGCCTCGGCCGTGGAGGTCCTCGGGCCTGACGCGGTCGCCGACTGCCTGCCGATGCTCCAGCCGATCGCGCTGACACGGGCCACGCGCGCGACGCTGCGCAGGCTCGGCCGGGAGCGTGCGGAACGCGAGCGCGAGGCGGTCCTCGAGGCGTACCGGCAGTCCAGGCCCGGCCGGGAGGAGGCGCCCGAGCCGCAGCCGGCGGGCGAGCCGGAGGAGCGGTCGGGGAGCACCGCCGTGGCGCTGGACAAGAGCGACCGGTCCGGCAAGAAGACGGTGCGGGCGGAGCAGCGGGCGCAGAAACGGGCGATCGACGAGGCGCTGGAGGATGCCCGTGAGGAGGATCTGCTCAGCCAGATCCGCCACCAGGTGCTGCTGATCCGCCCGCAGGCCCCGGTGGAGCCGGTCCGTCTCGAACGGGTGCGGCCCCGTACGCTCATCAGCTTCATCGCGGGCGCCATCGGCGCGTACTTCCTGCTCACCCAGCTCACCCACATCGAGTTCGACACTCTGTTCGAGAACGCGCAGTGGGGCTGGGTCGCCGCGGCGGTGGGCTTCTCGGCGCTCAGCTATGTTGCCGCGGCCATGAGCCTGCTGGGCTTCGTGCCGGAGCGGGTGCCGTTCCCACGGACCGTGGCCGCGCAGGTGGCGGGCTCGTTCGTCAAGATCGTCGCACCGGCCGCGGTCGGCGGGGTGGCCCTGAACACGCGGTTCCTGCAGCGTGCGGGGGTGCGGCCGGGCCTGGCGGTGGCCAGTGTGGGCGCCTCCCAGTTGTTCGGGCTGGGCTGCCACATCCTGATGCTGCTGTCGTTCGGCTATCTGACCGGCACCGAGAAGACGCCCTCGCTCTCGCCCTCCCGGACCGTGATCGCGGGCCTGCTGACGGTCGCGGTGCTGGTGCTGGTGGTCACCTCGGTGCCGTTCCTGCGGAAGTTCGTGGTGACCCGGGTGCGCTCGCTGTTCGCGGGCGTCGTGCCGCGCATGCTCGACGTGCTCCAGCGGCCGCAGAAGCTGATGACGGGCATCGGCGGCATGCTGCTGCTGACCGCCTGCTTCGTGATGTGCCTGGACGCCTCGATCCGCGCCTTCGGCGACGGGTCGACCTCGCTGAGCATCGCCAGCGTCGCGGTCGTCTTCCTCGCCGGCAACGCGCTGGGGTCCGCGGCGCCGACCCCGGGAGGGGTGGGCGCGGTGGAGGCGACCCTGACGGTCGGCCTGATCGCCGTCGGGCTGCCGAAGGAGGTCGCGGCCCCCGCCGTGCTGCTCTACCGGCTGCTGACGCTGTGGCTGCCGGTGCTGCCGGGCTGGCTCTTCTTCAACCACCTCACGCGCCGCGAAGCGCTGTAGAAAGGCCGCGGTCGTCCCGGTTCCTGCCGCCTCCCCTCATCGAAATCGCAGGTCAGAGGGTTATCCACAGGCGCGAGCAGGGTCGGCGTGGTCCGCCTACTATGGCCTGACCGCGGTCCGTACAACCGATGCGGACGGCTTGCGAGGGGGGAAGGCACATGGCGCGTCACGCACGGTGGGCGGCTCTGGGGGCTGCCGCCGCCCTGCTGGTGGGAGGCTGCAGCGCCGATACGTCGGGCGGCCGGGAGGACCCCGGTGACACCCGGCCGGACGGCTCCTCGACCTCGAAACTGCCGACCTCGCTGACCGGGCAGAAACCCGACTGGGGCCGGTGCGAGGGCACCGCCGACTCCCCCGCGCCGGGCAAGGAATGGCAGTGCGCGACGATCAAGGCGCCCCTGGACTACGCGAAACCGGACGGCGAAACGGTGAAGCTCGCGCTGATCCGCTCGCAGGCCACCGGCGGCAAGGGCGAGCGCCTCGGCTCGCTGCTGTTCAACTTCGGCGGGCCCGGCGGATCCGGGGTGTCCACGATGCCCTGGTACGCGAGCAAAGCCGACCGCCTGCACGAGCGCTACGACCTGGTGAGCTGGGACCCGCGCGGCACGGGCGCCAGCGAGGGCGTGCGCTGCCGGGACGACAAGGAGCTCCGGGCGGCCGAGAAGCTCGACGCCACCCCTGACGACGCGGCCGAGGAGAAGGCGTACTTCGAGGACGCGGCCGACTTCGGCAAGGACTGCGAGAAGGCCGCCGGTTCGCTGCTGTCCCACGTGTCCACGACCGACACCGCGCGCGACATGGACCTGCTGCGCGAGGTGCTCGGCGACGACGCGATGCACTACTTCGGCATCTCCTACGGCACCGAACTGGGCGGGGTGTACGCCCACCTCTTCCCCAAGAGGGTGGGGCGCGTGGTGCTCGACGCCGTCGTGGACCCGACCGCGGACACCTTCGGACACGCGCTCAACCAGGCCCAGGGCTTCCAGCGGGCGCTGAACAACTATCTGAAGTCCACCGGCCAGGATCCGAAGGAGGGCACGGAGAAGATCACCGACCTGCTGGACCGACTCGACGCGAAGCCGCTCCCGACCTCGTCCGGCCGCGATCTGACCGAGACGCTCGCGCTCACCGGCATCATCCTCCCGCTGTACAGCAAAGAGAGCTGGCCCGGCCTCACCACCGCCCTGGAGTCCGCCGAGGAGGGCGACGGCTCCGCCCTGCTGGCCCTCGCCGACAACTACAACGAGCGGGACTCCTCGGGGCACTACGGCACGTCGAGCCACGCACAACGGGCCATATCGTGTCTGGACGCCAAGCAGCGGCCGACGCTCACCGAGGCGAAGAAGCGACTCGCCCGGTTCGAGGAGATCTCCCCCGCGTTCGGCGACTACCTGGGCTGGGACACGGCCGGCTGGTGTCACGACTGGCCGGTGGCCGGGCAGTTCGACACTCCGGAGGTCAGCGCGCCGGGAGCCGATCCGGTGCTGCTGGTGGGCAACACCGGGGACCCGGCCACGCCCTACGAGGGTGCCCGGCGGATGGCCGACGAACTGGGCAAGGGTGTCGGGGTGCTGCTCACCTGGAAGGGCGAGGGCCACGGGGCGTACGGCAGTGGCAGCACTTGCGTGGACACGACGGTGGACTCCTACCTGCTGAACGGCACGGTGCCGAAGGACGGCAAGGTCTGTTCATGAGGACGGCGGGGGCGCCGCACACCACTGGTGTCCGGCACCCCCGCCGCCCGAAGGGTCACGCGGCCCGCGAGGGCTGCGGCAGGAGGTGGTGGCGCGGTCTAGGGCGTGTTTCGAAAGTAGCGCCGTTCGCCCGGAGGGCGGGTCCGGCGGCGTCTGGTGCGTGCGATCGCAAGGCGGAGGGGCGCCCCGATACTGGATGTATCGGGGTGATCCCGACAACGCCGCGAGCGCGCGTGCCAGGCGTCGCCGGACAGGCGGGACTTTCGAAACACGCCCTAGTAGATCGGCTTGTCCGGCTCGATCTGGTTGACCCAGCCCACGACCCCGCCACCGACGTGCACGGCGTCGGAGAAGCCCGCGGACTTCAGGATCGCGAGGACTTCCGCACTGCGGACACCCGTCTTGCAGTTCAAGACGATCTTCTTGTCCTGCGGCAGGTTCTCCAGGGCGTTGCCCATGATGAACTCGTTCTTCGGGATCAGCCGGGCGCCCGGGATGGAGACGATCTCGAACTCGTTCGGCTCGCGCACGTCGATGAGCTCGAGGTTCTCACCGTCGTCGATCCACTCCTTGAGTTGCTTCGGAGTGATCGTGGAGTCGGCGGCCGCCGCCTGGGCCTCCTCGGACACGACGCCGCAGAAGGCCTCGTAGTCGATGAGTTCGGTGACGGTGGGGTTCTCGCCGCAGACCGCGCAGTCGGGGTCCTTGCGGACCTTGACCTGGCGGTACTGCATCTCCAGGGCGTCGTAGATCATCAGGCGGCCGACCAGCGGCTCGCCGATGCCCGCGAGGAGCTTGATGGCCTCGTTGGCCTGGATGGAGCCGATGGACGCGCAGAGCACGCCCAGGACGCCGCCCTCGGCGCAGGAGGGGACCATGCCGGGGGGCGGGGGCTCCGGGTAGAGGCAGCGGTAGCAGGGACCGTGCTCGGACCAGAAGACCGAGGCCTGTCCGTCGAACCGGTAGATCGAGCCCCACACGTACGGCTTGTTCAGCAGCACGCAGGCGTCGTTGACCAGGTAGCGGGTGGCGAAGTTGTCCGTGCCGTCGACGATCAGGTCGTACTGGCTGAACAGGTCCATCACGTTGTCGGCCTCGAGCCGCTCCTGGTGCAGGACCACGTTCACGAAGGGGTTGATGCCCTTGATGCTGTCGCGCGCGGACTCGGCCTTGGGGCGGCCGATGTCGGCCTGGCTGTGGATGACCTGACGCTGCAGGTTCGACTCGTCGACCTCGTCGAACTCCACGATGCCGAGCGTGCCCACGCCCGCGGCCGCCAGGTACATCAGCCCCGGCGAGCCCAGGCCACCGGCACCCACAAAGAGCACCTTGGCGTTCTTCAGCCGCTTCTGCCCGTCCATCCCGACGTCCGGGATGATCAGGTGGCGGGAGTACCTGCGAACCTCGTCTACGGTGAGCTCGGCGGCCGGCTCGACCAGGGGTGGCAGCGACACGGGGACTCCGTTGGTCGGTCAATCACTACGGTTGTTCTCCCTGCAACACTGCCACGCCCTTCTTCATTCCGAGACACCCGTTCCGAGGCGCGAGACGATCTCGTCCCAGTAGCCGGGCATCGTCTCCCAGGGGTCCACCGTGCCGCCGCGGTCCGTGCGGTCGGTGAAGTAGAACGTGGCCGCACCGTGCCAGCGGGTGATGCGCAGGGCCTCGTCGAGGTGGCCGCGGGGCAGCCCGTGGACGAAGTGGCAGAAGCGCTCCGGCGGATGGTCGGCCGTCCACTCGGCCACCTGGGACCAGCGGTAGTCGCTCCAGGGGCCGCTGAAGGTGACCAGTTGGTCCGCGAGGGCGGCGTAACCGGGATGCGGGTGGGTGCCGTGGCCGAGGACGAGGTGGCACCCGGCGTGGAGGTCGCGGAGTCCGGCGCTCGTGCGCCGGACTCCGGGAAGGGCCTCGTGGTGCGTGGGACAGCGGCGCAGCAGGAAGCCGTCGACGCGGTACCAGTCGAGGTAGCGCCGGGCGTCCGACATCAGCGCGTCGAAGGGGCGTCTGCCGTACGCGGCGTCGAGCCTGCCGAGGACGCGGACGCCCGCGTTGCGCAGTTGACCGACTGCCTCCAGGCACCGCGGATCGGGACAGATCCCGGGCCCGTCGTGCACGTTGAGGACGGCCCAGTGGACGGGGGCGCCGGGGCGGGCGAGGGCGTTCCACTGGTCGGAGGCGAGCAGCGGATGTGCGTAGCCGGGGACGCCGACGCCGGGACCGGCGTGGGTGTGTCTGGTGTCGGTGGCCGTGGCGGTCAGATACGGCACGCGGCCTCCATCCAGATGTCGGCGAGGGACTCCTCGAGGTTGATGCGGGGGCGCCAGCCGAGCCGGTCGCGGGCGGTGCGCACATCCGCCTGCTGCCAGCTCCCGCAGCCGTCCGGGTACGGCAGGGTCGCGGGGCCGGCGTGGTCGGACTCGCCGCGGGGGTGGCCGATGACGGCGCGGACGGGGCCGGGCGGGGTGTCGATCTCGTGCAGCGCGCCGCCGAAGCCAGCCACGCGGGCGAGAACGGCGGCCGCGTCGCGCAACCGGACGGCGCGCCCGGAGCCGATGTTGATCACACCCTGGGCGGCGGAGAGGGAGGCCGCGTGGACGGCACGGGCCACGTCGCGGACGTCGATGAAGTCGCGCTGGATGCCGAGCCCGGCGAGTTTGAGCTCGCCGTCGCCGGACTGCATGGCTCGGCGCATGGCCTCGGCGAGCCGGCCGAGCGGTGACCCCGCGGGGGTGCCCGGTCCGGCCGGGGAGAAGACCCGCAGGACGACGGCGTCGAGACCGGAGCCGAGGACGAGTTCGGTGGCGGCCAGCTTGCTGACGCCGTACGGGCCGCCGGGGCGGGGCACCGAGTCCTCGGCGGTGGAGGAGCCGGGCTGGCTCGGTCCGTACTCGGCACCGCAGCCGATCTGTACGAGCCGGGCTCCGCAGCCGCTGCGGCGCAGGGCCTCGCAGACGGTGGCGACGGCGACGGTGTTGTGGCGCGTGAGGTCGCGGGCTCCGCCGCGGGTGGCACCGGCGCAGTTGACGACGACTCCGGGGTGGACGGCGTCCAGGAACCGGGTGAGGGCGCCGGGACTGCCGGTGGCGAGGTCGAACCGTACGTCGGCGTCGTCGCCGCGGCCGAGCGCGGTGAGCTGCACGGCGGGGTCGGCGAGCAGACGGTCGGCGACGAAGCGGCCGATGTATCCGTTGGCTCCGATCAGCAGGACCCTCATCGGGCGCCTCCCGGGACGGACTCACCGGGTGTTCCGGATCGGGAGGTGATCATCTGGGTTTCTCCTTCGGAGGTTGTGCGGTGGCGAGGGGCCTCGGCGCTGTGCGCCGGTCCGGCCGGGGCGAGGGCTCAGCGGGGTTCGTGCGGCACGGCGTGGGCGGAGGCCCGGGTCAGCGTGCGGGTGGCGTGCAGCAGCAGGACGGTGGCGGCGGTGCCGCAGGCGAGTGCGGGCACGCTGCCGGCTCCCCAGGCGTCGGTGACGGTCTGGACCGGGACGGAGAGGAGGGAGCAGCCGGGGAGGCGTGAGGCGAAGACGGTGGCCAGCGACAGGCCCTCGGCGGCACCGGCGGTGGCGAGCGCGACCGCTGGGGCGTGCGGGAAGCCGTGCGCGGTGAGCAGCCGGGCGAGCAGGAGGAGCGCGCCGAGGGCGCCGGCGCCGGCGTACGCGGGGTGTTCGCCGAGGAGTGTGCCGCACAGTGCGAGGAGGCCGAGGAGGGCGCCCAGGAAGAGGGTGAAGGCGCCGAGGAGGACGGGACGGGCGGAGGCGGCGAAGTCGTCCAGGGCGCGGCTGGTGCCGAGGCGGCGTCCGGACAGCGCGGTGAACAGTCCGGCGCACCACACGGCCGGGGCGCAGGCGAGAGCGAGGGCGAGGAGGGGGGCCGTGGCAGGGGACCAGGGGCCGTCGGGGCCGCCGGTCAGGCCCTCCTCGAGCAGGCCGTCGCCGAGGAAGGCGTAGGTCAGCAGCCAGAAGGTCCAGCCGCGCGTGCCGGAGGCGGCGCGGTGCGGGCCGGCCAGGGGGCCCCGGCGCAGAAGTGTGCGCACGGCCAGCCCTACGAGCAGGGTGCCCAGGACGGCGAGGGCGAGGCGTGACCGCCCGTCGGTGGACCGTGCTGCCACGACGGTCGCCGCGCACAGCAGGCCGGGGAGGAGGGCGAGCAGGGCGGGAGCGGGGCGGCCGGTCCCGGGGCGGTGGGCGGGAGCGGGGTGAGGGGGCGGGGCGTCGGGGTCGCGGGGGAAGCGGGCGTACATCTCCTCGGCGAGCGAGAAGACGTCACGGTGACGGAAGCGGGCGGCGGTGCGGTCGGTGACGCCGTGTGCCTCGAGGCCGGCGGCGATCTCAAGGTGGTCGACGGCCCGGGCGCAGAGGTCGTGGTGCCGGTTCATCAGGGCTTTCACGGGGTCCGCGGTGCCGGGCCGGGGGCCGGGCGCGGAGGCCGGCGATGCGGTCGCGAGCTCCCGGCCGTCGGTGGTCGAGGCCTCGGTGCCGATGCCGGTGCCGCTACTGGTGCCGGTGTCGCGTCCACGGGTGGCGGGCGCGTTCCCGGTCGCCTCGGGGTCGGTGTGCAGCTCATTCATCGGGCGGCGCCCTCTCCCACCGGTTCCGGCCGCTGCGCGGGGGCGGCGGGCGGGGTGGTGGTGTCCGAGGCCCAGAGGGGGGCGCGCCGGAGGGGGCGGCGGGGGCCGGTCCAGTTGCCGGGGAGGCGGGCCTCGGCGGGGGTGCCGAAGGGCAGGGGCGCTCCCCTGTCGTCGACGAGCACCCGGCGGCGCGGGGAGTGGGAGACGACGTCGAGGTAGAGGCCGTCGAAGGCCATGACGTTCTGCTCCACGGTGAACAGTTCGAGGGCGCGTGCGCGGGCGGCCTCGCCGAGGCGCCGGCGCCGTGCGGGGTCGCGCAGCAGCGCCACGCACGCCCGGGCGAGCGCCGCCGGTTCGCGCGGCGGGACGACGAGGCCCGTGCCGCCGATGACCTCCACCACGGCGCCCACATCGGTGGAGACGGTGGCCCGTCCGCAGAACATGGCCTCGACCAGGCTGACGGGGAAGCCCTCGACGACGCTGGAGAGGACGACGACCGCTCCCGCCGCGTACACGGCGGCGAGGTCGGGTGCGTCCGGTGCACCGGCCTCCTCGAAGGAGACCGGGCGGTCACCGCTCGGGCGGGTGTCTTCATGGCCGTCGTCCGGGAAGAGCCGGGCGGCCAGGTGCTCGCAGTGCTCGAGGTAGGCCCGCCCCTCGGCACCCGCGGCGGTGCCGACGATGCGCAGCCGGGCGGTCGGCACGTGCGCGCGGACCTCGGCGAAGGCGTGGAGAAGGGAAACGAGGTCCTTGGCGGGCTCGACACGCCCCACCCAGACGAGCGTGTCCCCGGCACCACTCGCACTCTCATGGGCGGCGCTCTCACGCTCGGCGGCCTCACGCTCGGCGGCCTCACGCTCGAAAGCCTCACGCTCGAAGGCTTCACGCTCGGCGGCCTCACGCTCGGCGGCCTCACGCTTAAAAGCCTCACGCTCGAAGGCTTCACGCTCGAAGGTTCCGCCGGTGGTCGCCGCCGCCCCGGCCGCCCGTCGGGCCGCCCCGCCCGGCTCCGACCTGCGCGGCGCCGACGTCTCCGCCGGCTCCGCCCTCTCGGCCCGCTCCGCCCTCTCGGCCCGCTCAGCGCTCCCGGCCCACTCCGCCGCGTCGGCCACGTCGGCCACCACCTCGGCGAAGCGGGACGCCTCCATCCCGGGGTAGACCGTGCGCAGCTTGGCCCGGTCGGCGCCGCAGTGTTCCTGCCAGCGGCGGACGTGGGCATTGCCGGGGGTGATGCGGGCGGCCCGCCGGTACACCTCGGCGGCGAGCCGGCCGTGGAAGGAGGCGAGCAGCGCGCGTACGGCGGGGGGCGCGTCGGCGGTGGCGAGGTAGTGCGTGCGCAGGGGGACGCCGTACTCGGTGACCAGCAGGGGAACCCCGGAGAAGTGCCGGGCGAGCAGCGCGGGGAGCGCGGCGGAGCCGCCCGCCGTGGCGTGGCACAGGTCGACCGCGCCGAGCTCGGCGTCCTCGTACCAGTCCAGGGAGAGGGGACGCAGCGCGCGCTCGACGTGCCGGGCCACGGCGAGGAGTTCGCCCACCCGCGCCCCGTGCGCCGTGCGCACGGTTCCGGGCGTCCGGCAGGCGCGCTCCCAGACGCGCAACGCGCCCTCCGAACGCAACGCGCTCCCCAGTCCGCCCTCCTCACGAGCGAGGTCGGCGAGGGCGTACAGCGCGTTGCCGAAACGGTCCGCCTGGCGGTCGTCCCCGTAGTCGCCGGTGCGGCCGCTCGGGCGAGCGCTCGCACAGTCGCCCGTGCAGCCGTTCACTCCGTCCTCCGCACAGCCGTTCGCGCAAGCCCCCCGGGAACGGCTCGCGCGGCCCTCCGCGGCACCGCCCTCGCAGACCGCGCGGGCAAGGTCCGCGTACGCCTCGGTGAAGCGACGCCGGGCACGGCGGCCGTGCAGGTCGCGACCGTGAGCGGCGCCGTCGTCGACGGCGGTCCACAGCGGCGCGGTGCGGACGCGGGTCACCTGGGGCGGCAGCGGCATCCACCCCTCGTCCTCCTGCCGCAGGCTGCGGCTGAGCGCGTAGACGCGGAACTCGTGCCGTGCGAGCCCGCGCACGAGCCGGTCGCACCAGAGCCTGGCGTCACCGCTCACGTACGGATAGCCACCCTCCGTCAGCAGTCCGATGCGCACGAGTGCATCCCCGATCTCCCGTATGGGGAGCCGCCGTTGTCCGGCGGCCCGCAGCGGAAAGAACGTATGCGGACATGCCGGTGGGGCGCGACGGACGGTTGTCCGTCGCGCCACCGAAAGGGGTGAACCGTCGTAACTTTCCCGGACAGGCCGCGTTCGGCCGCGCTAAGGGATCACGACATGGGGTTTTGTCATACGACCGCCGATTTCGCGGGGTGCCTCGATTCACCCGGCCCGGTCGGCGTCCCGGGCACCTCCGCGCCCTCCCGTTCCGCGCGCCGGCGGGCCGCGACCGCCGGGTCGAGTGCGGGCACGGCGGCCAGCAACTGCCTGGTGTAGGGGTCCTCCGGGGCGTCGTACACCTGGTCCGCCGGGCCGTACTCGACGAGCCGGCCGCGGCGCATCACCGCCACCCGGTCGCTGACCTGCCGCACGACGGCCAGGTCGTGGGCGACGAAGACGAGGGCCAGGCCCAGCTCGCGCTGCAACTCGCCGAGCAGGGCGACCACCTGGGCCTGCGTCGTGACGTCCAGCGCGGAGACCGGCTCGTCGCAGACGATGGCCCGGGGGTCGGCGGCCAGCGCCCGGGCGATGCCGATGCGCTGCCGCTGGCCGCCGCTGAACTCGTGCGGGTAGCGGTCGTAGTGCGCCGGGTCGAGCCCCACGCGCTCCAGCAGCTCGCGCACGCGCCCCTGGATACGCGCCTCCCGTTCCTCACGGGTCTCCCGCGCGCTCCCGTCGCGGGCCGCGCGCGCCCGGAGCGGATCCGCGATCGACTCGCCCACGCTGCGACGGGGGTTGAGGGAGGAGACGGGGTCCTGGAACACCATCTGGACGGCGGGACGCACACCGGTGTGCGGCCGGCCCTCGTACCGCACCTCGCCGGCCGTCGGCTCCAGCAGTCCGACCAGCATCCTGCCGAGCGTGGTCTTCCCGCTGCCGCTCTCCCCCACCACGCCGAGGGTCTCGCCCCGGCGCACCGTCAGCGACACGTCGTCGACCGCGGTGACCGCGCGCCTGCCGCGCCCGAACTCCCGCCGCAGCCCGACCGCCTCCAGCACGACCTCACCGGCGCCGACCCCTTCCGCGACCGCCTCGGCGGCCCCTTCCGCGGCGGCCCCTTCCGCGACCGCCCCGGCGGCGGCCCCTTCCGCGGCGGCCCCTTCCGCGAGCGCCTCGTCGGCGGCCCCGGCGGGCCGTCCCATCCGCGGTGCGTCCACCCGCGGCACCGCCGCGAGCAGTTCCCGGGTGTACGCCTGCGCGGGCGCCGCGAGCACCTCGGCGGCCGGCCCGTGTTCGACCGCCCGTCCGTGCCGCATCACCAGCACCTCGTCGACGCTCTCGGCGGCGACGCCCACGTCGTGGGTGACCAGCAGCAGCCCCATCCCCGTCTCCTGCCGCAGCGCGTGCAGCAGGTCGAGGATCTGGGCCTGGACGGTGACGTCGAGCGCGGTCGTCGGTTCGTCGGCGATCAGCAGTTCCGGCTCGCAGGCCAGCGCCATCGCGATGAGCGCCCGCTGCCGCATGCCGCCGCTGAACTCGTGCGGCCGCGCCCGGGAGCGCCGCGCGGCCTCGGGGATGCCGACCCGGTCGAGCACCTCGACGGCCCGCGCGCGGGCCGTGCGCCGGGTGGCTCGGGTATGGGCCCGGTGGACCTCGGCGATCTGGTCGCCGATCGCGTAGTACGGGTCGAGGGAGGACAGCGGGTCCTGGAAGACCATGGCCGCCGTGCCGCCGCGCAGTCGCCGCAGCTCCTCCTCGGAGGCCCGCGCGAGGTCGAGGCCGGCCACCCGCACCGCGCCGCCGACGACGGCGCCGGTGCCGCGGTGCAGCCCGAGCAGCGCGGAGGCGACCGTCGACTTGCCGGAACCGGACTCGCCGACGAGGCCGAGAGCGGCCCCCCGAGCGAGCGAGAAGGAGAGCCCGTCGACGGCCCGCAACCCGCCGAAGTCGACGGTCAGCCCGTCCACGGCCACCAGGTCCGCCGCCTTCGCGGCCTCGGGGCTCGGGGCCGAGGGACCCGGGGCCACCCCACTCGGCTCGGCCCCACTCGGCTCGGCCCCGTTCGGCTCGGCCCCACTCGGCTCGGCCTCATTCGGCTCCACCGGGCTCGGCTCCACCGGGCTCGCGTCCACCCGACTCGGGTCCAGCGGACTCATGACAGCACCACCCGTCGGTCGGCCACCGCGTACAGCACGTCCGCGACGGCGTTGGCCAGCACCACGAAGAAGCCGATGACCAGGACCATGCCGACCACGACCGGCAGGTCGACGACGTCCACCGCGTGCACCAGTTCCTGTCCGATGCCGGGCAGCCCGAACAGCGTCTCGGTCAGGACGGCACCGCCGACGGCCGCGCCGAAGTCGTTGGCGTTGAGCGCGATCACGGGCGCGAGCGCCCCCCGCAGCGCGTGCCTGGCGACGATCGCCCGCTCGCCGACGCCGTAGGCGCGGAAGGTGCGGATGTGGTCCTCGGCGAGGGTCTCCAGCACCGCCGCCCTGGTCATCCGCGCGAAGAAGGCCGCCTCGCCGAGGGCGAGGGTCAGCCAGGGCAGCAGCAGGTTCCACGCCCACTGTTCGGGGTCCTCGGAGAAGGCCACGTACTGCGGGAACGGCAGCAGTTCCCACTGCCCGCAGACGACGATCATCAGCACGAGGCCGATGACGAAGACGGGCGTGGCCATGCCGGCCAGGGTGATGCCGGTCAGCGCGCGCTCGGTGAACCGGCCGCGCCGCCAGGCGGAGAGCACGCCGGTGCCGACGCCGAGCAGCAGCCAGAGCACCATGGCGCCGGCCACCAGCGAGAGGCTGACCGGCAGCTTGCTGAGGATGAGCTGCGTGACCTGCTGGTCGCTGCGGTAGGACAGTCCGAGGCAGGGTGCCGAGCAGTGCTCGACGGAGGTGCCGGTGGAGTAGTCCTGGCCGACGACGATGCCCTGGAGGAAGTGCCAGTAGCGCAGGAAGAGCGGGTCGTCGAGGCGGAGCTGCTCGGCGACCTGGTGGACCTGGGCGGGCGAGCAGCGCGGGCCGCAGGTGATCTGGGCGACGTTGCCGGGGGTCGCGTAGAAGATGACGTAGATGATCGCCGAGATGGCGAGCAGCGTGACGAGGGCGCCGAGGGCGCGCCGCAACGCGAAGCCGGTGAAGCCGGTCATTCGGCGTCCCCCTTACCGGGCTTCCGGAGCTCACGGGGCTCACGGGGGCCATCGTCGGTCCGAATCTCCCTGACGGCGTCGTCCTCACGAGGACTCCCGGATCCGTCGCCGGTCCCGGTCTCCCTGACGGCGTCGTCCTCACGAGGACTCCCGGATCCGTCGCCGGTCCGGGTCGCCGTGGCGGCCTCGCCCCCGGCCGGGGAGGCCTTGGCCGCCCGCTTCTCCCGTCGGCGTCCGGTGCCCACCCGCAGGCGGGAGGCCGCGCGCGGGTCGAGGGCGGTGCGGACGCCGTCGCCGAGGACGGTGAGCGCCAGGACGGTCACGAAGAGCGCGGCCGCGGGCAGCAGCAGGTACTGCGGTGCCGCCGCGTACCAGACGTTGGCCGAGGTCAGCATCTCTCCCCAGGAGGGCGTCGGCGGCCGTACACCGACGCCGAGGAAGGACAGCGCGGCCTCGATGGCGATGTTGTTCGGCACCATGAGCGCGGCGTAGGTGAGGACGGGCGCGGCCAGGCCCGGCAGGAGCTCGCGGCGGGCGACGCGCCAGGTGCCCCAGCCGCTCAGCCGGGCGGCCGCGACGTGGTCGAGCTGTTTCAGGGTGAGCGTCTGGGCGCGGGCGATCTTGGCGATGCCGCCCCAGGCCACGAATCCGATGACCAGGGCGACGAGCACGGGCCGGGGGAAGTCGTCGGGGACGACCGCCAGCAGCGCGAGAGCCATGATCATCAGCGGCATGGCGATGATGATGTCGGTGATGCGGCTCAGCACCTGGTCGAGCCAGCGGTTGCCGAGCCCCGCGGCGACGCCGACCAGCACGCCGATGGCGACCTGGACGACGGTCGCGGCCAGGGCGACGCCGAGCGAGACCCGGGCGCCGTGCACGAGGCGGGCGAACAGGTCGCGTCCGGTCTGCGGTTCGACGCCGAGCCAGTGCTCGCCGCTGATGCCGCCGAGCGGCCCGATCGGGACGCCGCCGCGCGCGGAGTCCACGAGCGAGGGGTGGTAGGTGGTGGGGTCCTGGCCCTCCAGCGCGGTGAGCAGGGGCGCGGCGAGCGCGACCAGGACGAGCAGGGCGACGACGCCGCCCGCGACGAGGGCGGCGCGCTGCGTGCGCAGCCGCCGCCAGAACCGACGTGCCCCCGAGGCCGCCAGGAGGGCCGGCGCGTGCTGCGCCGGGCCCGTCCCGGAGGCCTCGGAGGCGAGGAGTGCCTCACTCACGGCGTCACTTCACCGCGACCTGGGAGATGTCGAGGACGCCGGTCCAGTCGCTGATCACGACATTCTTCACGGCCTCGCCGTACAGCCGCTTGTAGACGGGGTGGAACAGCGGCACGACGAGCGCCTGCTCGGCGATCTTCTCGTCCAGCGCGCCCCACCGCTTCGCGGCGGCGTCGAGGTCGGTGAGCTTGTTGATGGCGTCGATCTCGGTGTTGACGGCCTTGTCGTTCAGGAAGCCGGAGTTGAAGTTGGCGCCGTCCTTCACGATCTGCCGCCCGTCGAAGATCGGGGCGAGGAAGGGGCCGCCGGAGGGCCAGTCGGCACCCCAGTGGGCGAGGAAGAGGCCGGGCTCCGTCTTGGTGTCGCGGGTCCGGTCCTTGTAGTCGTTGTCCTCCAGGCCCTGCAGCCGGACGGTGAAGCCGGCCTTCTTCAGGGCGTCCTGGAGGGCGGTGGCGATCTCCGGGCTGGTCTCGAAGTCCTTGGCGTTGGAGTGGGTGAGGGTGAGGGTCAGCCCGTTCGGGTGACCCGCCTCCTTCAGCAGCTCCCTGGCCTTGGCCGCGTTGCCGGACGTGCCCGCCGGGAAGGGGTCGTGCGGGGTGTAGCCGAAGGACTTCTGGTTCGGCAGGAAGGTGGTGGCGGGCTCGGCGAGCGCGGAGCCGCCGGCCGCGTTGACGACCGAGGAGCGGTCGACGGCGTAGGCGACGGCCTGGCGCACCTTGGGGTCGTCGAACGGCTTCACCTTGGGGTTGATCGCCAGGTAGTTGGTGTATCCGAAGTGCCCGGTGCCGACCCGTGCGGCGAGCTTCCTGTCGCCGCTGACCTTGGCGAGTTCGGCGGGGCCGAGGTTGGTGTCCGTCGTGACGGCCGCCGCGTCCGCTCCCTGGGAGGCGGAGAGCCGCTGGTTGATCACGGAGGAGTCGAGTCCGGAGCGCACGTCGATCCGGTCCGGGTACGCCTTGCGCTCGGCGTCGGTGGCGGCGGACCAGTACTTGTTGCGCTCCAGGAGGAGCTTCTCGCCGTCGTTCTCGTTCTTCACGACCCGGTACGGGCCGGAGGAGACGGGGTGCTGCTCGTACTTGGTGCCGGTGTCCTTGGCCTTCGGGACGGGCGCGAACTGGGTCTGCGTGGCGAGGTAGGGGAACTCGCCCTCGGGCTTGTTCAGGTGGAAGACGAGGGTCCGCTCGTCCGGGGTCTCGATCGCCTCGAGCCCCTTGTTGTCCTTGTACGGCCCCTGGTAGTCGGCGGCGCCGACCAGCCAGTCCCGCAGGTAGGGGGCTCCGCCGGAGAGTTCGGCGGCGAAGGAGCGCTCGATGCCGTACTTGACGTCGGCGGCCGTGATCGCGCTGCCGTCCTCGTACTTCAGGCCCTTCTTCAGCGTGTACGTCCACACGGTCGCGTGCCTGCTGGGGCGGCCGAGGTCGGTGGCGAGGTCGGGGACGACCTTCGCTCCGGCGGCGCCGCTCTCGCGGTTGCGGGTGGTGAGGGTGCGGAAGACGAGGGACGGGACGTTGCCGCCGCCGGAGGTGTAGAGCCGGGCCGGGTCGAAGTCCGTCTGCGGCTGGCTGTTCAGGACGGTGAGGGTGCCGCCCTTGTGGGGCGTGGAGTCGCCTCCGGCGCTCTTGGCATCGTTGTCCTCCGGACCGCAGGCGGCGACACCCGCTGCCACGACCAGGCCGAGGGACGCCACTGCCAGGCGGCGTGGAGTGCGGGTGCGGGACGGTTGACGCATCGGATTGACGACCTCTCGGGGAGTTCTCACGGGCCGTCCCGGATCGCGGAACGGTCGCACGAGGAGTGAGACGAAAAGAAGCAGACGTCTGCCCGGCGACGGGTCGTCGCACGTCATGGAGAGGCCGTCGAGGGGCCGTGCCGAGGGACGTGACCGGAACAGGACGGGTCACGGCGGCGGAAACGGACGATTACGACGGGGAGAGATGCCGACGCGCGCCGGGGCGGGTGTCAGCGACAGTGAACGTCGGCCACGCAGAGTGCGGTCACGCCGATGAGCGCCAGTTCGATGGCGGCGCGGGAGGCGGGACGGCGGGACGACATGCGCAGAAATTAGAACGCGCGACCGGCTCATGTCAATCTGACATCAGCCGGTCGCCCCGCTCCTCCCGCCGCGCCCACCCCCGCCGGTAGTGCCCCACTCACCCGGGCTCACCGCGAGCTCACCGCACGGGCAGGCTCAACCCTTCGGGTAGGGCCAGGGGTTGGCCAGGCAGTGGATGCCGTCGTGGTCGAGGAACTTGGTCTGCTGCTGCATGACCGGCGCGAGCGCGCCGTCCTCGTCACAGTTGACGTGGCCACGGCCGAGCCGGTGACCGACCTCGTGGTTGATCAGCATCTGCCGGTAGGCGTAGATGTGGTCGTCGCCGTAGGTCTTCGCGCCCTGCGCCCAGCGGTAGGCGTTGATCATCACGCGCTCGGTGGCGGCCGAGTCGCAGGAGACGTTGTCCTCGGTGGTGTCGAGGCCCGACTTGGCGCACCACTTCGCCGTCGTGCCGGAACTGGCCAGCGTGAGCACGAAGTCGGCCTTGCCGGAGGAGACGCGCTTGAAGGCGAGGGCCCCGTCGTGGGCCCAGCTCCGGTCGTCGTTGAGCGTCTTCTGCGCGGCCTCTGCGAACAGGCCGGCGTCCAGACCGAGGCCCTTCTCGACGTCCACCCGGTAGGTGTACGTCCGCCCCCGGCCGGGCGCCTTGTCGGTGCCGGGGACGGCGGCGAAGTCGCCGGAGCCCTTGGCTTCCACCGTGAGCGGATAGACCTTGGCCATCTTCTGCGCGTAGGTCAGCGGCTTCGCGCTCGGAGTGACGGGGGGCGCCGCGGCCTCCGCGCCACCGGCGCCGCGGATGTCGCGGCCCCGGTCGCCGGCGGACTGGGCGCGCGCGGACGCCCCGTCGCGCCCCTCGGTGACCTGGCCCGCGACGACGACGGCCAGCACGGTGGTGACGGCGGCGGCCGCGGCACCGGTGAACGTGCGGCCCCTGCCGCCGGACCGGCGCCCGGCCCCGAGGACGTCCTCGGTGTCGCGGGTGCCCGGGGTACCGGGCGCGGTGGCCGGCCGAGGGCGGGCCGGGGTGGCGTCGTCGAGGTCACCACGGTTCTCGCCGTGCTCGCGATTCTCGCGGTTCTCGCCGAAGGCGTCCAGGTACTCCTGCCGCGGGCCGCGCGAGCGCCGTGCCGCCGGCGCCGGAGCGGCCTCGGCGGCGTTCGCGGCCGCCGGTGCCCCGCCCCGGGCGGACACCGCGCCGACCCGGCCCCAGCCGCCCCCGGCCTCCCGCTGCTCGGGATGCCCCCCGCGCACCTGCGGCACACCGTGGGCGGGCGTGCCCTCGGGGAACCGGGGACCGCCCTGCGGAGGGGCACCCCCTGGGCCACCGGGCACGCCGTGGGCGGGCGTGCCCGCGCCGTACCGGGGACCGCCCTGCGAGGGGCCCCCGCCCGGGACACCCGGAACTCCGTGCGCGGGCGTGCCGTCCGCGTACCTGGGCACACCACCGGCGGGCGTGCCGTCGGGCAGCCTCGGGAAACCCTGCGCCGGGGTGCCGTCGGGAAAGCGGGGAACGCCCTGGGCGGGGGTGCCGTCCGGGAAGCGGGGGACGCCCTGGACCGCCCGGTAGGCGATCAGCTGGTCCATGTTCCCGGCCCGGCCGGCCAGCGCGGAGCCGAGGACGAAGACCAGGATGGCGAACTGGAAGACACCCTTGCGGCCGTAGAGGTC
>BNBP01000067.1 GCA_014656015.1 Streptomyces griseoaurantiacus | reverse complement strand
GGCCGCCCCCTCCCGCCGGGTTCGCCCCGCCTCGCCCACCGCCCCCTCCCGACGCTCCCGATGAAGGAACCCGATGGCTCACCAGCGTCTGGCCGACCGCCCCGCCCGCCTCCCCGGCCCGGAGGGCGGCGCCCCCGGCCCCCGTGCGCACCTCGCCCCCCTCGACGGTCTGCGGGGGCTGGCGGTCGCGGCCGTCCTGCTCTTCCACGCCGGACGGCTGCGCGGCGGATTCCTCGGTGTCGACCTGTTCTTCGTCCTCTCCGGCTTCCTGATCACCGGGCTGCTGCTGGAGGAGACCGGACGGCACGGCCGCGTCCGGCTGCTCGCCTTCTGGGGGCGCCGGGCACGGCGCCTGCTGCCCGCGCTGCTGGTCATGGGCGTGGCCGTGCTGCTGCTGGCCGACGCCTTCGGTACGCCAGCCCAGCTCGCCCTCGCCCTCGACGACGCGCCCTGGGCAGCGGCCCAGGCGGTGAACTGGCACTTCATCACCGAGCAGGTCGGCTACTGGGACGCCTCCGACACCCGGCTCTACTCCCATTTGTGGAGCATCGCAGTGGAGTGGCAGTTCTACCTCGTCTGGCCGCTCGTGGTCGCGATCGCCGGGCGCGGCCGGGCGGGACGGTGGCGGGTGGCGGGCACAGCACTCGCGGGGGCCCTCCTCTCCCTCGTCCTGATGTTCCACCTCGGGCAGGCGGTGGACACCACACGCGCCTACGAGGGCACCGACACCCGGGCGTTCGCCCTGCTGCTGGGCGCCGCGGCCGCCGCCCTGCCGGTGTCCTCGCTGGTCGACCGCCTCCCGTCGGCGGTGCCGGACGCGCTGTCCGCGCTGCTGCTGTGCGGGCTCGTGGCCTCCTGGGCGCTGACCGACGGGCAGCAGGCCCCCGCGCTCTTCCGGGGCGGCATGTTCCTGCACTCGCTCGGCGCGGCACTCCTCCTCGCGCTGCTCGCCGCCGCGCCGGGCGGCCGCACCGGGCGGCTGGTGGGCGGCACGGCACCGGTCCGGCTCGGCGAACTCTCCTACAGTCTGTACCTGTGGCACTGGCCGGTGTACCTACTGCTGCCCGCGAGTGTGCTCGGCTTCGACGGCTGGTCCCGCACCGCCGTGCTGATCGGCCTGTCGCTGGCGGCGGCCGTCCTGTCGAAACACCTCGTGGAGGATCCGGTACGGTTCCGGGCCCGCTGGGCCACCGGGCGCCGGGGCGTGGTGGTGCTCGCGGTCGCGGCCGTCCTCGCGGCCGGTGTGTGGGCGGCGATCCCCCGCCCGCACCCGGGCGCCGGGACGGTGGACGTGGACCGCCTGTACCTCCCGGTGGCACCGTAGGCGCCCCCGGGACACGGGGCCGGGACACGAGGGACGGATGCGGGGAGGGAGACGCGGCGATGCGGAGCGAGCGGACACTCGGGGACGGGCGCCCACGGGCGCGGTACCGGCCGGGCCCCCGTGGGCGCGCCGCGGCCGGACTGCTGCTGGCGGTGGCCCTGCTCACCGGATGCGGTGTCGGGGACACCGGTCCGCTCGCGGCGGGCGCACCCGCCAAGGGCCGGCGGACGACCGACGGGGAGGGGCGGCTCCGGGTGTACTTCCTCACCCGGCACGGCAGTTGGCCCGTCACCCGCCCGGCGCCGGAGGGGACGGCCGGGCCGCAGGCCGCGCTCGACGCCCTGCTGGACGGCCCCACCCGTGCCGAGCGCGGGCGCGGGCTGCGCACCGCCGTACCGCGGGGCGCGCACGTGGTCCGCGCGCGGGCCTCGGCCGGAGCCGTGGACCTGAACCTGCCGTGGGTGGTCGCGGAGCTGGACCGGGCGGCGGTGAACCAGCTGGTGTGCACGGCCGCCGCCGCGCCGGGCGTCCCGGGCGGACGGGAACCGGCGGACGTGACCGTGCGTGTCCACGAGTCGGGGATCAGCGGCGAGGCCTGGTCCGTCCGGTGCGACGAGAACGGCGCGGCGGCTCCCGTCGAGACGGCGGACGGCGCCGGCTGACCACCGCGCCGGTCCCGGGGCGAGTACGACGGCACTGCCACGCGACCACACGACGGTACGACCACACGACGGCACGACGGCACGACGGACGACACGAAGACGGCACGATGCCGAGGCGAACGGAGAGGCGCGGCCCATGACACGAGTCCTGCTCATCGAGGACGACCCGGCCGTGCGGCGCGGGGTCACCCTGGGTTTGCGGCGCCGCGGCCACGAGACCGAGGCGGTCGCCACCGGCGAGGACGGTCTGGAGGCGCTGGCCGCCTCCCCTCCGGATCTCGTCCTGCTGGATCTCATGCTGCCCGGCATGAGCGGTCTCGAGGTGTGCCGGCGCATCCGGGAGACCAGCCAGGTGCCCGTCGTCGTCCTCTCCGCCCGCGGCGACGACATCGACGTGGTCGTGGGCCTGGAGGCGGGCGCCGACGACTACATCGTCAAGCCCTCCAGCGACGAGGTGATCGAGGCGCGGATGCGCGCGGTGATGCGCCGCCTCGCCCCCTCCCAGCCGGGCCCTGCGGCGGGCGCCGAGCCCACCGTGCACGGGGACCTGGAGATCGACCGGCTCGCCCTGCGGGTGTGCCGGAGCGGCACGGAGGTGACGCTCGCGCCCTCGGAGCTCAAGCTGCTGCTGTTCCTCTCCGCGTGGCCGGAACGGACCTTCAGCCGCCAGCAGTTGCTGGAGCAGGTGTGGGAGCACAGCTACTACGGCGACGCGCGGCTGGTGGACGCGTGTGTGATGCGGGTGCGGTCCAAGATCGAGGAGGACCCCCGTCACCCCCGCCACATCCAGACCGTGCGCGGCTTCGGCTACCGGTTCGGCCCGCTGTGAGGCGCCGGGCCGCGGCCGGGTCACCCGCGGCCGGGTCACCCGTGGCCGGGCGGCCCGCGATGCGGCGCCGCCTTCTCACCAGCGGCCTGCGCACCCGGCTCGTCGTCACCTTCGTCCTGGTCGCCGCGCTCAGCGCGCTCACCACCGCCGCGCTCACCTTCCAGCAGGCGCGCACCGCGATCCTCGCGCGCGCCCAGGACAACGCGGTGCGCGATCTGCGCGCCCAGGTCGCCTCCCTCGCCCCCGATCTGCCCGCCCGCCCCACCGAGGCGGACCTGCGCGGCCTGGCCCTGCAACTCGACCGCGCCGGCGGGGCCCGCGACTGGCGGGTCGCCGCTGCCTACCGCCACGGCACCCCCGTCTCCGCGCGCGGCCCCGGACCCGGCCTCCCCGCCGGACTGGAGGACCGCGCCGCCCGGGCCACCACCGCCCTGGTGCAGCGCTACCACCGGGACGGGCGGCCCCGGCTCGCCGTGGCCCTGCCCGTCGTCCCCGCCGACCACCCCGGCCGGCCCTCCGGACTCGTCGTCTACGCGACCTTCTCCCTCACCGCCCAGGAACAGGACGTCACCTCCCTGGTCCGCGCCGCCCGCGCCGGGGCACTGCCCGTCGTGCTCGCCTCGCTGATCCCCGCGCTGCTCGCCGCCCGCCGGGTGCTGCGCCCGGTACGACGGCTGCGGTCCGCCGCCGAGTCCATGGCCACCGGTGACCTCGACACCCGTATCGAGGTCACCGGGCACGACGAACTCGCCGATCTCGGGGGCGCGTTCAACACCATGGCCGCCACCCTCCAGGAGGACGCCGCCACCCTGCGCGCCATGGAGGCCAGGGCGCGCCGGTTCGCCGCCGACGTCTCCCACGAACTGCGCACCCCGCTCGCCGCGATGACCGCCGTCACCGGACTCCTCGACGACGACGCGGCGGCGGGCCACCTCGGCCCCGAGACCTCCGAGGCCATCACCCTCGTCGCCGACGAGACCCGCAAACTCGCCCACCTCGTGGAGGACCTGATGGAGATCTCACGGTTCGACGCCGGCGCCGCCCGGCTCGACCTCGACGAGATCGACCTCGGCGAACTCCTGCACAAGACACTCGCGTTGCGCCACTGGCAGGACCGGGTCACGGTCGACGTGCCCGGTGGTCTGCGCGCCCGCCTCGACCCGCGCCGCATCGACGTCGTCCTGGCCAACCTCACCGGCAACGCCCTGCGCCACGGCGGACCGGGGGCTCGGGTACGCATCCGGGCCCGCACGGAGGCCGAACGGCTCGTCCTCACCGTGCACGACAACGGGCCCGGCATCGCCGAGGACATGCTCCCGCACGTCTTCGACCGCTTCACCAAGGGGGACACCGCCCGCACCCGCAGCGAGGGCAGCGGCCTGGGCCTGGCCATCGCCGCCGAGAACGCCCGGCTGCACGGCGGCACCCTCACCGCCGCCAACTCTCCCGAGGGAGGAGCGGTGTTCACCCTCACCCTGCCGCGCGAGCCCGCATGAGCCGGCACCGCGCACTGCCGCTCCTTCTCCCCCTCCTGCTGCTCGGGCCGGCCGGGTGCGGCATCGGGGACACCGCCCCCGTACCGGCCGGATCCCCCGCCGCGGGCCCGCCCGCGCGTGCCTTCGGCCCCGCGGCCGCCGTGCACGTCTTCTTCTACTCCGCGCGGGGCCTCGAACGCGTCTCCCGCCCCTACCGCGGCCCCGACCCGCTCGGCACCGCCCTGCGCGACCTGGCCGAGGGACCCGACGCCGCCGAACGCGCCCGCGGTCTCGTCGGCCACACCGGGCCGCCGCCCGTCCCCGCCGGCGCCCCCGAGGGGACCGGCACCGTGCGACTGCGCGCCTTTGGGGGCTGGGAGTCGCGCGGCGCGCTGCGCCAACTGGTGTGCACAGCCGCCGACGCGGCGGGCACCGCGGACGGCACCCCGCTGCCGCGGGTGCGGGTGACGGTGGAACGCCTCGCGCGCGGCGACACCGTCACCCGCACCTGCGCCCTCTGACCACCGTCACCCGCGCCCTTCGGCCGCCCGGCCCGCGCGCGGTGACCGCGCCCTCGACGGGCAGCGGGCCGCGGGCGGCGCACCGGACCGGGTACGCGGGCGTCTCACTCCCGCGTACCCCCCGTTGCACCGCCCGCGGCCCCAGAAGGGACTACGGCCTTCGGCGGAACCGTGTGTCAGGCCTGCTCCACCACCGGCTGCTGTGCGACGGCCGGGCTCGGTGCGAGGTCGTCGTCCGGACCGGAGACCGCGGCGACGACGGCGTCCGCCTCGGCGTTGGGCTCCGGCATGATCAGGCCGAGCACCGTGTAGACGAGGAGCGAGGTCACCAGGGGGGTGACGACGACCGTGGTCTGCGAGGCCCCGTCCAGGCCGTACTTGACGAAGAAGTACCCGCCGAGCCCGAGTGCCCAGGAGGCGAGGGCCGCGCGCGGTCCGCAGCGGCGGAAGGCGGGCAGCAGACCGAGCAGCATCGGGATGGAGATCGGGCCCATGACGGCCGCGACCATGCCCACGATGATGCCGAGGACGCCGCCGAAGTGGTCGGCCTCGATGGCCACGATCATGGAACCGGCGATGAAGACCACCGTGAACACCCGGCCCGCGAGCAGGCCGCGCTCGCCGCTCGCGTTGCGGAAGCTCGGGAAGAGGGCGGGCAGGATGTCCCGGGTGACCACCGCGGAGACGGCGTTGGCGTCGGAGGAGGCCATGGCCATGGTGTGCGAGAACATGCCGGCCAGAGTCAGACCCACCAGGCCCATCGGCAGGTAGGACTGCGCCATCAGCGCGTAGGTCTGCTGCGGGTCGGCGACGTGCGGCATGAGCACCGGCGCGGCCACCGCGGGCAGCAGCAGGATCGCCGGCCAGACCAGGTACAGCGCCGCCGAGAGACCGGCCGAACGCCGGGCGGACCTGGGCGAGTCGGTGGCCATGTACCGCTGGGCCAGGTTCCACATGCCGCCGTTGTACTCGAAGAGCTTCACGACGACGTACGCGGTGAGGAAGCCGGCCGTGTAGGGGCCGACGAGCGGGTCGGTGTGCCCCTCGGGCAGCCGGTGCCACAGGGTGCCGAGCCCCGAGATGCCGCCGAGCCGGTCGAGGACCACCCACATCATGGACAGCGCGGCCACACCCTGGATGATGAACTGGCCGAACTCGGTGAGGGCGTCGGCCCACAACCCGCCGACCGTGCAGTACAGCAGCGTGATGATGCCGGTCAGCAGGATGCCGTTGGTCATGGACATACCGGTGAAGACCTTCAGCAGCACCGCCACCGAGGCCCACTTGGCGGCCACGTCGAACACCTTGAGCGCGGCACCGCTCCAGGCCAGCGCCTGCTGGGTGGGCACGTTGTAGCGGCGCTTGAGGTACTCCAGCGGCGAGGCCACCTTGAAGCGCTTCTGCAGCCGGTTCCAGCGGGGTGCGAAGAGGAAGGCGCCGACGCCGGTGCCGAGGGCGAGCGGCAGGAAGGCCCAGACGTAGACGGTGATGCCGTAGTTGTAGGCGACCGCGGCGTAGGCGACGAACACGGCGGCGCTGTAACCGGACATGTGGTGCGAGATGCCGGTCAGCCACCAGGGCATCCGGCCGCCGCCGGTGAAGTAGTCGGAGACGTCGCTGACGCGCCGGTGCGACCACACACCGATGAGGAGCATCACCACGAAGTAGGCGCCGAGGGTGGCCCAGTCCAGCCAATGCATAAGAGGACCTTCTTGTCGTGAGGGAGCGGGGAGAGGGGCAGGGTGCGAAATGCCTGAGGGGGGGGTGGGTCCTTGAGGGCGGCTGCCGCCCGGTGTCACCAGCGCGGCGACTTCTTCTCGTACGTCGGGTCGAGCCGGCGCATGTATCCGGTGTCGTCGCGGTTGCGCAGCCCGCAGCGCAGGTACTGCTCGTGCAGCACGGCCAGCGCGTCGCGGTCCAGCTCCACGCCGAGGCCCGGGGCGCGGGGCACGGCGACGGAACCGTCGCGGAAGCCGAGCGCGCCGGGCGCGATCACGTCCTCCGCGGGGTCCTTCCACGGCCAGTGGGTGTCGCACGCGTAGGTGAGGTTCTCGGTGGCGGCCCCCAGGTGCGTCATGGCCGCGAGGCTGATGCCGAGATGGGAGTTGGAGTGCATGGACAGCCCGAGACCGAAGGTGTCGCAGATTCCCGCGAGCAGCTTGGAGCGCTGCAGGCCGCCCCAGTAGTGGTGGTCGGAGAGCACCACCTGCACGGCCTCGCCGCGCACCGCGGCGGGCAGCTCGTCGAAGGCGACCACGCACATGTTGGTGGCCAGCGGCATCGAGGCCTCGCGGGCCACCCGTGCCATGCCCTCCTGGCCGGGCGTCGGGTCCTCCAGGTACTCCAGGACGCCGTCCAGGTCCCGGGCCACCCTCAGCGAGGTCTCCACCGTCCAGGCGGCGTTGGGGTCCAGGCGCAGCGGCAGTCCGGGGAACGCCTCGCGCAGGGCGAGGACCGCCTCCACCTCCTGCTCGGGACGGAACACGCCGCCCTTGAGCTTGATGGCCGTGAAGCCGTACTCCGTCACCATGCGCCGGGCCTGCGCGACGATGCCCTCCGGGTCCAGCGCGGGACCCCAGCCGTCGGGCTCGTGCCCGGGGTGAGCGGCCCACTTGTAGAAGAGGTAGGCGCTGAAGGGCACCCGGTCGCGCACGGCGCCGCCGAGCAGGTCGCTGACGGGGCGGCCGGTGGCGTGCCCCCGGATGTCCAGGCAGGCCACCTCGAAGGGGGAGAAGACCCGGTCGACCGTGCTGCTGGTGGTGATCATGCCGGTGAGGCCGTGGCCGTCGCTGCCGCTGTCACCGCCGAGCACCTCGGCGACGCGCCGGCGCATCGGACCGAGGTCGTGCACGTCCATGCCGACCAGCGCGTCGGCGGCCGTGCGCAGCCGGCGCAGGTGTCCCTCGTCGGCGTAGGTCTCGCCCAGGCCGGTCAGGCCCTGGTCCGTGTGCACCTCGAGGACGGCGCGCAGCGCGTAGGGCTCGTGGACGCCGACGGCGTTGAGCAGGGCCGGGTCCTTGAACGCCACGGGGGTGATGTCGACGCGGGTGATCCGCAGTGCCTCGCTCATCGCGGGTCCTCCCCGCGCGCGATGATCCGCTCCAGCTCGGCGAGGTCCTCGGGGGCCGGGTCGACGAGGGGCGGCCGTACGCCGCCGACGTCCAGCCCGCGCAGCCGGACGGCCGCCTTGACCAGGGACACCGAGTAGCCGGGCACACGCTCGCGCAGGGCGATCAGCGGATGGTAGAAGCCGGCCAGCAGCCGCTGGACCGTGTCCGCGTCCCCGGTCGTGACCGCCCGGTGGAAGGCGAGGGCGATCTCGGGGGCGAAGCAGAAGACGGCCGAGGAGTACAGGTCCACGCCGATGCCTCGGTAGGCGAGCTGGGTGCCCTCGGCGGTCGGCATGCCGTTGAAGAACTGGAAGGCGGGGCCGCCGGTGGCGGGGTCCGCCCGGACCGCCGTCACGATCCGCGAGAGCAGGTCGAGGTCGCCGGTGCCGTCCTTGAGGCCGACGACCCGCGGCATGCGGGCCACCTCCAGGGCGGAAGTCACGTCCAGGCGGGCATTGGCCCGCTGGTAGACGATCACGTCGAGGGAGGTGGCCGACACGACCTCGCGGACGTAGGCGACCAGTCCGGCCGGCGGACCCGCGACCAGGTACGGGGGCATCAGCAGCAGACCGTCCGCGCCGGACTCCTCGGCAGCCCGCGCGTACTGCCGGGCCAGGGGGAGGGCGCCGCCGGCGCCGGCGAAGACGGGCACCCGGCCGTCCGCCATCCGCACCGCGGTGCGCACCACCTCGGCGTACTCCTCCACGCCGAGGGCGTGGAACTCGCCGGTGCCGCAGGCCACGAAGACCCCTCCGGGACCGGCCTCGATCCCCGTCTTGAGATGATCCGAAAGTTTCGCGACGTCGACCGACCCGTCGGCCCCGAACGGGGTGACCGGGAAGAACAGGATGCCCTGGAGCACGAGGACCTCATCCATTGGCTGACTACATATGTGAACATGCATCACGATGACGAATGACTCGGGGAATGTAAGGTCGCCGGATCGCCAGGGTCAAGGCATGTGCGCACCTCTGTTCGCACCGTTCGGACACGATGCGGAAACGGCCACGGTGGACAAGGAGATGTCCGTGGACGCGGGGGCAGGCGGCGTGAGCGGGACGGGAAAGGTTTCGAACGGCCACCGGACCGCCTCCGTGGGCACACAGCACGGCGGCCCGGCACGGGTGCTCCGTGCCGGGCCGCCGGCCCTGCCCTCAGGTGTTCAGCCGGTCACGCCGTCAGCGCCAGGTACTTCTCCTCGAGGAACTCCAGGATGCCCTCCGAACCGCCCTCCCGGCCCAGACCGCTCTGCTTGACGCCGCCGAAGGGCGCGGCCGGATCGCTGACCACGCCCCGGTTGACCGCGACCATCCCGGCCTCCAGACGGCGGGCCACGGCCACCGCCTCCCGTTCCTCGCCGAACACGTACGCCATCAGTCCGTGCACCGTGTCGTTGGCCATCCGGACCGCCTCGTCGACGTCCTCGTACCGGACGACCGCCGTCACCGGGCCGAAGATCTCCGTACGCGTGAGCGGGGAACCGTGCGTCACCCCGGTGAGCAGCGTCGCCTCGTAGAACGCGCCGTCCGGGCGGGCGTGTCCGCCCCGTACCAGCGTCGCCCCCTGTGCGACGGCGGCGTCGACGAGGGCGGCCACCTTGTCCCTTTCGGCGAGGGAGACCAGCGCCCCGAGCGTGTGCCTCCGGTCCGTACCGGGACCGACCCTCACCTCGGCGAGCGCGGCGTCCATCCGGGCCACGAACTCCTCGTGCAGGGAGGCGTGGACGTAGAAACGGTTCGCCGCCGTGCAGGCCGCCCCTCCGTTGCGCAGCTTGGCGAGCACCGCCTCGCGGACCGTCAGCTCCAGGTCGGCGCCCGGCAGCACCAGCAGGGGTGCGTTGCCGCCCAGCTCCATGGAGGCGTGCACGACCGTGTCCGCGCAGCCGCGCAACAGTTCCCGGCCGACCTCCGTGGACCCCGTGAAGGACAGTTTGCGCACCTCGGGACGGTCCAGCATCCTGCGCACGGCCGGGCCCGGCGGCACCGGGGTGACCAGGTTGACCACACCGTCCGGCACCCCGGCACGGCGCAGCACCTCCACCAGGTAGGCCGCGGTGAGCGGCGTCTCCGCGGCGGGTTTGAGGACGGTGGCGCAGCCCGCGGCGAGCGCGGGTGCCAGCTTGCGCGTCGCCATCGCGGCCGGGAAGTTCCAGGGGGTGATCAGCAGCGACACCCCGATCGGCTGCCGGTCGACGACGATCCGCTTGTCGCCGGCGGGGGAGAGGCGGTAGTCGCCCGGGACCCGGACCGCCTCCTCGGCGAACCAGCGGAAGAACTCCTTGGCGTAGTGCGCCTCGCCGAGCGCGTCCGCCCAGGACTTGCCGTTCTCGCGCACCATGAGCGAGGCGAACTCCTCCACCTCGGCGGTGAGGATGTCGTAGGCGGTGCGCAGCAGTTCACCGCGTTCGCGGGGCGCGGTCGCCGCCCACGACTCCTGCGCGGCGGCCGCCGCGTCGACGGCGTCCAGACAGTCCCGCTCGGTGGCGACGGCGAAGCGGGCGAGCACCGAGAGGTCGGCGGGGTCGACCACGTCGAACCGCGCGCCGCCGGCGCCCGGCCGCCACCGTCCGCCGATGAAGAGATCCGTGTGCGGGGTCATCCCACCGTCCGTTCCGTCCGTTCCATGCGTCCCGTACGCGTCCTTCGCTTCGTGCCGTTTCGTGCGGCTCATGTGTGGGTCCGTGCCACGCGGACGTTCGCGCCCTTCGTGACCTTCGCGCCGTCGAGGATCCCGGCGTGCGCCCGCGACAGGATGTCCAGGAGCAGGTCCCGGGAGGGCTCCAGCGGGGCGATGGCGAGGAGCCGCGTCGAGCGCAGCCCCAGCTCCGCGAGATCCGCCAACTGGTCTTTGCCCACGCCGAGTTCGGCGAGGGTCACGGGCACACCTATGGCCGCGTTGATCTCCGCGACCCGGGCCACCGTCCGCCCGGCCGAGGCCTCCTGGGCCGGGAGGTGCTCCAGCGCGGCCCCGAACGCGGCCACCCGCGCGGCGGTGCCGGGATCGGAGCGCAGGGTGTCCAGGACGTAGGGCAGCAGCAGCCCGGTGCCCAGGCCGTGCGGCGTTCCGGTGAGGGCGCCGATCGGATACTGCAGGGCGTGGCACAGATGCGTGCCCGTCGAGCCGAAGGCCATCCCGGCGAGCAGCGCGCCGAGCGCCACCCGGTACCGGGCGGACCGGCTGCCGGGCTCCCGCACGGCGACCGGCAGCCACGGCCCCAGCTCTCCCGCGGCCCGGAGCGCGACCGGCTCCGCCAGCGCGTTCCGCCCGGTGAACACCGGCAGCGGCCGCTGCGCCCCGGCGGGCAGGGGGCGCGCGGTGTACGACTCGGCGGCGTGCACGAGCGCGTCGATCCCGGAGTACGCGGTCACCGTGCGCGGTGCGCCCAGGGTGAGCTCGGGGTCGACGACCGCCGCGGCCGGCACCAGGAACGGGCTGGAGACACCCACCTTCAGCTCCCGGTCCGGATCGGAGATGACGGCCACCGGTGTCACCTCCGAGCCGGTGCCCGCGGTCGTCGGCACCGCGACGACCGGCAGGACAGGACCCGGCACCAGGTTCTCGCCGTAGTACCGCTCCGGCGGGCCCTCGTGCACGCACAGCAGCGCGATCAGCTTGGCCGCGTCCAGGGCGCTGCCCCCGCCGATCGCCAGGACGACCCGGGCGCCGAACTCCCGCGCTCGCCGGGCGGCGTCGTCCAGGGTGCCGACGGGCAGTTCCGGGGTGATGCCGGTGTACGCGCACACCTCCAGACCGGCGGCGGTCAGGGCGTCGAGCACGGCGGTGACACGCGGGGTGCTCGCGAGGAACGGGTCGACGACCGCGAACACCCGGCGGCCGTGCGGGGCCACGACCTCCGGCAGCAGGGCCCGGGAGCCGGGACCGAAGTGCACGCGCGGCGGCAGCCGCAGTGTCCCGGGCGGACCGACGGCCGGATCAACGGCCGGGTCGACCGGCGGGCCGATGGCCGGATCGACCGGCGGATCGACCGGCGGATGGGCGGCCGGGTCGACCGAGGCATCGGCGGCCGGACCGGTGGCGGGCGTGTCCGGGAGCGAACCGTCCGGGAGCCGTCCGGCGGTCTCAGGCACCGAATCCTCCGTCGACCGGCAGCACGGCCCCGCTGATGTGGCTCGCCCGGTCACTCAGCAGGAAGGCCGCGGTCGCGCCGACCTCGCTGCCCGTGCCCGCCTTGCGCAGCGGGGTGGCGGCGATCCGGGCCTCCACCCCGCCCGGGATCGCCAGCCGCGTCCGCGCGAGCATCGGTGTCTCGGTCGGCCCGGGGGCGATCACGTTGACCCGGATGCCGAGCGGACCGAAGTCATGGGCGGCGGTCCGGGTCAGCCCGATCACCGCGTGCTTGGTGGCCTGGTAGGCGCCCATCCCCGAACTGCCGCGCAGGCCCCCGATGCTGCTCGTGTTCACGATCGACCCGGACCCCTGCCCCTCCATGACCCGTACCTCCTCGCGGAGGCAGAGCCAGGTGCCCTTCACGTTCACGGACATGATCCGGTCGAACTCCTCCTCCGGGACCCGGTCCAGCCGCCCGCCCTGGGTGACGGCCGCGTTGTTGTACGCCCCGTCCAGCCGGCCGAACCGGTCCACGGTGGCGTCGACGAACGCGGCCACGCTCGCCGGGTCACGGACGTCACCCGTCGTGTACGCCACGTCGTGCCCCTGTGCGGTGAGTTCCTCGGTGAGCGCGGCGAGCGGTTCCTCGCTGCGGGCGACGAGCATGAGGGCGGCGCCGTCCGCGGCGAGTACGCGCGCGGCGTCGGCCCCGATCCCCAGACTCGCGCCGACCACCAGCACGACCTTGCCGGCGAGCGGTGGCCGGATGCTCAGTTCCTCGGGCATGTTCTCCAGCGTCCTTCCTGTGTCGGTGGCACGAGGGCCTGTGCCGGTGGTACGAGGAGGTGCGGCGGGCGGTTCGCTCATCGGCCGGTGGCGCCCCGAAGGGCGAGGATCTCCCGGGCCTCGTCCGGGGTGGCGATCCGCTTCCCGAGGTCCTCCACGGCGGCCCGGATCTTCTCGACCTGCTGCGCGTTGCTCTCGGCGAGCCGTCCCCGCCCCAGCCACAGTCCGTCCTCCAGTCCGACCCGCACATGGCCGCCGAGCCAGGCGCTGTGCGTGCCGAAGCGGAACTGGTCGCGGCCGGCGGCGAAGGCGGAGAAGGAGTAGTCCTCGCCGAACAGCTTGTCCGCGATGTTCACCATGTGTTCGAGGTTGGAGTGGTCGGCCCCGATGCCGCCGAGGACGCCGAACACCCCCTGGATCAGCAGCGGGGGCTCGGCCAGGCCGGCGTCGACGAAGTGGGCGAGGGAGTAGAGGTGCCCGATGTCGTAGCACTCGTACTCGAAGCGGGTGCCGAACTCGCCGAGCGTGCGCAGGGTGTGCTCGATGGAGGCGAAGGTGTTGACGAACGGCGTGGAGTAGGTGTTGAGGACGTAGGACTTCTCCCAGTCGTGCCGCCAGGAGGCCACCCTGTCGGCGATCCCCGCGTACACGAAGTTCATCGAGCCCATGTTCAGGGAGGCCAGCTCGGGCCGGATGCGCTTCGCGGCGGCCAGCCGTTCGTCCATGGTCATGGCCGTGGAGCCGCCGGTGGTGATGTTGACGACGGCGTCGGAGCGCGCGGTGACGGTGTCGATGATCTCCTCGAAGACCGCGGGGTCGGCGGTGGGGCGGCCGTCCGGCAGCCGGGCGTGCAGATGCACGACGGCCGAGCCGGCCTCGACCGCGCCCAGCGCGGACTCGGCCACCTCCGCCGCGGAGAGCGGGAGGTGGGGGCTCTGCGAGGGCACGTGCACCGAGCCCGTCACGGCGGTCGTGATGATGACCTTTTCGGCCTTCCTCATCGGTTCCTCCTGTTCGTATGGCGCACGGGGTGTGCGGGGTGCGGTGCCTGTGGGTGAGGTGGGGCCGGTGACCTCCGGAACGGCGACCTCCGGGGCGGTGACCTCAGGACTCCTCCGCCTCCCGGAAGGCCGTGAGCAGTCCGCGCGCGGCCCCGGCCAGCATCGTCGTGTCGTTGCTGAGCAGGACGAAGTCGCAGCCCCGGCGCACCGCCCGCGCGGCCCGTTCCGGTACGCCCCCGAAGGCCAGCCCGAGCCGCTTGCCCGCGGCGTGCGCGGCCCCGGCCGCCGAGTCGATCATCGCGAGCACCTCGGGCGCGGCCGGTGTCGTCCCGAGGGACATCGACAGGTCGGCGGCGCCGACGAACACGGCGTCCACGCAGTCCAGGGCGAGAATCTCCGGCGCCGCCTCGATCGCCTCGGCGCTCTCCAGCTGCGGGACGCACAGCACGTCCTCGTTCCCCACCGCCCGGTACTCGGCGTCCGGGCGCAGCCCCCAGGCCCCGGCCCTGCTGGTCCCGCCGGCTCCGCGCACCCCGTACGGCGGGAAGCGGCAGGCCCGCCCGACGGCCTCCGCCTGCTCCACCGAGTCGACGTGCGGGACGAGGATGCCCAGGGCGCCCGCGTCGAGGACCTTCTGGACGGTCGAGGCGGAGGAGTCCGGCACCCGTACCCACGGTGCCATGCCCAGCGCGGCGGCCGAGTTGATCAGCCGGTAGGCCGTCTGGAGGTCGAGCGGCGCGTGTTCCAGGTCGATGACGACGAAGTCGAAACCGGCGTACGCCATGATCTCCACCGGCTCGCCCGAGGCGATCTTCAGCCAGGTGCCGACCGGGGTGCGCGTGCGGTCCGGCGCGAACAGCCCGCCGCCGGTACGTCGTGGCGCGCTCACGGCATCGGGTAGTCGTCGGCGTTGAGCACCCACCCCGGCCTGGCGGAGAAGTCGGCACGCGGCGGGCTGAAGATGTCGATGAGCTGGTTCACTCCCGGATCCTTCGCCGCCGAGGTGTGCACGGTGGGCGGCGGGATGATCGCCAGGGAGGGGCTGCCCAGCGTCACGTGCTCGTCCTCCCGCCAGCCGGTGCTGTCGTTGAGCCAGGGTGTGCGGATGTGGTGCGTGTACGTGCCGCGCATGGCCAGGGAGAGCTGCTCGAAGTCCTCGTGCGTGTGCGGGGAGAGCCGGCGCGGGTCGCGCGGACCGTGCTGCGGGGGCAGGAAGTTCACCATGAACGCGCGGGTGCGGAAGATCCGTCCGAAGCGGCCCGGCTCGTCCGGCACCTCGGCGAGCGGATAGAACCTGACCGCCCGCCCGCCCACGGGCTCCGGCCACCGGCGCAGCGGTGCGACCCTCGGGTGGTCCTCCGCGTAGGCTGCCGCGTTCACGGCGCGCTCCCGCCACGCCCGCTCCCCGGCCTCCACCAGGCGGACCAGGGGGCCCTCGCCGTGGGCGGTGATCCGGGAGGCGCCGGGCGGCACCACCACGAGTCCGGGCCCGTCGACGTAGGTCTCGCCGTCCTCGGTGTGCACCGAGAAGGCGGGGGAGTCCTCGGTGACCACCACGGCGAGTTCGCCCTCGAGGGTGCCGTTGTCGAGTTCCTCGCCAGCCCGTACCCCGGTGTGCGCGAGCACGACGTTCTGGGCGCGGAAGACTGCCGTGCGCCCCTCGGGGCCGGCGGCGTCCGGTGCGGCGGGGGTGCGGAGGTCGGCGTACTGGGGGGCGGCGATCGGGGTGCCGGCGTCGGTTCGTGGCGCGGTCGCGGCGGCTGTCGCGAGCGAGGAGCGCGGGTCGTCCTTGGCGTACACGGTGGTGGCGTCCCTTCGGTGAGGGGGAGGGGGGAGGTGGGCGCGGGCCGGTCAGTCGTCCAGGCCGAGGAGGTAGGAAGGGTTGTCGCGGACCATGCGCCGCAGGTCCTTCTCCGGCAGACCGAGGTCGAGCAGCGCTCCGGCGACCCGCAGCCAGGCGTCCACCGGCTTGGGGTTGGCGGCCTGGCCGAGATCGGAGGCGAGGACCGTGTGCTCGGGTCCGATGGTCTCGATCCAGCGCATGAGCTGCCGCGGGTCCCACCGTTCGGGCCCCTCGGGGTCGTACATGGCGCACTCGTGCTCGATGTAGGCGCCCAGGCCGACGAGTTCGCGGCACAGGTCCGGGTCGGCGCCGATGACGAAGTCGGGGTGGCTGACGGCCATGCGCGTGATCCCGCGCTCCTTGGCGGCCTGGAACAGGGTGCGGATGTACTCGGGGTACATGTGCCCGCCGTTGACGACGGCCTCCTGCTCCTTGATCTCGTCGAGGATCTCGCCCACCTCGGGCTTCAGCGCGCCGTGTTCGTCGACGATGTCGATGCGCTCCAGCGTCAGCGGCACGGTGGTGGTCGGGAACGACCCGTCCTCGGGATGGCACTCCAGGTGCCGGCCGGAGGAGATGGTGGGGAACCAGACGATCCTGCCGCCCATGCGCAGGCACATGCGCACGGCGTGCACGTTGAGGCCGCCGACGGTGCTGTTGAGGGCGATGCCCCCGTAGGCGGTGGCGGCCACGTCGGCGAAGCGGCCCCTCATCGCCAGGATGTCCATCTGGGTGTTGTGGTGGTGGGACTTGGCGACCATGGCGCGCAGCCCGATCCGGGCGCCGTCCCGTGCCGCCTCGACATGGTCGAAACGGCGGGGGAACGGGCTGGGGCCGGAGTGGACGTGCATGTCGACCAGGCCGTCGAGGACGGAGACGAGGGCGGGGCTCGGCTTCATGGGCGCTCCGAATGCATCGTTTTCACCGACTTGACTGACTTCACCGACTTCGGCGACTTCACTGACTTCAGTACCGCGATGACGTTCGCATTATGAAGTATGCGTTCAGAATGAGACCCGATGTCAACCCTGTCCGCAGTCTTGTGCTGGCCGAAACGCGCCCTTACGGTGGCCACTGTTCGCTTGGTGAACAAGCAGTTCGCTCTTGACCGCTCGTGAGGGCGGGCGAGCTGCGCGTAGCCGACCGCTCCCCCGGAGGACGACGATGTCCACACCGCCCCCCGCCACGCAGCCGCAGCAGGCGGCTGCGGACACACCCCGCCCGGGACCGGTCCACGGCCCGGACATCGCCAAGGTGCGCGCCGCCGTACGCGGCGGGACCCTCGCCTACTTCGTCGACCAGTTCGACATCTACCTGCCGATCGTGGTCCTCGCCCCGGCGATGATCTACTTCCAGTCGGCCGGCCTCAGCGCGAGCACGACCGCCATGCTCTCCTCGCTGGTCTTCGCCTCCACCCTGGTCGGCCGCCCGCTCGGCGCGATCATCTTCGGCCACTTCGCCGACACCGTCGGGCGCAAGCGCACCACCCTGGTCGCGGTGGGCGGCTTCGGCGTCACGACGCTGGTCATCGCCTGCCTCCCCGGCCACGAGACGATCGGCACCTGGTCGATCGGCCTGCTGATCGCCCTGCGCTTCGTCGACGGCGTCTTCCTGGGCGGCGAGTACACCACCGCCGTACCGCTGGCGATGGAGTGGAGTCCGCGGCACAAGCGCGGTCTGTACGCCTCGCTCATCACCGCGACCTCACCCGCCGCGTACGCCGTCATCGCCGCGATCACCCTGCTGATGCTGCAGCTCCTGCACTCCGGCGACCTGCACAGCTCCTACGTGCAGTGGGGCTGGCGCGTGCCCTTCCTGATCGGAGCCCTGCTCGCCGCCGTGCTGTTCCGCTACTACCTCACCCAGGTGCACGAGCCGCCCGCCCGGATGACGGGGGAGCGGCACAAGCTGCCCTTCCTGCGGCTGGTGGCGAAGTACCCGAGGGCGCTCGGGCAGGTCTTCGTGCTGATGACGGGCACCTGGCTCGCCACCAACGTGGAGGCGGCCGTGACCCCCGCACAGCTCAAGGCGCACCTGGAACTGTCGAGCCGGCAGGTCACCCTGACCATGCTGGTGATCAACGCCTCCGCCGCCGTGGCGTACCCCTTCCTGGGCCTGCTGTCGCAGCGGATCGGCCGGCGCCGGTTCTACATCGGCTACGGGGTGACGGTCCTGGTGATCGGCACCGGCTCCTACAGCCTGCTGATGACCTCCGGCGGCGGGATGGGGGCCGCGCTCGGCTGGGCCGTCCTGATCGGCGTGTTCACCGTCGGCACCTTCGGCCCGATCGCCGCCTACCTGACCGAGCGGTTCCCCTCCGGCGTGCGCTCCACCGGCTACGGCGTCGGGTACAGCCTCGCGCTCATCGCACCGGCCTTCTACCAGTTCTATCTGCAGCAGTTGGACGGGGTGATCTCCGCCCACCTGGCCCCGGCGGTCCTCCTCGCGCTGGCCGGCGCACTGATCAGCGTCGGCGGCTACCTCGGCCCGGAGACGAAGGACGTCGACATGGCCGACGACAGCACCGTCCCCGCCCTGTCCTGACGGCACCGCCCCGGCGGGGGCGGCCGGACCCCTGTACGTGTGTGCGCGGGCACCCTGTTCCGGGCCCGCGCACACGCATGCGCCCGAACGGCCGGCGTCGCCGGGCGTTCAGCCGGCCTGCCGGCCGAGGTCGTCGGGCCGGTAGTGGCCGCCCAGTTCGCGCGTCAGCTCCCGCGCGGTGTCGACGACGACACGCAGTTCGGGGGCGTCGTCGGACATCGACAGGGTGTTGTCCGGGCCGACCACGGCGATGCTGGCGCAGATGCCGTACTCGTCGAACACGGGCGCCGCCACCGCGACGACACCGGGGGTGCTCATCGCCGAGCAGTGGCCGACGGCCCGCACCCGCTCCACGTCCGTGCGCAGTTCCTCGCGCGCCTCGTGGGGCAGGTTCGCCATCAGCCGCTCCATGGAGAGCTGGTCGGCGTGGTAGGCGAGGAAGATCCTGCTCTGTGCGGTGTCCAGCGGCAGATGGCTGCCGACCCGCACGGAGACGACGACCACCGCGGACAGGTTCTCCTCGACCCGGGAGACCACCGGACCGGTCAGCCCCCACAGGCTGAGCACCACGCTGCACCGGGTGGCACGCGAGAGGGCCTGCATGTGACGGGGAGCGAGATTGACCACCCGGCGGTGCCCGATGGCGAAGGCCCCGAGCTGCAGGAGCAGGGCCCCGGGCACATAGCCGCCCTCGGCGGTGCGCTCCAGCAGTCCGGCCGCGGCGAGCGAGGTGCAGTACCGGTAGGCCGTGGTGCGGTTGAGCCCGAGCCGCTCGGCGACCTCGGCGGCGGTCACCTCGGGCGTGGCCGTGTCGAACAGGGAGAGGATCTGGCTGACCCGGCTGACCGCCTGGATGTCGGCCTGGTCGCCACGGTCGGTGCGAACGGCGTCCGACGACCGCGTCGATCTGGTCACGGGAGCCTCCGCCGGGTGGTGTTCGAGAGTCACGTCATCCTACCCAATCACCCGTGCGCGCCCCCGGCCGGTCCGGTGCGCCGCCGCCTCGGGCCTCGCACGGTTCCTGGCCCTGCTCCGGGGGCACGGGGCTGCCGGCGGAGGTGCCGGAGGTGGCGCGGGCCGCGGCCCGGGCGGGACCGTCGGGAAGGGTGAGCGCGAACAGCGCGGTCAGCGCGGCGATCGCCGCGAGCACGAGATAGGTGTGCTGGTAGGCGGCGACGGGTGGGTTCGCGGCTGCCGCCGACGGGGTGCCGAGCACGAGCGCCGTGGTGACCGCGGCCGGTGCGAGCGCTCCGCCCGTCTGGCGGACGACGGTGTTCAGGGTGGAGGCGTGGGCCAGGTCCCGCCGGTCGATCGTGGCGATCGAGGCCACCGTCGTCGGGACGAAGAAGCAGCCCATGGCGACACCGAGGAGGAACATGTAGGCGCGGAAGGTCCACAGGCCGGTGCCCGCGTCGCAGGTCGCGAAGAGCAGCAGCACCGCGGACACCCCGGCGGTGCCGCACCCGACGATGAGGCGGGGCCCGATCCTCGCGTACAGGACGCCCACGAGCTGGACGGTCAGCAGCACCCCGAACGCCTCGGGGAAGGTGGTCAGCCCGGACTCCAGGGCGGAGCGGTGCTGGGCCTGCTGGAGGAAGAGCGGGCCGATGTACATGGCGCCCATGATGGGGATCAGACCGACCAGGTTCAGCAGGTTGGTGTCCCGGAAGAGCCGGTTCGCGAACAGACGCAGCTTCAGCAGCGGGTGCCGCACGCGCAGTTCGAACACGGCCGTGGCGGCCAGCAGTACCGTGCCGAGCACGAGCGAGACGAGGACGGCCGCCGAGGACCAGCCGCGGTTGGGCCCCTCCGACACGCCGAACATCAGGGTGCCCAGCGCGGAGGCGCTGAGCAGCAGTCCCGGCAGGTCGAAGCGGCCCGGCCGGCTGCCCCGGTGGGCGGCCAGGAACACCGCGCCGAACAGGAGGGCGGGCAGCCCCACCGGGATGTTGACGTAGAAGACCCACCGCCAGCTCAGGCGGTCCACGAGGAGTCCGCCGAGCACGGGTGCCGCGGCCGGGGCGATCTGCTGCGGGATGATCATGTACCGCGAGATGCGGACCTGCTCCTCGGTGTTGAACGTGCTGAACAGCAGGGCGGCGGAAGCCGGGAACAGCACACCGGCCGACAGCCCCTGCACCGCCCGGTAGGCGACCAGTTGACCGAGCGTGGCGGCGATGCCGCACAGCAGCGAGGAGAGGAGGAAGCCGGCCAGCGCGGTCAGCAGCACCCGCTTGCCGCCGAACCGCTCGACCAGCCAGGCGGAGGCGGGGATGGCCATGGCCAGGCAGACCGGATAGATGACCACGACGCCGTCCAGCGCGGCCGTCGTCAGATGGAACTGACGGGCGATCGAGGGCAGCGCCACGGTCGTGATGGCGCCGTCCACGATCGCGATGAAGGTCACGCTGACGCACATGGCGGGGACGACGAAGCGTTGGCTCAGGACGGCGCGCAGACGGGTGCGCGGGGTCTCGCGCGAGCTCGGGCGCGGACTCTTGTGCGGCCCCTTGCGCGGGCGCGGAACGAGCTGTCCGGGACGACGTGAAAGCACTTACTGAGCATACACACTATGTGCGTGCTCATAGAATGGTTCCGACGTGAGGAACCGGACGGGCACGAGGTGGGCACCATGGCAGTGCAGGGCAGCAGCGACGTCCTGGTGGACGAGCTCTACGAGACGACGCACGGGCTGCGGCAGTTCGTGGAGGTGCGGTTGCGCGCGGGCGGGGCGTCGGTCGCCCGGCTGCGGGCGCTGCGCATGCTGGCCCACGCCGAGCGACCCCTGCGGATGCGGGACCTGAGTGAACGCGCGGGCATCGCGGCCCGGACCGCGACCACCATCGTCGACAGCCTGGAGCGGGACGGACTGGTCGAGCGGGTGCGTCATCCCGAGGACCGGCGGGCGTTCCTGCTCAGCCTCACCGACGAGGGCCGACGGTGCCACCGCGAGGCCGAGGAGATCGACCGCGACGCTCTCGCCGAGGCGACGGCCGGCCTCACCGACGCCGAGCGCGACCAGTTGCGCACGCTCCTGGGGCGCATCCGGAAGGCGACGGGCTGAGCGGTGTCCCCCGGTGTAACCGGTCCGGAGCAACGCGGGACCGGCGGGCGTTTCCCGGCGGGGGGACGGTCGTTGAGGTCGGCATGATCAAGAAAATCGCCCGCGTCTCCTGCCTCCCGGTCCTGACCGCCGCGCTCCTGGCGTCCGCCCCCGCGCAGGCCGCCCCGGCCCACGCCGGGACCGCCGTCCCGCTGCCCGCCCCGTCCGCGGGGGCACCGGGGGCGCCCCTGGTCGGCGGACTCCTCGGTTCACTGGCGATCGGACACCCCGTCACCTCCCTGCGGACCCTCGTTCCGACGGAGGTCCTGGGCAGGTAGCGGGAGAGGCCACGGGGCGCGCGAGTGCGCGCCCCGCGCGCCGCTCACAGGCTCCGGAGCAGTCCCTCGAGCGGCCCCGGTACCCGCCGCTCGTCCAGGGCCTCCACGAGAAGCCGCCCGTAGCGGATCTTGCGGCCCTTCTTCGTGCCGAGGAAGCGCCGCAGCAACTGCTCCCGGGGCCGCCCGTGTTGAGCCGGCTGGCGCAGGAACGTCTGCCAGGGGCGCAGTTCGCCCTCGTCGCGGACGATCTCCTCGACCCGCTCGGCCCCCAGCGACCGGACGAGTTCCTCCTCCAGGTCGCGCACGCACACGAACACTCCCTCGGCCGGGGCGCCGGCCCTTCGCAGCCCGCGGTCGAAGAAGGGCCGCTCGCGTACATCGCACAGACCCGACAGGCGCAGCCCGAGGCCGTCCGGGCCGAGGAGCCCGGCGTACCGTCCGACGCTCATCGCTCCGCCCATCGGGACCACGCACACCCCCTCGGCGGCCAGATCCCGGCCGCGGCGCTCGGCCAGCGCCTCCACGGCGGCGAGATCACTGGCCCCCTCCACGAGGACGGCCGCCCGCACCCCCGTCCGTCCGGCCAGTTCCTCCGCCGGTCCGGCGGGACCTCCGGCCGCCCAGCGGCCCACCGCGTCCCGGAACGCGCCCATGTCCACCATGCGGCGAGTCTGCATCGCCGGGGCCGCCGCGGCACACGATTTTGTGAGCGCCGGTTCTGTGAGCGTCGGCGTCCATCGAGGGCGCCGGGATCACGAGGTGGGGCCGCGGCGGCTCACCGGGTGCCGACGAGGGGGGCCAGGACCTGCTCGACGGTACGGGCGGGGCGGCCGATGACGGATTCCAGCGTGGGGCCGGTGACGTCGAACTCGCCCGCGCGGGCGGCGGTGAACATCGTCAGGGTGAACTCCGCGAGCGGACGCGGCATGCCGGCGGCGACCACCGCCGCGATCCACTCCTCGTCGCCCATGACGACATGGCGGAGGGTGCGGCCCGTGAGGCGGCCGAGGACCTCCGCGACCCCGGCGAAGTCCAGCGTGCCGGGTGCCGTCAGGGGCGGGGTGACGCCGTCGAGCGTCCCGCCCGCGTCGTCGGCCAGGGCGGCGGCCGCGACCTCCGCGAGATCCTCGTGGGCCGTCCAGGAGAACGGGCCGTCCTGCGGCACGGCGAGCGTGCCGGTCGCGAGCGCCGCACCGATGTAGTGCTCCAGGGTGGCGGTGTAGAAGCCGTTGCGCAGCGCGGTGTAGGGAACGCCCAGTCGCCGCAGGTGCTCCTCGGCGGCCGCGTGGACCGGCTGCGGCAGGAAGCGGGACGTGGCGGAGGCGGCCTGGTGGCTGGTGTAGAGGATGCGCCGGGCGCCCGCCTCCTTCGCCGCGTCGATCGCGGCGGTGTTCGCGGCGACCGCGCCCTCGCCCCGGATGGAGGCCGAGACGACGAGGACGCGCTCGGCGTCCTCGAAGGCGTGCTTCAGCCCGCCGGGCTCGGTGAAGTCGCCCGCGCGCACCCGGACTCCGCGCGCGGCGAGACCCGCGGCCTTGTCCACGTCGCGCACGCTTACCCCGATCCGGTCGGCCGGGACCCGCGCGAGCAGGCGGTCGACGATCAGCGCTCCGAGGCGGCCGGTGGCTCCGGTGACGATCAGCATGGGGGACTCCCGTTCGTTGTGCGGATGACGACGGAGTCAACGATATCACTGATAATTCCAATGTTCTCACTGGCCGGGATCGAGTGTCTCTAAGAGCTGTGAACTGTGCTTTTGGGTCGACTCGCGTGATATCGCTGGGTAGTATCACTGGAAACATCATCGGTCGCACCCGGGCGATATCATCGTGTTCATGGTTTCGAACACGGAGCGGCGAGACACCACCCGCGAGCGCATCGTGAAGGTCGCGGCGGACCTGCTGCGCGAGCAGGGGCCCGCCGCGGTGACCACGCGTCGCGTGGCGCAGGAGGCCGGGCTGCAGCCACCCGCTCTGTACCGCTTCTTCCAGGGCAAGGACGACCTGGTGGACGCCGCCGCCGACCACGTCTTCGCGGAGCACGTGGCCCGCAAGCAGACCGTGGCGTCCTCGGGCGACCCCGTCGAGGATCTCCGTGCCGGCTGGCGCTCGCAGATCGACTTCGGGCTGTCCAACCCGCATGTGTTCATGCTCCTGCTCGACCCGGCCCGCGCGCGCCTGACCCCGACGGAGGCCGAGGGTGTACGGATCCTGGCCGAGCGGGTGCACCGGATCGCCGCCGCAGGGCTGCTTCGGGTGAGCGAGGAGCGTGCCGTCCACCTCATCCGCGCGGCCGGGATCGGCACCGTCCACACCCTGCTGAGCCTGCCGCCGGAGCAGAGGGATCCGCAGTTGGCCGAGGCCGCCTTCGACGCGGTCGCCCACGCCGTCCTCGTCGGCGAATCCGTCGTGACGACCCGGGACCCGGCGGCCGTCGTCGCCGCCTTCCGCACGCTGCTGCCCCGGCTGGGCACTCTGAGCCAGGCCGAGGCGGCCCTGCTCGACGAGTGGCTGCGGCGCTGACCCGGCTCAGGCGGCCACGGGGAACCGTGTACGTGCCCAGGTCTCGAAGTCGGTCGTGGGCAGGCCGAGTGCGCGGGCGTACGCCGGATCGGCCGGCTGGGGGTGGTCGTTGAGGGACGCCTGTCCGTGGCCCGCGAGGGACATGCCGGCCGCGACCGCCTCCTCCTCCGTCATGTCGGGGGCGGTCAGTTCGGTGCCGCAGACGCGCGAGAGGATGTCCGCGATCTCCGCCATCGTGCGCCGGTCGCCCGCCAGTTCCAGCTCGACGCCGTCGAACCGCTCCGGCTCGGCGATCGCCGCGGCCGCGGCGCTGCCGATGTCGTCGAGTGCGACCAGCGCCAGCCGCGTCGCGGGCCTGAGCAGGCTCACCAGTCCGCCCTCGAGACCGCGCGGGAACACGTCGCGTTCCGAGGGCAGGAAGTTCTCCATCGAGTAGCACGGCTTGAGCAGCGTCCAGTGCGCGAACCCCGCCTCCCGGACGCGGTCCTGTATCTCCGCCTTCGTGGCGTAGTAGTCCGCCAGGAAGGCCCAGCGGCCCTTCACCCAGGTGCCGTGCTGCCCCGTGCCCGAGGTCGTGGTCTGTACGAACTGCGGCACCTCGGCGGTCCGCGCGGCCTCGATGAGGTTGACGGCCTGGGCCAGTTCACCCTCGAAGCCGCGTCCGCCGATGTCGGGGAGCTGGACCGAGAAGACCGCGCGTGCCCCTTCGGCCGCCGCGATCAGGGAGTCGCGGTCGTAGAGGTCTCCGGTGACGAGTTCGGCGCCGAGCGCCTCGACCGCCCGGGCCCGGTCGGTGCGCGCATCGCGCACCAGGGCCCGGACGGGCACGCCCGAGGCGCGCAGGGCGCGGGCGGTGGCGCCGCCCTGGTGCCCGGTGGCACCGGTGACCAGGACGGGAGCGGGGGAGGGGGTGGACGATGTGGTCATGGCGTTCCTCGGTTCTCCGGGCGTGAAAGGGAGCGGCGAAGGGCGGACGGCGCGGGGTGCGCCGTAAGTGGCGGGCCACGCCGTTTACGTTCCGGTACGATACGGAGGCCCCCGCCACTTGGCAACCACGAGAGGACGCCATGCCCGACCGTCAGCGTGCGGACGCCCGGCGCAACTACGCGCGCATCCTGGCCGTCGCCGAGCAGGAGGTCGCCGCCCACGGCGCGGACGCCTCGCTCGAACGCATCGCCCGTCTCGCGGGGGTCGGTTCCGCCACGGTGCGCCGGCACTTTCCCGGCCGGCGCGCGCTGCTGCAGGCCGTGTTCAGCGAGCGGATCGAGTCCTTGTGCGCCCACGCCGAGTCGTTGACGGAGGCCCCCGAGCCCCGTGCCGCGCTGCTCGAATGGCTGGGCGCGCTCACCGACTACAGCGCCTCCGCGCGCGGTATGGCCGAGGCCCTGGCCCAGGACGGGCTGGACGATCCGTCCCACGAGAGCGCCTGTGCGGTGGTGCTCGCGCGCGGGCTGGAACCGTTGCTGCGGCGCGCGGCGGAGGCGGGCGCGGTGGCACGGGACGTCACCGCCGGAGATCTGCTCGCCCTGGTCACGGGTATCGCCCTGGCCACGGAGGGCCGTCCCGAGGCCGCCGTCGAGGCACGCCGGCTGCTCGAACTGACGGTCCGGGGAGTGAGCCCCGAGGGGTTGGCAGGGAAGCGGACGAGGGAGGCCGCGGCGACGCGGGTCTGATCCCGGCGACGCGGGTCTGCTTCCGGTGGGTCGGTGGGCCGGAGCCCCCCGGGAGCCCCGGACGCCCGGTGGGCCAGTCGATCGGTGGTCCGGTGGTCCGGTAGCCCGGAGGCTTGGCGGTCGGTGGCTCGGTGGCTCGGTGGCTCGGCGGGTTCGGTGGCCCGACGCCCGACGCCCGACGCCCGACGCCCGACGCCCGACGCGCGACGCCGAACGCCCGACGCCCGGGCGGACGCGTGTGACGCCGGCAAACCGTGCGCGCCGCGCAGGCCCCGGCGGGTCAGTCCGCGAACGCGGCCACGTACGAGGCCACGCAGGCCTCCGGTGTCGCGCGCGAGGTGACGACGTGCCCGTCGACGGTCAGCGTCGGGGTGAGGGGCACCTGGAGCAGCCGCTCGGACCGGGTGGTGGCGAGCTGCTCCGCCGGCATCAGCGTCCACGCCCCGGGCTCGCGGCCCACCTCGAACAGCACGTGCAGCATGTCCCCGGCGGGCGGTCGTACGGGGGCGAGGGGCAGCGCGGCGAGGATGGCGTCGTGCAGGGGCGGCTCGCTGTCGCGGGCGGGCAGCCGCAATCCCTCAGGGGCGAGATCGGCGAGGGGGACCGCGTCCCGGCCGGCCGCGGGGTGCGTGCGTCCCATCACCACGTGCAGGGGCTCCGACCAGGCCCGTACGACCGTCAGGGACGGGGCGCTGAGCGTGCCGCGGACCAGCGCCAGGTCCAGGTCGCCGCCGCGCACCGCGTCGAGGCGGGCGGCCACCGGGAGATCGACCAGCTCGGGCTCCGCGGGGCGCTCGGCCTCGTGAAGACGGGCGAGCGCGCGATCGAGGCGCCCGGTGACGCAGGAAGCCACGCCGATGCGCAGCGCGGCCGCCGGCTCGCCCGCCACCACCCGTACCCGGGCGGCCGCGGCGAGGGTCTCCCGGGCGGCGGCGAGTACCCGCGCTCCCGCCGGAGTGAGCCGCACCCGGCGGGACGTACGGTCGAGCAGGCGCACGCCCAGCTCCCGTTCGAGCCGGACGATCTGCTGGCTCACGGCCGGCTGCACGATGTTCAGCCGCTGCGCGGCACGCCCGAAGTGCAGCTCCTCGGCGACGGTCACGAAATACTGCAGCGCTCTCAGTTCCACTCCTCAGCTCTACCACGGGATCCATCACGAAATGTGATCGCTGCCGGATCGATCCGGTCATTGTTCGCCCGGGTCACGTGAACTGTGATGGATGCCGAGCCCGCCGCGCGAGACATCGAGTCCGCGGCCGGGCACCGCACCCGAACGGAGAGCAGAAGTGAGCACAACGACCCTGGGCATCATCGGTACCGGCATGGTCGGTGCCGGAGCCGCCCGACGCGCCGTCGACGCGGGCCTGCACGTCGTCCTCGGCAATTCACGGGGCCCCGGCACGCTGGACGAGCTCGTCGCCCGGCTCGGCCCCCGGGCGCGGGCGGCCACGCCCGCCGAGGTGGCTCGCGCCGCCGAGGTCGTCCTCGCGGCCGTCCCGCTCAAGGCCCGTGAGCTGCTGCCCCGCGAGGACCTCGTGGGCCGCATCGTCATCGACCCGATGAACTACGCGCCGAGCTCGGCGTGGAACCTGCCCGAACTCGACGGCAACGCCCTGACCTCCAGCGAACTGGTGCAACGCGACCTCCCCGGCGCCCGGGTGGTCAAGGCCCTGCACAACATCGGCCCCAAGCAGCTCCTGGAGCTGTTCCGCCCGGCCGGGGCCCCCGACCGGACCGCCCTGCCGGTGTCCGGCGACGACACGGGCGCCAAGAAGGAGGTGGCGGCACTGCTGGACGTCCTCGGCTTCGACACCGTGGACCTCGGTCCGCTCGCGGAGAGCTGGCGCAGCGAGCCGAACACCCCCCTGTACGCCTTCCCCTACGTGGGCTCGCCCCCGGCCGGCCTCGCTGTTCCCGAGCTGGTGGCCTGGGTGCAGCAGGCCCCCGGCACACCGGTGTCCGCCGCCCGTGTCGAGGAACTCGCCGCCGCGACGGTACGCGGACCCGCGGGCTTCCGGATGGATTAGCCCCGCCTCCGGGCCCGGGCCGCGGCGGACGGGGCCCGGCCCCTCCGGGCCGTCGCTATCCCCCGCCCGTGCCCCCGAGGTCCTGGGCCACCCAGCCGGGCGCGTCCAGGCGTACCGGCTCGGTGCCGACGAGCTCCCTCAACCGGTCCTCGAACCGGGCGAGTTCGGCCGGGCCGATGCGCCGCTCCCACTGCGCGCGCAGCTCCTCGAAGATCTCCTCGCCCTGCCGCATCACCTCGAAGCCGAGGGGGGTGACCCGAAGGCGTTTGCGGCGGGCGTCGAGGGGGTCGGCCTCACGGGTCACGTAACCGCGCTCCTGCAGCACCGCGATGGTCTTGGCCGCCGCCTGCTTCGTCACCGACAGGCGGCGGCCGAGTTCGGAGGCGTTGTCGGCGCCGGCGGCGACTGCCCGCATGGCGAAGTCGTGGGCGGGGCGCACTCCCTCGTGCCCGCGCCGGGCCAGCTCGGCCGTCGCGGAGTCCACCAGCGAGCGGAAGCCCCCCAGCAGGAGCAGGGCGAGATCGGCGCCGGAACGTGACATGGCAGCAGCGTACGGCGTAGGGCCGGACGCTCGACAACGACAACCTTGTTGTCTATTCTGGCGGGAGTAATGGACAACATGGTTGTCGAACCTGCCGAGTCGCGGCGCATCACCCTCCTAGGACCGTCATGACCCTCACACCTGCGGGTGCCACCCTCCCCGGCCTCACCCACCACCACGTGGAGATCAAGGGCACGCGGCTGCACTACGCGGCGGCCGGCACGGACGGCTCGCCGGTGCTCCTCGTGCACGGGTTCCCCGAGACGTGGTGGGCGTTCCACCGACTCCTCCCGCTGCTCGCGCGGACCCACCGGGTCCACGCCGTCGACCTGCGCGGCTTCGGGGACTCCGGCACCGGGCCCGGCCCGTACGACAGCGCGACGGCGGCGGAGGACCTGCGGCTGCTCGTCGAGCACCTCGACGTCGGCCCGGTCCACGTCACCGGCCAGGACATCGCGGGGGCGACCGTCTTCCGCCTGGCGGCCACGCACCCCGAGCTCGTGCGGAGCCTCACCGGGATCGAGATGGGCCTGCCCGGGTTCGGCCTGGAGGCACTGGCCGACGTCACCCACGGCGGCGCCTGGTACATCGGCGTGCTCGCCACCCCCGGCGCCCCCGAACTCCTCCTCGCCGGCCGTGAGCGGGAGTTCATGGCGCGCTTCGCCTTCGCGGGACCGGGCACGGTGACGGACGCCGACCTCGAGGAGTTCGCCCGCGCCTACGGACGTGCCGAGGGCTGGCGGGGCGCGAGCGGCCTCTACCGGTCCATGCTGACCGAGGGGGCCGAGATCAGGGCGCTGGCCGAGAAGCCCGGCCTGCGCGTGCCCGTGCTCGCCGTCGACGCGGCCGGCGCGCCGTTCACCACCGACACCCTGTCCCGGGCCGCGGCGGCCGCCGTCGGCGGCCCGCGCGCCGTCCGGTCGGTGACACTCGACGGTGTCGGCCACTATGCCGCGCTCGAGGCGCCCGAGGCCCTGGCGGAGGCGCTGCTCCCGTTCCTCGCGGAGGTCGACGCCACCCGCCGTGACTGAGGCCCCCGGCCTGGCCGGCCCCGCCCGGCCGGTCAGCCACCGGTACCGCTGCCGCCGGCCCGCGCCGCGCAGGCCTCGGCCGCCGCGAGGTAGCGCGCGACGGGGCCGAGGGTGAGCATCCCGGTGGCGGCACCCGCGTCCTCGGCCCCGGCCTCGCGCAGGGCCTCTGCCGCGCGGGCGGCGGTCGCGGGCGCGTCGAGCAGGACGGCGGCGTGCGCGGTGAGGCACCACAGCGCCTCCTGCAGATGGTCGTGCGGTGGATCGGGGGTCGCGGCCAGCGCGGCGCGCGCCTCCTCGGCCCTGTCCCGGGCGAGGAGGACGAGCGGGGCCGCCCAGGGCCGGTACGGTCCCCAGTCGAGCCGCTCGTCGACCGGGGCGGGACGGCCGTGCAGCAGACGCAGGCCGAGCAGGGCGAGCGGGAGCAGCCCGCGGTGCAGCCCCGGCATCCCGGCCGCCGCGAGGGCCTCGTCCGCCGCGCGGTAGGCGGCGGCGATCGCGGCGGCGGAGGGCCCGCCCGGCCCGGCGCTGCGGGCGGCGTCGGCCCGGACCCGGAACCAGCGCGTCAGCACCGGCACGAGCGGCGACTCGTGCACGGCGGCGAGCCGCTCCGCCTCCCGCGCGTGCGCCTCGGCGCCGTCGAGGTCGCCGAGCGCCGAGGTGGACTGCAGCCGCACGAGCCGGCCCAGGATGCCGTGGGCCGGCAGCTCCCGCCGCGCGGCCAGCTCCACCAGTTCCGCGCCGATCGCGTCCCGCCGCGCCGCGAGGCCGGGGCGCGCGAAGGACTGCAGGAACACCCCGTTGAGGGCGAAGGCCAGCAGCTCGGGGTCGCCCAGGCCGCGTGCCAGCGACTCCGCCTCGCGTGCGGCCGCCCGCGCGCGCTCCGCGTCGGGCCCCGAGGAATCGGCGGGGCGGCTCTCGACGGCGATCGTGGCGAGCAGCCGGACCCGCAGCCCGGCGGGCGCCTGCGGGCCGAGAGCGGTGAGCGTGCGCGCGGCGGCCGCGACGACGGCGCCGGCCTGGGCGGGGTCGTCGGCACGGCTCCAGATCGCGGGCACGTCGTAGGCGCCGATGACCCGGGCGGTCAGCACGGCGTCCCCCGTACGCTCGGCCGCCTCGGCGGCGGCCAGCCGATCGCGGCGCGAGAGGACCAGGGCGTCCCCGCCCGCCAGCGCGAGGGTCCGGGCCAGATCCACGGTGGTGCGCGGTCCCAGCCGGGCGCCCTCCGGAACCGGTCCCGCCGCACCCGCGGGCGGGGAGGGCGGCCGCCCGGCCGCGTGGAAGGGCTCCAGCGCGTCGGCCCGGTGCAGGATGTCCTGCTCCAACCGCCGCAGCACGGGCCCGGGATCGAGGCCGAGCTGCTCACGCAGCAGGGTCCGGGCCCGCCGCAGGGTGGCCAGGGCGTCGGCCGTCCTGCCGTCCCGGTAGAGCGCGCGGGCCAGCAGCGCCCAGGCCGACTCCCGCCACGGGTGCTCGCCCGCGTGCGCGGCCAGCTCGGCCACCAGCTCCGCCCCCGCACCGGAGTCCAGGAGCAGCCCGGCCCGCACCTCCACGGCCTGCGAGCGCAGCTCCTCCAGCCGGGTGCGCTCCCGCTGCGCCCACCCGGCGTCCGGCAGATCGGCGTAGGGGACGCCGCGCCACGAGGCCAGGGCGTCACCGAGCGCGTCCGCGCCCCCGGGGGACGCGGGGGAGCGGCGGGCCGCCGCCAGTGCGTCCTCGAAGCGGTACACATCCACGGCCCCGCGCGGCAGCCGCAGCGCGTAGCCCGGCCCCTCGGTGACGAGGACCTTCGGCGGGGTGCGGGGCGCCCGGTCCGGTTCCAGGGCCCGGCGGAGCGCCGCGACGAAGGTGCGCAGCGCGCCCACCGCACGGGTCGGCGGATCGCTCCACAGGTCTCCGACGAGGGCGTCGGTGGTGACCATCCGCCCCTCGGCCGCGATCAGCCGGGCGAGCACCTCCCGGTGCCGGGGCCCGCCCAGGGCGATCTCGCCGCCGTCCTCCCGCCGCGCCCGCACGGCACCCAGTACGTCGATCCGCATACCCCACATCATCCGGGCACCGGCACCACCGCGCCGCACGCGCCCGCCCGTCCACTGATCGGTTGCTGATCGGCACCGCGCACGGTGGTCCTGTCAGCCTCCCCGACCACAAGAAGGCGCCCGAGATGACCTCCGCGACACCCACCCTCCCCGGCTTCGACCACGTCCGCCTGCCCGGCGAGGGCGGCGTGGAACTGTCCGCTGCCGTGGCCGGCCACGGCAGCCCCGTCGTCCTGCTGCACGGCTTCCCCGAGACCCACCTCATGTGGCGGCACGTCGCCCCGAGGCTCGCGGAGGAGCACACCGTCGTCTGCCCCGACCTGCGCGGCTACGGCGACAGCGACAAGCCCCCGGCCGCCGAGGAGGACACGTACTCCAAGCGCACCATGGCCGCCGACATCGTCAGGGCCATGGCCTCGCTCGGCCACGACCGGTTCGCCCTCGTCGGCCACGACCGGGGCGCCCTGGTCGCCTTCCGGGCCGGCCTCGACCACCCGGAGACCATCACCCACCTCGGCATCCTCGACGTCGTACCGACGCTGGACATGTGGAACGTGCTGCACGGCGTCTCCGCCGCCGTCGCCCACCACCTGTACCTGATGGCACAGCCGCCCGGCCTGCCCGAAACCATGATCGCCAACAGCGCCGACGCGTTCTTCGGCTCCTTCCTCGACGGCTGGACGACGGACGCGGACGCGATCCCCGAGGAGATCCGCACCGCCTACCTGCGCGCGAGCGCCGCCGCCGTCGACTCCATCGTGGCCGACTACCGCGCCTCCGCCGGCATCGACATCGTCCACGACCGGGCCGACCTCGACGCCGGCTCCCAGCTCGCCATGCCCGTCACCGTCGTCCAGCAGGACTGGGGCAGCCAACTCGGCTACGACGCCGCCGGGGTCTGGCGTGCCTGGTCCCCGGACCTGGACCACCGGCTCACCCGCTCGGGCCACTTCATGGCGGAGACGTCCCCCGAGGAGATCACGGGGGTGCTCCGCGCTTTGCTGGCCCGCTGAGACCACCGGCGGACGGCACCGTGCCCCCGGCCCCCGCCAGGGCGGGCGGGGGCCGGGGGGCACGGCGGTACGGGCTCAGGCCCGCAGTGTCGTGACGGGGCCGTTGTACGGTTCGGCTGTCAGGACGGGGTGGTGGGTCGGGGCCGCCGTGGACGGCCAGGAGAGGTGGACCGTGCGGGACTCGCCCGGCAGCAGCCACAGGTAGTTCTCGCTGTACAGGGTGGGCAGGACCCGGTGGCCGCAGGTGTCGGTCAGGAGGGAGAGGCGGACCATGGCGGCCACCGCCGCGCCCCGGTTGCGCAGGGTCGCGGTCAGGCTGTGGCGGTCGCCGGAGCGGGACAGCCCGGTGACCGAGCCGGTCAGCCGCACCTGCTTCGCCTTGTTCAGGGCCCGCAGCGACGCCGCCTCTCGGTAGCGCCAGTAGGTGTTCCGCGAGACCTCCCTTCCCTTGGCGTCCTCCAGGGTGAGCCGCAGCAGGTGCAGGTCCGGCAGGTCGTCCGTCCACCCGGCGGTGAAGGCCTTCGCGGTGTCCGCGCGGGGCACGTCCAGCCGGGCCGTCCTGCGCCGGCCCAGCTCACGGCCGGACAGGTCGTACAGTCGCGCGGTGACGGTCGCGCCGCGCAGGTCGGCCGCGGTGTGGTTCACCGCGAGGACCTGCCACTTGACCGGGTCGGCCTGCACGTGCAGCGGCTCGGAGCCGGAACGGGCGCCGAAGTAGGTGCCGTTGACGTCGAAGTCGTAGTCGTAGGTCTGCCACACCGTGCTGTGCCACGCGGGGTGGGACATCCACAGCATCAGACCGGAGGCGTTGTCCCACAGGTGGGCGTTCCACGCCTCGAACATGGCGCGGGTGTTCTCGTAGTTGACGAACTGCGCCTTGCGGGCGAAGTCGTCGAGGCCGCCGGACTCCCCGAGCCGGGCCTCGATCCCCGCCTTGTAGTTCGGCGCCCCCTGGTTCCCGTGCTCGCTCCAGTCGTGGTAGAACCACGCCCCGCGGATGGGCCATTCCGGCTCGTCGCCCGTCATGTTGCGCACGCTCGCCGCGGTGGAGACCACCGGCATGCCGATCTCGGTGTGGAAACCGAAGTCCTTGCTGCCGTACGTCGACGGGTCGAAGTAACGCTCCGGGTCGATGAAACCGTAGGGGCCGCCGCCGGTGACGATCCCGCCCGCCGAGTTGTTCTGGTAGAGCACGCCCGGCACCTGCCGCTCCACCGCCTCCCGCATCCCCTTGTCGATCGCGGGCGGGGGATTGCCCTCGTTGGCGCCGCACCACACGACCACACTGGGGTGGATCCGGTAGCGCAGGACGGTGTCGCGGGCGACCGCGTTGTACGCGGCGTGGTCCGGCGGGTCCATGCCCCAGGCGTTGGGGAAGTCGTTCCACACCAGGATGCCGTACCGGTCGCAGGCGGCGAAGAACTCCTCCCGGTCACTGCTGCCGACCCAGTTGCGGATCATCGTGAAGTTCATGTCGCGGTGCATGCGTACCGCCGCGTCCATGCGCTCCGGCGGCATCCGCCGCAGCAGCTCGTCCCAGCCCCAGTTGCCGCCGCGGGCCAGCACCCGCACCCCGTTGACGCTGATCCGCAGTGGCCGGCCCGCGTTGGACACGGACTTCACGTCCCGCCACGTCCTGTCGTCGTCGGACACCTGGATGACGTACGTCTTGGCGTACGCGGTCTCCCAGACGACGGACACCCGGTCGAAGGAGCGCGTGGCGCCGAGGTCGACGCGGATCCACTGGTCGTCCTCGTAGGAGGAGGACCACCGGGTGCCGGCGTCGCCGTCGGTGGCGTGCGAGGCCGGGTGGCCGGACTCCTCGGTGGAGGCGGTGGCGTCCCGGCGCAGTGCGAGGTCGGTGCCCGGATCGGCGCTGTCGACGACCCCGAAGGCCCACAGCGAGGTGCCCCAACTGGTGGCACGGACACCGCACTTCAGACGGACGTACCGCGCGCTCTGCCGCTCGAAGTCCGTGACCTGCAGGCTCGCGTCACCGTTGCTGAACGGCAGCGGGACCGCGCCGTTGTCGACCGACTTCACCTCCGTCCACGCCGAGCCGTCCGCGGAGACCTCCACGAGGAACGTCTTCGCGTACCCCCGCTCCCAGGTGAGATCGACTCGGTCGAAGGACTGGGCGGAGCCGAGGTCGACACGGATCCACTGGTCGTCCTCGTAGGAGGAGGACCAGCGGGTGTCCGGATCGCCGTCGGTGACGTTGGCCGCGGCATGCTCGTCCTGATCGGTGCTGGAGGCTTCGGCGTGCGCGTGCAGCGCGAGGTCGACCCCGGGCCGCGCGCTGTCGCCGACGGCCAGCGTCCACAGGGAACTGCCCCAGGAGGTGGCCCGGGTCAGGCACCTGATGCGGACGTGCCGGGCCTCCTGCCGGTCGAAGCTCACCGTCTGCGTGACCGAGTCGCCGGTCGCGGTGAACGGCAGCGGCACCTCGTACTCGTAGCCGAACTGCCGGACACCGAAGCGGACGGTGCGCCGGTCGCTCTCCCGGCCGTCCGCCGAGGCGGTGAGCGTCAGGTCGTACAGGTGCGCCTCGCCCATGCCATTGGGCCACCACAACTTCGGCTCTCGCAAACGGAGTTCGTGGAACGCGTCCGGGGCGAGGACGACCTCGGCACTCTCGCCCGCCTTCACGGTGACCGTCTTCGACACCCGCACCCCGGAGAAGACCGCGGTCACGGTCGCCCGCCGGTCCGCCGAGTCGGCGTTGCGGACGGGGACGACGACGGTGACCTCGGCGACCGACACGTCCGGCAGCTTCGGCAGCACGGTGTCCACCCGCGGGTCGCCGATCACGAGAGGACCGGTCGACCGCAGCCGCACATGGTTCCAGATGCCCGCCGCGCGGTCGCGGACCGCCGGCATCCAGTCCCAGCCCGAAGCGGCCAGGTAGGTGGGCGAGTTGAGGTTCATCTGCCCCGCGCCCGCGTCGACCCAGGCACTCCCGTCCGGACCCTTGTCCCCGGGGCTGCCGGGGACCGGCATGGGTGTGATCCGCACCGCCAGAGCGTTCTCGCCCTCCGCCGCGAGCAGCGACGTCACGTCGAACGCGGCCCGGGCGAAGGGGTAGGTCAGGTCACCGGCCCGCTTGCCGTTGAGCCACACGTCGGCCTTGTGGTTGACGCCGTCGAACTCCAGCCACACGTGCCGGCCGGACCCGGTGCGCAGGCCGCGCGGCAGCGCGAAGTCCCGCTTGTACCACCAGGAGTGGCGCGAGAGCGCCTCGGGGACGCGCAGGTTGTTCAGACCCGCCACCGGGTCCGGCAGCTTGCCCTGCTCCACCAGGGAGCCGAGCACCGTGCCGGGGACGGTCGCGGGCAGCCAGGCGCTCGTGTCGACGGACGTGCGCGACAGCTCCGCGCCCTCCCCGCCGGCCCAGTCGTCCATGGTGAGCCGCCAGCCCGACTCCAGCGGCACGCTGCCGTCCTCGGCCACCTCCAGACGCGGCGGTTCGCCGTGCTGGGTGCCCCAGTCCGTCCAGCCGGTGACCGCGGGACGGTGGCCCCGGGCGGTGCCGTACACCTCGAAGCCGTTGAGGCCGAGCGGCAGCGGACTGGACCGCTTCCGCGAGGTCATGCGCACCCACCGGGCCCGCGTCGGGCGCGGCAGCTGGATGTTCACCACACCACCGGTGCCCGCCGTCGTGCGGTACGCCGTGCTCCACGCCTCGTTGTCGAGCGAGGTCTCCAATACGAACACCAGCGCGTAGCTGGACTGCACCTCCTTGCCCGTGGTGCCGCTGTGCGGATTGCCCTCGGTGGGCGGTGTGAACACGGGCGTCGAGGCGTCCGCCTCGAAAACGAGCCGCACCTGCGTGACCTCGCAGACCGACTGCAGGTCGACGGCGATCCACTGGGGGTCGCCGTCCTCGGCGCGCCAGCCGCTGCCCTCGACGCCGGGGGTGGCGAGGCGGTCGACGACGAAGGAGCCGACGGTGGGGGCGTAGGCCGTCGAGGAGGCTGTGACGGGACGGTACCGCGCCAGCTCGCCGGGGGAGGAGCCGCGGGAGGGGGCACCCTCGGGAGCGGCGGAGGGGGCTGCGGCGGCGGCCGGCGCGGGGAGCACCCCACCCAGGCCGAAGCCCGCCAACAGGGTGGTGCCCGCGGCGACGACGGTACGGCGCGAGGGAGAGCGCGGCGGACCCGATTGATCTGGCATAAGTGTGACGTCCCATCGAAAACGACGCTGGCCCGATCCGGCCCCGCGACCGTGTCGCGCGAGCCGGTATGACAACGTTGCCAAAGGCTGTGTCGTGCACGGTCTTCTGTCAACCCCCTGTGGGGGGAACACTTCTGTCGGCCAGTGGGGCGGGGCAGGTCGCGAGGTGGGCGCCGTTGCGGCAGCGAACGGACGAAGGCCGTGCGCGGCCCCGGGGGCGGCCGGTGGTCCGGCCGCCCGGATCGGGATGTTCCGAGGCCCGGATCGGGGTGTTCCGCAGCCTGGACGGGGGCGTTCGGCGGGCCGGGGTGGGGGCGTTCGGCGGCCTCCGGCCCGCCCTCTCCCCGGCCGGCGGTGGCGGCCGCTAACGCTTACGTTGCCGGCAGCCGTCAACGCTGCCGACGAGGCTTTCGCGGCTGCTCGGCCGGGAGGGCCGGCTGGATGACCCGGGACCGTACGTGCTCGTACGCCAGGGTCGTCTGCACGTCGGCCACCTCCCGCCGTTCCGTGAGCCGGTCGATGACGAAGGCGTACACGCTGTTCACGTCCGGCACGGCGATGTGCAGGAGGAAGTCGTGCGGTCCCGAGGTCACGAACATGGCGATCACCTCGGGGAGCTGGTGCGCCCACTCCCGGAACCCCTCGATGACGGCCCGGGCCGGGGGCCGGATGCGCACCGAGATCAGCGCCTGCACCGGCCGGCCGACCTCCTCCAGGTCCAGGGCGGCGTGATAGCCCGTGATCAGACCGCGCTCCCGCAGCAGCCGTACCCGCTCCAGCGAGGTGGACGGGGAGATGCCCGTCTTCGCGGCCAGGTCCCGGTTCGTCTGCCGTGCATCGTTCTGCAGCTCCCGCAAAAGCGCGAGGTCGATCGCATCAAGTCCTGTGTTCATGTCCCTAAGCCTCATGAAGTTCGGTGACCTGCCATCCCACTGAAATCAATGCCTAGCCTACGGGTCATGAGGCAACAGACGTACGGAATCTCCGGCGGCGCCGGACTGGTGCTCGGGGCCGCGCTGCTGTGGGGCACGGTCGGCCCCGCGCAGGGCCTGGCGGGCGAGGTCATGAACCCCGCCGCGCTCGGTGGCTGGCGGCTCGTGGTCGGCGGCGCGGTGCTCGCCCTGCTGTGCCGGCGCCATCTGCGAGGGCTCCGTCCCGTTCTGCGGCGCGGGCTCGTCCGGCCGCTGCTGGTCTGCGCGCTGGCCACCGGTGTCTTCCAGGCGGCCTTCCTCTACGCCACCGCCCGCACCGGCGCCGCGCTGGCCACCGTCGTCGCGCTGGGCGTCGCCCCCGTCGCCACCGGAGTGATCGCCCGGCTCGTCACGGGCGAGGCGCTCACCAGGACCTGGGCGCTCTCCACCGCCGCCGCGGTGCTGGGGTGCGCGCTGCTGTTCGTGCCGGACGGGGCCGGACGGGCCGAAGTCGATGTGCTCGGACTGCTGACCGCCACGGCCTCGGGCGTCTGCTACGGCCTCTACACCGTGTACGCCCGCCGGCTGGCCACCGACCACCCCGGCGTCCATCTGCCGACCGTGTCCGCCCTCGCCCTGCTGCTGGGTTCCGTACCGCTGCTGCCCTGGATGGCCGGCTCGCTCACCGCCCTCGCGCGGCCGGCCGCGCTCGGGCTGGTCGCCTGGCTGGGGCTGGCCGCGACCGCCCTCGCCTACTGGCTCTTCTCCGTCGGCCTGCGCACCACCGGCGCGGCCGCCGTGGGCACCCTCAGCCTCGCCGAACCCCTCGCGGCGACCGTCCTGGGCGTCTTCGTCCTGCACGAGCACCTCACGGCGACGGCGGCGACCGGCAGCCTGCTGATCATGGGCGGCCTGGTCCTGGCGTGCCTCCCCGCCGCGGCGTCCCCCGCCCCGGCCCGCCGCGAGCCGGCACAGCCCGCGCCCACCGGCCCCACCGGCCCGGTCGAGCCCGTGCTTGCCGTTCCGTTGCCCCGGGACCGCGAGGACGCGCAGGCGCTGAACTGAGTCAACTTACCTGCTCGTAGGGTGAGTTGGGATGGGGTGGATGATCGTCTCAGGGCTGTTGCCCCTACGCTGGAAGCCGCGTCGCCGTCACGGGCACGCGGCTTCACGCGGGCCCTCACGGCCCCGGCGGACCAGGAGAGAGGGGTCGTTCACATGACCGGTACCAGCGAGGCGGATCTGCCGGACAACTGGGGGCGATGGGGAGCCGACGACGAACTCGGCACCCTCAACCTGATCACCGACGAGGTGCGCGCCCGGGCCGCAGCCGAGGTGCGGACCGGTGACTGGGTGTCGCTGGCGCAGCCGATCACGCCCAGCGCCATGTTCTTCAGTCCGTTCCTGCCGGACACGGTCGAGACGTCCCCGGTGCAGCAGATGGTGTCGCACACCGGTGGCCCCGTGGCGGCCGACATGTCGTTGATCTACAACCATCACTTCAAGTCGACGCACCTCGACGCCCTCGCACACTGGTCCACCGACGAGCAGGTCTATCCGGGCCGTCCGAGGGCCGAGGTCGTCACCCCCCTCGGCATCACGCACGCGTCGACGGCAGCCTTCGCCGCCGGCATAGTGACGCGCGGGGTGCTGCTCGACCTGGCCGTCGAAGGGCCCCTGCCTCCCGCCCACGCGGTGACGCCGGACGATTTCGAGCAGGCGGAGAAGCGTCAGGGGGTCGAGGTGGCCTCGGGCGACGCACTGGTGGTCCGGCTCGGCTGGACCGGGCGCGGCCCCGCGGACACGCCGAGCCCGGGGATCAGCATGGACGCGGTGCGCTGGATGCACGAGCGCGGGGTCGCCGTCATCGCCCCGGACAGGGGTGACGCGCACCCTCCGCTGAACCCGGACGAACCCTCCCCGCTGCACGGGGTGGCGCTCGGCCGGATGGCGATGCCGCTGATCGACGTGCCGCAGCTCGACGACCTGGCGGCGCTGTGCGCGCGACTGGGGCGCTACAGCTTCCTGCTCACCGTGGCCCCGCCGCGCATTCACGGCCTCACCGGCGTGCCGGTGAACCCGATCGCCCTGTTCTGACGGACAGGAGCGCAGGCCGAGCGCAGGACGGCCGGCGCACGCCCCGGCTTCCGGCCCCCGGCCTCCGCCGGCGGCGGTCGCCTCCTCGCGGCGGGCCTCGACGCCCCGCTCGGTCTCCGGCCGGTGCGTGCGACGGCGGGGCG
>BNBP01000066.1 GCA_014656015.1 Streptomyces griseoaurantiacus | reverse complement strand
CGTCCCGCTTGAACTCCTCCGTGTACCGCCTGCTGCGGTTGCTCTTGCTTCCCACCTGGCACTACTTCCTCTGGAACCTCACGTCCCAGTTTCCAGGTGTCCAGCATCGAGGGGAAGCTTCACGTACGTGTAGTGCGAGTCGTTGGTGACCAGCGGGGGGATGCCGAGCTTGCGGCCGATCTCCAGCAGACCGTCACGGACCCGGTGCTCGATGTCGATGCCGTGGTCCATCAGTTCCAGGAAGTAGCGGTCCTTGCCGAAGATGTCCTGGTAGTCGGCCGCCGCCTTGAGGGCCTCCTCCTCCTGGCCCAGGCGCAGCCGGGTCTGCACCTCGCCGGAGGGGCAGCCGGTGGAGGCGACGATCCCCTCGGACCCCTGGGAGATGGTCTCCTTGTCCATCCGGGGCCACTTCTGCAGCCAGCCCTCGGCGTAAGCGTCCGAGGAGAGCCGGAAGAAATTGTGCGTGATGCACTCAATGGACCCGGCGAGGTCCTCGACGGTGGCGATCGCCCAGGCGTTGCCCTGCTTGGTCATCTTGCGCTGGAGGCCCGAGATGATGCCGCCGATGGTGACGACCGCGCCGTCGGAGTGCTCACCGCCGGTGAGCTGGGCGATGCCCGCGTCGGCCTTGCCGGAGAGCACGTGCTCCAGGCCGAAGAGCGGGTGGTCGGAGACGTACAGACCGAGCATCTCCCGCTCCTGGGCGAGCCGTTTCGGCCAGTTGGGAGGAGGGGGGAGTTGCTGGTGAGCTTCGTCCGGCGCCAAGCAGTAGGAGCAACCACCGCCGCTACGGACGTGCGCTGATGAAGCGGACGGTCGATTCCCACCCTTCCTTTGCCAGCTGGCCCCGCGCACCAGTGTCACCGCGGGCTGCCGCCGGTGCCGTAGCGGTGGGTTTTGCGCTGGCATCTGGTGAACAGACTGGCCGTGTCGCTGGGGCAGGCAACAGTCGCGGACGATCCGTCTCATTCCCGTCGCTGCTCCGTGCCACTGCCTGGCGTGCACGCAACGCTCCGCGCACTCGGCCGCCGGAACGGTCCTGGCCTGCTGGAGGTGGTTGTCTCCCAAAGGGCCACCTCCAGCATGATGTACGGGATCGGTACGCTTTTAGTACGCTATCCGTACGGTTTGCGCTAGGCTTGAAGTCCAGGAGGTGTTCCATGTCCGAGTTGTTCGACCGGATCGACGCGCTGGTCGCGTCCCGGTCTCCCCTGCCGCCGCCGGCGGAGCGAAAGCGGCTGCGTACTGCGCACGGCCTGACCCTGGATGAGGTGGCGGCCGCGCTGGACGTGCGGCGGGCGACGGTCAGCGGCTGGGAGTCCGGGAAGACGGAGCCGCGGCCGCCGGAGCGCGACGCATACGCGCACCTGCTGAAGCAGCTCGCAGAGCTCTATCCCGCCGACCCCAACACCGCGGCACCCGGCAAGGACACGGCCGCACCGGCGACGTTCACGAACGCTCCGGCTTCGGAAGCGCGGACTCTGTCCACAGGTCCGGGTCCCGAGGCTGCGGCTGCCACGACTGGAGAGAACACTCAGCCCAGCGCCGCCAACTCCGCTGCTCCGGCTGCCGCGCCGCGTCCGGCGCGCACCACCAGGCCGACGTCGTCGACGTCGCGCCGCCCGGGTGCGAAGAGAGCGGCCCCGGCCGGAACCCCGGCGGTCGGCACCGACGCGTGGTTCGAGAACGGGCCGCTGGCGGTCGTCGATGTCGACGCCGACGGCCAGGCCCTCGCGTACTGCACCGGCGGCCTGGTCCTGGACGTGCCCGCCAAGTCGATCCCGTCCCTGGTGGAGTGGACGCTGCGCGAGGCGAAGCTCGGTCAACCGAAGCTGTCCGGTCCGGGCAAGGACGCCGACCCGCTGATCGTCCTCACCCCGTCGGCGCTGGAGCGCTACGGCCTGCCGGTCGCTCTCACGGATGAGGAGCGGCTCGCCGGGCGGATCCCGGAGGGCCACAAGGTCATCAAGCAGCTGGTGCGCGCGGAGTGGAAGCTGACGAAGCGCGGGTTCGGGCCGTGGGCGCGGATCTACCGTCCCGCCACCGGTGCGGAGCGGGCCTGTGTGCAGCTGTGCATCCCGTCATGGAACGCGCTGGACACGCGGCACTGGGGCGAGGCTGGGCAGCTCCCGCCGGCGGAACTCGCGCGCGTGCTGGGCGTGTACGCGTCCCGGGTCATGACGCCGCGCGGCTCCACGGCCGTGACCGGTCTGGAGCTGATGACCGCGCTGCACCCGCCGACCCGGGCCTCCGAGCCGGACGCCGACGGCAAACGGCACTCCGAGCACAACCCCGGCTCACTGGGCAAGGATCCGGTGGACTGCGCGCCGTGCGAGGCCCCTGACGGGCACCCGCTGCTCAAGGAGCTGCCGCGCTTCCACGTGCGCGGCCCCGGGGAGAAGTTGTTCGAGGAGGCGTACGACTGGGCGCGGCCGATGACGGATGCCGAGTGCACGCTGCGGCACCTGGTCGGCATCGATGTGAACATGGCCTTCGCCGCCGGCGCCAACGGCCTGGTCGTCGGCCTCGGCGCGCCGACACATGTCAAGGCGCCGGTGTTCGACGCGAAGCTGCCCGGCTCTTGGCTGGTCGACCTCTCGCATGTGGACCTGTCGCGCGTGAAGGTCGCCAAGGACAAGTGGGCGGACCTGGACGCGAGTCTGCTGCCCAGCCCGTTCACGCCGAAGGGCGAGCAACCGGAGGGCCCGGCCTGGTACGCGACGCCGACCGTGGCCTATGCGGTGGAGCTCGGCTACGACGTCGCGCCGATGGAGGCGTACGTCCGCTACGAGAACGGCCGCTACCTGGACGGCTGGTACACCCGGCTGCGCGACGCCTTCCTCGCCACGATGGCCGACCTCGGCGTCGACGCGGACATGGCGCCGGCGGACTTCCTGACGGCGATGGACGGCTACAAGGAACGTGACCCTGAGCTCGCGATCGTCGTGTCGGCGATCAAGGCGACGGTCAAGGGCGGCCTGGGCAAGCTGCGCGAGCGCCCGCGCGGCGAGGGCTGGCGGCCGGGCGAGCCGTGGCGGGCGCTGTCCCGTCCGACGTGGCGTCCGGACATCCGCGCGGCGGTCATCTCCCGCACCCGGATCAACCTGCACCGCAAGATCGTCAAGCATGCGGCGTTCACCGGCCAGTATCCGATCGCGGTCCTGTCCGACTGCGTCGTGTACGCGGCCGACGGAACGTCGCCGCTGGACTTCCTGCCGTACCGGGACGGCAAGCCGCTGCCCGGCGGGTTCAAGCTCGGCATCAACCCTGGCCTGGTCAAGCACGAGGGCACCCAGAGCGTCCTGTGGGGCGAAGAGGTCCGCGAGCGGTTCAACGCCCCCGAGCTCAACCTCGCCCGGTATATCAAGGACGGCACCGTCACCGACGTCGACAACGGAGAGTAGGAGTAGGCGACGATGAGCCTGTTCGGGGACGGCCTGGACGCCGCAGTGCAGAAGGCGTTCACCCGCCCGGCGCCCAAGAACGCGGGCCCGCAGATGCGGTACCTGGTCAAGCAGCTGGGCGGCACCAAGCCGGTCGCCCAGATGCTGCGCATCTCGCAGCGCACCGTCGAGCGGTACGTGAAGGACCAGATCAAGAAGCCCCGCCCGGACCTCGCCGCGCGACTGGAGCGCGAGGTGAAGAAGCGCTGGCAGCCGCAGATCAGGGCCAAGGCCCGGCAGAAGGCGGCCACCACGGGGGGCATCGTCGTCGACACCCGCGCCCGCCTCGGCTACACCGCACCGATCGGGTCGACCGATCAGGACCGCATCCGGCACCTGACCCTCGCCCTGCCGCCCCGCTACGCCGCCCGACTCTTCGACGCCCAGGAAGCCGGCGCCACCGAGCAGCAGCTGAAGGAGATCGCCGCCGAAGCCCTCAAAGAGGTCTACTTCCAGGACGGCGGCCGCCGCGCCGGAAGCCTGGAAGAGGTCCGCTTCACGGACATCGAGCACCTCGAGTTCGACCTGTAGATCGCCCCTTGGCGAGCTGAGCGTCCGGCCCGCCTCGTCACCCTGGTGTTCGGCGCCTGCCCGCCCGAGCACGCCGGGCAGCTGGAGGCGTAGGTGCGTACGGCGCTCGGCGCCCCGCCGCCGGCCGCCCTCATCGAGGAAGTGCTGCCTGCCGGCCCCGACCGGCTGGACGGCCTCGCCGAGCCGCTCGCCTCCACTCTGACCTGGCTGCCGGGACGGGGCCGCAAGGGCAGCGTGGCAAGAGGCAGCGTGGAACGAGCAAGCCGTGGTGACGGGGTGCGGGCTCAGTCCAGCCAGTGCACCAGGCGTGCGATGTCGTGCACGGCCAGGGCACGTTCCTCGAGGCCGAGTGCGTACTGCCGGGCAGCGTCGTCACCGTGGGTGAGCATCAGCGCGGACAGGCTGATCAGCCGGGCGCTTCCCAGACAGGCCACGTCGAGGGCCAGCGCCAGCATCTCGGGCGAGACGGTGTGGGCGTGCAGGACACCCTCGCGGTAACGGGCCATGTGAACGAGACCGATGGGGGTGCTGTGCGTGACCTGGCTCAGCAGCGAGTACGCCACAGGCAGCCAGCCCGGCTCGGGGTAGGGCGCTCCCATGAGCAGAAGCATCTCGTCGATCGGTGGCAGCGGCTTCCGGCCTTTGGATATCGTCTCCGGCCCCTCGACGACGGGGTCAGGCAGTTGGAACAGTTTCTGGGCAGCAGCAAGCGCCACGCCGTTGCCGGCGAACAGTTCAATCGTCTTCTTCTTGCGGGCGCGAAACTCGTCGAAGTAGCGGGTGGAGCGCTGCACGAACGCGTCCTCGTCCTCAGGGTCCTGGGTTAGCCAGGTGAAGCGGGCGGCTTCCTCCAAGAGCATGCGCGCGCCGAACACCGCGGTGACGGCGGCGTGCTGGTCATAGGTGAACATCACGGTGGCGAAGGTGGAGTGAGCTCCGGCATAGGCCAGCACACTGGCCAGCTTGGGGTTGCCGTGTGCCCAGGGGCTGGTGTGCCAGCTGCTGAGGAAAGCGTCGTACTCCTCGGCCGCCGCGATAACGGGACCGGCGTCGGCGATGTCCGGCAGCACGCTGCTGGGCGCCACCAGTACCTCGGGGCGAAGGCGCAGCTGCCGCGGGCGGGTTCTGACCTTGGAGGAGGCGGCCGAGGCGGGCTTGGGGTCGCCCAGGCCGTGCACCGCGCGCGCCGCGGCAACCACGTCCTCGGTCAGCCGCATCGCCTGGCCGAGGAAACCGGCCTGATCGACCTCCGGCGGCCAGCACTCTGGCACCGCCGAGCACACGCCCAGGAGCGTGACGGTGACACCGACGGCCGCGACATGCATGAACAGGGCCTCGTGATCGGCACGCAGGTCATGGCCGGGCACACCCCCGGCGGCCAGGCTGCTCTGCAGCCCCAGCAGGTTGCCGTGGCCTGCATGACCCAGCACCATCACGGCACCCCGCAGCCCGGACATGGCCAGCGTGCCGCGTGCCGCGTCCAGGAGATCCTCAACGCGGCCTCCCACGACCGCAGGCGCCACCGGCGGAGCCGGGGAATCTAGGAACATGTCCAGCAACTCCTGCTCATCCGGAAGCGGTGGCGCTGACAGCGCCGCAAGGGATCCTCCAGACAGATCGGTGACACCGCTCAGCGGCACAAACCACCGGGCAAGATTCGGGAAGCTCACGTCATGGTCGGCCACGTAGCCGCAGATCCGGTTGCGCTCCTCCAGCATGCTGCCCATCAACGCGCTCCGCCGCTCCGCTGCATCCTGCGCGATCCACTGCCAGCGCAGGCCGTCATCGAACAGACTCCGCGCCAGCGCCCCCACGACCGTGCCGCCCATCCCCGAGCCGAGCAGCGAGTCCGCGCATGCGTAGCGCCACCGAGCGAAAGGAAACACCGACTCGGCCAGAAACTGATCGCCCGCCCCATCGAAGTGGAATACCGCCGGCAGGCCGTCAAGATGCAGCCGCAGGGCCCGCGTTGCTGCCCGCAGACGCACAGTCGCGGCATCCGCCTCCCGCCCGTCAGGACGCCTGCCGTCTGTTCCCTGCGACTGCTGTCCGTCCATCCTCACCCCAATACGTGGTCCGCCGCATCCATTGTGACGTCGGCTGACTTGGGGGGCACCGGCACCGGCGGCGGCGTCGCGGTCGGCGTTCAGCGCGGCATCTCCACCCACGGCGAGCGCGACAACGCCAACGGCATCTTGCGCTCCAACACACTGAAGCCCTCGAAGAAGGACCCGGCCACGAAAATGCGGTCCGCCCCCGCAGCGTCACTGTGGGGGGCGGACCTGGGTACTACGCCGCGCTGTCGACTAGCGCCAGTGGAGCCACAGCTGCCCCAGCGCCATGACGACGACCGTGATACTCGCTGCCAACGCCGACATCCGGGACCACAGAGGTGACTGCGTCACCCGGTAGATGGAGGACACATAGCCATCCGCCGGGGGCAGCGGGGCCCCGCAGTACCCTCATCCCTCCCCGCTGGGCCTGGCGCTCCCGCGCGAGTTCGAGCTGCGCACGGTGGTAGAGCCAGAAGCGGTTCTCCCCCCGTGGCACCCTGCACGCCACGAGGCAGCGCCTGAAGATGCCCGATCGCGCGCCCGCCCGTGGAGCTACCGGCTGCAGTAGACGGTGAAGTCGCCGGCGCTGGTGTCCCGGACGAACTTCTCCGCACCCGCGAGCAGCAGGAGCTGCTCCCTGGTGGCCTTGCCGGCCTGCAGACCGGGCTGGGCGATGATCGTGTGGAAGCGGGGCCGCAGCAGGCGGGCCTGGTCACGGATGGCGAACAGGGCCTTGGAATCGCCGACTTCGTAGGGCGAGATGCCGCCGTTGCGCTGGGTGTACTGCATGGCCCGGCTGTGCAGATGGTCCAGCAGCGGCCAGGGCGTGTCCGCGCCGCCACTTGGCGCCGCGCATGGCCTGGCCGCATACCTCGTACAGGTCCTCGACTCGTGTGCCCGGGGTGGGCTTGTGCGAGTACTTGCAGTGCACGAGTGTCACATCCAGGTGGCGGCCGTCGACCTTGAGGCCGACGAGGTCGGCTGCCTCGCCCGAGCCGTCGTCGTCGACAAGGACGTCGAAGGAGCCGGTGGCCTGCAGGTGGGCCGACATGTAGTACTGGATGGAGTCCGTGCGGCGCTGTGCCTTCTGTGACTCCTTGCTCAGGTCCACGCCTTGCCACTCGAGCGGCGTGAGCAGGGACGGGTCGTAGGGGTGGCGGGTGTAGCGCGGGGCGATGAGTTTGCCCTCGTCGTCGATGAGGCGGTCGCCCTCCAGGAACAGATCAGGCTTGTGGGCGTTGAGCCATTCCTCCAGCGGCTGCGGCTCGGCTGTGGGGCCGCTGCCGACGATGACGGCGTCTTGCTCGCGCGGCCGGTAGAACAGGCCTTTGGTGTCGTAGTCGGCCTGGTAGGCCACCCGCCAGGCGGGGGTCGTCAGGGAGAACAGGAACGGGCCGGTGGGGGAGTAGTCGTCGACCTCGAAGTCCACGTCGGTGAGCGCGTAGCGGACGTTGTCGTAGGTGAGGGTGTACCGGTCGCGGGAGCCGAGGAAGACCTGCCAGGGCCACTCCACGCCCAGCAGTGCATACGGCGGCCGTGCGGTGATGTCCTCGGGGATGATGAACCCGTCGAAGATCTGTTCCAGATTGATGGTGCTGTCCAGCAGCTTGGTGCCCTGCCGGTCGCACCAGTCGGTCCAGGCCTTCAGGCTCGGCGCAGTGGTGGGGGACCAGAACCGGCCCGAGTGCGCCGCGCTGATCGAGACGCTGTCGCCGTCGTCGAAGCCGGATGTGGCGATGTGGGTCTGGCTCTTGTGCTCCTGTTCGGTGGTGAAGCCCTGCGAGACGTCGCTGCCGACGTGGAGGGAGAACCGCGTGAAGTAGTCGCGGGCGTCTTTGAGGCCCACATTGGTCGGCACCAGCCGGTCCAGGCGGGCCAGCACCCGGAAGGCGCGCTTGCCGTTGATCAGTTCGCAGTCCTCGCCCAGCACTGCCTCGGCCAGGTCCTTGTAGGTGCTCGACTTCTCCGAGCCGTGGATGTACAGCAGCCGCCTGGTCGTGTCGAAGTAGAGCACGATCAGTTCGTAGACGACCTGCTCCAACTCCTGCGGTGCGCCCCAGCGCACCGGGGTGCGGCGTTCGATGACATACCAGGCCACGGAGGAGTCCTCACCGCCCAGAGCCATGGCGTCGTCCAGGACGCGCTCGTTGCCCTTGCACAGCGCGAGGGCGGCCTCGGGTCTCCACTGGACGGTGGCCGCGCGGTAGGCGATCGCGCTCATCTTCGGCTCCAGCACGCTGACCGCCACGTCCTCGGGCGCACCGGTGAACGTGGTGTCGAACGTGCTGGTCTCCTCCGCGGCCAGGGTGGCGCGGTCGGTCAGGTCGCGTAGCAGATGATTCCAGTCGGCGTCCTCGCGCAGCAGGCGCCGCAGCGGTGAGGTGCCGGCGCCCGGTTCCTGCGCGACGAACACGGCGGCTTCACCCAGTCCGTCGGCGGCCCGGGTGAACCGGCCGATGAACTGGATCATCGGGCTCAGGCTCTTGCGGGCCGCGTGCATGGCCGCGATCTTCAGGGCGGGCTCGTCGAATCCCTCACCGAGCATGTCGACGCAGATGATGATGCGGCACTCACGCTCCCGCAGCGCCTGCACGGCCGCCTTACGGCGCGTGACGCCCGCGTTCTGGTGGACCACGGTGGGATGGAACTCGGGCGCCAACTGCTGGTAGAGCGCACCGAGTTCTTCCGCCTTCGGGATGCTCTCCGCCCGCGCCATCAGCAGGTGGTCGTGCCCGGCTTCCCGATCGGCGCGCAACTGGCCCACGGCCAGCTCCGCCAGCTCCCGGTCGACGTCCTGGACACCGAAGACGGCCCGGTAGTTGATACGCCGGAAGTACTCCAGCCGCTGGGCCTCCCGCAGAGGGAAACGGAACACGGTACGGCCGGGCAGGCGGCGGCCGTCCTCCCGAAACGGGGTGGCAGTGAACAGCAGCACCGGCCGGTCGGAGAAGTCATCGATCACCCGCGCCCACGTGTCCGCGGGGGAGTGATGCGCCTCGTCCACGATCAGATGGGAGAACGACGACAGCAGTGCCATCCGCACATTGCCCACGGCCCGGCTGAGGATCTGCGGGGTGGCGACGACGACGTTGCATGCCTGAACGAACCGAGCTGCTTCTTCCGGGTCCTTGAACCCGTGCTCGAGCCGGCCAACCCGCGGCCGCAACGCGGCAGGCGTGACGATCTGCTCCTGCTGTAGGATGCCGAGCGTTTCGAACTTCCCCGCGATCTGGTCCCGCAAAGCGGCGCTGGGCACCAGCACCAGCAACCGCTCCATCCGTGCGGCGACCAGCAGAGCCAGCATGGTCTCCGTCTTGCCGGTGCCGGTGGGCATCACCACGATGCCCGGATCGCCCAGCCCCGAGGCCCAGTGCCCCAGTACCGCGTGCAGGGCGCCGATCTGTGGGCGGCGCAGGCTGCGGGGCTCGCCGTGCGGGCGGAAGCCGATGGCTTCCCGATACGACTCCACCACCGCCGGCGCTGGGTGCAGCGTGCGGCTGCCCTGCCAGTGCACCTCCTGGCCGGAACGGTCGGGCAGCACGGCGGTCAGCCCGTCGGCCGCTTCCGCTGCCACATGTACCGCGGGCCAGCTGCCGTAGACGTTGGACACCCGCAGCGCCCCGGCCTCGTCGGTGGCCTGCAGTGTGCCGCCGGGAACCAGGAGCTGGCGCACCTTGTTGTGTTCGTATCTTTCTTCAGCCCATACGGGCTGCGTGCTCACGTTCATCCAGGTGCTCTCTGTTGCAGCTCCGGGCACCGGCCCGTAGCGAGGTGAGTGCGGAAGGCGAAGGAAAGGTCACGGCTTCGACCGATGCCGCCAAGACCCGTGCCCGCGGTTCAGCGGCGGTGTCCGCGCTCGGGGGAGCGCGCTGGGACGTTTAGGAAGTCCTCGAACCAGTTGTCCGGGTGCAAGGCGGACGGGACGCTGGCGGGCGCCCTACCCTCGGCTTCACCAGCGCCCTCGCTGTACTTGCTGTCGTACAGCCACAGCACATCGTGGTCCTGGAAGAAGAAATCCGAACAGGCGTCGAAGTCGTAGTCGTCGCGGTGCGCGGGCAGCGCCGCATGCGGACTGCCGTCACCGGCTTCCCGATGCTCGGGGGCATCGCCGAGGGCGAGATGCAAGACCATCTCCTCCGCCGCGCAGACGGGCCGGGGCCACCTGCCGCTCTTGAGGTCGCCTGCCAGATCGTCGCAGGCCCGGGCCAGGCCGAGCCGCCACTGCTTGCTCTGGCGCCAGGTCACCTGCGGCAGACGGGAGAAGAAGCCCCACGCACCGTCGTCGTCCTGGGTGACGGGACGATCACCCAGTTCGGCGGCATCGTCGTAGGCCGCATCAGCAAGCTCGACCAGCGCGCTGTACAGCAGCTCGGCCGTGCGCGGCGTGAACGTCCAGTCGCACTTCTGGCAGTCCTCCTCCTCGCAGTCGCACGCCGCCGGCAGCGCGAAAAGCGCGGCGAAGTCCGGCTGCTCATCTTCGCTTTCGGGCACAGCGCCCGTGAGTAAACGGGTGTCCGAGTGATTGGCCCGGCGCAGGCGCCAGCCCGGGCCGAAGTCGACGCGGACCGGCTCAGCCGACCAGTCGGCAACCTCGTCTCCCTGAGCCGACAGCAGCAGTTGGCCATCCTGCGTGTCGTTCAGGCAGTCCGTACCCGGCAGGTCACCTGTGGTCTCGGCAGCGAACATGACAGCGCCGGTCAGATCGTGTGGATCATCTTCGGTGAGCTCCTCCGGCGGCAACGGCTCCCATCCGCTGGCAGCTGCTGCCGCGAGTGCCTTGGCCTGGTCGTAGACGTGGAACTCGCGCAACTGGACCACCCGGACCACCGGACCGGGCAGGTCGGCGAGCCGAGCGTCCCCCGGGCTCCGGATAGCGGAAATGGGAAGTGCCGCTTCCTCACCGCTCTCCTGCACCCAGTCGAACGGGTCATCAGAGGGCCAGGTGAACCCAGGGGAGCCGACCGTCCACACTCCCGCGCATGCCTGGTCAAGAGCGTGACGGAAGGAGGCAGCAGGAGCATCCGGCAGCACAGTGAGCAGTTTGTCCGCCGTGCTCTGCTGCGGCTCGGTGAGGACTCCGTTGCGGGCGGCGAGGCAGAGAAGGAGCGCGGCATGATGGGCCACGAGCGCGTCCTTGCAGGTCATGACGGCCTGCAGGCTGGAGGGTCCGTCAGGGTGCGCCAGCAGAACGAGCACGCGGCTCTTGCTGGCGGAGTGCTCGCAGAAGAAGTCGCGGGGCAACGCAGAGGGAGTGGCCTGGACGGCTGTCATGGAGGAGCTCCAACGATGCGCGGCAAGCCGACGCCCGCCGCAGATGAGAAGGAAGCTGCTGGTGGGCACGGTACGACCGCATCCCCGGACAGCGTGGAAGTTCTGTTGCAGCTGGTGCCATCGCTACGAGCGGCGACCCGGGCCTGAAACGCGACTGTAGCCCCCAATCAACGAACGATCAGGCAGATTCGGGTAATTTCCGATCGCGGCCCGACTGCACACTCTGCGGGTGGCTCAGATGGCCAGGGACAGGCGCAGTCGGAGCAGCGATGGCCTTCGCGAACGGCGCTGTCAGCCGGATGGCTGGCAGCGAGAGCCGGGATGCTCAGGCAAGGTCGTGCAGATTCCACTGGGGCGGAAGCCGGCTAAGACCGAGCCGGGCCTCGACGCCGAGGTGTTCCCGCAGCAGGGCTTTGAGAGCTCGGCCGTCCACCAGGTCGATGCGGCCGCTGCGTTGGGCGAATGCGTGGCTTCTTGCCTCGAACCAGCTGGTGGTGACCAGGATGCCTCGGCTGGCCTGCACGTCCAGCATCTGCCCGGCCAGGGCGTGGACCGTCTCCGCCGGCACGACGTGCCGGTTGCGCCGGCACTGAAGCACCCACCGTTCGCCGGTGCGGGACCTGTCACGGAAGACGGTGGCTGCTTGCCCCGGTCCGATCAGCTCGCGGGGGCCTTCCGCAGTGCCGTGCAGCTTCATGCAGAGGCGGTGAACGAGATCGTTCAGGTCCTCGGGGGACAGGCTCACCAGATCAATACGGTCGTCGGCGGCCGCGGCGACGGCGGGTTGCGGTGTGCTGTGTGCGAGGGTGGCCTCGTACCACTTGCCGTCGCTTTGATAGGCAGGATCTCCTTTGCGGAACCGCTCCGCCCAGGCGGCGGCCTCATCGTGCAGGGCCTTCCCGCCACAGGGCTGGAGTGACCACGGGCAGCATCTCGGCGTGGTACATCAGGCGCGGATCCCGGGGCCCGACCTTGCACGCGGCGGCCGCGCTCGCCCACATCGCGCCGACCGCTGCCGCCAACCTGCTGGGCAGGATGATGGCCCGGGAAGCGCTGCCCATCGTGAGCCGTCTGCAGCCGACTCAAGTCCTTGCGCTGGCTGAATACATGGACCCGCGGTGGGCGGCTGCAGTGGCCCGGCAGATGGATACCCAGACCGTCGCCGTACTGGTGAACCTCCTGCCGGCGGTCCGGACGGCAGCGGTCCTCGGCCAGATGTATCCGCCCGAGGCCACCACCCTCCTGGACCTGATGGAACCGACGAAGAAAGCCGCCGTGCTCGAGCTGGTCCACCAGCGGACCACACGTTCTACCGTCCACCTGCCCGTAGACGTCACCGACGACAATCACGAGTGGTGCCACAGGCCTGTGTTCCGGCGGGCAGCTTGCGATCGCCGGCGAGAGAGCAGCGGGCCGGCCGACATCGGTCTGACCGCGGTCGGCGGCTCGTTGCCCGAGACGAACAGGTCGGTGGGCGATGGGTACTCCGTTGCCCGGATGGTCTCCTCGCTGATCCGGCCCCTCGAACGGGACTACCGTAGGCCGGGAGCGAGCGGCCGGCCTGCCCGGCCTGCGTAGATCCGACGTGTGTTGGCTCAGTGGTTCCTCAATCAGATCTGCCTGTTCAGGGTGTCGCACATGGTTACCCGCATGCCTCGCAGTCCTCATTCGGGGTGGTGCTCACCACTTGCAAGCGATCTTCTGCAAGAAATCGTAGCTGTAAAGATCAACTACTGGAATTCGAACGAATACGCGAGTTTCTTGCGAGGAATGCATGTTCGATATTCCGTGAGGGTGTGACGTGCCTCTCGTAAGGATCTGACTTGATTTCGGCTGACGCCGACAGGCCGAATGGGCCCTGCCTGGTGGTGGTGTGGATCCTCGGCGTCGCAGATCTCGATCACGTCGTGATTCTTTGTTTTCGCAGCTCAGACAGGGCTTGCTGGATCTCTTGCCCTGGGTGGGGGAGGGTGCGAGCCGGTTCGTGCACCGTTCTCGAATCCCGTGCACTGGCTGACGCGAATAGCGCAGATTCAAGTCATCGACGAGTGCCGGATCCTCAATGATTTGTGGGTTTCCCCGGCGGCGTTGTCAGTGGCGGCATCTAGCTTTCATGAACGGCTCGGAAGCATGGAGCGGCATGGTTTTGCCGGTCCGCTTCACCGAGCGTCACGGTGCCGTCGTATGCAGGGGGAGATGGTGTTGCGTTCGCGGATGTGGTGGCAAGAGGTCGTACCGGGGGACTGGTACGTGTTCGGGATGCCGGAAGGCCTCGTGAAGGAGCGCTATCTCGCCCTGTTGGCCGCTCTGGAAGAGCTGTCCACGCGTGGGCCGATGGCGACGCTGTCCGACATCACCGCCCAGCTGAAGGCAGTCGGCTACCACGACCCGCTGCCGGAAGCTGAGCTGCGTGCTTTGCTGGACCAGCTACTGGCTTGGAAGTTCGCCGAGCCGTTTCACGACTACGCCGCTCCGTTGCGCAGTCTGCAGGGTCTGTCGGCGCGTGAGGAGGCGTGGGCGCTGACGCAGCGAGGACGCGGTGTCGTGGCCGCCGTGCGCACCGCAGTTGTCGATGTGGTGCGTGCTCTGCAACTGCCCAGCCGTCTTCTGGACGGGGTGCAGGACACGCTGCGGGAGATCCTCGGTCATCTGAAGGACGATCACGGCCGATTGCCGGGCGATCTGGAGGACGTACGCACCCGCATCGACGAACTGCAGCGGGTGACGGCCGACTTCTATGCGGCTCTGGCGAGGATGGTGCAGTCCGACGTGACCGACAACGACGTGTTCGGTGACAATCGCGACCGCGTCATCGAGGCGCTGCGCCAGTTCCCCCGTGAGTACGGGCGCGGCCTGCCACGGGTGGAAGCGGCGCTTGCCGAGCTGCGGGCGGCTGGATTCGCCCGCACTGTGGAGGCTGCTGCCGGGCATGCCGGGCTCCTGGACGTCGCCGACCAGCAGCACTGGATCGACGAGCGTATCCGCCGCCTGACTGACCTGGATGCATGGTTCCAACCAGACGGAACCGTGCACAGGCTGATCGACTCGGCCAGCGGAGCCGTGCACACCCTGCTGGTTGCCATCGACCGTCGCTACATGGCCCGTCGGCGCGGCAGTGACCTGGGCGTCGACTTCAGGGCCCTGGCCTACAGCCTGTATCGCCAGCCGGATGACTTTGAGGCCCGTCGGGTGTACGCGGCTGCCTTTGGGGACTGGCCCGCCTGGCACGCGGTCATCGGTGCCGGCGAGGAGGACGTCGCTCACGGCACTCCCGCCCACTCCGGCACTGGCCGTCACCAGCTCGAGGTGACGCTGCGGGAACACGAGCGGCACGGTCGCACCAGCGGACGGCCCCGAAAGGTGCCCGACACCAGCGCCGACCGAGCAGCGGCCCACGCCCAGGCACAGGCGCTCGCGCAGCGCCGTCGCTATCTGGCCGGGCTGCTGGCCACCGACGGCGAGGTCGGCCTCGAGTATCTGGGCCAACTGCCGTTCGAGGCGGCACTGATCCTGCTCAATGCCGTCGAAGTCGCGCTCAGCCAGTACCACCCGCAGGACGGACTGGGGCGGGCCGCCGTCGACGAGGCCGGCCTGGAAGTGACCGTCAAGCTCGGCCGGCCCCACATCACGGTCACCGTTGAACTGGCCGAAGGGCACCTGTCCGGGCCCGAGCTGTGGCTGGCGGTCATCCCTCAAGGCCACACACCCTCCGTTGACCGCGCAGCTGAGCCCCGGGCGGCCGGGCAGAACTGGAGCGTGGCATGAATGACAGCCTGCTGCTCGACGCCGACCTGCGGGCGAGTGCCCGCCTGCTGGCCGCTGCCGGCCGGCTCACCATCGAACACGACCCCGAGCACTACCGGGTGGCCCTGCAGGGTCACCCGCCCCTGGCCGAGTTCTTCCGCACCGAACTGAACTGGACCCTGGAGGTCCACGAGGTCGCCGGCCTGATCCGCCTGCACAAACGCCGCCAGGACCCGCCAGGCGACCGAGGCCCGAGGCTGGTGCGGGAGAAGAAGCCGCTGGCCGGCACCCTGGTGATGATCCTCATCTGCCTGGCCTGCGAACAGCTGTGGCGCCGCCCGCGCATGAGCGTGAGAGAGCTCCTGCAGGCCATCGCCCAGGTCTGCGCGGCCGACACCACCGATGCGCGCCTGCCTCGCTTCCCGGTCGTGGCCACCGACGACGTCAGCAAGCAGCAGGCCCGCCACAACCGCCAAAGCCTGGCCGACGCCCTGAAGATCCTCGTAGCGGAAGGCACCATCACCGTCGACGCCGACCTCGACCGAGTACTGGCCGAGGAGGACGGTGACCTCATCGTCACGGCCTCCCGAGACCGCCTTGCCAGCAAATTCTCCTCACTCTCACCCACCCTCCTGCAACTCGATGGCGTGCCCCCTGACCGGCACGCCGCCGCCCTGTCCGCCGAGTCCCTTCTGGACCACACCGCCCACACGGCAGAAGACGCCCCCACGCTGGAGCAACGGCGTCTGAACGCCATCCGCCGCCTGGTCGATGACCCCGCGGCCGACCCCCTCGACGACGACACCGACACCACCCCCTACCTGCACACGCTGACCGGACGCGAACGCGCCCTCAACGCCGTCGCCGCCCTCGGGCTCACCGCGACCGTGCGCCGCGACTGGTGGCAGGTCACCGACCCCAGCGGCCAGTCCAGCAGCATCGACTTCCCCAACGGCCGACGCACGGAACGCCAGGCGGCCCTCGCCCTGCTGGCTGTCCTTCCCGGCCGCGAGGATCCCGCCGCACCACTGACGCTCACCGACATGGCGGAACTGTTCAGCCAGATACGAGACCGCCAGCCCCGCTGGGCCGCCTCCTACGAACGCATCTCGGCGCTGGCGCGCGCCGCGGCCGCCGAACTGACCAGCGTCGGCCTGCTCGCCCTTGATCCAGACCGCCCCGACACCTGGCTGCCCACACCTGGCGTGCACCTGTGGCGCGTCCGCGTCCGCCAGCCTGCCCCGCCACCCACACCGGCCGCCGCCCCGCCCGCCGACCCCGCATTACCCCTGTTCACGCCGTCCGGTTCGGCCGAGACCGCCCCCACCCCCGATGCCGCGCACCAGGCTCGCCAAGGAGACGACGGATGAAGCCCCCCGAGCACCCCGCCCTGCACCTGAGCCTGACGGAGGCCGACGGGCCGTTCGTCGCCGCCCCCACCGCCGAGGGCCGCTGGCAGCCCACGCGTGCCGGCATCGTCAACTCCTGGGCCTGGGCCAGCGAACAGCTCTACTTCTCCGACGGCTGGCTCGCCCTGGTCGGACCCAACGGATCCGGCAAGTCCCTGACCGCCTCCATGCTGATCACCGTCCTGCTCGACGCCGACACCTCCCAGACCGCACTGTCGGTGTCCGGCAAAGCCGCCGGCACCCTCACCAGCCGGCACACCGACTTCAACGACCGGGAAGACCGCACCGGCGTCTGGTGGCTCGAGTACGGTCTGCACGACCCGGCCGACGGCACCACCCGGTATCTGACCACCGGCCTGTGGCTGCGCGCCACCGCCGGCCACCTGCACCGCGCCTTCTTCCTCGCCCCCGGCCGGGTAGGCAGCGACCTGGTACTGGAACTGGACCGTGAGCCCGTCGCCCTGGACGTGCTCGCCGGACAACTGGCCGCCTGCCAGGGCGAGATGTTCACCGACTCCAAGACCCTGCGCGGCTCCTTGACCAAGCTCACCCCCCAGGACGAGCGCTCCTACCGCCACAATGTGCGCACCCGCCTGTTCGCCCCGCTCAACGAGGTCCAGTTCGAGGCACTGCTCGCCGTCCTGCGCTCCCTGCGCAGCGTGCGCACAGCCGAAGCCATTTCCCCCGCCCGCATGCGGCAGGTCCTCACCGACGCTCTGCCCGCCCTCGACACCGACAACCTCATCCAGATCGCCGAAGCGATGGAACGCATCTCCGAACTGGAACACAAACTGGAGCGCACCCGCCAGGAAGCCAAACTCCTGGAAGGCACCGACCGCAGCTACCGCCGCTATCTGCGCACCGTGGCCCAGGTCGAAGCTGCTGCCCTGACCGCAGCCAACACCGAGTTCGACGACCAGGCCCGCAACTTCAAGCGGGCCACCGACCAGCTGGATGCCGCCCAGCAGGCTTCCCGGGACGCGGCCCAGGAGCATGCCCGCGCGCAGAGCGACATCTCCCGCGCCCGGGGGCAACTGTCCGCGGACGAGGCACTGCTGAGCGACCATGCCGGAGCCGAACTGCCGCACCACGAAGCACGCGCCCGCGACCTCGCCGCCCAGGCCGAAGCCGCCGCTCAGCGCGCGCGGACGGCCAGCACCGACGCCGACGAGGCCCGCCGCAAGGCCGCCGACAGCCGAAACGACGCCCAGGCCGCCCAGACCCAGCTCACCCGGATCTCTGGAGACCTGCGCACCACCGCCAATGTTCTGGGAGCCCAGGCCGCCTGCGAACACCTCATGACCGCATCGGCAGCCCTCGCCGCGGCTGGCCAGGGCGCCGACACCACGTTGGACACAGCCTGGTTGTGCAGCCACCCGCTGGCCTGGGCGGAAGACCATCAGCGCCAGATCCAGGCCGTCGACCGGGCTCTGTACAACTACCAGCACATGCAGGCCAACCAGCGCACCGCCGCAGACGAACAGCGTGCCGCCGAGGACGCGGAAGACACGCGCCGTGAGGCGGCCCGCCAGGCCACCGGTGACCGCCGACGTGCTGAAGAGGAACTGTCCGCCCGCCTCCAGGACTGGCAGGCCGACGCACCTCTGCTCGGCCCGCTGCCGCCGCAGCTGGCCGCACCGGGCGAGGCGGAGGAGCGCACTGACACCAGTCGGCTCACTGCCTGGCGTGCGTCCGCCGCCGCCGCGGCCCGCTCCCGCATCGACCTTCCCGGGCACCAGCAGAAGGCATCCGCCGACGCCGCCCTTGCCCAGGCCGCAGCCCGCCTCGCAGACCAGGCCCGCATCGAGCACGCCGCAGCCCAGGAAACTGCCGACGAAGCCAGCGCCGCCCACGAAGCCGCCCTGGACCACGCGCACGCCGAGACGGAAGCCGACGAGAACCGCCGCACCCAGGCCCACCGCCTCCACCAGCAGACCCGCCACGACGCCCAGGCCGCGCTGGGGGCAACCGAACACGCCCGCACCGAGGCCGACGCGGCTGCCCTCCAGGCGGTGCGCGACTGGTTGAGTCAGGTACACACCTGGCGCGGGAACCTCACCCACCTGTCCGCTGACCACCTCCCTCTGCCCCACCCCACCGCGTCGGCAGCCGATCTGCACGCCCTGCAGCCCTCCGACCTCACCCTGGCTGCGATGCGTGCACACGCCCAGGCCGCACCGCGGCTCCAACGCCAGGCCGAGCACGCAGCCCGGCAGGTCCAGGCCGCCACCGAATCCGTCAGCGCCCTCACCGAGGAACTGCACCAGGCCCAGCAGGCAGCCCCCGTCCCAGAACCTCCGGCCTGGCGTACCCGCACCGGCAGGGACGGCGTCCCGCTGTGGGCACTCGTCGACTTCGCCCCCCATCTCAGTGCCGACGACGCCCACCGGCTGGAAGGAGCCCTCCTCGTCGCAGGCCTCCTGGACGCCCTGGTCACCCCTGACGGCCGGGTGTGCGACGGCGACCTCACCCTCACGCCCACCGCACCCGCCCAGGGACGCACTCTGGCCGACCTGCTGGTCGTCGAAGACATCCCGGCCGTCGACGCCGCACGGGTACGCGAGATCCTCGCCGCCGTCCCGCTCGACACGCCCGGCAGCGACCCGGCATCCGGCTGGCTGGCCCACGGCGTCCTCACCGCCAGCGCTCCCGCCGGATACCAGGCCGCTTTCATCGGCCGCACCACACGGGAGAGGGCACGCCAACAGCGAGTCCAGCGCCTCGAAGGCGAACTGGCCGCCGCCCACCGCACCCTTAAAGACGCGGAAGGACACCTGGCACGCTGCCGCCAGGACATCACCGAAGCCGCCGCCGAACGCGACAGCCTCCCGCCCGCCGCCTGCGTCGACGAAGCGCGCCGCCAGGCCGCTGACCGGCACGCGGCCGCCGAAGCCCTCAAGCACAGCACCGCCACGGCACTGGCCGACGCCGACCGCGCTCTGGAGCGGATTCTGGCCGAACTCGAGGCAGCCGCAGCTGCCCGCAACGCCGCCGTCTCCGCTGCTGCCCTCACCCACGAACACGCCCGGCACAGCGCGGCACGCGCCGCCGAAGCGGCCCAAGCCGCCGCAGAGGCTGCAGCCGACCAGGCCGCCGCCGCCGAAGCCAGCGAAGACGCCCGCGCCCGTGCCGCGACCGCCCAGCAAGCCGCCGACGCTGAACACGAAGCCTTCCCCTGCGCGGCGATCGAAGCCGTCGAGGCAGCCCACACCGCCGAGGACACCGCCGAGCAGGACCTGAACCGGGCGCGCGCTGAAACCCTCAAGGCCACCGGCCGCCACGAACAAGCCTCCCAAGCCGTCAGCGAAGCACTGCGCGCACTCAACCGCGCAGCAGCCCTGCCCGCAGGCGACATGCTGCGCACCGAACCGGACCATCTCGACGCCCGCCGGAACACCACCGCCCAACTCGTCGGCCACATCCAGGCCTGGGCCCCGGCCGCCCAGCGGGTCGCCGACCTGCTCAAACGGGCCGACAGCGACCGCCAGGAAGCCGCCGAGCGCCGCACACGCCACACCCAGGCCGAGCGGGAAGCCGCCCAGTCCCAGCGACGCGCTGAAGAGGAAGCCGCCACGGTCGCCGAAATGCGTGCCCTGCACGGAGCCAAGTACCAAGAGCTCCAAGCCCGCCGGGACACCACGGCCGAGAAGCTGCGGCAGGCCGAAGACCGCGCCGAACAGTGCCGCGGCCGCCAGCAGGATGCCGACCAACAAGCCAGCGCCGCCCAGGCCACACTGGGGATGCTCGTCCCGCAGCGGGAAGCCGCGGAGAAACACCGCGATGCCTGCATGGCCCGGCTCGGCCGCCTGGCCGACGAGCGCCTCGCTGCGGTTCCTGACGACCTGCCCACCACTAACTCCGGCCGCCCTGCCAACCTCACCACGGGCCTGGCCTGGGCCAGGCGCCTGCTCGCCGACGCTCCCGGCGGCACCGACCGCCGCACCGCCCTGGTACGCCAGCGCGACCGCGAGCTGGCCCTGCTGGAGACCGCCGCCCGCAAGGCCAGTACGGGCCTGGCCGGCTTCGACCGGCAGGTCACGCTGCTGAGTATCGAAGACACCCCCTGGCGGCGTGCCGTCGTCGCCGACCCCGCCGCGGTGCGAGGCCAAGACGTCCCCGCCGCCGTTGAGGACCTCAAGGCCACCGCGGCCCAGCTCGAAGACGATCTGCGCGCCGACATCAAGCAGGTCCTCAAGACAAGCCTGTTCACCCGCCTGCAGCGCGACATCCAGCTGCGCCGGCAAGCAGCCGTCGAGCTGGTCACCCAGATCCACGACACACTCAAAGACGTCCGAACGGGCGTGGCCCACGTGGGCGTCCAAGTCGCATGGGACGTCCGCGACGACCCCGAGGCCCAGCGCATGGTGGACCTCATCGGCAAGCCGCCCTCCGACGACACTTTCGAGCAGATGTATGACGCGCTGCGCCAGCGCATGAACGAAAAGGCCGGCGAACCCTGGGCAGAACGCGTCGCCCACACCTTCGACTACCGCAGCTGGTACGACTGGACCATCTCCGTCACCCACGCCTCATTCGAGGCCGCCGGCAAGGAGAAGTTCCGAGAAATCACCGCCCGCTCCAACCCGTTGGAGGCCCTTTCCACCGGTGAGAGGCGCTTGGCCACCATGCTGCCCCTGCTGGCAGCCGCCTGGTCGATGTACTCCGCCACCGGCTACGCCGGCCCCCGCCTGCTGTCCGTCGACGAGATCGACGCAGCCTTCGACGAACGCAACCTGCGCCAGGTCCTGGCCCTGCTGCGCTCCTGGGACTTCGACGTCCTGGCCACTGCCCCGTTCATGACCCCCCTGATCAAGCGGGAGACCCAGCGGGCCATGGTCCACGAGGTCGTCACCGCCGGCCGGCGCCGCATCACCGTCCCCTGGCTGTGGCACGGCCACGGCGAACCCCAGCCCCTCACCCTCGACGTGACCACTGCGCAGCCCCAGGACAGCCCGTGACCGCCGATCACTCCCTCCTCGCCGCCGACCCGGAACTTGCCCCGCTGTGGCAGGCCATCCACGACCGCCTCAGCGCCGGCAGCGCCCCGGCCGACATCGCCACCGTCACCGTGCCCGACCTCGCGCCGGGCGCGGTGGCCGCCCTGAAGTCATGGCTTGACACATCCGCCCAGCGCCGACGAGGCCGCACTCGCGTCCCCCGCACCGACCGCGGCGTCAAGGTGCCGCTGCCCCCGCTCCTGGCCGCCCTCGGCCTGACCACGGACACTTTGCAGTCCTTGGTCGAGGACGCCGTGGGCCGCGCAGTCGTCAACCGCAGGCACGGCCGCCTCGCCGCCGCCGAACTGCGCCGGGAAGTGATCCGCCATGCACAGGAGCAGCTGCCGCATCTGCCCCGGCTGCGGGCCAGACTCACCTCAGGAGCCGACGAAGAATCCGCTGCCGCGCTGCGCCGCCTCATCGACGCGCTTGCCTCCATCACTCGCTGCCTCCCGCACACACCGCCCCGTACCCTGGCCAAACTCGCCCACGACCACGCAGGCGACCCGCACTATTTCGACCCCGCAACCGGGCCCGGACAGCGCCTCATTGCCGCCCTCGCCGAACTCGCAGACCGTCCCGAACCCACCCGCCCCGACCACATACGCGCCCTGCTCGCCGAGCACGGCATCATCGCCGATCGGCTCTCCGCCACCGTCCTGCTCTACCAGGTCCGCGCCCTCGGCGACGGCCCCATCGACCGCCGGCTCAACGAGGCGACCACCCCGGTCGCCCTCAACCTTCTCGACCTCACCCGCACCCCGCCGCGGCTGGCCCCCGACCCGCTGACCGTCGTCGAAAACCCCTCCGTCCTGGAGGCCGCGATGGAATGCGCCAGCACCCAGCCGATGGCCTGCACCAGCGGCCAACTCCGGGCCGTCGACCACGTTCTGCTCCAACTCGCCGTCGACCAGGGTGTTCCCCTGCGCTACGCAGGAGACCTCGACGCTGCAGGTCTGCACATCGCCACCACGGTGCAGCAGACCTACGGGGCAGCACTCATCGCCATGGATGCCGCTCTGGTTCAGGCAGCCGGCGACCTGCCGTCTGCCATTCCTCTCGGCCCGCTGCCGAACACCACTGATCCCGACCTGGCTGACCGGCTGAAAGAGACGGGGCGAGTCATCTACCAGGAACACGACGCCGTCCTCAGCCGTCTCCTTGACCCGATGTGCTCACAGCGCAGAGCCTCACCACTTGTCCCGCGGCCGGACGGCGGGGAGAGGTCGCCCGGGCGCTGATGACGGAGAGTGCCAGTCATGGCGGCGTGCGGTGCGCTAAGCGATCGGTGACACGGACGAAGTCCGCGACGGACGCGCATATTTAGCACAAGGTTCACTTATTTTGAGTCATTTTGATGACTAGCTGCATATCGCCCCGGCAAACGCCCTCCGCGCCATGCACAGACCGTTACGATAGCCGCCTCGGTTGCCTGACGCGGGGTCAGCAACGCCTTGCGTCACGGGCGTTCACGCCGCGAGGAGCACCACACGCCCGTCGGCCCAGACGCGGCGCGGACATGCGGTTGATGCTCGGCCGATAGGCATCAACTCAAAGATCTACGGGGTGGGTCATGTCGGGCGAATTCGCTCAACTCGTCGTTGACGAGGCCATCTTTCACCTGGTCCCGACGCGCAAGCGGAACGACCCGGTACCAGCGCAAGTCCAGTTCAGCGAAGCGGTGTGCAGCCTCAGCGAGGATGTGCGTGCCAAGATCCAGGGCAACTTCCGCGGCGTGCTCGCCTCGCACGGGCGCCCGGTCGTGGAAGAGGTCGAGGTCAAGAAGTCGAACCTGCCGGACCGTGTCTACGAGTACCTCGCCGAGCAGCGTGACCTGGTGAGCGTCTCCACCGACCTGGCCGAACTCCTCTTCGAAAGCCAGCGCGGCAACAGTCCCGCGGGGCTGCTCCTCGTGGCCTCAGCGAGCCTTGCCGGCAAGAGGGCGCTGCTCATCGTGAAACTGGAACAGGAGGGCGGGTTCCGGGCCGAGGAGGTACTCGTCGGTGGCAAACGTACCTTCGACATGAACTACTTCGCCAACCTCCTGATGACCGAGCACAACAAGATCTACAAGGCCGCCCTGTTCTGCGTCGACGGCATCCCTGACGATGGCCCCATCGAGGGGTGGGCAGCGGACAAGCAGCTGGGCGGCAAGATGGCACAGTTCTGGCTGCAGGCCTTCCTCGGCTGCCGGCAGAAGGAAGACCCCAAGCGCGTCACCCAGCAATTTCACGAGGCAGCAGTCGACTGGGTCGACAAAAGAGTCGACGACCCCGAGAAGAGCGTCGACTATCTAATGGCCGTCCTGGTCGAGCTCCGCTCCAACAACGCGACCCTGGACCCGACCGCTTTCGCCGCTGATCACCTCGACCTCCATGACCAGGACAGCTTCCTCACCTACCTGGCCAGCAAGGACGTCCCCACGGGCAGCTTCGACAAGGACATCGCGCGGGTGGCTCCACGCCTCAGCGAGCTGCAGATCGGCTTCAGAAGCGGCATTTCCATCGTCACACCCGTCAACCGGGTACGCGAGGACATCAAGATCGAAGACCACTCCGACGGCACCTCCACGGTCACCGTCAAAGGCAAGATCACCTCCACACGCAGCCACTACAGCCCCCGCAAACCCGACGCCCCGCACACAGACGGCCAAGCACCCGGGGCGGACATAACCGGGTGAGCACGGTCAACGACGCCTTCCACCGGTACCAGGCCGAACTCCCCAACATCCGCAAAGCGGCACAGCTCACCGCAGCCCTTCTACGACGCAAGACCGCCCGCGCCCACATCACCTGCGAGGTGACCTCCCGGGCCAAGGAGATCGGCAGCTTCGTCACCAAGGCCTACCACAAGGAATACGCCGACCCCTGGACTCAAATCACGGACAAGGCAGGCGTCCGCATCACCGTCCAGCACCACGGCTTCCTCAACCAGGCCCTTCAGGTCGTCAAGGACAACCTGACACTGGTAGAAGACCCCCAGGACTACCGAGAACAAGAGGACATCGAAGGCCAGTACACGCTGCAGTACCCCCGCCTGCACGTCCAGGTCCTCGCAGCCGGCGACCTCACCGACAGCGACGGCCGACCCTACGAGTGCGAGATCCAAATCCGCACCGAAGCAACCGACTTGTGGGCCCGTATGTCCCACCGGCTGCTCTACAAAACAGGCACCACCGACGTACCCCGCGATGTCAGTAGGTCGCTGTACCGTTTGATCGCCCTGGTCGAACTGTACGACCTCGAGGTCGAACGGGGGGTAGACGTCTTGGCACAACACCCTGACTTCACCCGCACCAACCGACTCCTGGACGAAGCAGAGTTCCTGTACCGCACGTTCACCGAGCACGAGTACCGGCGCGACCTGTCCGAAGACATCATCGACGTCCTGATCGAGACCGTCGAGAACGAGCCCGACTACCCCAACAAGCTCGCCCAGTTCACAGAACAGTACCGTCAACAGCTCGAAGCGGCCTACCGCGACTACGGCCCCACCAGCGAACTCTTCTTAACCCACGGCCGCTACATACTGGCCAGCCAGCCGGAAAGCCTGATCATTTTCGAACGCCTCACCGCCGCCAAGATGCTGTTACGAGGCGTGTGGTACGACGAATTGCCCGAAACCATGCTCAGCGACATGGCAGAAATCTGGAGCGTCTACCTGTGACCCGACCGCCGCAGCCTGAACCCTCCGCGGTCGTGGCCGCCACCGCCATGTTCGTCGAAGTCCTCGTCGTCGGCATCGGCTTCCTCACCGGCCTGGGCATCCTGACCGCTGCCATTGCCGGTCCCGACAACACCCGCAAACTGGCTCCCGTGGGCGGCACACCCCTCGCGGCCGGCGCAGCCCTCGCGTTCGCCTACGCCTTAGGCATCCTGATCGACCGCGCAGCCGACACCGCCCTCACCCCCGCACGGCGCAAGCTGCGCGCCCAGTCCTTTCGCACATCCGCCGCCTACGCCCAGGCCCGCCTGAAACTCGCAGAGACCCCTGCTCTCACCGCCCGGGCCGACTACGCACGGTCCCGCCTGCGGATCTGCCGCGGCTGGGTCCTCAACAGCATCCTGCTCACCCTGGCCACCGATCTCGCACTGGGGCGCTACCCCGTCGAACACCGACCCCTCCTCCTCGCCACGGCCACCGTCCTCGGAATCCTGGCCACCGTCGGCTTCTACCTGTCGTGGCACACCATCACCGCCACCGGCTACCGCAAACTCGCCATCCAGACCGCGCCTGCCTCCACGCCAACCGTTCCCTCCCAGCCCCCGACCCCTGCACCGCAGAGCCCCTGACCGGCGCGCAGAACGCACGCCACATCAGGCGAACGCAGAGACGGCTGTGACGGCGGGGGGAGAACTGACAGAATCGGATGACGCTTCCGCCCCTGGCCGGCCGCGCACGCCCGGAGACCCCATGCCACCGCCCACGCCCCAGGCGCCCGATCCCCAGTCGCTGGCGGTCCGGGACCTGCCAGATCTGGGGCTGGAGCTGCCGTCACGCCGCAGACGACGCAAGCCTCTTCCACTGCACGAGGACCAGGAAGAGGCCCTCGGCAGGATTCTGAAGCACCTGCGCCGGCCCGGCACCCGAGGTCTGTACGTGGCTGCGACCGGCACCGGCAAAACCCTCGTCGCCAGCCGCGCCGCGCATCAGCTGGCGCGCCGGCTGCTGTTCGTCGTCCCCACCCTCGACCTCGCCGCGCAGACCGCTCTGGCCCTGCGCGGCGACGGCCACCAGGAGCCGGTCGTCATCGTCTCCTCCATGGACGCGGCCGCCCACGACGCCCTGGCCGACGCACACGTCGCCTCCGTCACCGACTACCGCCTCCTGGCCGCCCTTCTGGCCGCCGTCGGTACCGGCCGCAACGCGCTGCCCGGCCTGACGGTGGTGTGCACCTACGACTCCCTCGACAAGATCGAGAACACCCAGCACACCGCACACCAGGTACCGCCGTTCGACCTTGTGGTCCTGGACGAGGCCCACCGGATCGCTGGCCGGGCCGACAAGAAATGGGCCGCGGTCCACGACGCCACGCGCATCCGTGCCGAGCGTCGCCTCTACATGACCGCCACCCCGCGCATCTTCGCCGCACCTGATCTCGCCGAGTCCGCGAACCTCTCCCGCCCGCGCGGCCAGATGCCCCGGACGGGGGAGGGGGGTGACGCCCGCGCCAACTCGATGGACAACCCCGCCGTCTACGGCAAGAAGATCTTCGAGTACTCCCTCGCCCGCGCGATCGAAGACGGCCGGGTCGCGGACTACCGGATCATCGTGCCCACCCTCACCGACGACGACCTGCGCACACGCCTCAATCTGCCCCCCTCCGGCACCACCGCGGACCAGCAGCCCGCCATCGACGAGGCCCTGCGCACCACCGCCCTGCACCTGGCCGTCCTCAAAGCCATGGCCACCCACCAGCAGCGCCGTGTCCTGGTCTACTTCAACCTGGTCGAAGACGCCAAGCGCTTCACCCGCGAACTGCCCCACACCCTGCGCCGCCTCCGCGCCCACAGCCCGGACCTGTGCCCCGACACCAGCCCTGAGGTCTTCTTCGTCCACGGCGACACGCCATCCGCGCAACGCGCCGCAACCTTCGCCGAGTTCGCGGCCTCACCCTGCGCCATTCTGGCCAACGCCAAAGTCATCGCTGAAGGCGTCGACATCCCCAGCGTCGACGCGATCGTCTTCGCCGATCCCACCCGCAGCGTCATCCGCTGCGTCCAAGCCCTCGGCCGCGCCCTACGCCTGTCCGTCAGCGGCAAGATCGCCAGCCTCGTCATCCCCGTCTACATCCCCCCGGGCACCGACCCCACCGACATCCTCGGCACCGCCTACGAACCCGTCTGGGCTATCAGCACGGCCCTTGCCAGTCACGACCACCGCATCCTCGAACGCCTTCCCGGCAAGGCCAACCGCCTACCCAAAGAAATCAGCGATCTCATCCAGCACCGCTGGCACTTCGACTTCACAACCCATCCCGAGCACATCGCCCGCGCACTCGACCTCACTTCCTTCAACCCCCACGACACGGCCGTTTCCCGCTCCCGCCGCGCCGGCCTCGCCGCCGCCCAGGCCTACCACGACGCCCACCACCACCTTGACGTCCCTGCCGACTACACCGACGCCTACGGCTTCGCCCTGGGTACCTTCATCACCACCATGCGCGACGCCCGCACAGCCGGCCGCCTGGACACCGACTGGATCGCCGAACTCGACGCTCTGGGCATGGTCTGGGACAAGCACGATGCCGCCTGGCGCGCCCGGCTCACCGCCGCCACCGACTACCACCGTGCCCACGGTCACCTTGCCGCGCCCGCCACCACTCCTCTCGGTGCCTGGCTCGCCGAACAACGCTCTGCGGCCGCACGCGCCGAACTCGCCCCGGCGCGCGTCGCCGACCTCGCGGCCATCGACCCGGACTGGCAACTGCCCCACGGCGCGGACTGGCACCGCAAGTACCATCTGCTGCGCACACATCTCGCCGCCGGCAACGACCCGGCCGCACTCGACCGCGACAGCGTTCTGGCCTCGGTGAAGATCGGCAGCTGGCTGCATCGCCAGCTCACCGGCTGGCGCACCCTCGCCCGCCCACAACAGAGTCTGCTGACCGCCATCGGTGTTACTCCGCAAAGCCACCCGCTCACCGCAGTCCGCCGCTCCCGCCGCACCTTCGCCCAGACCGTGCAGATCCTCGAGCTCTTCCTGCACCGCGAGCGCCGTGCCCCCACCGCCCGCGAGGAGATCACTGTTGACGGGGATCAGGTCAAGATCGGGGCCTGGCTCGCGAAAGCCCGTACGAAGCACCGTGCCGGTGAACTTCCCGAGCAGCACGCCACCCTGGTGGCGTCCTTGTTCACCGGAGACTGGACCGACGAAGGCACGCCGCCTTGGCAGGAACGTGCCACTTCCCGCCGCCCGCACGCCCCAGGACCACGGTGATCCGCCGCAGCGGCCCGACGTCCACCCCGGCCGCCAACAGTTCCTTCTCCCGCAGCACTGGAAGCCCTCGGTCACGCCGCACGACAGCCCGCCCCCCTTGTCGCCTATCCGCTCTCGTCGCTCACTGTGACACAGGCGCCTGACCAGCGTGCTGGGTTGCCCAACGGGGTCACCCTCCCCGGCACGGACCGGCTGTGACACGGCGCGCGGGGCTGTGCCGGCCCTGTACCCCACGGGGGTGCTGCACCCCACGCGGGCGCCCTTGCGTGGGCAGCCACGCCGCGCCCCATATCGGGGTGAGGGCCTGCCTAGAGGCAGGCCCTCATGGCGCACATCGGCAAGCGCTGCTCAGGGGAGGGAGACAGGGCACCCTGTCCGCGACGCAATCCGCCGGTATCAGCCCTTCTCGCCCGGCCGCGCGGCGAGTCTGCGTACGGCGCGCCTGATCGAGCCAAGCTCCTTCAGCACCTGATCCATCGCGGAGTCCATCAGCATGACCGGATCGTCCGCAGACCAGAAGCGCACGACCTGTGCCACCTGATGCTCCCAGAACTCGTCCTCCTCAGCGGCTTCGAAGCCGAGCTGTGACGCCAGGTCGGCAAAGCCGGCCCCGGGCCGGCCAGTTGCCTTGCGAATGACAAGTGCCGACAGCAGCGGGCGACCATGCTGGTGTTCGTACACGCTGATGTGGCCGAGCTTCGGGTAGAGCCCACGCATCTGGCCCTGCGACGTATAGGGGTCCAAGCCGTGCGGGTCAACGCGCTGTGCGAACTCCTTGTAGCCGATGCAGGCGGAAAGCGGGTCGACCGGATCGCCAGCCTTCGCAAGAGAGCGGAGAAGGCGGTGCATGTCGCGTTCGATGGGTGTAAGCGTAAGCACGCAAACTCCTCGTAGGGAGAGGACCCGTAGGTCCGGATGTCCGTGGACGTAGCGCCCGTAGGCGTACCTCGACAGTAACTCACCTGAGTCCGGCCCAGCCTGCCGTTGGGCGTGCCAGCGTGTGTCCCCACTCGGCCAACGGCTGCCCGTCTCGTACCCCCGGCGCAAGAAGGGCTGTGTTCTGCCGGCGGCGGTGTCACACCGGGCCGCTACGGTTCGGCTATGGCCGCGCACACCTCGTCTCCGAACGGACTCGTCCCCGTACACGTCGCTGTTTACGACCCCGCCCCGATGGAGGAAGAGCCCGATCCGCAGGCCGTCGACTACGCGCCCAAGCTCGTCGCGGCTTCAGCTAAATACGCGGGCATCTCCTGGACCAAGCATGGGGCCGAGCCGCGCTGGCTCGACACGGACACCGGCACCTGCGCCGCCGCCATCAACCCGAGCTTCTCCGGTCGCGGCGCCGACGAGTTCGACAGGTTCCTGTCCGGAGCAGACTTGCGCGGCGAGCCTGGGCTCATCATCGCCACGATGGGCACGGCAGACGATGACGATGACCGCGGGTGGTCGGTCTTCGGCCGGCCCGGCGGCCGCGTGGACTTCCGCCACTTCTCTGGCGCGATCGTCGGCGAGCGGCTGCTTGCGGAGGCGGAAGTCTCCCTGGCTCCCGGGCTGAATGCGACCGACCGCGACCTCGGACTGAGACTGCTCAACCGCCCCGCCAATGCCCCCTGGTGGGCGATGACGTTGCAGGCGAGCGCCTTGGAGGGCCGGCGCGGAACGACGGTTCGCGAGCCCGAGGGCGAACTGGTGCCGATCCTCGTCGACAGCCTGGGCAAGCCCGTCGTCGCACGCTGGACGTCCGGGGACGGCCAGCAGATCTGGTACGTGATCCCTGACGGGGTCGACTGGAACCAGGTGGGCGAGTGGCTCGTCCAGCGCGCCCTTCCCGAGCACGTATCGGCCGCACTGCGCCGCGTCCGCTCACGCCACCATGTCGATCCTGCCCTGGAAACCCCCGCCGAGACACAAGCACGCAGCTCTCTTGAAGAGTTGGAGCGCCGCTACCTGGAGGACAAAGCCCGCCTCGAGGGCGAACTGAAGCGGGCGCGGCAGGAGGCCGAACCCATGCGGTCCGGTCTGCTGTACGGCAGCGCCAAGGAGCTGGAAGACGCGGTGGCCGCGGTACTGCGTGCCGCCGGCTTCGCCGTCACCGAGCTGGACGAGGAATTGGGCGGCACCCTGTCCGCCGACCTGCTCGCCGTGCTGAACGGGTCCACCTGCCTGGTCGAGGTGAAGGCCGCCGCGAAGAATGCGGGGGAGAAACTGATCTCGCAGCTTCACCGCCATCTGGAGAAATGGCCGCAACTGCGCCCCGGCCAGCCTGTCACCTGCGCAGCCTTGATCGTCAACCACCAGCATAGCCTTGACCCCGCGGACCGCACTGCAGAGGTGTATCAGCGTAGGGTCGTCGACGCGCTCCCGTTTCCCGTGATCGCCTCCGGCGACCTGTTGCGCTGGTGGCGCACGCAGGACTGGCCGGCCGTGCAGGCCGCTGTACTCGGCCAGACCCACTCAGAAGGAGACCGAGACGCGTCCCCTGCCGGAGGGCGCGAGACCCCGGCGGTCGGCCGCAGGCGGTGGCCCTGGGGCAAAGGCGGAACCGCATAGCGGGCGCGGCCGTCATTTCGCCAGCGACGTGTGCGGGCTGCTGCCATGCGGCAGCCGCCACAGATCGTCTCTCCTTGGCCGTGGCCGGTGAGGGCCGGACGTTCACCGTGAACGAGGCCGGGAGGAAGGTACTGGCGGCCGTCGTCGCCGCTCTGGCGTGAAGGCGGTCAGGGGCGCGGCGGCCCCGGATCTCCGCTTCGTCCCGCCAGACCCCGATCACTACCTCCAGCGCCCGGCGGCGGGGCTGTGAAGGTGGACGGGAGTTCGGGTACGTGGCCCGCGCCGGGGACGGGGCCGAGCAGCGGTTCCTCCGGCAGCTCACCGAGGCATCCGAGGAGCAGGCGCTGCAGTTCGATGAGCTCGGCCGCGAGGTGCTGGGTGTGGACCTGGCGAGGTCCGCCGACGCCTCCGGGAGCTGAAGGAACAGGGGCAGCAGCGGGCCGCCGACTACCCCGCCCCGGGCCCCGGCCGTCCGGCAGGCCACGGCCACGGAGAGGAGCAGTCCGCCGCGCACCAGCCCCACCGTCCCCAGGGCGCCGGCCGCACCTAGTCCTGTCCGGTATTTGCCTCCTCGTTGCGTAAACTGGCATTCGTAGCAGCCGAGTTCGCCGCCGCCCGTCGGCGCTGGCTTCGTCGGCGCCGGTGACGTTGTGCCGTTCTCCGCGCGGGCGAGGGCCGCCGACGCACCGGAAAATCGGGATCGACGCCAAGGTCGAGTGTGTTGATGTCCTCGTTCCGCATCCAATAAGGCACGCCCAAATCACGCAGCATCTGGTACCTGGCCTGTTCGGCGGTCCACGCTCGCGCTCGGGGCTGGGGTCCGGCCAGGATCCGCGCGCGGGCGTCGAGCAGCGCGCGGGTGGTTTCCTCGCTGGCGCCGCACGCTGCGGCGAAGCCGGCCAGCAGCTGTTCGCTGGGCAGCCTCTGGCCGGTGAGGGCGTTGTGCAGGGCGCTGCGTGAGATGCGGCCCGCGGCCTCGGGCGAGCCGGCCAGTCGGCGCAGGCTCGGCCCGTCGGCCTTCGCCCGGACCCTCATCATGGCCCTGGCCAGTCCTGCCAGGGTGGTGATGCCGCGCCCGGGCACGTACGTGACCGGCCGCCGCACGGGCGCCGGATGGACGGCGGCCGCGGCCACCGCCCACACCCGCGCCGCCTCCTGTTCGTCGGCGTCCGCGCCCCGGGCGAACGCCTGGACGGTGTACAGAGTGGGCAGCCGCCCGTCCAGGGCCCGGCGCAAGGTGCATGCCGCGACCGGCATCGTCCCGGCACTGGCCCGCCGCGCGAGGGAGCCGAAGGTTCGCGGCCCCTTCGCCGCGCGCAACCAGCCGCGCAGCCGGGCCAGTTCCGCTTCGGCGGGCCCGGGTGCTCTGCGGCTCATCCGCGGCCGCCGCTGGCGGAGAGTGCGGCGACGGCTGCCAGGAGCCGGCCCGCGCGGCGCCCGGCCAGCAGCAGGATCACGGCGCCCGCGAGCAGGGTCAGCGCCAGAGGGATCGGGCGCTGCAGGACGGCGAGCACGGTCACCGCGGCAACCACGGTGATGACGACGGCCGCCTCGCCCGCACCGAGCCTGCCGGAGGCGGGCTCGGCCACGACGGAGGGCGGGGCGCCGACGGAACCGGCGCAGGGCGGGACAACGGACATGACGAGGCCTCACAAACGATTGACGTGACGGCCCGGCCGGCAACGAACCCAGCCGGCACGGTGAGCCGATCGTGGCACCACTCGCCCCGCTCCCGCGACTTCCACCCCACCGAGCCCGGACCTGACGTACCTTCCGCCTCCGCCACAAAGCCGCAGCTCAACCCCAAAAAGCGAGCAGGACCTGTCCACGGTGCACAGACCCGGCCCGGGTGAGAGCAGCCAACGCGCCGACACCCAGAGCGGGGGCCCCGTGGCCGCCTCGCCATGGACCGAGGCGGGCGGGCCTTCGCCCGTAAGACCGCGGAGTGTCAGTGCTGCGCCGTAGCGTTGTGGCTCATGAACTTCCAGTACATACCGCCGGTTCCGGCAGAACAGATCCGGCAGCTGCCCACGCGGGATGTCGCACTCCTTCTCCTGCAGCACCTCGCCAGCAGTACCGGATACCTGCAGTACGTGAGCACCATGAACTCGGCTCGGCAGGCGTTCCAGGAAGAGCCGGATGCAGACGCGCTCGTGAACCGGCTGTCCGATGCCTGGTGCTGGCTGGAGGCTCAGGCGTTGCTGTCCCGGGAGCCCAGCCAGTCCGAGGCCTTTCGCCGGATCTCCCGCGACGGCAGGGACTTGGCGAAGGACCCGCAGGGCATCACGCGGTTCGAGGCCCGCGAACGGCTCTCCGGCCCACTCCACCCGGATCTGGAGGGCACGGTGCGCACCAACTTCGACCTGGGTGACTACGAGACGGCGTGCTTCGCCGCGATGAAGGCGGTCGAGGTCGCCGTCCGCGACGCCTCCGGGCTCGACAACTCCCTGGTCGGAGTAAAGCTGATGCGCGAAGCGTTCCGGCCTCACGAGAACGGCAAGACCGGCGGCACGCTCGCCGACGCGGAAGCAGAGGGCGGCGAACAGGCGGCCACCGCCAACCTGTTCGCCGGCGCCATGGGCGCCTACAAAAACCCTGCCAGCCACCGCACCGTCGACTTCGACGACCCGATCGAGGCGGCAGAGATCATCCAGTTCGCCGACCTCCTGCTGCGCCAGGTCGAACGCGCCAAGCGCCACCAGACCGCCCCAACGACATAGACCCATACACCGGTGCCGGGGCCCGAGTGGGTCACCCTGGCCGGGCGGAAGCGGCGCACCCTACAGGGGCCCCTCACAGCTCTCAGACGCCCGCTCCTGGGCCGTCGTGGTCTGCTGGCGCAGGACGCGGGTCCACGTTTCCATGAATCCGGCTGCGCCGCTCTCGTCTCCGGGGAGCCGGAAGAGGGCCGGGTCGGCCGTGAGCTGTTCAGAAGCAGCCGGCGCCCGCGCACCGGAAACAGCTTCGGACGCGGCGCAGACGGCCGCCACTTCCCCACACGAGCCGCCGACCGGCCTGCTGGACGCGCTCGCCCTCTCCGCCCCCCAGCCAACCAGCCCAGGCGGACAGGACCTCACGACGCTGGACAGCCGCCAGGCCGTCCTGCACTGCAGCGTTCAAACGCCCAGGGGAGGCCCCTCGCCTGCGGTCGCGTGATGCCCGGGACGTCCACAACGGGACACCGACGGTTCGGAAGGGCGCCCACCGACTTGGTGGAGTGGGCCCGCGCCATCTGTCTGCGACTGCCCGGGCAACATCCGCTCGGTCGCGGCGATGACTTAGCGCTGGGCGCGTACATGGGCGCCGTACATGAGCAGACCCACCCAGACCGCGGAGACCGCGGCGGTCATGGTCGCCCAGGGCGCCGTGGTGAGGGACGGGCCCGTCACCAGTTGGTAGGTCGTCACGCTGGCGAAGACGATGACCAGCAGGAAGGCTGCGGGCCGGGCCAGCCGCAGCCACATCGGAAGACGGACTGGGGAGGAGGGCTGCACGGACGGCGTCGGCGAAGCGGGCATGACGAACTTCTCCTACAGGCGGGGGAGTTGGCGGACGAGCGACCTTGGTGGCCGGTGCTTCGACCGTATGGCGCCCACCCCCGTGCAGACCATCTCCCATTTCCGCTCTGATTACCCAAGGATGAGGACTTGGGGGAGAGGAGGAGACCCATGTGGGTGTCGGTGACCCTGTACGACAAGGGAGCCGCCTCCGAGCGGCCCGGAGCGGAGGCCGGGCGTGTCGAGATCAGCGGGCTGGAGGGTGCCCGGACCGCTGTCTTCACGGTGGGCCTGCGCCGCAGCGAGCACGACATCCACCGGCCTGCCGCCCTGCGCCTGCGTGTTCCTGGCGCCCGCCCCGGCAGGGTGACGCCGAGGGCAGTGCGCGCCGTCGACTGGGAGCGGGTGCTGGCCATCGCCACCGTGGCGGCGACCGTCTCCACGCGCGCCGCCGAGCAGCTCGATGCCGGCTGGACGCGGCGTCCCCGGGGCGGTAGCCGCGACTTCTGCCTGCTCGTCGCCGCGGTCTACGCGCATGCGGTCGCCCGCCACCTCCCGCCGCGCCATGTGATCGCCGCTGTCTGGGGCAAGGGAGTGGACACCGTGGACAACTGGCTGGCCGAGGCGCGCAGGCGTCAGGTCCTCGGACAGGATCCGCTCTCCAGCCGCCACGGCCCCCGCACCGAGCCGGACCGGCGCGGGGTGATCCCGCTGCCGCGCCCGCCACGCCAACCGCCCTCCTCGCAGACCACCGTGGGAACCAACGGAGCGACACTGCGCGACCTGCCCGACTGTCCCGACTGGTCCTTCCGCATCGAACCTGGTGCCCGCGAGGGCAACGTGTTCGTCCGTGGATGGGCGATCCAGCCCGACATCACGCACGCCGGCGGCTGGCGAACGCACCTGACGGCCAAGGCTCTTGCCGCTGCTCCGCTCGACGACGTCTTCGCCCGCGGGCTCGCGGCTCTGCAGGGCAACCTCTACCTCGCCACGGCCCGGGGCGTCGTGGGTGAACCCGTGCGGACCCGGGGGCCAGACCACCTGCGCCAGGTCACCGACGCCTACCTCTTCGCCCTGGCCCAGGAACAGCCACCACTGCCTCTGATCTGCACCCTGTGGAACGTCAGCTACAGGACGGCATCGAGCTGGACCAGCAAAGCCCGCAGAGCCGGCGTCCTGACGGCCCGGTACAAGCCGCTGCCCGACCGCTGGGGACGCTCAAGCAGGCCCGAGGGGCCGTGATCCTGCCGCGCCTGCCGTAGCCGCACGCGACGCAAAGGTTCCAGGGTTACGTCCTTGGCTGGAGCGAGACCCGGGGCGGCCGTTGCTGTGCGTTACGGGGCGCACCCCGTGGCTGCGGACGGTCGGTGCGCTCCGGGCCGTGCCCCGTGTCGCGCTGGGGGCAGTGTCGTCCGGATAATCCCTGGGTGCCTGTGAATCCGGAGTACATGGAGACCAATGTCAGGGTCCCGTTCTGTGCTTTCGATGCGCTGGCCGCCGTCGCGGCCCGGCAGGGCGCCTCGCGGGACGCGACCGTGCGCCGGCTGCTGGCCGAGCATGTCGAGCGGCAGGAGCAGATTGATCCCGACGACCGGCTGACGCACATTTCCACCGTCTTGCGCTACCCGCCCCCGCCGCGCTGGCGTAAGGATCCGCGTCAGGACCGGCCCCTGCGGCTGAGGGCGAGCTCCGCGTTGTTGGAGCGGGCCCGCGCAGTCTCGCTGCTGCTGCCGGGGCAGTACGAGCGGGCGTTTCGGGACTACCAAGGACGGGTGCTGACCGACGCGGTGGTGACCGCCATCGCGGTGGCCGAGCCGTTCACGGACGAGTTCTTGGACGGGCTGCTTCCCCTCCTGCGGCACCGCGCCGCCCGCAACCTGTGGCGGCTGGCGACCGCCGCGCTCATCACCGGTCCGGAGCTCGACCTCCTGGACGCGGCCGACGAGCTACGTAAGGCGACGGCCTGGACGTCCGACACCAAGCTGGATGAGTACGACCAGCGCCTGCTGAGGATCGCGACGGCCCTCGAGGAGGACGTGGCCTGGCACTCCCCAGCCCGATTCCAGGTCGCGGACAACATTGCCCGCGACCTGCTGACCGGCCCGCAGGCCGAGGCGAACGCACGGATGCTGCAGGAGGAGGGCGAGGCCTGGGAGGACCTGCATCAGGACACTCTCCACGCAGACGAGGAGCGCCGGTGCTACCTCAAGCGGGGGACCACGGACTACGACTGGAGTGGCCGGGGCGGCACCGCGGTGTGGCGGGCCGAACGACAGGTGGCTCTGCAGGACTTCGAGGACTGGCTCACCCACCGCACCCGGACGGACACGCCCCAGTACGCGGTCCACCCGCCCGGCTGGGTGCTCACCCGCCCGCCCGGCTGGCGCGCCGTCGCCCCGGCCTCCGCGGACACCGGCGGGCTGCCGCAGCCGTACGCGGCATGGACAGGTGAGGGCCGCGTCCTGGCCTTTCCCCACCGCAACCGGCAGGCCGTGTGGCCACTTCAGCGCCGACCGGACGCGCCGGGCTACGAGCCCGTGCCCGGCGCCGCAGCACTGCTCGCCGCCGCGGCCGGTCTGCCGCCCGATCAGATCCTCCAGTACATCGAGGCCCTACTCGTTGACTGGAACCACGAGTTCGGCGACGAGGACGAGCCCGACCTCTATCTCGCGCTGGACGTCCCGGTGGGTGCGGCATACGACCTCGGTCTCATCAGCGCCAAGGAACGTCAGGAGGCTATGGCCCAGGCCCGCACGGCGACCCTGCAGGCCATGGACGAGATCATCGACGAGCTGGCCTTGGACGGCTGCGACGAGGAGGACCTGCGGCACCTACGGCACGTGCGCGGCAACGTCCGCCAATTCACGGAAGAGGCCACCCGCCTCGACAGCCGGATCGGCGCACGGTTCCGGGTGCACAAGGCGACCTGGCGGTGGCCGGGACAGTCGGTGACCGGGGAGTTCCTGGCCGGCGCCTCCACCGACCTCGTGCAGTGGCTGGCCACCGTCGCACACGCGAGGAGCTCTCTGATCAGGCAGCATTCGATGCAGCAGGCGTGGGGCGAGGCCTTCGACCGCTACGCCCCCAGGGAGCGCAGCTCCCGACGGCGCCGGTGACCTCCGGGAGAAAGCGTGTGACACCCACCGATACAACAGGCACGGACCCTCTTCGTAAAAAGGGATGCAGGCCGAGCAAACGACGCCCGGATTACCGACATCCCGCGTACTTCACACGTACGCCCGCCCGAGGGGGAACCCTTCCATGCACAACCCGACCCGACCACTTATCTCCTCCGTCGCCACCGGCATCAGCGGCCTCGTCCTGGCCCTGATCGGCGCCCCGTGGTGGCTGACCGCCATCGCCTTCGCCTGCTTCGCACTCGGCCTGCTCGTCACCGTCATCCAGTCCGTCTTCCCTCAGGACTCCGAGCACCGGCTGGCCTGGTGGCGGGCCCGCTGGCACCACCACCAGCAGCGCCGCCGCACCCCACTCCCGGTCCGCTACCCGGTCCGGGACGCGCGACAGGCACCCGGCCCGCGCGCCGACGCGCCCGACCGACATGGTGAGTGATCGTCCATCAGCTGCCGGGGGCGCCGCGCCGTTGACGGGCGCCCCCGGCCGTGCCTGGCGCCGCACGCTCTCCTTACCGGAATCACATCGTTCCCCGGCCCGCCTGAGCCCGTCCGCGCAGCGTACCGATCCACCTCTCCATGAAGCCGGCCGCGCCGCTCTCGTCTCCGGGGAGCCGGAAGAGGGCGGGGTCGGCCGCGAGCTGTTCCATGAGCGTCTCGTACAGCCCGTCGAAGAGCGGCTCGAGACAGACGGCTAGGCCTTCGGCGAAGTGCCTGGGGGAGGGGCCCAGAGTGATGACGTGGTTCAGGACCGGGAACATGCCCCACTCGTCGATCCGCGCCCGCAGCGCGGCCAGTGCCGGCGTATCCGGCATGAACAAGGCGTGCATCGCGTACAACCCGTAGAACATCCGCAGCCCGAGCAGCACCGTCCGGGCCCGCAGCAACTGCTCGTCACTGGCCTGCTGAACCGGCCCCAGCACGTCCGCGCGCTCCTGGAGCAGCCCCCCAGTCCACCGGCGGGCTCTCACCACGCTCAACCGCCCCCAGCATCTGCGCCCAATCCCCGGCCGTCAGCCCGAACCAGCCGTAGGCGGCGAACGCCTCCGCCAGCGCATCCGCTCCCACCTCCTGCGCCCCCAGACCAATCGCCGCGACCAGGTGCACCACCCCGGTGAAGTCCGGCCCGTCCGGCACGTCCTCGTCAGCCTCAAGCGCGGCACGCACCAGGGCGGGATTCGCAGCCCCGCGGTACGGATGGGCCCCAATCAGCCGGCCGGCGACCTCATACAGGGCATCGGCGGCCTCTTCACCCGCCCCCGCCGCCCCGCGAGCGACCTCCAGCAGCCGATGCGACATCGTCCCCCGCAGCACCCACACCACGGCCTCACGCACAGCGGCCACCGGCGGCTCCGGCACCTGCACCGCTCCCGGCCGCCCGGCCATGCCGGCCTCGGCGAACCACTCCAGCACCGCCAACCGACGATCCCGCCCTTGGCGAAGATGCCGCGCCAGCATCGCCGCGCTCTCCACCACCGCCGGATCGACCACGTCCACCACCGACCCCCGGCCACGCCCCAGCCCCCGCCGCCGGTGCCGCGGCAACAACCCCACCCGCCGCCAGCTCTCCAACTGGCTGGCCGTCACCACCAGCCCACGCGCAGCCAGTTCACGGACCACCTGCAGATCAGCCGGACTCGGCGCTCCTCGTGCCATGCCCACCATTACAACCCCGAGAGGTGCAATTCTCTGCGGACCTGCGGCTCTGGCTCACTGGACTCGGCACTACCCAGACACCAGCCAGCTCCAAGAAGACAAAGGCCCATCCGTGACCCCAGAACAGCGAAACCGCACCCGGACCAGGACCGCTGCAGGCCTCACCACCGCGCTCCTCACCCTCCTCATCGCCGGCGCCCTCCACCACCCCGGCCACCTGATCAGCCTCCTGCTCATCCTCACCGCCGCACTCGGCGCGACCACCGCCACCCTCGCCCTCGCCGCAGCCTTCGCCCCCACCACCGCCACCCGCACAGCAGCCCGCCACACCCTCGACCTCCTGCTGCGCGTGGTGCCCTGGTACACACCCCGAAACTGACACCACGGCAGGGGGACAGGACCTGGATGGCTGTCCAACGAAGCGGAACGGACATCACCCCCGCCCGCACACACCGCAGCACAACCATCACGATCTCCAACCCGGAGGCACCAACCCCAAATCCGGATTCCCGGAAAGTTCTCCGCGAAGGAAACACCCCACCCGCTCCCTCACAGCCAGCCGCCCGCGAAGCGGGCCCTCGGTCCGGGAGCGCAGCGGACTGACCCAAGGCCCCGGGAACCGGGGCCGCCTGAGCCTGTGTCAACAGGCTCACGAAGTCCCTGAAGCGCAGCGAAAGGGACTCTCGGCTCGAAGCGCAGCGCAGAGCCGGACCTCCCCGCGCAGCGGGGAGGTGTCACTTCGCCAACCCCCGCGCAACGCGCGGGGGTTCCCCTCGATCCCTGCGAAGCAGGGATCT
>BNBP01000065.1 GCA_014656015.1 Streptomyces griseoaurantiacus | reverse complement strand
CCGCGCGGGCGCGGCGGCCGCCGGGGCGCCGCCCGGACGCCCGCGCGGCTCGCTGCTCGCCGCCGCCGGTATCGCGGGCACGCTCCTGATCTCCGTCCCCCTCCTCGTCATGGCGATGAACGACGACAACTCGCCCTCGGACCGCGTCCGCACCGAGACCGTCGGCGGGGCCACCCTCGATCCGGGCCTGGCCGGCGAGCCGGGCGCCGCCTATCGCGCCGAGTCCGCCTCACCGTCCGCCTCCGCCACGGACTCCACGAAGCACAAGCCCGGCGACAAGGCGGACGGCAAGGGCGGCGACAAGGTCGCCGGTGACGGGTCGGCGGCCGGAGGCTCCGGGGCCGGGGACGCGCAGGGATCCGGGAACTCCGGCAACTCCGGGAAGGAGGGGGAGCAGGGCACGGCCCAGAAGCACACGACGAAGAAGAGCACGAAGAAAAAGAAGTCCTCCCGTCCCAGCGCCCGCTCCCTGGCCAACGCCGCCTCCTCCCAGTCACGCGTCCTGCTGAAGAACGTGAGCACCGGTCAGTGCGCCGACGTGCCCAACTTCGGCAACGGACGGGTGGACGGCCCGGTCAACCAGTACCCGTGCAACGGCACCTCCGGCGACAACCAGCTCTGGAACCTCGTGCCGCACTCGGAGGTCGGCAAGGGCCCCGGCGGTTCGGTGCTCTTCGTGATCCGCAACAACAAGGACGGGTTCTGCCTGGACCTGCCCAACTTCGGCGCGGTGTCGGGCGGTACGCGGATCACCGAGTACCACTGCCGGCCGCACCGGAACGACAACCAGCTCTACTGGCTGGACCGCCGCTCCGACGGCACCTACTGGATCCGCAACCTCGCCAGCCGCAACCTGTGCCTGAACGTCGCCGGCGCGGCCACCGGCCGCAACGACGCGGCCCTGCAGGTGGGCACCTGCAACGACAGCTCCAACGACGACACCCACTGGTACTTCACGCGCGGCTGACGCACCGGTGGGTGTCGCTCCGCGATGCCCTCGTCCCCGGCCCCGGCCTCCGTGTGGCGGCCGGGGTACGCGTGTGGCCGGTGCGACCGCCGGGGTGCCCGCGGTGCGCGCGGGGACCGGCGCGGGCCGAGGGTCCGTCTAGGGATAACCCTCGGATGCCGCCCCGAGAGATGGCATGGACCGGTCAACAGTGCCATTCTCGGCGAGCCACGGTCCCGCTCGCACACGGCACCCCCACGCACGGCCCCCCACAAACACAGCCCCCCACACCCCCCACTCCCCACACAGCCCCCCACATAGCCCCCCCCACGCACCCCCCCCCACACCGCACCTCCCGCACAGCACCTCCCGCACAGCACGTCCGCACAGCTCAGCTGGACCCGGACAGCGCACCCCGGCTGCCCGGTCCCTCCCCCGGCCGCGCATCGCGGCCGCCGCAGACAGAGGAGTGCGCGTGAGACGCAACCCCCGCAGACCGGCCGCCACGGGAGCCCTCGTGGCCACCGCGGCGCTGCTCGCCCTCGGCATACAGACCGTGCCGGCGGCCGCCGGCACCTCTCCCCACCCCAGCCCCCTGCGCACCGGCTCACTGCAGGCGGAACTCGGCCCCGCCCAGCAGACCGCGCTCGTGAAGAGCGCCCGCGCGGCGACCGACACGACCGCGCGCACCCTCGGCCTCGGCGCCAAGGAGAAACTCCTCGTCAAGGACGTCGTCGAGGACAACGACGGCACCCTGCACACCCGTTACGAGCGCACCTACGCGGGCCTGCCCGTGCTCGGCGGCGACCTCGTGGTGCACACCCCGCCCGCCACGCGGGCCAAGGGCACGGTGAGCGCCACCTTCAACAACACGCACACCCTTACGGTGCCCACGACCACCCCGAAGGTCACCAGGGCGGACGCCGGAACCAAGGCGCTGCGGGCAGCCGAGTCGCTGGACACCGGCGCGCCCGCCACCGACAGTGCCCGCAAGGTGATCTGGGCCGGGCAGGGCACCCCGAAGCTCGCCTGGGAGACGGTGGTCGAGGGCGTCCAGGACGACGGCACGCCCAGCAAGCTGCACGTCGTCACGGACGCCACCACCGGTAAGGAACTGCACCGCTACCAGGCCGTGCAGACCGGCACCGGCAACACCCAGTACAGCGGCACGGTGACGCTCTCCACCACCAAGTCCGGCTCCACGTACCAGCTCTACGACACCACGCGCGGCGGCCACAAGACGTACAGCCTCAACCGCGGCACCTCGGGCACCGGCTCCCTGATGACGGACGCCGACGACGTGTGGGGCGACGGCACCGGCTCGAACACCCAGACCGCCGGCGCCGACGCGGCCTACGGGGCGCAGGAGACCTGGGACTTCTACAAGGACACCTTCGGTCGCAGCGGCATCCGCGACGACGGTGTCGCCGCCTACTCCCGGGTCCACTACAGCAGCGGATACGTCAACGCCTTCTGGGACGACAGCTGCTTCTGCATGACCTACGGCGACGGCTCGGGCAACACCCACGCCCTGACCGCGCTGGACGTGGCGGGCCACGAGATGAGCCACGGTGTCACCTCCAACACCGCGGGCCTCAACTACAGCGGTGAGTCCGGCGGCCTGAACGAGGCCACCTCGGACATCTTCGGCACCGGTGTGGAGTTCTACGCCGACAACGCCACCGACAAGGGCGACTACCTCATCGGCGAGAAGATCGACATCAACGGCGACGGCTCGCCGCTGCGGTACATGGACAAGCCGAGCAAGGACGGTGCCTCCAAGGACAGTTGGTACTCCGGCCTGGGCAACCTCGACGTGCACTACTCCTCGGGGCCGGCCAACCACATGTTCTACCTGCTGTCCGAGGGCAGCGGCACCAAGACCATCAACGGGGTCACCTACAACAGCCCGACCTCCGACGGTGTCGCCGTGCAGGGCATCGGCCGGGCCGCCGCGTTGCGGATCTGGTACAAGGCGCTCACCTCGTACATGACCTCGTCGACCAACTACGCCGGAGCCCGCACCGCCGCCCTCGACGCGGCCGCCTCGCTCTACGGCACCGGTTCCACCCAGTACGCCGGGGTCGGCAACGCCTTCGCGGGCATCAACGTCGGCAGCCACATCGACCCGCCCGCGAGCGGCGTCACGGTCACCAACCCGGGCAACCAGTCCTCCGTCGTCGGCACCGCCGTCAGCCTGCGGATCTCCGCGAGCAGCAGCAACGGCGGAACGCTCTCCTACTCCGCGAGCGGTCTGCCGGCCGGACTGTCGATCAACGCCTCCACGGGCGTCGTCTCCGGCACGCCGACCACGGCCGGCACCTCGGACACCACCGTCACGGTGACCGACTCCACCGGCGCCACCGGCACCGCGCGCTTCACCTGGACGATCAGTCCCGCCGGTGGCGGCGGCTGCACCTCGGCCCAGCTCCTCGGCAACCCGGGCTTCGAATCGGGCAACACCACCTGGTCCGCGTCCAGCGGCGTCATCACCGATTCCAGCGGTGAGGCGGCCCACGGCGGCTCGTACAAGGCCTGGCTCAACGGCTACGGCTCGCGGCACACCGACACCCTGTCCCAGTCGGTGACCGTCCCCAGTGGCTGCCGCGCCACCCTCACCTACTACCTGCACATCGACACCTCGGAGAGCTCCGGCAGCGCCAAGTACGACACGCTGACGGTCACCGCCGGGTCGACGACGCTGGCGACGTACTCGAACCTCGACGCCGCCTCCGGCTACAGCAAGAAGACCTTCGACCTGTCCTCCTTCGCCGGCTCGACCGTCACGCTGAAGTTCACCGGAGTCGAGGACACCTACCTGCAGACCAGCTTCGTCGTCGACGACACGGCCCTGACGACGAGCTGATCCGCGCACCGCACGGACGCCGTGGCACACAGGTGCCCCGCACACACGGACCTCCGTGTCTGCGGGGCACCTCCCGATCCGCGGGTCAGGACGGGCTCGGGGTCTTCCGGACGGACCGGGACGCCTGCCCGTCCGCCGTGCCGGGGCCCTCGTCCGGGCTGTCGCCTGCCCGGGGGCCCGTGCCGGGGGCGGAGCGGGCACCGCCCCGGGTGAGGGGGCCGAAGACCGCCAGGACGACCGCGCCCACCAGCCAGGTGCCGGCGATGAAGAAGAAGACGCTGCGGTAGCCGCTGGTGTTGTACAGCGCCGCGACGATCAGCGGGCCCGCCGCGTTGGACAACCGGCCCAGGCCGTAGGAGACGCCCGTGCCCAGCGAGCGGCTGCGGGTGTCGAACAGCTCGGGCGAGTAGGCGTAGCCGAGGGCCGTGTAGCCACGCTCGAACATGTTGACGAGGAAGCCGAAGACGACGATGAGCACCGGGTTGAACGTCAGCCCGTACAGCAGACCGCACAGCGCGATCACCGTGCCGAAGCCGGCCAGGCACCACTTGCGTTCGAACCGGTCGGTGACCAGGGAGGCCAGGTACGAGCCGAGCGGGGCGCCGACGGTGGTCAGGGCGACGTAGAACACCGACTTCTCGACGCTGAAGCCCTCCTTGGCCAGCAGGGTCGGGGCCCAGCTCGAGTAGCCGAAGAAGCCGATGGTCTGGGTCACCCAGAGCACGGTCAGCAGCAGCGTGGGCATCAGGTACTTGCGCTGCAGCAGCAACTTCAGCGGGGCCTTCGTCGAGGCGGTCTCCACCACCGGCGGCGCCGGCTCGGGCAGCGGGCCCGTCTCCGCCGAGACCCGCGTCTCGATCTCGCGCAGCACCGCGTCCGCCCGGTCGTACTCGCCCCGGCTCTCGTGCCAGCGCGGCGACTCCTTCAGCCGGCGGGTGAACAGCACGAGCAGCAGGCCGAGCGAGCCCCACAGGTAGACCAGCCGCCAGGACCAGTCGCTGAGCGGCACGACGGCGCTGGCGATGAGGTTGGTGGCCGGGGTGCCGCAGATGCCGACGACGATGGCGTACGCCTGGAACTTGCCGCGGACCTTGGAGGGGTACATCTCGTTGACGTAGATGACCGCGACGACGGTCATCGCGGACAGGCCCGCCGAGGTCAGGATCCGGAAGACCCCGAGCGAGACGAGGTCCCAGGAGAACACCGAGGCGAAGGAGAACAGACCGAAGAACACGGTCGTCCACACCAGGGTCCGTTTGCGCCCCCACCGGTCGGCGAGGCCGCCGGCGACGACCGAGCCGATGAACATGCCGACGAAGGACAGCGAGGTCACGTAGGCGATCTGGTCCACCGTGATGCCCCACACGTGGATCAGCTTGGGCGCGGTGGTGGCGAAGGTGTTGATGTCCGCGAACTCGAAGAAGTAGGCGAAGGACACGGCCAGCAGGGTGGCCTTGTGGAACCGGGAGATCGGCAGTCTGTCCAGCCGGTTCAGCGCGTTGGAGTGGTGCATGTGCGGCTCTCTTTCCGGGTCGTTCCGGGGGCGCTTCGTCACGGGGCGGACGAGACCGCTTCTTCGGCTACTTCGGCTTCTTCGCGTTCTTCGGACCGTGCGGGGCGCGCGGGCTCCGTGGCTTCCTCGGGCCAGTACAGGCGCATCGGGTTGTCGACCAGCAGGCGGCGCCGCTGCTCGGCGGTGGGCGCGACGTGGGGGATGTGGTCGACGAGGAGCCCGTCGTCCGGCATGTGGCTCCTCAGGTTGGGGTGCGGCCAGTCGGTGCCCCACAGGACCCGGTCCGGGAACTCCTCGACCACGCGCCGGCCGAAGGGCACCACGTCGGTGTAGGCGTGGCGCTCGCCGTCGAGCGCGGCGGGGCCGGTGACGGTGAGCCGCTCGGGGCAGGTCACCTTGACCCAGACGTCGTTGCCGGCCACGAACCGCAGGAATCCGGTGAACTCGGGTCCGTCGACCGGCCGGGTCACGTCCGGGCGTCCCATGTGGTCGATGACCAGCGGGGTGGGGAGCGTCCCGAAGAAGTCCGCGAGCTCGGGCAGGTCGGCGCTCTCGAAGTACAGCACGACGTGCCAGCCCAGTGGGGCGATCCTGGCGGCGATCGTGGCCAGGTCCTCCTTGGGCGAGGTGTCCACCAGCCGCCGCAGGAAGTTGAACCGCACGCCGCGCACCCCCGCCTCGTGCAGCTCGCGCAGCTCCCGGTCGGTGATGTCGGGGCGGACGGTGGCGACACCGCGCGCCCGCCCGCCGGCCGCCCGTACGGCGTCGACCATGGCGGAGTTGTCCGCGCCGTGGCAGGTGGCCTGCACCAGGACGTTGCGCGAGACTCCCAGGTGGTCGCGGAGGGCGAACAGGTCCTCCTTGCCGCCGTCGCAGGGGGTGTACTTCCGCTCGGGGGCGAAGGGGAACTCGGCCTGCGGGCCGAAGACGTGGCAGTGGGTGTCGACCGTGCCGGGCGGCAGCGTGAACCGGGGCCGGGAGGGGGCGCGGTACCAGTCGAGCCAGCCGGGGGTCTTGGGGGAGAGGGTGCTCATGGGATCTCCGAGTGGGGGAGCGTCCTCGGCGGGGAGCGGTGGGGGGCGAACGGGCCCGTCGGGGAGGTGGTGCGGGGCAGGGCGGGAATGATGGAACGGGCCCTAGCGGCCCTGGCGCCGCAGGAGGGCGTCGAGCCGGGGGTAGACGGTGCGGGCGTTGTGCTCCCGCACGGCCGCGAGATCCTCGGCGGACAGCTTCGCGGCCTCGGTGTAGCGCCGGGTGTCGTCGAAAGGGAAGCCGGTGCGGGGGTCCACCGAGCGGACGGCGCCGATCATCTCCGAGGCGAACAGGATGTTCTTGGCGGGCACGACGTCGAGAAGGAGGTCGATGCCGGGCTGGTGGTAGACGCAGGTGTCGAAGAACACGTTGTTCAGCACGTGCTTTTCCAGCGCCGGCTTGCCCAGCGCCATGGCCAGGCCACGGAAGCGGCCCCAGTGGTACGGGACGGCTCCGCCGCCGTGCGGGATGACCAGCTTCAGGGTCGGGAAGTCCTTGAACAGGTCACCCTGTACGAGCTGCATGAACGCGGTGGTGTCGGCGTTGAGGTAGTGCGCGCCGGTGGTGTGGAACGCCGGGTTGACGCTGGTACTCACATGGATCATCGCCGGGATGTCGTACTCGGTCATCTTCTCGTAGACGGGATACCACGAGCGGTCCGTCAGCGGCGGGGCCGTCCAGTGGCCGCCGGAGGGGTCCGGGTTGAGGTTCACCGCCACCGCACCGTACTCCTCCACGCAGCGGACCAGCTCCGGGACGCAGGTGGCGGGGTCGACGCCGGGGGACTGCGGCAGCATCGCGGCCGGGGCGAAGCGCTCGGGGTACAGGGTGCTGACGCGGTGGACGAGCTCGTTGCAGAGCGCGGCCCACGCGGAGGAGGTGGCGAAGTCACCCACGTGATGCGCCATGAAGGAGGCGCGGGGGGAGAAGACCGTCAGGTCGATGCCGCGCTCGTCCATCAGGCGGAGCTGGTGGGACTCGACGGTCTCACGCAGCTCCTCGTCACTGATGCGCAGGTCACCAGGGGTGGGCGAGGCGACCGCGGGATCGGTGAGGGACGCCACCTGGCGGCCGCGCCAGGCCTCGAGAGCGGGCGGGGCGGTGGTGTAGTGACCGTGGCAGTCGATGATCATGCGGGGCTTACCTCGGAAGGGGGGAGAGGTGGGGCGATGTGGTCGCCAACTTAACCGCTGACGAAATTGTTGACAATCCCCTCCCCGGTAAAAGGTTCCCTCCGCCCGACGGCGATTGAGGAAGGCGGCCTCCGGGTACCCCCGGGCCGCCGCGGCGCCGGCCGGCCCCGGCGCGCGGCAGGGACGGCGACGAGGCGGAGGGAGCGTGATGCGGGCATGCTGCTCGGGCGACGGAGGGCGCGAGCCGGAGCGAGGGCCCGGCAGGGCGCCTTCCGGACCTATGTGGTCCTGGACCGCCGTACCCCCGCCTCCGAACTGGCCGGACGCCTGCTGCGCAAGGCATTCCCCGACCACTGGTCGTTCCTGCTCGGCGAGATCGCCCTCTACAGCTTCGTCCTGCTGGTCCTCACCGGCACCTACCTGACCCTCTTCTTCGACCCCAGCCTCGCCGAGGTCCCCTACCGCGGCTCCTACGAACCACTGCGGGGCGTACTGGTCTCCGAGGCCTACGCCTCGACCCTGCACCTCAGCCTCGACGTGCGCGGCGGGCTGCTGATCCGGCAGATGCACCACTGGGCGGCGCTCGTGTTCGTCGCCTCCATCGGCGTGCACATGCTGCGGGTCTTCTTCACCGGCGCCTTCCGCCGGCCCCGCGAGACCAACTGGTTCGTGGGCGTCACGCTGTTCCTGCTCGCCCTGGTGGAGGGCTTCTGCGGCTACTCACTGCCCGACGACCTGCTCTCCGGCACCGGTCTGCGCACCGCCGACTCCATCGTGCAGTCGATCCCGGTGGTCGGGACGTACCTGGCCTTCTTCCTGTGGGGCGGGCAGTATCCGGGGGAGGTGATCGACCGGCGGCTCTACATCACGCACGTCCTGTTCGTGCCCGGCGTGATGGCGGCGCTGATCGTGCTGCACCTGATCATGGTGGTGTACCTCAAGCACACCCAGTGGTCCGGCAGGGGCAGGACCAACCGCAACGTGGTGGGCAAGCCGCTCTTCCCGGTCTACACCGCCAAGTCCCTCGGCCTGCTCCTGATCGTGTTCGGTCTGGTCGCCGCGATGAGCGCGGTCGCGCAGATCAACCCGATCTGGTCCTACGGGCCCTTCCGCGCCGACCAGGTCTCCACCGACGCCCAGCCCGACTGGTACGTGGGCTTCCTGGAGGGTGCGCTGCGGCTGATGCCCGGTGTCGAGTGGAACGTGGCCGGACACACCGTCATGTGGAACGTCTTCCTCCCGGCCGTGGTCCTTCCGGCCCTGCTGTTCCTCGTGCTGTACCTGTATCCGGTGTTCGAGCGGTGGGTGACCGGCGACACGGCGGAGCACCACCTGTGCGACCGGCCGCGCGACCGGCCCGTGCGCACCGGCCTCGGCGTCGCGGCCCTCGTCGGCTACGCGGTCCTGCTGATGGCCGGTGGCAACGACGTGATCGCCACCGAGTTCCACGCCGACCTGAACCTGCTCACGTGGCTCTTCCGGGCCGCCTTCTTCCTCGCCCCGGTCGCCGCCTTCCTGCTCACCCGGCGGGTCTGCCTCGCGCTCCAGCGCCATGAACGCCGGCTCCTGGCGGAGGGCGAGGAGAGCGGGCAGGTCCAGCAGGACGTGGCGGGCGGGATGGGCGAGACCCACCGGCCGCTGGGGGCGGAGCGGCGGTACCGCCTGCTGGTCCGGGAGATCCCGCGGCCCCTCGAGGATCCGGGGCCGGGTGCCCCGCTGCGGCAGCGGCTGCGGGCCGGACTCAGTGCCTGGTACTACGCAGACCGGGTCGAACTGCCGCTCACCGACGAGGAACGCCGCGAGATCTCCGGCCGCACGGCCGGCCCGTTCGCGGGTGGCGCGCCGGAGGAGGAGTAGGCGGCTCCCGGAGGAGGTCGGTGCAGGCGGTCGGCGCAGGCGGCTCCCGGAGGAGGTCGGTGCAGGCGGTCGGCGCAGGCGGCTTCCGCGGTGGTGCGGGCGCACGGAACGAGGCCGGCGCGACCGGGCGGACAGGACGTCCGCGGGTCGTACCGGCCCCTGAAGCGCGGTGAAAGGGTCAGTGAGACTGACGCTTGCGCTTGTTCATGCCGACCGTCAATCCCATGGCGGCCAGTCCCATCAGGCAGGTGACCGCCCCCGCCACCACGTTGCTCCAGATGGCGCCGGTCCGTGCGGTGTGACCGACGGTGACCACCCACGGGGAGATCAGCAGCCAGATGCCGAGCGGCGGGAGCACCCACGCCATCCGGAGCATGCGCTCCGGAGCCATGGTGAGGCAGAGGGCGACCAGGGCGACTGCCAGCCCGATGATCAGGTTGTTCGTGCGGAGGTTGGGCGCGGCGGACGAGTAGTGGATCACCCAGGGCGAGATGGCCGCGTACAGGCCCGCCATGAGGGCCAGCCCCTCGAGGGCGATGGCCCGGCCGCTGGACCCGGTCCGCTCCAGGCGTGCGCGCATCTCGGCGATCTCGGGATGCGTGGACATGTCCGAGTGTGAGCCCATTTCGGGATGCGTCTGCCGTGGCCCGTTGGAGTGCTGCGGATACGACATGACTGTCGTCTCCTCTCCTCAATGGAGGTCTTTGCTCTGTGAGCGTGGAGTGCCCCCGTTCAGGTGATTTATGCCCTACTTATCCCGTTTTAACCCGCAGTGTGCGGCGCGATGCGAGGGGTGGGGGCGCCTACCGGGTCAAGGGGAGGGCCGGTACGGGGCCGGTGTGGATGGCGGGCCGCTCGGCGGCTCGGGCGGCGAGACCGTGGGCGGCGTCGGCAGCGCGGTGGACGGCGGAGCCACCGTCGCCCTCGCGGCGGGACCGCCCTCGCGGACGCTCAGCACCTCGCCCGTGACCGCGTCCACCTGATACGTGCGCAGATCGTCCTGGCGGATCGCGGCGACGGTGATCCGCCACACCACCGCCTTCATCCTGCCCTCGCTCAGCTCGATCTGCGTGACCTTGCCGAAGTACGGCTCCTTGACCCTGCCGACCGCCTCCGAGGGCAGCAGCCGCGCCCGCTCGGTGAGGGCGGCGGCCCGCGCCTTCGCCGAGGTGCTCTGCCCGGCCGGGACGGACGCGCCCAGCACCCGGCCCCGCACGGCGTCCATCCGCACCTCGTGCACCGTCCCGTCCGGTGTGACGACCCTGCCGTACCAGACGGGTGCCGGCGCGTCGCTGTCCCGCAGACCCAAGGAGAACGGCCGGCTGTCCGGCACCTCGTGCCGCGCCTTGGCGAAGGCCTCGTCGTAGGGGAACTCCAGTTGCGGGAGCACCTCGGTGGGCGGCTCGAGCCGGTAGTCCGTGCACCCTGTCAGGGCCACTCCGGCGGCGAGCAGCAGGGCCGGCAGTCCATGCCGGCCGCGGCGGCGTACGGTCCGGGGGTGCGGGCTGCGCCGCATGGGAGACGTCCTTTCTCGGAGCCGGGGCCTGTCCGGGTGGATCGCCGCCGGGCGGGTCAGGCGCCCCGCCGCTCGACGTACTGGAACACGAGTCCGAAGACGCCGCCGCCCAGGACGCCGAGGCCGATCAGGGCGAGCCACGCGCCATACACGACCCCGACGGCGAGGACCGTGACGCCCAGGGCGGTGACGACCGGGTAGGGGCTGTGCGGCGGGAAGAAGCCGACCGCGCCGGCCCGTTCGCGGATCTCGGAGTCCGGGCGGTCCTCCGGGCGCAGCCCCTTGCGCCGGTAGTTGACCATCGAGAAGAACGCGATGACCCCCGCCATCAGACAGGACACCAGCAGTGCGACGGTGCCGGCCGGTTCCCGGGAGAACCACCCGTAGGCGGCGGCGGTGACGAGGAAGAACAGGGAGACACCGGCGAAGAGGTAACTCTCGTGCTTCATGCGCTCAGCGCCCTTCGAAGGTGTCCGGGGTCGGCTCGGACTCCCCGCGCGCCTCCGGGTTCAGGTGGCGCTGGAACTCGGGGTGGTGCAGGTCGAAGGCGGGGGAGTCGGACCGTACGCGGGGCAGGGTGTCGAAATTGTGCCGGGGCGGCGGGCAGGAGGTCGCCCACTCCAGCGAACGCCCGTACCCCCAGGGGTCGTCGACCTCGACCTCGGGCGCGTACTGGGCGGTCTTCCAGACGTTGTAGAGGAACGGCAGCGTCGACATGCCCAGCAGGAAGGCGCCGATGGAGGAGACGGTGTTCAGGGCGGTGAAGCCGTCGCTCGCCAGGTAGTCGGCGTAGCGGCGCGGCATGCCCGCCTCGCCGAGCCAGTGCTGGACCAGGAACGTCGTCTGGAAGCCGAGGAACAGCGTCCAGAAGTGGATCTTCCCCAGGCGTTCGTCGAGCATCTTCCCGGTCATCTTCGGCCACCAGAAGTACAGCCCGGCGAAGAGCGAGAAGACGATCGTGCCGAACAGCACGTAGTGCAGATGGGCCACGACGAAGTAACTGTCGGTCAGATGGAGGTCCAGCGCCGGGGAGGCAACCATGACGCCGCTGAGCCCGCCCAGCAGGAACGTCACCATGAAGCCGAGCGCCCACAGCATCGGCGTCTCGAACGAGATGCTGCCGTGCCACATCGTGCCGATCCAGTTGAAGAACTTCACCCCGGTCGGAATGGCGATGAGGAAGGACATCATCGAGAAGAACGGCAGCAGCACCGCGCCGGTGGCGAACATGTGGTGCGCCCACACGGTCGCCGAGAGCATGGTGATCGCGATGGTCGCGCCCACCATGCCGACGTACCCGAACACCGGTTTCCTGCTGAACACCGGGATGACCTCCGTGACGACGCCGAAGAACGGCAGCGCCACGATGTAGACCTCTGGATGGCCGAAGAACCAGAACAGGTGCTGCCACAGCAGGGCGCCCCCGGTGGCGGAGTCGTAGATGTGCGCCCCGAACTCGCGGTCGGCGACCAGGGCGAGCAGGGCGGCGGTGAGCACCGGGAAGGCCAGCAGGGCCAGGATCGAGGTGAACAGGATGTTCCAGGTGAAGATCGGCATCCGGAACATCGTCATGCCGGGGGCGCGCAGGCACATGATGGTGGCGATGAAGTTGACCGAGCCCAGCGTCGTGCTCAGGCCCGCCACCACCAGCCCCGTCGCCCACAGCGACCCGCCCGCCCCGGGAGACTCGACGGCGCTGTTCAGCGGCGCGTAGGCGAACCAGCCGAAGGGCGCCGCACCCCCCGAGGTGAGGAACCCGGAGAGCACGGTCAGGCCGCCGAACAGGAACAGCCAGTACGTGAGCGCGTTGAGCCGTGGGAAGGCGACGTCCGGGGCACCGATCTGCAGGGGCATGATCGCGTTGGCCAGCCCGGCGAAGGTGGGCGTCGCGAACAGCAGCATCATGATCGTGCCGTGGATCGTGAAGAGCTCGTCGTACTGCTGGGCGCTGAGGATCTGCAGCCCGGGCCGGGCCAGTTCGGCGCGCATCAGCATCGCCATCACTCCGGCCACCAGGAAGAACGCGAACGAGGTGACCAGGTAGAGGTTGCCGATCTTCTTGTGGTCGGTGGTGGTGAGGTAGTCCCGGACCCGCTCGCCCACGGAGATCCGGGGCTTCTGCTCGGCCTCCACCGGCCTGGCCGGCCCGGGATGAGTCTGCGACATGGACGCCCTCCGACGCGCTGTTCCGAAGGAGCCGGTCTCCGGCGGGACCGGAGCGGGGTAGCCCCGGCGGCGACTCGCCAAACGTCGCGCACCCGCGGGGCGGGGCACCGGGATGGACGAGCAGCGGACGCCGGATGGCGCGGCGGGCCGCATGGTGGGGAAACAGGGGACGACCACCACCCGGGAAGCAGTGATCCGGCCGTGCGGCGCAGCGGAAGGGCAGAACCTTTGCATAGGGCAAACGATGCGGGGCACCCGCTGTCCCAGTCCCGACTCCTGCTGACAGTACGAGGCCCAGATGACGACTCTGACCAGCTCCGCGCCGTCGGAGCACGGAACCGGCGGCGTGAGCGCCCCGCCCTCACCGGCCGATGACCCGGAGCCGGCGCCGGATCCGTCGCCCGAACTGACGTCCGAGGGGATCGACGCCCTCGTCGGCCGGGTGCACGCCCTGCCCGACGGGCCCGCGCGCCGGGCGGCACGCGAGGAGGCCATCCGTCGGCTCGTGCCCTTCGCGCGCCGGATCGCCGCCAAGTACCGCAACGTCACCGTCGAGGACCCGGACGACTTGGCCCAGATCGCCTGCCTGGGACTGGTCAAGGCCGTCGACGGCTACGACCCCGGCCGCGGCCACGCCTTCCTCGCCTACGCGATGCCGACCGTCTCCGGTGAGATCAAGCGCCATCTGCGCGACCGGAGCGGGCTGCTACGGCTGCCGCGACCGGTGCAGGAGGCCCGCCTCCGGGTGGGGCACGCCCGCCGGGAACTGGAGCAGCGGTTCGGCGGCCGGGCCCCCACGGCCGCCGAGATCGCGCACGTCAGCGGAGTGAGCGCGGAGGCGGTCACGGAGGCGCTGCGCTCGGAGACGGCGTGCCGGCTGCGCTCCCTGGACACCCCGGACCGGGACGGGCCGACCGGCGGCCGCTCGGTGGCGGACACCCTGGGCGGCCCCGACCCGGCGCTCGACCTGGTCGTGGACCGCCTGGCGCTGGCCGAGGCCCTGCGCTGCCTGCCGGACCGCGAACGGCGCATCCTGTACCTCCGGTTCTTCCACGACCAGACCCAGCAGCAGATCGCCACGGCGGTGGGCGTCTCCCAGATGCAGGTCTCCCGCCTCCTCGCCCGCTGTCTGTCCCGTCTGCGCGCACGGCTCGCACCGCCGGAACCGGCGCCCGACTCCACGCCGCCACCCGTGGAGACCGGCCCCCCGCCCCTGCCCTCCCGCCCGCGCATGACGCCGGTCGCCAAGGGCACCCGTACGGGGCCGGACGGCACGGGGCAGGACCGGCCCGGGGCCGAAGCGATGGCGCACCGCACGGCCGAGCGCCCGCCGCGCGGCCCGCGTGCCGACCCCGCCCCGGTGCCGTCCCCCGTCCTCACCCCTGTCGAGAAGGAGCAGCATGCGCGCCCTGACGGTCCGACCCGGCCACGCCACCACCCCGCGTCCGGAGGACGTCGACGAGCCGGTGCCCGCCGAGGGCGAACTCCTCGTCCGGGGACTCGCGTTGGGCGTCTGCGGCACCGACCGGGAGATCGCGCGCGGGGGGTACGGCGAGGCGCCCGGGGGCAGCGACCGGCTGATCCTGGGGCACGAGTCGCTGGGGCGGGTCGAACGCGCCCCGGACGGCAGCGGGTTCGCCCCGGGCGACCTGGTCGCCGGCGTGGTGCGCCGCCCCGATCCGGTGCCCTGCGGCGCCTGCGCGCACGGAGAGTTCGACATGTGCCGCAACGGGCGCTACGAGGAGCGCGGCATCAAGGGCCGCGACGGCTACGGGGCCGAGAGGTGGTGCGTGGAGGCGGACTACGCCGTCCGGATCGACCCCGCGCTCGGCCTCGCCGGTGTCCTGATGGAGCCGACCAGCGTGGTGGCCAAGGCCTGGGAGCAGATCGAACGCGTGGGCGGCCGCGCCTGGTTCGAGCCGCGCCGGGCGCTGGTGACCGGCGCGGGCCCGATCGGTCTGCTCGCGGCCCTGCTGGGACGGCAGCGCGGCCTGGACGTCCACGTGCTGGACCGGGTGGAGGACGGGGCGAAGCCGGATGCGGTCCGGGCCCTGGGGGCGACCTACCACGCCGGGGACGCGGCCGACCTCGTCCCCCGTCTCCGTCCGGACGTGGTCGTCGAGGCCACCGGCGCTGGATCGGTGGTGTTCGACTGCATCAGCGGCACCGCCGCCTACGGCATCGTCTGCCTCACCGGTGTCTCGCCCGCGGGGCGCCGCACGAGCGTGGACGCGGGTCTGGTGAACCGGGAGATCGTCCTGGAGAACGACGCCGTGATCGGCTCGGTCAACGCCAACCTGCGGCACTACCGGCAGGCCGCCGACGCCCTGGCCCGGGCCGAGGCCGACTGGCTGCACCGCCTCCTCACCCGCCGGGTGCCGCTGGAACGCGCGGAGGAGGCGTTCGAGCGGCGTCCCGGCGACATCAAGACGGTGATCACGCTGGACCCCGGGGCCTTCTGAGGAGCCGCCGGTCCGCCGCCTCCCGCGCCGGCCGGGTGCGGCACCTCAGTGGTGGGCGTGCACGACCGCGTGCCCCTTGCCGCGGCCGATCATCCACCGGTTGACGGGGAGGGTGACGAGGAACGCCAGAACCAGGGAGAACGCCAGGGCGCCCCAGAACAGCGGGTCGGACAGCCCGGCGGTCATGGCGCCGGGCACACCGACCATGACGGTGTTGTCGATCAGTTCCATCACGGCGATGGAGACGGTGTCCGCGGCCAGGGCCAGCTTCGCCGCCCGCCGCAGGGGCAGCCCCGCGCGCAGCACGCCCCGCATGGTCAGCGCGTAGCCGAACACGAACGCGAGGGCGATGGACAGCACGACCGTCGCCGCGTTGTGCAGCCCCGCCGCGGTGCCGATCACCATGCCGGCGACCTCGCCGAGGGCACAGCCCGTCAGACAGTGCGCCGTCGCCCGTGCGGCCGTGCCCCAGTCCGAGAGCCCGTGCGAGTGCATGCCGCCGTGTGACGCGTGATCCATGAGTGGTCCCCCTCGATGAGTCCGGGTGCCTGCGTACGGCGCCAACGCTATACCCCAGGGGGGTATTCCTCGTTGTACTGGAACACCCTCACTCTTCGCGGAAGCCGCGGCTCGGGTCCTCCACCGGCGGATGCTCCTGGAGAGAGCCGGGAGCCGCCCGGTCGGGCGCGGCGGGACTGTGCGAGGACTGGGGCGGCGGCACCGGGAACGGGTCGTCCGCCGTTCCCGCGCCGGCCGCGGGCAGCCGCAGCGCCAGCAGGGCCGCGTCGTCGCCGCTCGGTGCGATCCGTTCCAGCAGCGCCTCGCAGAAGTCGTCCACGGTGTCGCCCGCGGGCCGCCGCGCCAGCACACCGGCGTGGTGGCGGAGGGTCGCCATGCCGAGGTCGATCGGGCGGTTGCGGCTCTCCACCAGACCGTCGGTGTACAGCAGCAGCGTGCTCTCCGGCGGCAGCTCCTCGCTGGCGTCGGGCCAGCTCAGGCCCAGGTGCAGGGTGGCGCTCATGCCGATCAGCGGGCCGTGCCCACCCTGGAGGAAACGAGTGTTGCCCTCACGGGTGATCAGCAGCGGAGGCGGATGGCCCGCGTTGACCCAGTGCAGTCGCCAGGGCCCGCCCTCGGGACCCTCGACCCGGGCGAAGACGATGGTGGCCATCGGGGCGTCACTGGTGTTCGTCACCGCCTCGTCCAGCCGGCGCATGATCAGACTGGGCGGTTCGCAATGGTCCCAGGCCAGGGCGCGCAGCATGTTGCGGACCTCGGCCATGTGCGCGGCGGCCTTCAGGTCGTGCCCGACCACGTCCCCGATGACCAGGGCCATGACCCCGTCACCGAGCAGGAAGGCGTCGTACCAGTCGCCGCCGATCTCCATGGCCCGCTGGGCCGGCCGGTAGCGCGCGGCCATCCGCAGGTGGTCCACCTGGGGGAGCGGGGCGAGCAACTGGCGCTGCATGGTCTCGGCGACGTTGCGCTGTTCGTGGTAGAGCCGGGCGTTGTCCATCACCAGGGCCACCCGCCGTCCGATGTCGGCCAGTACGGCGGCCTCGGCATCGCTGTGCGGGGCGCCCTCCCGGGCCACGGTGAGCAGCCCGTACGGCCGCTGCCGGGTACGCAGCGGCACGACGACCGCGAAGTCGCCGCCGAGCCGTTCGAACAGCGCCCCGTGGGTCGCGGCGAGCGGCGCGTCCGGGTTCTCGCGCAGCTCGGCGGCGGTCAGCCGGGTGGGCCGGTCGCTGTTGAGTGCCCGCGCCAGTGCCTGGCGGGTCCTCTCCTCCGGCGGGGGCAGGGTGCCCTTCAGCCGGCTCGTACGGCGGTGGTGGGCGCTGCGCACGGTGATCCGCTCCAGCGCCGTGGAGTGCTCGGCGCACACGTCGACCGCCGCCCATGCGCCCATTCCGGGGACCAGGAGCCGCAGCAACCGGCGCATGCTGCCCGAGGTGCTCACCCCGGTCATCAGCACCGAGGAGATGTCGGCCACCAGATGCAGCCGGGCGGTGAGCTCCTCCAGCGCGGCGGTGTGGGCGGCCGCCTGCTCGGTGGCGCTGCGGTGCAGGCTGAAGTCGTGGAAGACGGCCACGGACCCGGCCCGGCCGCCGTTCAGCCGCAGCGGGGTGCTCGCCCAGATGACGGGCACCGGGGTGCCGTCCGCGCGCAGCAGGTACTCGTCGCTGCCCTGCTCGGTCACCCCCGACTCGCGCAGCGGCCGGGTCAGCGCGCATTGCTCACGCGGCACGCGGCCGCCGTCGGCCCGGCGGTGCAGCAGGTCGTGCGCGTCCTGGCCGATCATGTCGGCCGCGGACCGGCCCAGCAGCTCCTCGGCCCAGGGGTTGACGGAGGTGATGCGGCTGTCCGGGTCCGTCGTGATCACGCCGGCGCCCAGGTCGTGCAGGACGGCTGCCGAGAAGTCCGGTCCCGGGGCACGGTCGGAGCCGCTCACGGACCCTCACCGCCTTTCCGTACGGTCCGACCCCCTCGGTTCCCCCTGGGTCCAGTCTGAACCGTTTTGCGGCACGGGGCCGGATCGGAGCGTGGGGAGGGTGACCGCCCGGGACATCCGGCGAGACGGCCCGCGGGAGGCGGCGCCGGGTGTCGCGGTGGCTCAGTCCCGCGTGGCGGGTCCTCCCGCCGGGGCCGCCGCGAAGGTGACCTCCTTCGTGGCGACCGTGTCCGCCCGGCGGCCGGGTCCGCCGTGGAACCCCCAGTAGAGGTTGGTGTGGGCGACGACCTCCGCAGGGGTGGGCGCCCCGTAGGAGGTGAGGTCCTCCGTGGTGTGCGCGTCGGAGACCAGCGTCACGTCGTAGCCCCGGACGAAGGCGCCGTGCAGCGTGGAGCGCACGCACATGTCGGTCTGCGCGCCGGTCACCACCACCCGTCCGACACCGCGCGAGGCGAGCACCTCCTCCAGGTCCGTGGCCTCGAAGGAGTCCCCGTACTTCTTGTGCACCAGCGGCTCGGACTCCCGGCGCGCCAGCTCGGGCACGTACTGCCAGCCCTCGCTGCCGAAGGCGAGGCCGTCGTCCGAGTGCTGCACCCACACCACGGGCACGTCCTCGGCACGGGCCCGGTCCACCAGGGCCGAGATGTTCGCGACGACGCCGTCGCGCTCGTGGGCGCCGGTCATCACGTCGTTCTGCACGTCGATCACGAGCAGCGCGGTGTGCGGCCGGCCGGACAAGGTCGTCATGGAAGCCCCCAGGGTTCGTGCCGGTGGCCGACCCGATGGCGGGCCGGCCCCGGCTCGGTTCCGTCCGTGCCACCCTAGAGCCGGCCACCGACAACGCCCCCGACGCGGCCGTCAGCCCTGGACGGCCGCTTCCTTGGCCGGGGTGGCGGGGGCCGCTCCGGGGCCGCCCTGCTCGCCGCCGCGCACGGCGGGGATGACCGCCGCGATCAGTGCGGAGACCAGCGCGAGCCCGCCGCCGATGAGCAGCGCGGTCCGGAAGCCGTCCTCGGAGGCGAAGGAGTAGCCGCCCATGGTCGTGGTCATCTGGGCGAGGATCACGCCGATGACGGCGGCGCCGATCGAGGTGCCCAGCGAACGCATCAGCGTGTTGAAACCGTTCGCGGCGGCAGTCTCGCTCAGCGGCACCGAGCTCATGATCAGCGCGGGCATCGCCCCGTAGGCGAGCCCGACGCCGCTGTTGATGACGATGCCGACCAGCATGAGACCCCAGGCCGTGCCCATCAGTGCCATGGACAGGCCGTAGCCGGTGGCGATGACCAGCGCCCCGCAGATCAGCGTGAACTTCGGGCCGCGCGCGTCGGTGAGCTTTCCGCCGAGCGGCGAGACGAACATCATCATGACGCCGCCGGGCGCCATCCACAGACCGGCCGCCAGCATCGACTGCCCCAGCCCGTACCCGGTGGCCTCGGGGAACTGCAGCAGCTGCGGCATGACCAGCATGCTCGCGTACATGGCGAAGCCGACGAAGATCGAGGCGGCGTTGGTCAGCAGCACCCGCGGGGCCGCCGTGGTGCGCAGGTCGATCAGCGGGTCGGTGGTGCGCGTCTCCCACCAGCCCCAGCCCACCAGCGCGACGAGGGCCACGGCGAACAGGCCGAGGGTGGTGGCCGAACCCCAGCCCCAGTCGGCGCCCTCGGAGATCGCCAGCAGCAGGCAGACCAGGCCGACCGCGAGGCCGAGCGCGCCGGGCACGTCGAAACGCTGCCCCTTCGCACCCGCCGGGACGTCCGGGATCAGGAACCAGATCAGCACGCCGACGGCGGCGGCCAGCACGGCCGAACCCCAGAACAGCACACGCCAGTTCGCGTACTGGGCGACGGCCGCGGCGATCGGCAGGCCGAGCCCGCCGCCGATGCCCATGGAGGCGCTGACCAGCGCGATGGAGGAGCTGAGCTTCTCCACCGGGACCACGTCCCGCAGCAGGGCGATGCCGAGCGGCACCATGCCCATGCCCATCCCCTGCAGGCCGCGTCCGATGATCATGGGAGTCACGGAGGAGGACAGCGCGCACACCACCGAGCCGGCGATCAGCGGCACGGCGCAGGCGAGCAGCATCCGGCGCTTGCCCAGCAGGTCGCCGAGACGCCCGGATATCGGCACGCACACGCCGCCCACCAGCAGGGTGACGGTGATGACCCAGGCGGTGTCGGCCGACGAGGTGTGCAGGATCCGCGGCAGCTCCGGCAGGAGCGGGGTGACCAGCGTCTGCATGATCGCTGCCGTGATGCCGGCCAGGGCCAGCGTGGCGACCACGCCGCCCGAACGGGCCGTGGGCTGGGGGGCGTCCATGGGACTCCTCGACTGTGTTCTCCGAAAGGCACGGGTGGCCGCAAGGCGCGGGTGGCCGCGCGAGGACGCGCGACGGTGCGCGAAGGCGCGTGCGACAGCCCGACAGGGCGATGTGCATCGTACATGCGATGTGTATCAAGCATGTCACCTGTGCCATGCACAGCCCTGTGAGACCATGGAGCGGGCCACCCGCGTGCGACACGGCGGGCGGGAGAGGCCCGCCGGGAAGCGGGAGGCAGCGGTAGGGATGGACAGTCCGGCGCACGAGGTCGAGTACGAGCAGATGCTGCTCAGCCGCCACACCTTCCTGAACAAGGGCGGCGGCCGGCGCAAGGACGGCGTACTGGAACGGAGCGCCTACATCCTGCTCAGCCGCATCCGCGTGCAGGGGCCCATGTCCATCGGCGAACTCAGCGAGGCCTTCGGCCTCGACGCCTCCACCCTCAACCGGCAGACCGCCGCCGCCATGCGGGCCGGGCTGGTCGAGCGCATCCCGGACCCCGACGGCGGGATGGCCCGCAAGTTCCGCCTCACCGACAAGGGCGGCCGGCTGCTCGACGAGGAGCGCGAGGGGATCGTCCACGCACTCGGCCGGGTGATGGCCGACTGGTCGGACGAGGACATCGCCGCCTTCGCGTCCTACCTCAAGCGGTTCAACACCGGCATCGAACGCATCGGCGGCCGCCCCTGGCCCCGGCCCTGAACCGGGAGCACCGCCCGGGGCACACCCCTCACGGCGCGCCCCGGCACGGCCCGCCCGTCACCAGCCGGTCAGCAGCAGATGGTTCAGCAGCAGCGCCAGCACCGCCTGGGCGGCGAGCCACACCCGTACCTCCCGCACCAGCGCCCCCGCCGCGAGCAGCCACATCACGAACGGCAGCCAGATCCGTTCCGTCTCCGCCTTGCTCATCCCGGACAGGTCCGCGGCCAGCAGCGCACCCAGCGCCGCCCACGCCAGCACCGACAGGCGCACCTCGGAGGACCACCGGGCCGGCCGCGGCCGCGCCCGCACGCCGGTCCGGCGCACCGCACCCACCAGCACACCCCCGGTCCGGCGCAGCCCCACCACCGTCGCCGGCCCCGCGACCAGCACCGTGCACGCCAGGTTGGCCCACACCCAGTAGCCGTACGGCCTGATCCCGCCCGCTCCCTGGTAGTAGCGCCGTACGAGCAGCCGGTACGCCTCCCACCAGTCGAAGCCCAGGCAGGTGAACACCACCGGCACGACCGCGCAGCCGGCCAGCAGCCACGGCAGCACGGCCGGGCGCCGCGTGCCCAGCAGCAGGACCGCCCCCGCGAGCACGGCGAACAGCGTGAGACCGTACGAGAGATAGACCGTCAGGCCGAACAGCAGCCCCGCGCCGAGGCCGAAGGCCCACGGCCGGCGGCCGGTCACCGCCAGGGCCAGGCAGGCCACCGCCCAGGCCGCGACCCCCGCGAAATACCCGTCGGCGGAGGCCCCCACCCACACCGCGGCCGGCGCCACAACCGTGAACGGCGCCGCCCGGCGGGCCATTTCCTCGCTCGCCAGCGCCCGGACGGTCACCAGGACCGCGACCGCCGCCGACGTCCCGACGAGGACGCACCACACGCCCGCCCAGGCGCCGCCACCCAGCCCGATCCGGTCGAGCAGGACGAAGGTGAGCGTCGAGGCCGGGGGGTGCCCGGCCACGTGCGGGGGCCAGTGCGCGGGGGCGTCGATCAGAATGTGGTGGGTGAAGTCCCGCAGCGTGGCCGGGATGTCGGAGAACCGGTCCACGGCGTTCAGGTACTCGTACCGGGTGGTCAGCCGCCGCGCGAGCCCACGCTGCCAGCCGTCGACGAGGGCCAGGGAGAACGTCCACGCCAGCGCCGTCCCCCACACGGCCCCCAGCAGTGCGCGCCAGGGCAACCGGGCGGCAAGCGGAGGGCCGTACACCACCACCAGGACCGCCACGAGCAGCGCGGCCGGGGTGCCCGGGCCCACGTGCGGCTCCCAGGTGGCGTACAGCGGCGGCCATCCGACGTGGAGGGTGCCGTCCCGGCGCTCGATCGCGAGGCCGATCAGCCCGGCCGCCGTCACCAGCAGCACGGCGGCCGCGAGGACGTACAGATCACGGGAACGGGCACTGCGGCGCGCGGAGGGACGGCCGGAACGGCGCTCGTGCGGACGACCGCCGAGACGGTCGCGGAGGGGGGCGTGTTTCACACCGGAACGCTAGGCCGGACAAGCGCCGACCGGGTGGAAGCCGGGGCACACGTCAGCGTTTCGTCATCGTTCGCAACCCCTTCCCGCAGGTGATCCGCGCCTACGGTCAGGCACATGGCTCGGACTTCCCTCCTCGCGCGCTCACCCTTCGCGCCCTCCTTCTGGCGCAGCCCCGTGCGCGGCACCCGGTTCACCGCGCTCCTCGGTGTCGTCCTCCTCGGCGGCATCACCCTGCTGTTCGTGACCGGGCTGCTGTCGTACGCCGCCTACAACCCGAACCTCGCGGCGGTCAACGACAAGACCCCCGACAAGGGCATCCTCGGCTTCTACCTCTTCGACTGGCCCACCGATCCGCCCTGGCTCTACCGGCTCACCCAAGGTGTCCACGTCACCCTCGGCGTCACCCTGATCCCGGTGCTGCTCGCCAAGCTCTGGTCGGTGGTGCCCAAGCTGTTCACGCTGCCGCCCGCGCGGTCCCTCACCCATGCCCTGGAACGGCTGTCCCTGCTGCTCCTCGTCGGCGGCGCGCTGTTCGAGTTCACCACGGGCGTGCTCAACATCCAGCTCGACTACGTCTTCCCCGGCTCGTTCTACCCGCTGCACTTCTACGGGGCATGGGTCTTCTTCGCCGCCTTCCTCGCGCACGCGATCCTGCGCACCCCTACCGCCCTGCGCAATCTGCGCCGCATGCGCGCGCCCTCGCAGGAGGGCGGCGAGGAGCACGGCGAGCACGGCAAGCCCGGCGAGGGCGCCACGCGGGTGGCGCGGGACGAGCCCGACGAACTCGCCGCCCCCGAGCCGGCCGACCCCACCGTCTCCCGGCGCGGCGCGTTCGGCCTGGTCGGTGGCGCCTCCCTGCTGCTGTTCGCGACCACGGCCGGCCGCAGCTTCGACGGTCCGCTGCGCCGCACCGCGCTCCTCGCCCCGCACGGCGGAGCCGAGCCGGGCAGCGGCCCCGGCGGCTTCCAGATCAACAAGACGGCCGCGTATGCCGGCATCTCGACGGCGGAGACCGACGAGGAGGCCTGGCGGTTGGTCGTCACCGGGCGCACCGGCACCGTCCGGCTGACCAGGGCCGCGCTGCGCGCCATGCCCCAGCACAGCTCCGCCCTGCCGATCGCCTGCGTGGAGGGCTGGTCCACCTCCGACCAGTGGTGGCGCGGAGTGCGGCTGCGCGATCTGGCCGCGCTGGTCGGCCACGAGGACGCGCCGGACGTGTTCGTCGAGTCGCTCCAGCGGCGCGGCGCCTTCCGCCACGCGGCGCTGCGCTCCAACCAGGTCGCCGACCCGCGCTCCCTGCTCGCCCTGGACGTCAACGGCGAGGAACTGACACCCGATCACGGCCATCCCGCGCGCGTGATCGTGCCCGGGGCACCCGGAGTGCTCAACACCAAATGGGTGACCCGCCTGAGCTTCGGGGGTGTGAAGTGAGGAAGGCCCGACCGGAGAAGGGGAGCCGTCCCGTGCGGACGCGAGGACTGCCGCTGCCGAGGGCGGTCGCCCTCGGCAGCCCGCTCCAACTGCTGCTCCTCGCCTGCTCGTTCGCGCTCGCCGGCTACGCGGGGACGCGGCTGCTGGCGGGGGACTGGTTCGGGATCGTGCTGTGGTTCGTGGGCGCGGCCCTGCTGCACGACCTGGTCCTGGTGCCGCTGTACGGAGGGCTCGACCGCGCCGCCGTGCGGGCGTTCGGCACGCTCGGGCGCCGGGAGTGGGCCGGATACGTACGCGTACCGGCCGCACTGTCCGGGCTCCTGCTGCTGGTGTGGTTCCCGCTGATCGGCGGCCGGGTGGCGGACCGCTACCGGTCCGCCACCGCGCTCTCGGCCGACGGGTTCCTCGGCCGCTGGCTGCTGATCACCGCCGTGCTCTTCGGCGGCAGCGCGCTGCTGTTCCTGTGGCGGCTGCGCAGGGCGACGAAGAGGCGCCCGTCGGCCGACCACTGACCGGCGGGGCGCCAGCCCGCCCGGGCGGCGTACCGGAGCAGTGCCGGTGCGCCGAGCCGGGCCCACGGGAAGGCGGCCCCGGCCGCGCCGGCCCCGCCGCCCGCGCCGTACGGCTCCCGCACCAGGCGGACGTCGGCCCGCTCGTCGACGTCCGCCCCGGGCACCGTCTCGGCGAGCAGCAGCCCGCCGGGGCGCAGCAGTTCCCCCGCCCTGGTGAGGAGGGACACGGGGTCGCCGCCGATGCCGACGTTGCCGTCGACCAGCAGGACGGTGCCCCAGCGCCCCTCGTCCGGGAGCGGCTCGAACACCGAGCGGCGCAGCGCCTGCCCGCCGAGCCGCCGCGTGCGCGCCACGGCCGCCTCGCTGACGTCGATCCCGAGCGCGGGCCGGCCGCCCGCCGCCAGCGCGGCCACCAGCCGGCCCGGACCGCAGCCGATGTCGAGCACCGGGCCCTCGCAGCGCCGCAGCACCCCCTCGTCGGCCGCGTCGGCGGCCGCGCACCAGCGTTCCACCTCCAGCGGCAGCAGCCACCCGTCCGAGCGCCGCAGGAAGAGGGGCCCGCGCCCGGTGCGCAGGGCCTCGGCGTACGGGTCCGCCGACCAGGAGGAGGCCGGGGAGCCCCGGTAGGGGGAGGGGGCCGTACGGGTGGGGCGGGGCGTCGGGGCGGCCGGGGCGACCCCCGCGACCTGGGTGACGCCCGGGGCCGGGGCGGTGACGGCGGGCGGGCGGGCCGGGCGTGCGGTCGTCATCGGGCCTCGCCTCGCACCGGCCGGGCACCGGCGGCGGCCCGCTCGGACCGTCCGTCGCCCGTCGCCACCGGTCCCGGCCGCTCCGGGCCCGTCGCGAGGCGGTTGTACACGGCGGCGAAACGGCTGCCCGGAGCCGCCTCGGCGACCGCGCGGGCGTCGGCGGCCGTGTCGACATCGCGCAGCGGCGGCAGCATCCGCACCCGCAGCCCCGCGCGCAGCAGCCGCTCGTGCTGGACCGCGCCCGTGCGGTCGGTGGACATCGGCACGCCCCGCAGGAGCGCCGGATCGGGCGCGGCGAGCCCCAGTGCCCAGAAGCCGCCGTCCTCGGCGAGCCCGAGGTACGCCTCGCAGTCCCCGAAGCCGACCGTGAGGAGCGCGGGGGTCACCTGGGGCGTGTCCATTCCGAGGAGCAGGGCCGGACCCCTGACCTGTGCGAAGGCCGCGGCCAGCCGCTCGTCCAGGCCGCCCGCGCACTGTGGCACGACCTCGAAGCCGGGCGGCAGCCAGGGCCCCGGCCGGCCGTCGAGGACCAGGACGCGCCGGGCGGCCGGGGCCGCCGCCACCGCCTCCAGGGTGTCGGTGAGCGCGGCCTCGGCCAGGGCGGCCGCCTGCCCGGGGGTGAACGGCGGCGTCAGCCGGGTCTTCACCCGGCCGGGCCGGGGCTCCTTGGCGATGACGAGCAGCGTCGGCGGGGGCGTGGGGGAGGAGGTCATCGTGACGTGCCTTCCTGCGCGGGGTGGCGCACCGGCGGCTCGGCGAGGACGCGGCGCATGTCGTGGACCGCCTGCCAGGTGCCGCGCCAGGTGCCGGTCACCTTCGAGGCCCCGGTGCGCGGCAGATAGGGCACGTCGTGCTCGGCGACCCGCCAGCCGGCGTCGGCCGCGCGGACCACCATCTGCAGCGGATAACCGCTGCGCCGGTCGGTCAGGCCCAGGCCGAGCAGTGCCTCGCGGCGGGCGGCGCGCAGCGGGCCGAGGTCGCGCAGCCGCAGCCCGGTGCGGCGGCGCAGCATCCTCGAGAGCGCCAGGTTGCCGGCCCGGGCGTGTGCGGGCCAGGCACCCGGCCCCTGCGGCCGGCGCCGGCCCAGCACCAGGTCGGCCCGGCCCTCGCGGACCTCGCGCACGAACGGCACCAGGAGCGAGGGGTCCAGCGAGGCGTCGCAGTCGCAGAAGCAGACGATGCCGGCGGTGGCCGCCGTCAGTCCCGCGTGGCAGGCGGCGCCGAAGCCGCGGCGTTCCTCGTGGACCACCGTCGCGCCGTGCGCGGCGGCGATCTCGGCCGAGCCGTCGGTGGAGCCGTTGTCCACCACCAGGGCACGCCAGCCCGGCGGGATGCGCCGCAGCACCCAGGGCAGGGCCTCGGCCTCGTCGAGACAGGGCAGGACCACGTCGACGTCCGCGGCCCCGAAGGACGCGTCGTCCGGGGCGGGGAAGGGGGGAGAAGGGGTCGTCACGGCCCTCACCCTACGAACTGGAAAAGGACAATCCGGGCATCGGCTCCTTACGAAACAGGGACGTCGCAGGGCGTCGGCGCCGCTCGGACCGGCATGGTGGGAGGCTGGACCGCATGCGACAGCCGAACGAGTCCCCGGCCCCCGAAGCGGCACCGCCGGACGCCACCGGAGCCCGGATCCTGGTCGTGGACGACGACCCCACCGTCGCGGAGGTCGTCTCCGGATACCTGGACCGCGCCGGATACGTCGTGGACCGCGCCGAGGACGGCCCGGCCGCGCTCGACCGGGCCGCCGCCCACCGGCCCGACCTCGTCGTGCTCGATCTCATGCTGCCCGGCATGGACGGACTCGAGGTGTGCCGCAGGCTGCGGGAGAACGGGCCCGTGCCCGTGGTCATGCTGACCGCGCGCGGCGACGAGGACGACCGCATCCTCGGCCTCGAAGTGGGTGCCGACGACTACGTCACCAAGCCGTTCAGCCCGCGCGAACTCGTCCTGCGCGTCCAGTCCGTGCTGCGCCGCGCCCGCCCGGGCCCGGGGATCCGCCCGCTGCACGCGGCGGGCCTCGTCCTCGACCCCGCGGCCCGGCGCGCCACCAAGAACGGTGCCGAACTCGCCCTCACCCTGAGGGAGTTCGACCTCCTGGCCTTCCTGCTCGCGCACCCCCGGAAGGTCTTCGGCCGGGAGGAGCTGATGCGCGAGGTGTGGGGCTGGGACTTCGGCGACCTGTCCACCGTCACGGTCCACGTCCGGCGGCTGCGCGGCAAGGTCGAGGACGACCCCGCCCGACCCCTGCTGATCCAGACGGTGTGGGGCGTGGGCTACCGCTTCGAACCGACCGGCACCGGCACCGGCCCGGCCGGGGAGCCCGGCACCTTCGAGAGGGCGGGCGAGGCCGGGGGCACGGGCACCGGCGCCGCGCCCGAGGGGAGCACCGGCCGTGCGTGACATGCTGCTCATCGTGCTGTTCGCGTTCCTCGGCGCCGCCGCGGCCGGACTGCTCGGCCTGGGCGCGCTGTGGCTGCTGCGCCGCCGCTCGCTCACCCTCTCCGTGGCCGTCGTCGCCGCCGTCGCCGTCGGCGCGATGCTCGCCGGCACCCTCGCCGTGGCCCAGGCCATGTTCCTGTCCGCGCACGACCTCTCCGTGGTGACCACGGTCGTCGCGATGGCGGCCGTCGTCTCCCTCGGGACCGCCCTCCTTCTGGGCCGCTGGGTGGTCGCCCGCAGCCGCGAACTGGCCCTCGCCGCACGTTCCTTCGGCGACGGCGGCGACTTCGCCGCGCCCACGAGCCCGGGCACCGCCGAACTGGCCGAGGTCAGCCGGGAGCTGGCCGCCACCAGCGCCAGGCTCGCCCGTTCCCGGGAGCGGGAGCGGGCCCTGGAGTCCTCCCGCCGCGAACTCGTCGCCTGGATCTCCCACGACCTGCGCACCCCGCTCGCCGGACTGCGCGCCATGGCCGAGGCGCTGGAGGACGGCGTGGTCGCCGACCCCGACCGCTATCTGCGCCGCATCCGCACCGAGGTGGAGCGCCTCAACGGCATGGTGGGCGACCTCTTCGAGCTCTCCCGCATCCACGCGGGGACGCTGGCGCTCTCGCCCTCGCGGATGTCGGTCTACGACCTCGTCGGCGACGCCCTCGCCGGGGCGGACCCGCTCGCCCGCGAACACGGGGTACGTCTCGTGGGGGACCGCATCGAGGCGGTGCCGGTCGAGGTGGACGGCAAGGAGATGAGCCGTGTCCTGGGCAACCTGCTGGTCAACGCGATCCGCCGGACACCGGCCGACGGCACGGTCGCGGTGGCGGCGGAACGGTCCGAGGACGGCGTCGTGCTGTCCGTCACGGACGCCTGCGGAGGCATCCCGGAGGAGGAGCTGCCCCGCGTCTTCGACACGGGCTGGCGCGGCACCGACGCGCGGACGCCCCCGGCGGGCGCCGGACTCGGCCTCGCCATCGTGCGCGGCATCGTGGAGGCGCACCGGGGCAGGGCGGAGGTGCGCAACGTGTCCGGCGGCTGCCGGTTCGAGGTGACCCTGCCGGTGGTGGGGGCCCCGGGACTGCCGTAGGACCTCGACGGCCGGGACGTCCGGACTGTCGGAGGGGTGTGCCAGAGTCTGCGCATGCTCGAGATCGCAGTGGAGAGGGAGACGGGGGAGCGGCACATCCGTGTGCCCGCCGAGGAACTGGCCGCACTGGTGCGGCGCATCGGCGGCGACGGTGACCGGTTCCTGGTGCTCCAGCGGATACCCGACCTGCCCGATGTCTTCGCCCAGGTCTGGCACGAGGCCGGTGGCGACTACACGGTGGAGTACCGGGACGGTGCCGCCGACCGGCACTTCCGGGCGAGCACCGAGGACCCCGGGGCCGTGACCGCCGTGTTGACCGGCTGGGCCCGACAGGAGGCCGGGTGGCACAGTGGCGTGGCCTGGTCGCCGCTCGACCTCGGCCCCGTCCGTGAGGTGCCGCCGCTCGACCTCGGCGAGGAGGAGCGGGTGGAGCTGGAGAGGCGCGTCCGTGAGGTGCTGGTCGGCGGCTACGCCTCGCGCGCCGAACTGGCCGAGCTCGCCGAGGACCACCTGGTTTCCGGGGACCGCCGCCCCGTGTCGCGCGAACAGGCGCGGGTGCTGGCGGACCGGTTGTGGCTGGAGCGGGTCGCGGAGCAGGCCGAGTGGCGGGGCGAGACCGACCCCGAGCGGCTCACCCGCGCCTTCACCGCCCTGCGGGAGGCCGGCGTCACCGCCCGCGAGAACTTCGCCTGCTGCCGCAACTGCGGCCACTCCGAGATCGGCGGCGAGGGCGGGCCCGACGCCCGCGGTTTCGTCTACTTCCACACCCAGTGCACGGACTCCGCCGCGGCCGGCCGGGGACTGATGCTCCTCTACGGCGGCTTCGACGGCTCGTCCGGGACCACCGCGGCCCTCGGCCACGAGATCGTGGCCGCCCTCGACGCGGTCGGCCTCCGCACCGAGTGGGACGGCGACCCCACCCGGGCCGTCACCGTCACACCGCTGGACTGGCGGCGCCGACTGGTCGGCTAGGAGGGCGGGCCGGGCGCCGCGCCGCCGGCTCACGCGCGCGGTGCTCGTTCGCGCCCCGCGAAGCCGGCGCCCGCCGGGCAGGTGGCGCCGGACGGCGCGTCACCACGTCGGCGGGGGGTCGGCGCCCGGGTCGGCGCCCCGTTGTCACTGGCTGCCGGCAGCATCACCGCCATGGACGCCACGTTCACCACTCCGCCGCGGCCGTTCGACGTCACCGCGCTCTTCCCCGACTGGCCCCGCTGGCGCGGAGTGCGGCACCGAGGCGGTCCCGCTCCTCACCATCGCCTCCTCGGAATGGGACGGCGGCAGCGCCACCTGGATCGCGGAGGAGGACCGGCCGGCGCCGGGCCCGCCGCCCCTGGGCGCCCGGGACGGCGACTTCACTCTGATCGACATCACCGGCGGCAACAACCTGCAACTCCACGTCTGCCCGTCGTCCCCGCACCACCCCCACTTCGAGCTGCTCCAGTGAGCCCGGCACCGTGGCGGCCGACGGCGCCCCCTCACGACCGCGCGAACTCCCGCACGCCCTCCTCGAAGGCGACCTCCGGCTTCCAGCCCAGGTCCGCCCGCAGGCGGGCGGAGTCCGCGGTGATGTGGCGGACGTCGCCGAGCCGGTATTCGCCGGTCACCGTCGGCCGCGGGCCGCCGCAGGCCGTGGCGAGGGCCTCGGCCAGGTCGGCGATCGTGCGCGGGGTGCCGCTGCCGGTGTTGTACGCGGTGAGCGCGCCCGGGGCGGCCTCCGCCTCCAGGGCCGTCACGTTGGCCGCCGCCACGTCGCGGACGTGGACGAAGTCGCGTCGCTGACGCCCGTCCTCGAAGACCCGGGGCGCCTCGCCGCGGGCCAGCGAGGAGCGGAAGAAGGAGGCGACGCCCGCGTACGGGGTGTCGCGGGGCATCCGGGGGCCGTACACGTTGTGGTAGCGCAGCGACACCGCGGAGCCGCCGGTCGAGCGCGCCCAGGCGGCGGCCAGGTGCTCCTGCGCCAGTTTGGTGGTGGCGTACACGTTGCGGGGGTCGGCGGGGGCGTCCTCGCCGACGAGGCCGGGGGAGAGGGCCGCGCCGCAGCGCGGACAGGGCGGCTCGAAGCGGCCCGCGTCGAGGTCGGCCACCGTCCGGGGGCCGGGCCGCACCGCCCCGTGCCGGGAACAGGCGTAGGCGCCCTCGCCGTAGACCACCATCGAGCCGGCCAGCACCAGCCGCCGCACCCCCGCCTCGGCCATGGCCGCGAGGAGTACGGCGGTGCCGAGGTCGTTGCGGGAGACGTACTCGGGGGCGTCCGCGAAGCCGGTGCCGAGCCCGACCATCGCCGCCTGGTGGCAGACGGCGTCCACCCCGCGCAGCCGGTCGGCGACCACCTCGGGGTCCCGCACGTCGCCACCGTCCTCGCGGACGTCCAGGGCGACGCTCTCGTGGCCGCGCGCGGCGAGCGCCTCGACGACATGGGACCCGATGAACCCGGCCGAGCCGGTGACCAGTACGCGCATGCCGACCACGCTAGGGCGGGCGGGGCCCGGCGTCGGCCCCCGCCGCCCGCACGTCACCGCTCCGTAAGACCTCTCCCCGCCGAACGGCTCACCCCGAGGGCGAGGAGGAGGGCGCCGGAGCGTCGGTGCGGACGTTGAGGTCCGGACGCGGGGAGAGCGCCACCAACGGCGCCCCGGGCTGGGGCGGCGGCGGGGTGAGCTGATCCCGGCTCAGCTTCGGCGGGGTGGTCTGCTGGAAGTTGACCTGGTCGTGATTGACCAGGCCGGTCTTCTCCAGCACTGTGATGTGGTCGAGGACCGTGTCGTTGGCCTGGTCGGCGAGCTGCCGCACCAGTCTGTTGCGGGTGCTCGCGCGGACCTTGGCGATGGCCGGGAAGATCTGCCCGTGCGTCACCCGCATGATGTTGACCGCCGTGGAGTCGAACTCCTTGCCCCGGGAGGCGCTCACCGTCGCCACGAACTGCTGCTGCTGCGGCGTCGCCTGGTTGGGCAGGGTGATGTTCAGCTCCGGCGCGATCTTCCGGCAGGTCTCGTCCAGCCCGGCGTGCCCGACGATCAGGTGCTTGCCCGCCTCCTTCATCGCCGCCGTCGTGCCCCGCTCCAGCGCCATCTCGCCCAGCGGGTACTCCCACAGCCCGGCCGAACGCACCTTCACGACGAAGTCGCGGTCGCCCTCGGTGAGCGGGCCGTGCGGCGTGTTGGCGACGACACGGTCGGGATCGGTGGCGGAGTTCTGCACCCCGAGCATGGTCGGGTACGCGAGGGCGGTGAGCGTCAGACTCAGCGCGCCGAACACGAAGACGGTTCCGGCCATGTTGCGGGACATGCGCATGGGTGCCTCCAGACAGGGACTGCCGATACAGCGCGTGCGCCGAGTCGTACCGAGTGGTACGGCGCACACCGGGTAGTACGGACGCCGCCCGCGGATCCGTCACCGCGAACGCGAGTGATTCGATCCCGCCGCCGCGCGGTACCCCATGAGCCGTGCAGACATTTCTCCCGTATCCGGACTTCACCGAGTCGGCCCGCGTCCTGGACCGCCGCCGATTGGGCAAGCAGCGGGTCGAGGCCCTCCAGGTGCTGCGCGGGCTGACCGTGCCCGGCTACGGCTGGCGCAGGCATCCGGCGGTGCGGATGTGGACGGGATACGAGGAGGCCCTCGTCCGCTACGGGCTGCAGATGTGCCACGTCTGGCGCGATCTGGGCCACCAGGACAGCTGCGCGGCCACCATGGTCGCCGACTTCGCCGCCCACCGTCCCGAGACGCGGGTGCGGGAGCAGCCGGAGCTGGCCGAGGCCGGTGAACTGCCGCCCTGGCTCGGCGTTCCCGACCTGCACCGCAGCCACCGCTCCGCCCTGGTCCGCAAGGACCCGGACTTCTACGCCCCGCACTTCCCCGGTGTGCCGGACGACCTGCCCTATTTCTGGCCCGGCTCGGACCGCGGCGGCGAGTGAGCCCCGCGTGTCACCTGAACGGCGCAACCCGGGCCCTGCCATGCTGAGGCCATGCCGCCGACGACCCCGCAGCCGCCCGGTCCTGCCGGACACGCTCCTGCCGGACTGGGACAGGGACACGGACACGGAACCGAAGCCGTCGGCCCGGTGACCTCGCGGGCCACGCCCGTCCCCGAACCCGTCACCCCCGACGCGCCCGCCGCCCTGAAGCGGCCGCTGCTCACCCAGGAGTGGCTGGACCTCTCCTTCGTCCACTGGGCGCTCGACCCGGACGCCGTCGCCCCGCTGCTGCCCGCCGGGACCGTGCCGGACGTGTACGAGGGGCGGACCTACGTCGGCCTGGTGGCGTTCCGCATGCACCGGGTCGGCTGGCTGCGCTCGCCCGGAGTGCCCTACCTCGGCTCCTTCCCGGAGACCAACGTGCGCCTCTACTCGGTCGACGCGCACGGGCGGCGCGGGGTGGTGTTCCGCTCGATGGACGCCTCCCGGCTGCTCCCCGTCCTGATGGGCCGGATCGCGTTCCGGCTGCCGTACGTCTGGTCCCGGATGGCCGTGCGCCACAGGGGCGACCTGGTCGGCTACACCAGCACCCGCCGCCTGCCCGGTCCCCGCGGCGCCCACAGCAGGCTGATCGTGCGGCGGGGCGAGCCGATCGCCGAACCGAGCGGTCTCGAACACTTCCTGACCGCCCGCTGGGGGATGCACAACGCCTTCTTCGGCGACACCGGCTTCCTGCCCAACGCCCACCCGCGCTGGCCGCTTCACCGCGCCGAACTGGTGCGCTGCGAGGAGAACCTGCTGGCGGCCGCCGGTCTGCCCGGCGGGCTGGGGGAGCCGGTCAGCGTGCTCTACTCGCCGGGCGTGCCCGTGGCCCTCGGCCGCCCCGCCCGCCCGGCGGGCATCCCGACGCCCTGACGACGGGCCGGCACGCCCTGAGGGCGGATCAGCGGCCCCGAGGGCGGGTCAGCGGCCCCGAGGGCGGGTCAGCGGCGGGCGGCCCGCAGCCCCGTCAGCACCCGGTCCGGGGTGAGCGGCAGCTCGCGGAAGCGCACACCGGTGGCGTGGTGCACGGCGTTGCCGACGGCCGCCGCCGAGCCGACGATCCCGATCTCCCCGATGCCCTTGCTGCCCATCGGATTGGTGTGCGGATCCTCCTCGTCCAGCCAGTGCGCCTCCACGTCCGGCACGTCGGCGTGCGAGGGCACGTGGTACGCGGCCAGGTCCGACTCGGCGAAGTCGCCGAACACGGGGTCCGTCGTGCTGCCCTCGGTGAGCGCCATGCCGAGCCCCATCGTCATGCCGCCGACGAGCTGCGAGCGCGCGGTGCGGGCGTTGAGGATGCGCCCGGCGGCGAACACCCCGAGCAGCCGGCGCACCCGGGTCTCCCCGGTGGCCGTGTCCACCGCGACCTCGGCGAAGTGCGCGCCGAACGCGTGCCGCGCGTAAGGGCTCTCGGCGTCGGCCGTGCCCTTGGTGTCGGCCAGTGTCCTCAGCCCGCCCTCCGGAACCCGCCCGGAGTGCTCGGCGAGCCGGGCCGCCAGCTCGGCGCACGCCTGGTGCACCGCCCAGCCCCACGAGGAACTCCCCGAAGAGCCGCCGGCCAGCGGGGCGGGCGGCAGGTCCGTGCTGCCGACCTCGCTGCGCACCCGCTCCAGCGGCACCCCGAGCGCGTCGGCGGCGACCTGCGCCAGGATCGTACGGGCGCCGGTGCCGATGTCGGTGGCGTTGATCCGCACCACGAACGTGCCGTCGGGCAGGGCCTCGGCGCTCGCGGCGGAGGGCGCCACCAGCACCGGATAGGTCGCGGCGGCCACGCCCGTGCCGATCAGCAGGGCTCCTTCGCGGCGGGTGCCGGGGCGCGGATCGCGCGCGGACCAGCCGAAGCGGCGGGCTCCCTCGCGCAGGCACTCCACCAGGTGCCGACTGCTGAACGGCTTGCCGCTGTCCGGTTCGGCGTCCGGCTCGTTGGCGATCCGCAGCTCGACGGGATCCCGGTTCAGGGCCGTGGCGAGCTCGTCCATCGCCGACTCCAGCGCGTACATCCCGGGCGCCTCGCCGGGCGCGCGCATCCACGAGGGCGTGGGCACGTCGAGCGGCACCACCCGGTGCTCGGTGAGGCTGTGCGGCACCGCGTACATCACCCGGGCGGGAACGGCCGCCTGCTCCGTGAACTCCTTGACGCGCGAGGTGTACGTCGTCACCTCGTGCAGCAGCCCGGCCAGCCGCCCGTCGGGCCCGCTGCCCAGCCGCAGCCGGTGCAGGGTGGGCGCGCGGTGGCCGGTGGCGGCGGGCAGCATCCGGCGGGGGATCGCCACGGTGACCGGACGTCCCGTGCGCAGCGTCGCCATCGTGGCCAGCACGACGTCCGGACGCGGGGTGCCCTTGGAACCGAAGCCGCCGCCCACGTGCTCGGCGGTGACCGTGATCCGCTCCTCCGGCAGCTCGAACAGGGCGGCCAGGGTGGCCCGTACGGTCGTGGCGCCCTGCGTGGAGGCGTACACCCGCAACCGGTCGCCGTCCCAGTGGGCGGTGGAGGTGTGCGGCTCCATCGGGTGGTTGTGCAGCGGCGGCACCCGGTAGGACACGTCCACCCGGGTCGCGGCGGCGGCGAACGCCGCCTCCGGGTCGCCGCGCAGACGACGGCCCGCGTTCCCGCCGTTGGCCCGCTCGGGGGTGTACGCCGCCGGGTGGTCCGCGGTGAGGAGCACGTCGTGCTCCTCGGCCGCGTACTCGACCCGCACGGCGGCGGCGCCCGCCCGGGCCGCCTCCAGGCTCTCCCCGACGACCAGGGCGACGAACCAGCCGTGGTGCGGCACCCGGTCGTCCTGCAGCACCCTCAGCGTCGGGTCGTCCGGCTCGGCCGGCCGGGGCGCGTCCGCCGGAGTGAGGACGGTCAGCACCCCGGGCTGCTCCAGGGCGCCCGAGGTGTCCAGGGACCGCACCCGGCCGCGCGCGACGGACGCGGCCACCGGCCACCCGTACGCCCGTCCGGGCAGCGGGTGTTCGGCGGCGTAGCGGGCGCGCCCCGTGACCTTCTCCCGCCCTTCGCGGCGCTCGGCCGGGGCACCGACGGCCGGAGAGCCGGCCGGTGTCTGCGCGGCGACGGAATCCATGAGGTCCTCCTGACATGCCCTGCGGGAACGAGGGGGAGACAGCGGTCGGTACGACGGCCGGACGCCCGCGGCGGTGCGTGCCCCGGACGCCGGGGTCAGGCCGGTGACGCGGTGCGCGGCGCCAGCCGGGTGAGGACGTCCAGGGCCAGACCCCGGGTCAGGGGCACCTTGAAGGCGTTGTCCCGCAGCGGGCTGGCCGCCGCGAGTTCCAGGTCCACGGCGTGCTCGAAGGCGTCCTCCGTGGGCGCGGCGCCCACCAGCGCCTCCTCGGCCCGCCGCGCCCGCCACGGCCGGTGCGCCACCCCGCCGAAGGCGATCCCGGCCCGGCGCACGACACCGTCCGCCACCTCCAGGACCGCGGCCACCGAGGCCAGCGCGAAGGCGTACGAGGCACGGTCCCGGGCCTTGCGGTACGCCGAGGGCAGCCCGGCCGTCGCCGCCGGCAGCACCACCCCGGTGATCAGCTCCCCGGGGCGGATCTCGGTGTCCCGCTCGGGGTGCTCGCCGGGCAGCCGGTGGAATTCCGCCACCGGAACCGTCCGCCTCCCCTCCGTCCCGTACAGCTCCACGCGGGCGTCCAGCGCGGCCAGCGCCACCGCCATGTCCGAGGGATGCGTGGCGACGCAGTGCCGCGAGTGCCCGAAGACGGCGTGGTCGCGGTGCACGCCCTCCAGGGCCCCGCACCCGCTGCCCGGCTCCCGCTTGTTGCACGGCTTGGTGACGTCCTGGAAGTACGGACAGCGGGTGCGCTGCAGCAGATTGCCGCCGGTGGTGGCGACATTGCGCAACTGCCCGGAGGCCCCGGCCAGCAACGCCTCGGAGAGCGCCGGATAGCGGTCCCGTACGGCGGGGTGGGCGGCCAGGTCGCTGTTGCGGACGGTGGCCCCCGCCCACAGCCCGCCCTCGGGCAGCTCCCGCACCCCCTCCAGCGGCAGCCGGCTCACGTCGATCAGGACCGGGGGCCGTTCCACCTCCAGCTTCATCAGGTCGATCAGATTGGTGCCGCCCCCGAGGTAACGGGCACCGGGGTGTGCGGCGTGCGCGTCGACGGCCTCCTCGACGCTGCCGGCCCGCAGATACGCGAAGGGTTTCACGGCAGTACGTCCTCCACGGCCTCGACGATGTGCGGATAGGCGGCGCAGCGGCACAGGTTGCCGCTGAGCCGCTCGCGGATCTCCTCCCGCGTCAGCGGCACCGGCTCGCCGGAGGGCGCGGCCGGATCGGTGACGTGAGAGGGATGGCCCGCCACCGCCTCGGCGATCGCGCCGACGGCGGAACAGAGCTGGCCCGGGGTGCAGTAGCCGCACTGGAACGCGTCACGTTCCAGGAAGGCCCGCTGCAAGGGGTGGAGCGGGTCACCACCGTTCTCCCCGTCCTCGCGGTCCTCGGGCGGGGCGAGTGCCGGCAGCCCCTCGACCGTGGTGACCTCGCAGCCGTCCAGGGCCACGGCGGGAAGCAGACAGCTGTTGACGCGGCGCCCGTCGAGGAGCACCGTGCAGGCGCCGCACTGACCGTGGTCGCAGCCCTTCTTCGCGCCGACGAGGTCCAGGTCCTCGCGCAGCAGGTCCAGCAGGACACGCCGGTTGTCGACGGTCAGCGTGTGCGACACGCCGTTGACGCGCAGCGTCGTCGTGGACCGGCAGGCGTCCGGCAGGGTGCCGAGGGCACCGCCCCCACCGGAGGCCCCGGGCCCGGGGCCGGTGGGCCGGGCGCTCTCACGGGCCCGGTCGCCGGTGCCTGTCTCGTGGTGCGGACCGTCCATGGCGTGGGGAGCCTTCCGTCGCGGCGGGACGCGGTCGCGGTGCGCGCGGGGCCGGGGCCCCGCGCGATGCCGTGGGAACCGCGTAACCAGGCTGCGGCACCTGACACGTCCCGGCACCTCGAGATCGCCGCGGGCGCCGCTCACCGGGGTCTGCTACACGGTGACGACGATCTTGCCGTGCGTGTGGCCCTCCTGGCTGCGCGCGAAGGCGTCCGCGAGCCGCTCCAGCGGGTACGTCGCGGCGACGGGCACCGTCAGCTTCCCCTCGTCCGCCAGTCGGCCCAGTTCGGCCAGGTCACTGCCGCTGGGCCGGACCCACATCCACTGCCCGCCGGCCTCCAGGACGGCGGGGTCGGCGATGGAGGCGTGCCGTCCGTCCTCGGCGAGGACCGAGCGGGTGACGTCCAGGACACCGCCCACGAAGTCGGCCACCACGTCGACACCGTCCGGCGCGAGTTCCCGCACCCGCTCGGCCAGCCCGTCACCGTAGGCGACGGGCTCCGCGCCCAGCTCGCGCAGCGTGTCGTGCCGCCCGGGCGAGGCGGTGCCGATCACCCGTGCGCCGAGCGCCACCGCGATCTGCACGCCCAGGGTGCCCACCCCGCCCCCCGCGTTGTGGATCAGCACGGTGCTGCCCTCGCCGGTGCCCAGGCGGGTCAGTGTCTGGTACGCCGTCAGCCCCGCGAGCGGCAGCCCGGCCGCCTGCTCCCACGACAGCGAGGCCGGGCGCCGGGCCAGGGCACGCACGGGGACGGTGACGAACTCGGCGAACGTCCCGCCGTGCACGTAGTCCTTGCGTGCGTACGCGAGCACCTCCTCGCCGACCGAGAACTCCGGCGTGTCGATGCCGACCTGCTCGACGACACCGGCCACGTCCCAGCCGGGCACCACGGGGAAGACGGTGTGCATCAGGTCCTTGAGCCCACCCGCCATGACCTTCCAGTCGACGGGATTGACCGAGGCGCGGCGCACTCGTACGAGGATCTCGCTCGGCCCCACCCGGGGGCGGGGCTGCCGGGTCTCCGACAGCACCTCGTTGCCGCCGAAGCGGTCGTAGGTCATGGCGCGCATCGAGGCGTCCGCGATCCTGTCCTGGTCCGTCATGGTGGGGTCTCCTTCTTGCGGTGGTTCCGGTGGTTCCGGCGTTCCCGGTGGCCGGGTGCAGTTCACCGGCGGTCGTCGGCGTCCGGGCCCCGGTCGAGCTGCCAGGGCGCCGGACCGGTGCCGTCGCTCCAGGCTTGCAGCTTGTCCCGATCGACGCAGAGGATGCCGCACTGCTCGGCGTACTCCATGGCGGGCGCGGTGTAGTCGCTCGTGGTGACGACGGCGGCGACCTCGGCCTCGTGCACGGTGTAACAGGTGCCGCCGAAGCGCTGCAGGTCCTGCGAGCCGACCTTGTGGGTGTCGCCGTAGCGCTTGCACTGGACGACGAGACGCCGGCCGTCGGGGGCGAGACCCACCACGTCCGCGCCCAGGTCCCCGGCGCCGCCCACCACCTCCACCTCCGTGCACCCGTCCCGTTCGCACAGTGCGGCGACCGCCTGCTCGAACGCGTCGGCGTCGAGCGAGTCGTAGTCGACCGTCGTGTACCGCACGGGAGCGGTGACGGTGTCCGCGGCGAGAACGGAGGGGAGTTCCGGCGCGTACTCCGGTGCCGACCCGGCGCCGGCGAGCGCGGGTTCGGCCGGCGCGAGGGCGGCCTCGGGCCCGGCCGTCCGCGGACCGGTGGTGGCGGGAGCCGATTCCAGGGCGTCGAGGGCCGTCGTCGTCGCGGCGTCGAAGGCGACCAGCGCGCGGCGCGCGGCCCGTCGCGCGGAGAAGCCGCGCCACCCCTGCCGCAGGGCGAGCGCGGCGCACGGCAGCAGCACCAGGCACAGTGCCACGGCCGGCACGGGCCGGTGCGCGACGGCCCGCGCGGCCGTCCGTGCGGCGAGCCCCAGCACCACCACGGTCAGGGCGAGCAGACCGAAGAACAGCGAGGTCCGCCGCAGGTCGAAACCGCGGCCACGACGACGTGGACGTATCCGGGACGCGGGTGTGGTGGTCATGGACGGCGGTCCCCCCCCTCGCGGATCACACTCCGAAGATCACTCTCCTCGCACGTGTGCCCAAGATCGCCGGGTTAAGCCGAGAACCCCGGTGGGACGCGTGATGCCGTACGCGTCCCACCGGGGCGATGTGGTGCCGCTCAGCGGCGCGCGGTGTGACGCCGCGAACGGAGCAGCACCACAAGACCGGCGCAGAGCATCAGGGCACCGGCCGCCGCGGGCCAGAGCTGCGACCCGGTCTCCGCCAGGCTGCCCTGCGAACCCTCGGCCTGCGGCGCGGGGTTGACCGAACCCGCCGGCTCCTGGTCCTCCCCGCCCTCGGGGCGGGAGACCGCGGAGGGCGAGGCGGAGGTGCCGGGATTCGCGCCCGACTGCGCACGCTGGGCCTCGGACGCCACGGTCGACTCGGTCCTCGGGGCGTCCGCACCGGCGGTGCCCCCGGACTTCACGGCCTCGTCACCAAAACCTCCGGAACCCTTGGCCTCGTCCTGCCCGTTCGGCGTGCCGCCCTTGGCCGGGGCCTCGGTGGCTCCACCGTTCCCGGTGTCGCCCTTGCCGTTGCCGCCCTTGCCGTCGTTGCCGCCCTTGCCGTCGTTGTCGCCCTGGCCGCCCTTGTCGTCGGACTCGCCGTTGCCCTTGCCGCCGTCGTCGTCGCCCTTGCCGGCGCCGTTCCCGTTCTCGGGCGGGGTGCCGGCGCCGCAGTTCCGGCCCTTGTTGAGGCAGTCCACGACCTGGTTCATCAGGTTCTGGTCCATGACGCTGATGAAGTCGTCGTGGTCGTTGATCGGCTTGTGCAGCTGCTCGGGGAATCCGTCGACCGCGTAGGCGTTCTTCACCTGGCCGTTCGC